>DATJTT010000012.1:0-90224 GCA_035503075.1 Solirubrobacteraceae bacterium
CCAGATCGTCGGCAGCGGGCGAGCAGGGGTAGGCTCAGCGGCAGGCAAGGCACACTCCTTTCGACGGGTCGTGTGCCTTGCCGCTTCAACCCAGCTCTACATAACTCCTGCCCGCCTGCCCAGAGTTTTCGGACGGTTTCTTAGTGTTGAAGCCGAACTCCGTCAAATACACGGGTAGGCGCGCCGGCAGTGCACCTGCGCGAGCGGCGCTCGCGAGGGCGTCGGTCAAACGCGAGAGCGTCCCGATCGTCACATTGTCATAGTTCGACGGTCGGTAGAACGGGCCGGCGGGAAGCGTGTACGGATGCTGAGCATAACCATAGGGATGCAGCTCGCCGCACGTGGCGGCTTTGCGGTAGTCACCGTTCAGGCACAGCATCGGGCGCAGGAACGCCAGTGGTGAGACATTGTGGCGCACGCCTTCGGCGCGCGCGTCGACCGTGCTGTAACCGAAGGGCGCGGTTTCTCCGATCAACACCTTCGGGTGCGCGATCCCGGCAGCCTGCAATCCGGCATAGCCCGCCTCGAACAGGCCACGGTAGATCCGGGGCGATGCGGGCGTGCCGTCGGAGTTGAACTGCGGCAGCAGCCAGCCCAGCTGATTGGGCTCGTTCCAGATCGCAAACAACGACACCTGCGAGCCATAGTGACGACCGACCGCCGTCATGAATTCCTGAAACTCCAAGTCATCGGGGCGGGTCACATACGGGGCCTTGCGATTGGCGGTCGCCCAGCGCGGGACCGGCGAGGCGACCGTCAGTAGAACCTTCCATTTCAGCCGGGCGGCTTCCGCGAGCACCACGTCGTACTCACCCCAGTGATAGCTCGCGGGATCGGTCGCGTCGAAACTGGGACGCTCGGCGCTGTTGGCGGCTGGCGCGACGTTCGCCCAATAGAGCTCGACACGAATCGCTTTCACACCGAGCGTTTGCATCTCGGCAAGCGCTTTTGCCCGTGTGACTGGATTGAGCAGCTCCTGCCCGGCCTCGAAGAACACCTCCTGATCGTGTGAAGCCAGGGCCGGAGCCGCCCACAGCAGCGCGAACGTCGCGCATGTGGCGACGACACTCACTGCCAGAGTGCGAATCGCACTCAGTGAAAGAACCCCCGTTCGCATCACGAACGCTAAGACACACCGCGCGCACGAAGGTTGCGGTGAATGTGAAAACGAGTTACGGGAAGAGCGTCATGGCCCGCGAGAGCCGTTCACTCGGCTCTCCTCGCCGGACCGGTGCGGAGGCGCTCGTAATTGGGCGCCGTGGCCGTGCTAGGAGCGCGGGCGCCGCGAGACGAACACGATCGCAGTAATCACGAGAAGCACGCTCGCGAGAACGACCGCGGCCCGTCCCTGGCCCCGCTCGCCGAGGATCGCGCCCGTCGTTCCGTGGGAGAGCACGGACGAGCTCGCGCCAGCCGAGAGCAGCGACCCGAGCGATCCGGCCGAGCCGATCGAGAATGCAGAGCCGAAGGATCCGATCGAGCCGATCGACATGGCCGAGCCGACCGAGCCGATCGACAGGAAGGAGCCCGTCGAGGCGATCGACAGGAACGACGCCTCTGAGGAGGGTGACAGCGGGCCCACCGGCGCAGCGTATACCGCGGGTGCGGGCCTATGCGCGTGGCACGACTACCCTCGGCGGCGGGCGGCGCGCCGCCGCAAAGCCGGACAGGCGTAGTCGCGGTCGTAGGCGCCTTCGGTGAACTGCGCGATCGTGACGGCGCTGCCGCTGAACGCGCGGGCGCAGGCGCGCCGCGCCCGCGCGAGGCTCGTCGAGCCGCTGACCCAGTCATGGATGGCGTGCGAGAAGTAGGCCCCGCTCGCACGCGGAGCCAGTCCGGTGATGGCCCGCCACTGATAGGCGTCGGAGTAAAGGCCGACAGGGCCGCGCGCGCCCGCCGCGCGCAGGCCCGCCAGATAGCCGCGCAGCGCGGCGACGTTCAGCTGTGCCCATTCGCGTGAGCCCGAGCGAGTGGCCCAGCTGGCGCCCGTCTCCACGTCGATCCACCACGGCGCGCTCGCGGCGACGGGCAGCGCCATCGCGGTGGCCGCGGGCGCGGCCGTCGCGGCCAGAGCATAGGAGTAGGCCGCCCGCGACGTCGCATATGTGAATGCGCACGCGCGGCTCCAGCTGCCGTCGCACGTTCCGTACGGCGTCTTGGCGGTAGCCGTGCCAGCGCCCGGCGACGGCCAGTCGGCCACGTCGTCGCCCGGGTCGGCTGCGTTCAGGTAGAGGGACACGCCGGGCAGCCCGGCTCGCCGCAGGCCGGGCGCCGAGACCGCCCACATTAGCTGCTGCACGAGGCACGGATTTGGATCGTTCGCGAGCCCGCCGTTGACGCCGACGATCGCGAAGCTGGCGGAAGGCGGCAGCGCGATTTCGCATTGTGGATAGGACACGTCGTAGCCGACGGTGCCGGGCGTCGCGAGCGCCGTCGCCGCGCCGAGGAGCAAGGTCGCGATGCCGAGCAGGACGACGCGAGCTTGACTGCGCAGAATCAATATCCCTCCGATCCTTGCAAGCGGCGAACGGGGGTCGGACCCGCGACCTCGAGCTTGGGAAGCATCGCAGAACCCCCGCCATGATTGGGATCCAACCCGTTGTCGGCGGCCCAAATCCGGCCATATTCGGGGAGGTCCGGACGGGTTCGGGCAAGCGTTTGCCACTATCCGCCGCGCGACGCAGACGGCGGTTGGCGCGCGGTCGGGTGTACCAGGCACCAGAGCCATGACCGGCGATCAGGATCTGAGACGCTGATCCATCTCTATCTACGAATGCAAAGAAAGCAGATAGACCCGGCCGACGGCTGATGTCCGTGGGAGCATGGTGGGCGGCAGATGGCTGTCCCCGGGCATCGGCTACTGTCCGTACTTGGCCGCGGTGCGGCTTCTCGCCGCGGAGGTCCAGACGCGGCTACCGAGAGACAAACAGGGCGCCGAACCTCCAAGCGGCGAACGGGTCTCGAACCCGCGACCTCAAGCTTGGGAAGCTTGCGCTCTACCAACTGAGCTACCGCCGCAGACGCCCGAATCTTAGGCGACCGCTCTAATGTTGTCGATCGTGAGACGCCGACTGGCGCCCATCCTCGTGACGATCGCCGCCGCCGCGGTGGTCGCGTTGCTGGCCTACGGCGTGACTGCCCAGTCGGCCAATCGCACGCTCGACGAACTGGTCGCGCGCGGCGACTATCCGCCGGCGCCCGACGCCACCCGTCCTTTGCCGGCGCTCGACGGCGGCGCCCGGCGCACGCTGGCCTCGCTGCGCGGCGAGGTCGTGGTGCTGAACTTCTGGGCGTCCTGGTGCACGCCGTGTCAGGCGGAGGCGCCGCTGCTCGAGCACGCCGAGCGGGGCCTGCGACAGCATGACGGCACGGTCCTCGGCGTGACCTACCAGGACTCGACGCCCGCGTCCGAGAGCTTCGTCCGCGAATACCACATCACATACCCGGTCGTGCGCGACACGACCGGCGAATTCGCGCACTCGTTCGGAACGCGCCAGGTGCCCGAGAGCTTCATCATCGACCGCCGGGGACGGATCGTGGCGATCTCGCGAGGAGAGATCGAACAGCCATTCGTAAAGCAAGCGATCGCGCTCGCGGAGAGCTCGTGAGCCTCCGTCGGATGCGCCCGCTCGTGCTCGCGCTGGCGGCGGCGCTGCTCGTGCCGGTCGCGCAGGCGGACGCGCGCCTGGTCCCGAGCGTCGCGCTGCCGGCGATCGAACGCCAGGCGATGTGCGTGACTTGCAAAGTCGCGCTCAACGAGTCCCAGTCGCCGCAGGCGAACAGCGAGCGCGAATACATCAAGGAACTGATCGCCAAGGGCGAGGGCGAAGCCGAGATCAAGCGTTCGCTCGTGGCGCAGTACGGACCGACGGTGCTCGCGCTGCCGAGCACGCACGGCTTCGACCTGGCGGTGTACCTGGTCCCCGCGGCGGTCGTGCTCGCGCTGCTCGCGACGGTCCTACTGCTGCTCCCCAGGTGGCGGCGCGAGACGCGCAGCGCTCGCGCGGGGGCCGCTGGAGCGCCCGCCCCGCTCAGCTCCGCGGACGCCGCCCGGCTCGAGTCCGACCTCGCGCGCTTCGACTGAGCTTCCACTCGCGAGCGCGCCGCGGCGTGCCGCGGCGCGGCGGGCCGCCGGCGAGCTACATGCTCGTGGGCGCGCTCACGCCGAGCACGCCCAGGCAGCGCGCGATCGTGCGCATGCTCGCGACGCACAGCGCGATGCGCCGCGATTCGACGGCCTCGGGCTCGACGCCCACGACCTGGCAATCGCGGTAGAACGACGTGAACGTCTGCGCGAGCGTGAGCACGTAGGCGACGATCCGATGCGGGGCGCGCCGCTGCGCCGCTTCGGTGAGCTCGGCCGGGAAGGCGAGGATCTGCTTGATCAGCGCGCGCTCGCTCGCATCGAGCCGATCGCCACCGCTCGTGCCCCCGCCGACGCCGCCCGCCGTGGCCCCGCGATCGCCAGCCGCCGCACCCCCGCCATCGCCGCCCCCCGCGCCCCCGCCATCGCCGCCCCCCGCGCCCCCGCCGACGCCGCCGGCGATCTCGGCGAGTCCGCCCCCGAGCACCGCGGCGAGCGCCTGCTGGGAGCGCTGCTCGCCGGCCTTGGCGAGGATCGAGGCGATGCGCGCGTGCGCGTACTGCACGTAGTAGACGTCGTTCTCGCTCGACTGTTCGCGGGCGAGGTCGAGGTCGAGGTCGACGGTCGTGTCGTGCGAGCGCGCGAGCAGATACCAGCGCGCGGCGTCGACGCCGATGTCGGCGACGAGGTCGTCGAGCGTGACGAACTCGCCGGCGCGCTTTGACATCTGCGCTCGCTCGCCCGAGCTGATCAGGTGGACGAGCTGCATGATCAGCAGCTCGAGCTCGCGGGGGTCGCCGCCGAGAGCCTCGTATGCGGCCTTCATGCGCCGCACATAGCCGTGGTGGTCTGCGCCCCACACGTCGATCTGGCGCTGAAAGCCGCGCTCGCGCTTGTCCTGGTGGTAGGCGATGTCGGAGGCGAAGTACGTGTGCTCGCCGCTGGAGCGCACGAGCACGCGATCCTTGTCGTCGCCGAGCTCGCTCGTGCGCAGCCACAACGCTCCCTCGCTCACGTACGTGTGCCCCTCGCGCTCGAGCAGCGCGAGCGTGTGCTCGAGCGGGCTGGGGTCGCCCTCGTGCAGCGTGCTCTCGAAGAACCAGTGGTCGAAGTCCTCGACGCCGAACGCGGCTAGCGACCGACGCACGCCGTCGAGCACGATCGCGACGGCCGCGTGGCCGAGCTCGAGCGGGTCGCGCTCGGCGGCGCCGTCGATGCCCGCGCTGAGCGCGAGCACGTACTCGCCCTTGTAGCCGTCCTCCGGCACCGGCTCGCCGCGCGCGACCGCGCGGATCGACTCGCCGAGCCTGCGCACCTGCGAGCCGGCGTCGTTGACGTAGAACTCGCGCGTCACCGCGTGACCTTGCAGCGCGAGCATGCGCGCGAGCGCATCGCCGTAGACGGCGTTGCGCGCGTGGCCGACGTGGACCGGCCCGGTGGGGTTGGCGGAGACGAACTCGACGAGCACGCGTTCGGGCGCGTGGCGCGCGCCCACGCCGAAGCCCGCGCCGGCGGCGAGCACGTGCGCGAGCGCGTCAAGCAGCCAGGCGTCGGACACGAACAGGTTGAGGAAGCCGGGACCGGCGACCTCGAAGCGCTCGATGCTCCCCCGCAGCCGCGCCTGCACGGCGTCGCCCAAACGCTCCGCAAGCTCGCGCGGGGCCAGGCCCAGGCCGGGCGCGATCAGCAACGCGGCGTTGGTCGAGTAGTCGCCGAACTGCTCGCGGCGCGGGCGCTCGAGCACGAGCGTTCCGGCCTCGCCGCCGACCTCCCGGGCGGCCCCGATCACCGCGGCGCGCAGATCATCGAGCGGCGTGGCCGCGCCATCGGCGCCGGTCATGCTGCGGCTTTGTCGTACGCGGGTGCGGGCTCGGTCATGGATGCGCGATCTGGGCTTGCGATACTAGCCGTGTGACAGACCAAGACCCAGGCGCCGAGCGCCACATCAACATCCATCTGTCCCCCGAGATCATGGGGGGCGTATACGCGAACTTCGCCAACGTCAGCCATTCCGACTACGAGTTCACCGTCACGTTCGCGCGCGTCGACCACGAGGTCGAGGCCGAGGAGGTCCCCGGGGTGGTCGTCTCGCGCGTCAACCTCTCCCCGCGCTTCATGCGCGAGCTGATCGACGCGATGGAGGACAACTACTCCAAGTGGCGCACCCGCGAGGGCATCAAGAACCTGCCCGAGTACGGGGGCAGCGAGACGGGGGCCGACGCCGAGTAGCGGGAGGCGGCGGCGCGCGTGCAGGACCGCCGGCGCCCGTGGAAACGCGCGCCCGCCGGCGGTGTTCCTACCCTGCAAGGATGAAGGTCGCGGTCATCTCGGACATCCACGCCAATCGTCAGGCCTTCGAGGCGACGCTCGAGGCGGTCGCGGACAGCGACGCGGCCGAGCTGTGGTGCCTGGGCGACCTCGTCGGCTACGGCGCCGAGCCGGACGCGTGCGTGGAGCTCGCGCGCGAGCACGCGGCTGTGTGCCTCGCCGGCAACCACGACATGGCGGTCACCGGTGCGATCCCGCTCGATGAGTTCTCACGGGGCGCGAGCCTGGCCGCGCAGTGGACCAGGGAGGTGATCGCGCCCGAGAACCTCGCGTTCCTGGAGAGCCTGCGCCCGCAGGCCCAGGAGGGCACCGTCGGGCTCTACCACGCCAGTCCCCGCGACCCGGTGTGGGAGTACGTGCTCTCGGCGCTGCTCGCGGAGCTGTGCATGGACGCGCAGTCCCAGCGCATCTCCCTGATCGGCCACTCACACGTGGCGCTCTCGTTCGTGCGCCTGGAGGGCGAGCTCGCGACCGGCGAGCCGCGCCGCGACCAGGCGCGCGTGGACGTCGCCGAGGGCGAGTGGCTGTTGAACCCCGGCAGCGTCGGGCAGCCACGCGACGGCGACCCGCGCGCGTCGTGGCTGCTGCTCGACCTCGACAGCATGGCCGCGTCCTTCCATCGCGCCGACTACGACGTCGCGGGCGCAGCCGCCGCGATCCGCGCCGCGCGCCTGCCCGACTCGCTGGCCGAGCGGCTCGAGTACGGCCAATGAGGGCGCGGCGCTCGCTGATCGTGCGCGCGGCGCTCGCGGGGATGCTCGGCGTGGGCGCCGCGGCGCTCGTCTCGTGCGGCTCTTCGAGCACAAAGCTGATTCCGCTCGCGGACGCCGGCCCGCTGCGCAGCGACTTCGAAACGGTCACGCACACGGCGGAAAGCGCCGACGGCGAATGCAAGGGCACGGAAGACGCGCTCGCGAAGACCGAAGCAGACTTCAACGCGTTGCCGGGCAGCGTCGACGCGGGGCTGCGCGACCGGCTGCGCGAAGGCATCGAAAAGCTGCGCGAAGACGCGCTGTCGATCTGCAGCCAGACGACGTCGAGCGCGACGAGCTCGACGTCGAAGTCGACCTCGAAGGCGAGCACGCCCGCCAGGACCCAGAGCGCCCCGACTACCAGCACCTCGACGACGAGCACCGAAACGACCACGACCTCGACGACCGTGCCCCCGCCGACGAGCTCGCCGACGACGGGCGGCGGTGACGGCGGCGGCACGACCGTCCCGGAAGCTGAAAAACCGACGAGCACAGGACCGGGCGGCGGCACGGGCGTCGGCGAAAGCGCCCCGAGCGAAGGCGCCGGCTCGAGCCCGGGCGGATCGGCGGGGGGCGTTGCCCCGGGCGCGGGCGCCACCCAGGAAGCAGCCAAATGAGCCCGGTCGAGATCGCCGGGCGCTATCGCCTGGAGAGCCGCCTGGGCTACGGCGGGATGTCGACGGTGCACCTGGCGATCGACAGGCGCCTGGAGCGCCCGGTAGCGGTCAAGCTGCTCGCCGAGCACCTGGCCGACGAACCGGCGTTCGTATCACGCTTCCAGCGCGAGGCGCAGGCGGCCGCGCGGCTGGTGCACCCGAACATCGTGCAGGTGTTCGACTCGGGCCGCGACGAGCGCACCGGCCAGTACTTCATCGTGATGGAGTACATCGAGGGTCAGTCGTGCGCGGAGATCCTGCGCGATCAGGGCTGGGTGGAGGTGGACGACGCGCTGTCGATCATCGAACAGGCGTGTGAGGGCCTGCACTACGCGCACCGTCACGGCGTCGTGCACCGCGACGTCAAGCCCGGCAACCTGCTGCGCGCGCGCGAAGGCGAGGTCAAGCTCGCGGACTTCGGGATCGCGAAGGCGACCGAGCAGTCGAGCATCACGCAGATCGGCTCCGTCCTGGGGACCGCCGCTTACCTCGCGCCCGAGCAGGCGCGCGGCGAGGAGGCGGGACCGAGCGCGGACCTGTACGCGCTGGGCGTCGTCACCTACCAGCTGATCTCGGGGCGCCTGCCCTACGAGGCGACGTCGATGACCGAGCTGGCGCTCCGCCAGCAGCAGGAGCACCCGGCCCGCCTGGATACGCTCGTCGCGGCCGTGCGCCCGGAGCTGGCCGAGGCGGTCGCGATCGCGCTCGCGCTCGATCCTCGCGACCGCTACCAGAGCGCGCTCGAGATGCGCCACGGCCTGAGCGACGGCTCGCGCGGCATCGCGCCGAGCGCCCTCGCCCCCGCGAGCCGCGCCTCCGCGCCACCCGAGCGCGGACGCCGGTCGATCCGCGCCGGTCGCGGCGCACAGGCCACCCAGGCGACGACCGTGCTCGCGGGCGCCGGGCGCGCGGGCGCGGGCGCGAACGCGCAGACTGTGGCGGTGCGCCGTCCGCGTCCGGGCGGCGCGCGTACGCTGCCTGCGCGCGTCGAGCAGCAGCAGGTACGCGCGGCGGCTCCTCGCAGACGCCGCTCCGGGCGCGTGCTGAGGACGTTGTTCGTGCTGCTCGTGCTCGTGCTCGCGATCGTGGCGATCGTGATCGCGACCGCGCCCGGGCCCGCGAAGGTGACGCTGCGCACGGTCGTGTACAGCGACATCCACCAGGCGTCTGCCGCGCTGCAGCGGCTGGTCTCCGAAAACACGCAGTAGAGCGGCAGCAGGCCACCGCGATGCTGGCCGGGCTGCTCGACGTCAACCACCTCGTCGAGGTCTTCGGATACCCGCTGCTGTTCGTGCTCGTGATGAGCGAGGCCGGCGGCGTGCCGATCCCGGGCGAGACCTCGCTGATCGCGGCCGCGGTGCTCGCGAGCCAGGGCAAACTGAAGATCGAGCTCGTAATCTCGCTGGCGGCCGCCGGCGCGATCGTCGGCGACAACCTCGGCTACGTGATCGGCCGCAAGGGCGGGCGCTGGCTGCTCGAGCGCCCCGGCGCGTTCCGCCGTCAGCGCCAGGAGGTGCTGCGCGTGGGCGAGCCGTTCTTCGAGGTGCACGGCCCGAAGGCGGTGTTCTTCGGGCGCTTCGTGCTCGGCCTGCGCGTGTGGGCCTCGTGGCTGGCGGGCGCGACGCGCATGCGCTGGAAAGCGTTCGTTTTCTGGAACGCGCTCGGCGGCATCAGCTGGGCGAGCGCGATCGGGCTGATCGCGTACTTCCTCGGCCACTCGGCCGGTGGCGCGATCGAAGCGTTCGGCGTTTACGGCCTGGTGGCCGTCGCGCTCGCGGTGCTCAGCATGGTGATACTGCACCGCCGCCACGTGCGCCACCAGCCCCACACGCCCTCCTCACGGGCGACCGCCGCGAGTGAACACCCGGCGTACGGACGCGAGCGCGACGAACGCATCGCGGGTGAGCGCCCGGCGACCGAGGGCACAGCCGGCGCACACCCGAGAGCGGACGCGCGAGCAGACGAACGCCCCGCGCCCCCGGCGGCGGGGACACGGGGCGGCTCAGCAGACGACTAGCGCGCGCCCGCGTGCCTACGCGCTCGCCTGCCTACGCACTCGCCCGCCTACGCACTCGCCCGCCTACGCGCTCGCGTGCGCGCCGGACGGCTGGGCGTCGGGCTGGGCGTCGGGCTGGGCGCCCTCTGACCCGCCGGCGTGCGTGTCGCTTGCGCCCTGGCCGGCGCCGAGCTGGGTGGCGTTGGCGGCGCCGTCGATCGCGACGCGGTGGGGCGTGCGCTGCGCGGGCTTGGGGACGCTGATCTCGAGCACGCCGTGCTCGATGCGCGCGTGGATCGCCTGCGGGTCGACGCCGTCGGGCAGCACGAGCGAGCGCGAGAAGCTGCCGCTCGCGCGTTCGACCCGGTAATAGCCCCGAGCGCGATCCTCGTGCTCGCTGCGGCGCTCGCCGGAGATGCTGAGCACGTTGTCGTCGAGCTCCACCTTCACGTCCTGCTCGCGCACTCCCGGCAGGTCGGCGCGCAGCACATACCTGTCGCCCTCCTCGACGAGGTCCATCGCGGGGATCCAGCGGCGCAGCGCGCCGCCCCGGCCGTTGCCCCCGGCCTGGGTGTCGAAGAACGTTCCGAACAGACGATTCATCTCCTGCTGAATCGTCCGCAGCTCGCTCGCCGGCGGGAGGGCCGGTTGCCATCTGATCAATGCCATCGTGATACCTCCGAAGACTTTGGTGACTATAACTTTCGACCCATTATAAAATCTAAGCCTCTAGATATCAAGTTTATTTAGGAGAGGTCGCGCAGCGCGCGACGGAATGTCCACGTTCGAGGATCGCCGCTGCGCAAGCGGCTTTGCGCGGACGGGCAGCGCTTGCGCTGCCCGCGCGGGGCGCGCGGCGTCCGGTCGCGGCGTCAGCGGCTGCGGCTCAACAGCCGTTGCACGGAGCGATGCGCTCCCACATGTCCGCGAGCGTGCCGAGCTCCTCGTCCGAGAAGTGCGACAGGAACTGCTCGCGCACGACCGCCAGGTGCGTTCCGCGCGCCGCGTGCAAGCGCTCGCGACCGGCGTGCGTCAAGCACGCGTACGCGCCGCGCGCGTCGTGGTCGCACGAGCAGCGCTCGAGCAGGCCGTCGCGCTCGAGGCGGTCGACCAGGCGCGTCAGCCCGCTGCGCGAGAGCTGCGCCTGTTCTGCGAGTTCGCACATGCGCATGCGCCCGGCGCTTGCCTCCCCGAGGTGTCCGAGCACCTCGTAGGAGCTCATCGGCAGCCCGTGCGCCTGCTCGAGCTCGGCGTCGAGCCGCTTGGCCAGGCACGCGTGCGCGCGCAGCAGCCCGCGCCACGCGCGAAGCTCCCCGAGCGACATTGTGTCCTCTTCGCTGCCCTCCCCGACGGGGGCGAGATTGACGGCTGTGACGGTCGACATGGCGGTCCGATGCAACTGCCTGCTCAAGCGAACATAGCAGCGCTCGCGCTCAGCGCCCGCGCGTGGCCCTCCACGCCCACAGCATCATCAGCGGCTGCAGCGTCAGGCGCGCATACAGCGCCCAGCGCGGGATCCGCTTGAAGCGCCGCGGCTCGCGCGCCATGTACACGTTCGCCGGGAACACCGCCGCGAGCAGCGCGATCAGGCCGAGGCCGGACGCGCGCCGCGTCGAAGGCAAGAGCACGCCGACGCCGCCCGCGATCTCCGCGACGCCGCTGATCTGCACGATCCGCGTGGCGTGAGCGCGCAGCGACGGCGGCACGATCCGCGCGTAGGCGCGCGGCATCACGAAGTGGTTGGCGCCGGCGCCGATGAAGAAGTTCGCAAGCAGCCGCCACGACATGCCCCTGCCGGCGCCCCGCTGCTCGTCTGTGACCACCTCGCCTCCCTCGCGCATCACGCACGCCGCCGGCACGCCGGCCCAACCGGTGGTGGGCCGCACGGCCGTCCATCATAAGAGCTATCGATCGTCGATCAGCGAGCGCCCGGTCATCTGCGCCGGCTGCTCGATGCCGAGCGCCGCGAGCACCGTGGGCGCGACGTCCGCGAGGATCCCGCCGTCCGCGCGCAAGCTCGCCCCGGTGCTGGTCACGATCAGCGGCACCGGGCTGAGCGAGTGCGCCGTGTTCGGGCTGCCGTCCGGCTCGAGCATGTGCTCGGCGTTGCCATGGTCGGCAGTCACGACGCACACCCCGCCGCGCTCGTGCACCGCCGCAACCACCTCGCCCAGGCATGCGTCGACCGTCTCGATCGCCGCGACCGCCGCCGTGATCACGCCGGTGTGCCCGACCATGTCCGCGTTCGCGAAGTTGATGATCCCGAAGCTCGGCTCGTCCGCCCGCCACGCCGACACGAACGCGCCCGCCGCCTCGCGCGCGCTCATCTGCGGCTTGTGGTCGTAGGTCGGCACGTCGCGCGGCGAGGCCACCAGCTCGCGCCGCTCGCCGCGCATCGGCGTCTCATCGCCGCCGTTGAAGAAGTACGTGACGTGCGCGTACTTCTCGGTCTCCGCCACGTGCAGCTGGGTCGCGCCGGCGCGCTCGAGCGCCTCCGGCAGCGTGCATTGCGGGTGCTCGGGCGAGAGCGCCACCGGGTATGGCCAGCCCTCCTCGTAGCGCGTCAGCGTCGTGTAGCGCGCGATCGCGGGGGCGCCGCCGCGGCCGTCCCAGCCCGGAAGCTCCTCCGCGCCGGAGCCGCTCGCGGCGCGCGCGCCGGCGCCGGAGCCGCTCGCGGCGCGCGCGCCGGCGCCGGGGGCCGCGCGGCCGGCCTCGCCGAAGCCGGGCTCGGCGAGCGCGCGCGTGATCTGGCGCATGCGGTCGGGGCGGAAGTTGAACGCGATCACGCTGTCGCCCGGGCGCACGAGAGCCTCGGCGCCGACGAGCGTGGGCTCGATGAACTCGTCCGTCTCGCCCCTGCGGTAGGCGTCGCGCACCGCCTGCTCGCCGCTGTCCGCGTGGTGCGGCGCGCGCGCGTGCACGAGCATGTCGTACGCGCGCTGCGTGCGCTCCCAGCGCCGGTCGCGGTCCATCGCCCAGTAGCGCCCGACGACCGAGCCGACGCGCACGCCGTGGGTCTGGTCGAGCGCGCGCAGGAAGCCCGCGCCCGCGTGCGGCAGCGTGTCGCGCCCGTCGGTGAACGCGTGCACCACCAGGTCCCCGGCTGCGAGCGCGCGGCCCAGCTCGATCAACGCGAGCAGGTGATGCAGCGAGGAGTGCACGCCGCCGTCCGAGACCAGGCCGACCAGGTGCACGCGCTCGGCGTCCGCGAACGCCGCTCGCAGCGCCTCGTTCTGCGCGAGCGAGCCGTCGGCGATCGCGTCGTCGATGCGCACCAGGTCCTGGCGCACGACCGCGCCCGCGCCCAGGTTCAGGTGCCCGACCTCGCTGTTGCCCATCTGCCCTTCCGGCAGGCCCACCGCGCGCCCGCTCGCCTGCAGGCTCGTGTGCGGGTAGGCCGCCCACAGCTCGTCGAACGTGGGCGTGCTCGCGAGCGACACCGCGTTGCCCGGGCCCGGCTGCGCCAGGCCCCAGCCGTCGAGCACGACCAGGCACGCGCACGGCGCGGGCAGGCTCGCGGGGCCCGGCGGCAGCGCGCTCATCGCGCGGCCGCCGCCACGATTCGCGCGAACGCGTCCGCGTCGAGCGACGCGCCGCCGACGAGCGCGCCGTCCACGTCGGGCAGCGCGAGCAGCTCGGCGGCGTTCTCGGCCTTGACCGAGCCGCCGTACAGCACCCGCACGTGCTCGGCCGCCTCGCGGTCGCGGTCGGCGACCAGCGCGCGGATGAACGCGATCGCCTCCTGCGCCTGCTCCGGCGTTGCGACCCTGCCCGTGCCGATCGCCCAGATCGGCTCGTACGCGATCACCAAGTCGGCCAGGCGCTCGCCGGGCACCCCCGAGAGGCCCTCGCGCAGCTGCTGGCGCAGCTTGCGGTCTGTGTCGTCGTTGTCGCGCTCCTGCTCGGTCTCGCCCACGCACAGGATCGGCACGAGGCCGGCCTCGAGCGCCGCGGGCAGCTTCAGCGCGAGCGCCCTGTCGGTCTCGCCGAACAGCTCCCTGCGCTCGGAGTGCCCGAGCACGACCCCGCGCACGTCGAGCTCGCGCAGCATCGGCGCGGAGATCTCGCCCGTGTACGCGCCCTCGGGCTCCTGGTGCATGTTCTGGGCGTACACCTCCACGCGCGAGCCGCGCGCGCTGTCGACCATCGGCTGCAGGTCGGTGAACGGCACGCAGATCGCGACGTCCACGCGATCCACGGCCGCCACCCGCGGCAGCAGCGCCTGAATGTGCTCCTCGGCCTGCTCCTGCGTCTTGTGCATCTTCCAGTTGCCCGCGATCAGCGGCGTGCGCCCGCCGCTGACGGCGCTCAAAAGGACAGCCCCGCGCCGGCGCTCGCGCGCGCGCCCGCGCATTCCAGCGCCCGGACTCCCGGCAGCACCCGGCCCTCGACCAGCTCGAGCGTCGCGCCGCCGCCCGTGGAGAGGTGGTCGATCGCGTGCTCCAGGCCGAACTGGGCGAGCGCGGCCGCGGAGTCGCCGCCGCCCACCACCGTCAGGCCCGGCGCATTTGCCACTGCTTGCGCGATCGCGCGCGTGCCCGCAGCGAACGGCTCCAGCTCGAACGCTCCCATCGGCCCGTTCCAGAAGACCGTGCCCGCCCCCGCGATCACGCTCGCGTAGCGCGCGGCCGTCTTCGGTCCGATGTCCAGCCCCATCCAGCCCTTCGGCACCTCCGCCCCGTCGAGCACGCGGTGCTCGGCGTCCGCCGCAAGGCGCTCGCCGATCACCAGGTCATTCGGCAC
Source organism: Solirubrobacteraceae bacterium (assembly GCA_035503075.1). Lineage (GTDB taxonomy): Bacteria > Actinomycetota > Thermoleophilia > Solirubrobacterales > Solirubrobacteraceae > Palsa-744. The sequence goes on from DATJTT010000012.1 coordinate 14,560, forward strand.
CAGCAGGCGCGCCCGTCCGGCCTGTGGAGCGTGGGTGTCGCTGGCTCGCGACAGCGCGCTGCGCGCATGCCGCACGTCGTCGTCGTCGCACAGCGAGTCGCCCACTTTGTGGCCCTGCGCGCACAGGAACGGGAAGCACATCGCGCCCCCGATCATCACCGCGTCGGCGACCGCCAGGAAGCGCTCGATCACCTTGATCTTGTCCGCGACCTTCGCGCCGCCCACGATCGCCACGAGCGGGTGCTCGGGGTGCTCGAGGATCCCGGTGAGCGTCTTGACCTCGCGTTCCAGCAGCCGGCCGGCGGCGCTCGGGAGCAGATGCGTGACGCCCTCGTTGCTCGCATGCGCGCGGTGCGCCACGCCGAACGCGTCGTCCACGTACACGTCCGCGAGCGCCGCGAGCTCTCGGGCGAGCTCGGGGTCGTTGCTCGTCTCCCCCGGCTCGAAGCGGACGTTCTCGAGCACCAGGATGTCGCCTTCGCCGAGCTCTTCGGCGAGCGCCGTCACCTCCTCGCCGACGACCGCCGGCGCGAGCGTCACCTTCGCCCCCGTCAGCTCGCGCAGGCGCTCGGCCACGGGCGCCATCGAAAGCGCCGGCACGCGCTTTCCATCGGGCCTTCCGAGATGCGAGACCAGCACCAGGCGCGCGCCGCGCGCCCGCAGCTCTTCGATCGTCGCCAGCGCCGCGGCGATTCGCGTGTCATCGCTGACGAGCGGCACGCCGCCGGCCGTCGGCCCACCGTGCGCGTCGGCGTCCAGCGGCACGTTGAAATCGACGCGCACGAGCACGCGCTTGCCGTGCACGTCGAGCTCGTCAATGCTCCTCATCGGCCTGGTACCCATCTGTCGCGCTCCGTCACGATATATCCACCGTCCACTCCGCTACCCGCTGCCCTGCCGCCGGGCTCCTCGCCCGCGGCCTCGCGCCGGCGCTCACAGGACTCTCTGCACCAGGTCCACCAGCCGGTTCGAGTAGCCCCACTCGTTGTCGTACCACGCGACCACCTTCAGCATCGTGCCGTCGATCACCGCCGTCAGCAGCGAGTCGACGATCGAGGAGTACGGCGAGGACACGATGTCCGTCGAGACGATCGGGTCCTCCGTGTAGCTCAGGATCCCCCGCAGCGGGCCGCTCTCGGCGGCCGCGCGCAGCGCCGCGTTGACCTCCTCGACGCTCGTCTCGCGCGCGCACTCGACCGTCAGATCGACGACCGAGCCGGTCGGCACCGGCGCGCGCACCGCGTATCCGCTGAGCTTGCCCTGCAGCTCGGGGATCACCAGCCCGATCGCCTTCGCGGCGCCCGTCGAGGCCGGAATCAGGTTGATCGCCGCCGCGCGCGCCCTGCGCAGGTCCTTGTGCGGCATGTCCTGCAGGCGCTGGTCGGCCGTGTACGCGTGGATCGTCGTCATCAGGCCGTGCTCGATCCCGACCGCGTCGTCGATCACCTTCGCCACCGGCGCCAGGCAGTTGGTCGTGCACGACGCGTTCGAGATCACGTCGTGGCGTTCGCGGTCATACGCCTCCTCGAAGTTCACGCCCAGCACGACAGTCACGTCCGCGTCGCTCGCCGCGGCCGATACGATCACCTTCTTCGCGCCCCGCGCCAGGTGCTTGGCCGCGCTCTCGCGGTCCGTGAACAGCCCCGTCGACTCGATCACCACGTCGACGCCCAGCTCGCCCCACGGCAGCGCCGCCGGGTCGCGCTCGGCGAGCACCTTCAGCTCGCTCCCGTCGACCTCGATCGCCGACTCGCCGCGCGCCCTCACCGTCCCGGGGTACGGGCCCAGGATCGAGTCGTAGTGGAGCAGGTGCGCCAGCGTGCGCGCGTCGGTCAGGTCGTTGACCGCCACCCACTCGATGTCACCGCCAAGCTCCTCACCGCGGGCCTTCGCCGCGCGGAACGCATTTCGCCCGATCCGCCCGAATCCGTTGATCCCCACGCGTACCGGCACTCTGTTGCCTCCTACAAGCGAAAATGAACGATGCCGGGCCGTGGAGTGCTGGGCGCTCGCAGATCCGCTCTCGATCGCCCTCGGTCCATCGCCCGGCGTGCCCGCGGGAGGCTATCAACGCGCTGCCCGCGGGGAGCTCCGCGGGGGGCGCCGCCGGCGCCACCTCACTTCCCGCCGGGCGATAGCCATGGTCATACGGATCAGGCGCTGCCCGGCCGCCTTGCGATGTCGCGGTGCGCGACCGCCACCTCGAGGTCGTCGTGGTCGCGGTAGCGCGCGGCCAGGTGCTCGGCGATCGCGACCGAGCGATGACGTCCGCCGGTGCAGCCGATCGCGATCACCATGTGCGCCTTGCCCTCGGCGACGTACTCGGGCAGCAGGAAGTCGAGCAGCGCGTGCAAGCGCTCGTACAGCTGCTGCAGACGCCCGTCGCGGCTGATGTAGTCGACGACCTCCTCGTCGAGCCCCGTCAGCTCGCGCAGCTGCGGCTCGTAGTGCGGGTTGGCCAGGAAGCGCACGTCGAACGCCAGGTCCTCCTCGCGCGGCGGACCGTGCTTGAAGCCGAAGCTCATGAACGTCACCGCCAGGCGCCCCGCGGTCTGGCGGGGCAGGAACTCCTCGGCGATTCGCGTGCGCAGCATCGCCGCGGACATGCTCGTGGTGTCGATCACGAGGTCGGCGCGTCCTCGCAGCGGTTCGAGCAGCGCGCGCTCGGCCGCCACCCCGGCGGCCACGCTGCCCTCGGGGGCGAGCGGGTGGCGGCGGCGAGTCTCCTTGTAGCGCGTCACCAGCGCCTGCTCGCTCGCGTCGAGGAACAGCAGGTGGTGGTTGATGCCGAGCGCGTCGAGGTCGTCGACGACCGCGCGCAGCGCCTCGAAGTACACGCCGCCACGGACGTCCGACACGACCGCCGCGCGCTCGACCTTCGAGCCCTTGTGCACGAACAGCTCGACCAGCGAGCGGATCATCTCCGGCGGCAGGTTGTCCACGCAGAAGTAGCCCGCGTCCTCGAACACGTTCATCGCGGTCGACTTGCCCGCCCCCGAGAAGCCGGTGATCACCACGAAATCCTCCAGGCGCGACTCGATCACCGGCGCACCCGCCTTGGCGCCGGCGGCTCGCAGCGGGCGCAGGGGCCTGATCACCGCCATCATGCCCATTGTGTCGCCAATCACGGACGCGCCTTGTCAAATTGCAGGGAACTTTTCAGGCCCGCCCGGCGCCGCTCATCGCCGGCTCAGCCGGCGCGGTGGACCCGTCCCGGCTCCTGAGCCGGGCGAGGGGCAAGCGAGACAAGGACGCAGGGAGCGAAGTGTGCTGCGCACACGAGCGACCGAGGACGCCGTATCGCGCCGCTCATCGCCCGGCTCAGCCGGCGCGGTGCAGGTAGGCGTGCAAATCCCGCCCAACCTTCGCCGGCAGCCCGGGCACCGTCTGCAGTTCCTCGCTGCTCGCCGCGACGACGGCCTCGGGCGAGCCGAAGTGCGTCAGCAGCGCGCGCTTGCGCGCCGGGCCCACGCCCGGCAGCTCGTCCAGCAGCGAGCTCTTCAGCGCCTTGTCGCGACGGCCGCGGTGGTGGGTGATCGCGAAGCGATGCGCCTCATCGCGCACGCGCTGCAGCAGCTGCAGCTCGGGCGTCGAATGATCGAGCACCAGCGGCGAGCGCGTGCCCGGGAGGAAGATCTCCTCGATGCGCTTGGCCAGCGACACGACCGCCACGCCGCGCTCGCGAAAGCCGCGCAGCGCCTGCACGCCGGCCGCCAGCTGGCCCTTGCCGCCGTCGATCACCACGAGGTTCGGCAGCGACGCGAAGCTCTGGTCGTAGGCGCTGTCGTGCGGTGAGATGTCCGCCTGGCGCTCCCACTGGGCAAAGCGGCGGCTGAGGACCTCGGCCATCGAGGCGAAGTCGTCGGGCGCGCCCTCGGTCGAGCGGATCTTGAAGCGCCGGTAGTCGGACTTCTTCGGCGCGCCACCCTCGAACACCACCATCGAGGCGACCGTGTGGGTGCCGCCGAGGTTGGAGATGTCGAAGCACTCGATCCGGATCGGCGGCAGGTCGAGCCCGAGCGCGCGCTGCAGGCCCTCGAGCGCCTCGACCCTGCCCTGACGCCGGCGCTCCGCGCGCAACCGCTCCTGGTCGAGCGCGAGCAGCGCGTTGCGCTCGGCCAGCTCGAGGATCCGGCGCTTCTCGCCGCGCTCGGCCGCGCGCAGCTCCACGGGACCGCCGCGGCGGCTGGAGAGGGCGTCCGCGAGCGCCGCGCGCTCGCCCGCGCCGCGCTGCACGACGATCAGCGCGGGGGTCGAGGTGTAGCCGTCGTAGTACTGGAGCATGAACTCCTCCGCGACCTCCGCGAGCTCGCGCTCGGCCTCGTTCGCGAGGTAGAAGGACTGGCGATCGGACAGCACGCCGTCGCGCACCTGAAACACCTGGGCGTTGGCGTCGCGCCCGCCGACCGCGACTGCGACCGCGTCGAAGCTGCCGAGCGCCTCGGCGGTCACGCGCCGGCGCTCGAGCAGCGAACGTACCGCCTGCAGCCGGTTGCGCTCGAGCGTCGCCTGCTCGAACTCCTCGTCGGCTGCCGCCGCGAGCATCCGCTCCTGCAGGTCGCGCTCGATCGCCGAGAAGCGTCCGCTGAGAAAGTCGATCACTCCGTCGATGCTCTCGCGGTAGGACTCGCGCGTGACGTAGCCCACGCACGGCGCGCCGCAGCGCTTGATGTAGTAGTCCAGGCACGGGCTGCCGCTGCGCCTGCCCGGCTCGCGCCCGGTGCACGAGCGGAACATGAACACCTTCGTCAGCACCTCGAGGGTCGAGCGCACGCGCTTGGCGTTCGAGTACGGCCCGAAGTACGCGCGCCCGGGGCGGTGGCGCTCGCGCGTGAAGTACACGCGCGGGTACTCCTCGTCGAGCGAGATCGCGATGAACGGATAGGACTTGTCGTCGCGCAGGCGGATGTTGAAGCGCGGGCGGTACTGCTTGATGAAGCTCTGCTCGGCCAGCAGCGCCTCGGCCTCGCTCGCGACGACCACGCACTCGATGTGCTCGACCGCCGCGACCATCTCCGCATGGCCGGGAGATCCTGTCACCCGCCCACCCCCCTGCGCCTTGGAGAAGTGCGAGGCCACGCGCTTGCGCACCGACTTCGCCTTGCCCACATAGATGACGCGCCCGCGCGCGTCCCTGAACAGGTACACGCCCGGCTGGTCGGGCAGCGCGCGGCGCTGCTCGGCGAGGCTCGCGCTTGGGTCGGCGGGCCGGCTCTCGCCGGCCTCGCGCTCGCTCAGCTCCCCGGTGACGGCCATCGCTTCGAGGATAGGCGCCGCCGCAACGGCATCCGCCGGGCGCGCGCCGGCAGCGCGCGAGCGCCCGAGCCGGGGCGCGCGGATGCCCCCGGCGCGCGGCCGGCCTCAGTAGGCGCGCCAGTGGCGGTACACGGCCACGAGCGCGTACACGGCCATGCCCGCGAGCGCGAACCACAGCACCTCGCCGAGGCCGTCCCAGCGGTGCACCTGCGTGAGCACCCCGCCGCGGACCTGCAGCGCGTACCACAGCCGCGAGCGCACCGCCCACAGGAAGAAGCCGAGCGCCACCGCGCCGTACAGCAGCCCGCGATGGCGATCGCCGAGGCCGAACAGCGCGACGTGGTGTTCGCGGTACATGCGCAGGCCCAGGTAGCCGACGCCGAGCGCGAACGCAGTCCACAGGGCCGCTTCGACCGTGCTCGCCACCCGTTCGCCGCCCGGGATGAAGTCCACCCCCGCCGCGATCGCCAGGATGATCGCGATGTTGCGAACGTTCTTCAGGCCTTCGGACATTGCCACAGCGTAGCCGCGCGGGCTCAGTCGACGAGCGCCTCCAGGCGCGCGTACGCCGCCTCGACCGCGCGCGTCGCGGCGGTGTGGCGCGCTTCGGACTTGGCCGCCTCATAACGCGTCGCCCACGCCGCCGGGTCGGTCAGCTCGGCTTCGAGCGCGCGCAGCGCGCCCTCCGCCGCTTCGATCTCCTGCTCGGCCTTCTGCTGCGCGCTCACGCGGTTCTTCGACGGCCCCTTCGCCTTCGCCTTGCCCTTCTGCTTGGGCGCTACGGGGAGCGTGTCGGTCGCGTCCGCCGCCCGCCCACCGCCGCCGGCCCGCGCACCCGCGCGGGCGCGGACGCCGTCGCTCGCGGCTCCGTCGGCCGCGCGCGCGTGCGAGGCCGAGCTGTTGACGCTCGCCGCGGGCAGCGGGCCGCGGGCCGCGCCCGTCGCGCCCCCCGCACGGCGCTCGTCGCGGACGCGCACGTACTCCGGCCAGCCTCCTGTGTAGCTGTGCAGCGCGCGCTCCTCGACGGCGATCGTGCGCGTGCCGACCGCGTCGAGCAGCGCGCGGTCGTGGGAGACGAGCAGGAGCGCGCCGGGGAACGCGCGCAGCGCGTCCTCGAGCGCCTCGCGGCTCTCGAGGTCGAGATGGTTGGTCGGCTCGTCGAGGATCAGCACGTTGGCGGCCGACTGCACGAGCACCGCCAGCGACAGCCGCCGGCGCTCGCCGCCGGACAGGCCGCTCAGCGGCTTCTCCGCCTCCTCGCCAGAGAACAGGAAACGCCCGAGCAGCGCGCGCGCCTTGCCCGGCGTCATGCCGGTCGCGCGCTGGGCCACCTCGAGCACGCTCTGGCCCGCAGGGCCGCCCGCGCCGAGCTCCTCGGCGTGCTGGGAGAGGTAGCCGACCTTCACGTTGTGGCCCGTGCTCAGCTTGCCCGCCGCCAGCGCCCGGCGCCCGGCGAGCGTCTGGATAAGCGTCGTCTTGCCGACGCCGTTGGGACCGACGAGCGAAACGTGCTCGCCGCGTTCGAGCCACAGCTCGGCGTGGTCGAGCAGCGCGATCGGATCCCCGTCCGCCCCATCCGCCGGCCCGCCCACCTCGATTCGGCCGTCGAGCAGCTCGAAGATCACACGCCCCGAGCGCTCGGGCTTGGCGAACTGGAACTCGAGGCCCTTCGCGTCCGCGGGATCGCGCTCGATCCGCTCGATCTTCGCGAGCGCCTTCACGCGCGACTGCGCCTGTTTGGCCTTCGTCGCCTTGTAGCGGAAGCGCTCGATGAAACGCTCCATGCGCGCGATCTCCGCCTGCTGCTTGTCGATCGCCTTGCCCAGCGCGATCTCGCGCGCGGCCTGCTCGCGGCGCCACTGATGCCAGGTGCCCGCGAAGAAGCGCGCGCGTGTCGGCTGCGGGCCGTACAGCTCGAGCACCGCCGTGCCGACCGCCTCCAGGAACCAGCGGTCGTGCGCCACGAGCAGCACCGCCGCGTCGAGGTCCACGAGCGTCTGCTCGAGCCACTCCAGCGACTCGATGTCCAGGTGGTTGGTCGGCTCGTCGAGCAGCAGCACGTCCGCGCCCGTCGCCAGTGCGCGCGCGAGCGACGCGCGCGTCAGCTGGCCCCCGGAGAAGGTGCTCAGCGCGCGATCCAAGTCCGCGTCGCGAAAGCCCAGGCCGTGCGCCATCGCGCTCGCGCGGTTGCGCCACAGGTAGCCGCCGCGCGTCTCCAGGCGCGCCTGTGCGCGCGCGTAGCGCGCGAGCGTCTGCTCGTCGCTGGCACCGCTCGCCATCTTCGTCTCCAGCTGCGCGAGCTGCGCCTCGATCTGCAGCTCCTCCACGCAGCCCGAGAGCAGGTACTCGCGCAGCGCCATCCCGCGCCTGCCGGCCGATCGGCGATCCCATTGATCGCCGATCGGTGGGCGCTGGTCGTGCAGCGCGATCCGCACCCCCTTGGCGACGCTCAGCTCGCCGCCGTCGATCGACGTCTCCCCCGCGAGCATCCGCAGGAGCGTCGTCTTGCCCGCGCCGTTGCGTCCCGCGATCGTCAGCCGTTCGCGGCGCTCGAGCTTGAACGACACGCCGCCCAGCAGCGGCTGGCCGGCGATGTCCTTGCGCAGGTCGGATGCGATCAAGAGCGCCATGGCTGCTGATGGTAGGCGCGCTTTGCGCGCGCTTCGGTAGCATCCGCGGCGATGCTCGGCAAACGCCTGCTCGTCAAGCTGATCCCGCTGGCGCTGCTCGCGGCGCTCGCGCTCGCGCCGGCGGCTAGCGCTTACAACGACGGGCGCGGCTTCTACGGCGCGACCCGCGAAACGGTCGTCACCAACGCGGGCTTCCTGCTGATCATCTTCTTCCCCACGTTCATCTTCGTGATGAGCATGATCCAGCGCCATCTCGACAAGCGCAAGGAAGCGCGCAAGGCCGCGCAGAAGGCGTTCCTCAGCAACGGCCAGTGGCGCGGCGGCTGGTAGCCGCACGCGACGCGCCAGCCGGCCGGCCTCGCGCATGAGCGAGCCGCGGCCGGCGCGCATGAGCGAGCCGCGGCCGGCGCGCACGAGCGAGCCGCTCGCGCGGCGGGCGCGCGAGCGGGAGCGTTGCGGATGAGCGAGCCTGGGCCGCCCGCCGCCGGGCTCGACCCGGCGCCGCCCGTCGGCTACGAGCGCCGCGGCGCGGCCGCGCTGATCACGATCGACCGCCAGCACCGGCGCAACGCGGTCGACGGCGACACCGCCGCGGCGCTGCACGAGGCCTACCTGCGCTTCGAGGCCGACGAGGGCGCGCGCGTGCTCGTGCTCACGGGCGCCGGCGGTGTCTCCTTCTGCGCGGGCGCCGACCTCAAGGCAACCGGCACGATGGCGGCGCGGCTGATGAGCGCGGAGGGGCCGATGGGCTTCACGCGCCTGACCGCGTCGAAGCCCACGATCGCGGCGATCTCCGGCTTCTGCCTCGCGGGCGGCCTGGAGATCGCGCTGTGGTGCGATTTGCGGATCGCCGCCGAGGGCTCTACGCTCGGCTATCCCGAGCGCCGCTGGGGCGTGCCGCTGATCGACGGCGGCACCCAGCGCCTGCCGCGGATCGTCGGTCTCGGCCGCGCGCTCGACTTGATCCTCAGCGGGCGCTTGATCGACGCGCGCGAGGCGCTGTCGATGGGCCTCCTCACCGAGGTCGTCGCGCCGGGCGCGCACCTCGAGCGCGCGCTCGCGCTCGCGGAGGGGCTCGCGCGCTTCCCCCAGCGCACGATGCTCGCCGACCGCCGCGCCGCGATCGAGGGTCTCGGCATGCCGCTCGCGGACGCGCTAGCGCTCGAGGCCAAGGCCGGTCCGGATGTGTTCGAGGAAGGCGCCCGCGGCGCCGCCCGCTTCGCAGCCGGCGAGGGCCGCGGCGGGGCCGGCGCGGGGGCGTGATCAGACGAGCGCGCCCCGCAGAGATCAGGCGGGCGCGCTGCATCACTCGGCCGGGGACGCCGCAGGGTATGCTCGCGTGAGCGATGGCGTACTTCGTCACGGGAGCCACGGGATTCATCGGACGCCGTCTGGTGGAGCGGCTGCTGGCGAACCGCCAGGGCACGATCTACGTGCTCGTGCGCGAGAAATCGGCCGGCCGCCTGGAGGATCTGATCGAGCGCTGGGGGATCGCGACGGGCACCTCCGCGAAGGAGCGCGTGCAGCCGGTGCTCGGCGACCTGCGCCGCCCGCTGCTGGGCGTCGAGAAGGAGCAGGTGAGCGAACTGCGCGGCACGGTCGAGCACTTCTTCCACCTGGCGGCCGTGTACGACATGACCGCGCCGGCCGAGCGCAACACGGCGGTGAACGTCGGCGGCACGACGCACGCGGTCGAGCTCGCGCGCGCGATCGGCGCGACCCGCCTGCACCACGTCTCCTCGATAGCGGTCGCGGGCACGTACAAGGGCGTGTTCGAGGAGCACATGTTCGACGAGGGCCAGCGGCTGCCCTCGCCGTATCACCGCACCAAGTTCGAGTCCGAGCGGATCGTGCGCGAGCAGCCGTACGTCGCCTGGCGCGTGTACAGGCCGGGGATCGTCGTCGGCGACTCGCGCACCGGCGAGATGGACAAGATCGACGGTCCGTACTACTTCTTCAAGGCGATCCAGCGGATGCGCCAGCTGCTGCCCGAGTGGGCGCCGCTCCTCGGCGTGGACCTCGGCTACACGAACATCGTGCCCGTCGACTGGGTCGCGGACGCGCTCGAGCACATCGCGCACGAGCCCGACCTCGACGGCCGCGCGTTCAGCCTGACCGACCCGCGCCCGCAACGCGTGGACGAGCTCCTGAACGAGCTCGCCGCCGCCGCCCACGCGCCGCGCTTCGCCGTCAGCGTTCCCAAAAGCGTGCTCGGGCCGCTGCCCAAGTGGCCGCTGCGGCTCGGCCTCGCGCTGCCGCCGCTGCGCCAGGTGCGCGCGCTGGTGCTGCGCGACCTGGGGATCCCCGAGGAGGTGCTCGCCCACATGGAGCTCGTGCCGCGCTTCGACACGCGCGAAGCCGCGGGCGCGCTCGCGGGCACGCCGCTCGAACAGCCGCCGCCGCTGCGCGACTACGTCGGGCGCCTGTGGGACTACTGGGAACGCGACATGGACAACCAGCTGCGCCGCGGCGCGACGCTCAGGCAGGCGCTCGAGGGCAAGCACGTCCTGATCACGGGCGCCTCATCGGGCATCGGGCGCTCGACCGCGATCAAAGTCGCGGGCGCCGGCGGGGTTCCGTTGCTGGTCGCGCGCAATGTGGACAAGCTCGAGGAGGTGCGCGCGGAGATCGTCGCGGCGGGCGGCACCGCGTACGTGTACGCGGCCGACATCGCCGACATCGAGTCGATCGAACGCCTGCTCGAGCGGGTGCTCGCCGACCACCGCAACATCGACATGCTCGTCAACAACGCCGGGCGCTCGATCCGCCGCTCGATCGCGCTCTCCTACGACCGCTTCCACGACTTCGAACGCACGATGCAGCTCAACTACTTCGGCGCGATCAAGCTGATCATCGGCCTGCTCCCGCACATGCGCGCGCGCGGCTCGGGGCACATCGTCAACGTGTCCTCGATCGGCGTGCAGGCAAACCCGCCGCGCTTCTCCGCGTACGTCGCCTCGAAGGCCGCGCTCGACGCGTTCACGCGCGTGGTCGCCTCCGAGGTGATCGGCGACGGCGTCACCTTCACCACGATCCACATGCCGCTCGTGCGCACGCCGATGATCGCGCCGACCAAGATGTACGACGCGTTCCCCACGCTGTCCCCCGACGAGGCCGCCGACATGATCTGCGAGGCGCTGCGCGGTCGCCCGAAGGAGATGGGCACGTGGATGGGCAAGTTCGGCGAGGTCGCGTACACGCTCTCGCCCAGCGCCGTCGACCGCCTGCTGCACCTCGCCTACCGCGTGTTCCCCGACTCGGCCGCCTCCAAGGGCCAGACCGACCTCGAGGAGCACGTGTCCTTCGAGCAGATCGCGATGGCGACGCTCACGCGCGGCGTGCACTGGTGAGCGCGCGCCTGTCGCGGATCTGAAGACCGCGCCACATGTGGCGCGGTCCCGCCCGCCACATGTGGCGGGCGGTCCGCCGGCGCATGCGCCGGCGGCCGGGCCGCACATGTGCGGCCCGGAAAGAGTTCGCACATGTGCGAACTCTGACCTCGGCGCGTGCGCCGAGGACCCACGGATGTTGTAATGATCGAGCTTGATGACAGTCGGCGATCCGGCGATCGAGGTCCGCGCCCTCTCCAAGCGCTACGGCGACTTCGAGGCGCTGCGCGGGATCGACATCGAGGTGCGCCGCGGCGAGGTGTTCGGGCTGCTCGGGCCCAACGGCGCCGGCAAGACGACCACCGTGGAGATCCTCGAGGGGTATCGCGCGCGCACCGGCGGTCAGGTGTCCGTGCTCGGATACGACCCCGCCGGGCGCTCGCTGGAGCTGCGCAAGCGGATCGGCATCGTGTTGCAGTCCGGCGGCATCTACAGCCACATCACGCCGCGCGAGGCGCTGCGCCACTGGGCGAGCTTCTACCCGCATCCGCGCGAGGTCGAGGAGGTGCTCGCGCTCGCCGGCCTGCAGGACAAGGCGGACGAGCGCAGCCGCAAGCTATCGGGCGGGCAGCTGCGCCGGCTGGACTTCGCGCTCGCGCTCGTCGGCGACCCCGAGCTGATGTTCCTCGACGAGCCGACCACCGGCTTCGACCCCGAGGCGCGCCGCGCGGCGTGGCAGACCGTGCGCTCGCTGCGCGAGCTCGGCAAGACGATCCTGCTGACCACCCACTACCTCGACGAGGCGCAGGCGCTCGCCGACCGCGTCGCGATCGTCAAGGACGGGCGCGTGCTCGCGATCGGGCCGCCGCGCGAGCTCGGCGTCGGCGGCCACGCGGGCGGGTCTCGCGACGATGACGATCAGCCGGGTGCAGCGCGCTACAAGGTCGCCTACCGCGACGCGCGCGGCGAGCTCGTCGAGCGCGAGACCGACGACCCGACCGCGCTGCTGCACGAGCTCACCGGGCAGGCGCTCGCGCGCGGGGAGCGCCTGCGCGAGCTGTCCGTGGGCAGGCCCACGCTCGAGGACGTCTATCTGGAGCTGACCGCCGGCGCCGGCGCGCCCGCGGCCTCCCCCGAGGACAGCGTTCCCGAGGAGGCCACCCATGCCTGACGCGCTCGTGCTCAGCTGGCGCCAGTACCGCCTGGAGCGGCGCATGTTCTGGCGCAACCCGAGCGCCGCGTTCTTCAACTTCGTGCTGCCGCTCGTGATCCTCGCCGGCGCCGGCGCCGCGCTCGCCGGCAACCAGCACCAGCTCAACCGGCTCGTGCCGATGATCGCCGGCATGAGCGTCATGTCCACCACCTTCACCGCGCTCGCCTACAACATCGTGTTCCTGCGCGAGCGCGGCGTGCTCAAGCGGATCCGCGGCACGCCGCTGCCCACCATCTCCTACTTCGGCGGCGTGGCCGCCAACGCCGTCACCAACACCGTGCTGCAGATCGTCATCATCGAGCTCGCCGGGCGCGCGTTCTTCGGGATCGGCTGGCCCGTGCACTGGGGCGCTTTGATCGTGTTCGTGCTCGTCGGCGTCGTGTGCTTCGCAGCGCTAGGCGTCGCCTTCGCGCACGCGATCCCAAACTTCGAGTCCACCGCCGCGTATGTCAACGCCGTGTTCCTGCCCGTCGTCGCCGTCTCCTTCTACGTGTTCGACTCCAGCAGCGCGCCCGGCTTCGTGCGCACGATCGCCGAAGCGCTGCCGCTGAAGCCGTTGATCGACGGGCTGTCCGCCGCGATGGTCGCCGGATCCGGGCTCGGCAGCCACCTCGACCAGCTCGCCGTGATCGCGCTGTGGGGCGTCTTCGGGCTGTACCTCGCGGTGCGTGGCTTCAGCTGGGAGGGCTCGCGCACGTGAGCCCGGCATCATGAGCGGCGGATGAGCGCCGCAGACGCGGCGGTTCGTCGCGAACTCGCCATCGCCCCGCTCGTTGCGCGGCTGCCATGAGCGAGAGCGTGTTCGTGCCCGCCGGAGGGCGCTTCCTCCCGACCGAGCACGCCCGCGGGCCGTGGGACCCGCGCGCGTTGCACGGCGGCGCTCCCGCCGCGCTCATCACCGCCGCCTTCGAGCGCGTGCAGCCGGGCGCCGAGCTGCGCATCGCGCGCCTCGGCTTCGAGTTCCTGCGCCCGATCCCGCTCGCGCCGCTGAAGCTGTCCACGCGCATCGTGCGCCCCGGGCGCCGCGTGCAGGAGCTCGCCGCCGAGCTCAGCGTGCTGGTGGACGACCCCCGCGCCACGGCTGGCGGCCCTGACGACGGCGCGGGCGCCGAGCAGGTCGTGTGCCGCGCCAGCGCCGTGCGGGTGCGTGCGGTGCCCGCTGAGGTGCCCGAGATCGCAGACGCACAGCCAGCCGACCGGGTCACGCCCGCCTCGATGGGCGCGCCCGCGGACGCGACGCCGGTGCGCTTCACGCTCGAGGGCTCCTCCGAGGATCCGAGCTTCGCGGGCAGCGCGATGGAGATGCGCTGGCTCGAGGAGTCCTGGAAGCCGGGGCCCGGGCGCGTGTGGATGCGCCTGCGCCCGACGCTCGTGGCGGGCGAGGCGCCCACGCCGCTCGCGCGCCTGGCGGCCAGCGCGGACTTCGGCAACGGCGTCAGCGCCGCGCTGCCGTTCGAGCGCTTCCTGTTCATCAACGCCGACCTCACGATCCACCTGCAGCGCAGCCGCGCGGCGAGTGGATCGGCCTGGACGCGCGCACGCTGCTGGCACCGGGCGGCACCGGCCTGGCCGAGAGCGTGCTCCACGACGAGCACGGGCCCGTCGGGCGGGCGTTTCAGACGCTCGTCGTCGAGCCGCGCTGACCGGCGCCGCGCGCGGTCCGGCGGGCGCGCGCGGCACGCCCCGGGTGGCCCGGCGCCGGGCGGCCCGACGCCACGGCCGCCAAGGCGCGCCCTCAGCGCACGACCACGTCGCCGAGCGCCTCGTCGATCGCCGCGAGCGTGTCCGCGCTGAGCGTCACGCCCGAGGCGGCGGCGTTCGCGTGAACCTGCTCGGGACGGCTCGCGCCGACGATCGCCGAGGCGACGTTCGGCTGGCGAAGCACCCACGCGAGCGCCAGCTGCACCATCGTCAGGCCCGCCTGCTCGGCGATCGCTGGCAGGCGCTGGACCGCGTCGAGCACGCGCGGCTCCATCAGCTGGTCGATGAAGCCGCCCATGCTCTCGCTCGCCGCCCGCGAGTCGGGGGGCGGCGGCGCGCCCGGCAGATACTTGCCCGTGAGCACCCCTTGGGCGAGCGGCGACCACACGATCTGGGAGATGCCCTCGCGTTCGCACAGAGGGATCACGTCGGCCTCGGGCTTGCGCCAGATCATCGAGTACTGGGGCTGGCTCGAGACCCAGCGCGTCACCCCTGGCAGCGCGAGCGACTCGGCGATCTTCTCGGCCGGCCACTCGCTGAAGCCGATGTAACGGGCCTTGCCGGCGCTCACCGCCTCGGCGAGCGCCCCCATCGTCTCCTCCAGCGGCGTCTGGTGGTCGTAGCGATGGCACTGGTAGAGGTCGACGTAGTCGGTCTGCAGCCGCTGCAGCGACGCGTCGATCTGCTTGTGGATCTGCGCCGCCGAGAGGCCGCGGTCGGCGTTCGACATCGGGAAGTACACCTTGGTCGCGAGCACGTAGGAGGAGCGCTCGCGCCCGGCGAGCACTTCGCCGAGCAGCGTCTCCGCCGCCCCCCGCCCGTACACGTTGGCTGTGTCGATGAAGTTGACGCCCGCCTCGAACGCCGCGTGCACGCACGCCCGCGCCTGCTCGCGCTCGACCCCCCCTGAGTACGTCAGCCACGATCCGAGGCTGATCTCCGAGACCTCCAGGTCGCTGGCGCCGAGCTTGCGCAGGTTCATCGCGGGGAGCACACTATCCGGAGATTGACGCGCGGGCGCTCGCCGGCGAGCGAGCGCCGCGCCGACTACGCTCTGGAGAGAAGTGGACGCGATCGATCCCAGCCTGCAGATCCGCTCGGTGACACTCGCCGTCAGCGACCTCGCGCGCAGCGCCGACTTCTACGAGCGCGTGCTCGGCCTGCCGCTGATCGCGCGCGAGCAGCACACCGCGCAGCTCGGGCCCGACCCCAAGCGCCCTGCGCTCACGCTCAGCCAGATCGCAGCGCCCACGCCGCTGCCGCCCGGCGCCACCGGCCTCTACCACGTCGCCTGGCTTCACCCCTCGCGCGCGGCGCTGGCCGAGAGCGTGCGCCGCCTCGCCGCCGGGCGCTGGCCGCTCGAGGGCGCCTCCGACCACGGCGTCTCCGAGGCGCTGTACCTGAGCGACCCCGACGGCTTGGGCATCGAGATCTACGCGGACCGTCCGCGCGAGCGCTGGGGGCGCCCGGCCGGCGGGCATGGGGTCGCGATGGTCACGCTGCCGCTCGACCTCGACGACCTGCTCGCGCAGTTCGGCGACCGGCCCGCGCCCGCGGTGCCCGCGCATACGACCGTCGGGCACGTGCACCTGAAGGTCGCAGACGTCGCTCGCACCAGCGCCTTCTATCGCGGCGCGCTCGGCTTCGAGGAGCAGGCGACGCTGCCCTCGGCCGCGTTCGTGTCGGCCGGCGGCTATCACCACCACGTCGGGCTCAACTCCTGGCAAAGCGAAGGCGCCACGCCCGCCCCCGAAAGCGCACCCGGCCTGCGGCGCGTCGAGCTCGAGCTGGGCGACGCGGACGCGCTCGCGGCACTCGAGCGCCGTCTCGCGCGAGCGCCGGGCGAGCCGTCGTTCGAGCGCCGCCGCGATCAGGAGCTGGCGGTGCACGACCCCGACGGGGAGCTGCTGGCCTTCACCCACCGCTGAGCGCGCGCACCGCTCGCGCCGAACACGCGCGCGCGCAGGCCGCAGGCGCGCGACGCGGGCGTCGGCCGGGCGCCGGGCGCGACCGCCCGCGCGGGCGCGCGGGCGGTCGGGTGCTACGCGCCGGCCGTCGAAAGCCGCTCGAGCTCGGCCGGCGACAGCTCGAGCTCGGCGCACGCAACCAGCTGCGCGAGCTGCTCGGGCGAGGTCGCGCTCGCGATCGGCGCGATCACCGTCGGCTGCGCGAGCAGCCACGCGAGCGCGACCGCCGCGACCGGCGCTCGGTGCCCGGCGGCGACCTGCTCGAGCGCGTCCAGCACCGCGAAGCCGCGCTCGTTGAAGTAGTCCTCGCGCACGCTCGCCGCGCGCGGGCTGTCGACCTGCGGGCCGCCGCGGTGATACTTGCCGGTCAGGAAGCCCCTGGCGAGGGCGAAGTACGGAACGCACGCCAGGCCGTGGCGTTCGCACACGCCCGCGAGCTCGCCCTCGTACTCGCGCCGCTCCATCAGGTTGTACTGAGGCTGCAGCGCCACGTATGAGGCCATGCCGTCGCCCCGCCCCACGCGCAGCGCCTGCTCGAGGCGCTCGGCGGTGTAGTTGGAGGCGCCCGCGTAGCGGACCTTGCCGTCCTCGAGCAGCTCGCCGAACGCGCCGAGCGTCTCCTGTAGCGGCGTCGCCTGATCATCCCTGTGGGCGTAGTACAGGTCGACGTGGTCGATCCCCAGGCGCCGCAGCGAGCCGTCGATCCCGCGCCTGATCGTCTCTCGCGAGAGCCCGCGAAGCTCCGGTGACATCCCCACCTTGGTCGCGATCACGAGCCGCTCGCGATTGCCGCGCGCGGCGATCCAGCGCCCGATGATGCGCTCGGACTCGCCCGCGCCGCCCGCCCCCCGCCGGCCGTAGCTGTCGGCGGTGTCGATGAAGTTGCCGCCCGCCTGCACGTACGCGTCGAGCACCGCGAAGGAGCGCTGCTCGTCGATCGTCCAGCCGAACACGTTGCCGCCCAGGCACAGCGGGAAGACGTCCAGGTCGGTGTCGGCCAGGCGCGCGATCCGCCCAGGTTAGCCGCCAGGCCGCGCGCGGCCCCCGGCCACCCGTGTGCGAACATCGCGCGCATGGGCGTCCGCTCGACTGCGCGCAGGCTCTCGCTCGGCGCGCGCATGCTCTCGCTCGGCGCGCGTATGCTCGCGGTCGCGCTCGCCGCGCTCGCGCTCGCGCTCGTGCTCGCCGGCTGTGGGGGCGCGGGCGTGAAGGCGACGAGCGCCAGCGGACCCGGCGCGGGCGTCGAGCAGCGACAGTCGCTCGCGGCCCGCCGCGAGTTCGTCGCGCATGCCGCCGCGATCTGCGCCCGCGCCGGCGCACAGGCAAAGCCTCTGAAGGCGCACGAGGAAGCGCTGAAAGGACAGCCTGTCGCCTCGGCGACCCCCGCGTTCGTGTCGCTGGCGCGCCGGGCGATGGCGATCGCGCTGGCCGCCTACGAACGGCTGCGCGCGCTGCCGAGACCGCCGGCCGACGCGAGCGCAGTCCAGCAGCTGTTGCAGGCCTACGCGGAAGAGACGAGCGACGCGGGCGATATCGCGAACGCCGCCGCCCACAAGGAAAACAGCCTCGGGGAAGCCGTCTCGCAGGCACTCGGCAAGTCGGTCAGCAGGAACCTCGCGGCGGCGAAGCGCTTCGGCATGGGTGAATGCTTCCTGCTCGAATGAGCGTCGTGCGTCGACGGCCTCGCATCCCTACCGCCGCCTGCCCGTCGCAAAGCTCTGGATCGGCGGCGCGACCGCTCGCATGCTCGATCCGACCTGCGCACCGGAGGCGTCTTCCTCGTCCGCGGCCGCGCCCTCGCGCCGAGCGCGCTCGCCGGCGCGCTCGGAGGCGGGCAGGCGATGAACCCGTCCGCCCGCCCGCGAGGCCCCGAGCTCGTCCTCGAGGCCGCCCGGGAGATGACGCTCGAGCGCGTCGAGCTCGCGCACGATCACGTTGATCACCGGGCGGATCTGCTCCGCGCGCTCGTCCGGTCCCGGCGACTGGCGCGTGCGCTCGAGGCGTCCCCTGGCGAGCAGCAGCGGCTCGGCGCGCGCCAGCTGGCGATGGCGCTCGTACACGGCCCTCGGGACGATCAGGTTGATCGTCCCGAACTCGTCCTCGAACAGCAGGAACATCGTCCCCCCCGCCGTCCCCGGCCGCTGCCTGGCGATCACGAGCCCCGCGACCGCCACCTCGCCGCCGCTCGGCAGCCGTGCGAGCTGGGCGCTGGTCGCGAGCATCGCGATACCCCATCGCGGGGCACAGGCGGTCAGCCGCGGGCGCAGGATCGCGATCGCGTGCTCCTCGAGCGCGATCCCGCTGGTGGAGTAGTCGGCGATCAGCCGCTGCCAGCGCCCGAGCGGGCGCAGCCTCGGAGCCGCCGGCGGCTCCAGCGGGAGCGCGAGCTGGGTCGCCGGCGCGCCATCGGCGCCCGCGCCGTCGGGCAGCGCCCCCGCCGCCGCCGCCATCCCGAGCTGCCACAGCGCCTCCCGCCTGCCCGTCCGGCCCGCGGCGGGAGCCTGCGTCGCGCTCCGGGGGGTGTCCTTCGGGGCGCCCGTCCGCGTTTGGGCGGCGCGCTCGGCGCGCGGCATCGAGCCGCTCAGCCCGTCACAGGCGCCCGACCACGCGAGCTGCTCGAGCGTCGCCCGCCGGCAGGCGACGCGACCGGCGAGCTCGCCGAGGCTGGCGAACGGCCCGCCGCGCTCGCGCTCGGCGACCAGCGCCTGCATCTCGGCCTTGGGGGCGTCCTTGATGCAGCCGAGGCCCAGGCGCACGGCTTTATCCTGGACGGTGCACTGCACCTGTGAGGCGTTGACGTCCACGCCGAGCACCGCGATGTGGGCGGGCGGGCTTCGATTTTGGGCCTCGTGGACGAGGCTGTCGGGGGCGTAGAAGCCCATCGGCTGCTCGTTCAGCAGCGCGCACAGGAACTCCGGGCCGTAATGGACGCGCAGCCAGGTCGACTGGTAGGCGAGCAGGCCGAAGGCGGCCCCGTGGGCCTTGGGAAAGCCGAAGCCGGCGAAGCCCTCGACCATCCCCCACACGCGCTCGGCCGTCTCGCGGTCGGCTCCCACGTGGCGCCCGGCCCCTTCGAGGAAGCGCTCGCGATGGGACTGCACGCTCTCGTGCGAGCGCTTGCGGCTCATCGCCCGGCGCAGCCCCGCCGCCTCGCCCGGGCGGAAGCCGGCGAACGCTTCCGCCACTTCCATCACCTGGTCCTGGAAGATGACCGTGCCGAGGGTCTCGCGGAGCACTGGCTCGAGCGACGGGTGCTCGTAGGGGATCGCGTAGCCGGGGTCTTCGCGCAGGCGCTGGCGGCGTTCTATGTACGGGTTGACCGCCCCGCCCTGGATCGGGCCGGGCCGCACGATCGCCACCTGGATCGTCAGGTCCTCGAGGTTGCGCGGGCGGGTGCGCAGCAGCGACTGCATCTGCGCACGGCTCTCGATCTGAAAGACGCCGACCGTCTCCGCCGCGCCGATCGCCTGGAATGTCTCGCGATCGTCGAACGGGATGCGCGAGAGGTCGATGCGCTCGCCGCGCACGCGCGCGATCTCATCGACACAGCGCTCGACCGCCGAGAGCATCCCCAGCCCCAGCAGGTCGATCTTCAAGAAGCCCGCGTCCGCGCACGAGTCCTTGTCCCACTGCACCATCTGCCGGCCCTCCGTCGCGGCCGGCACGACCGGGCAGCAGTCGATCAGCGGCCTGGTCGCGATCACCATCCCGCCGGAGTGCTGGGAAAGGTGCCGCGGCAGTCCCTGCGCCTGCCCCACCAGGCGGGCCAGCCAGCGCCAGCGCTCCGATGGACTCCCACCCGCGCCGTGCGGGCCGCCCGCGCCCTGGGCCGAGTCCTGCGCGACCGAGCCCGCGAGCGCCGTTACGAGGTCCTGCTCGGCGGAGGACGGGCTTCCAAACGAATCGGCGCCGCGCGCCACTCGCTCGATCTCGCCGGCGGGCAGGCCGAGCGCCTTGCCGAGCTCGCGCACGGCGCCGCGCACGCGGAAGGTAGGGAAGGCGGCGACCAGCGCCGCGCGATCGTTGCCGTAGCGTTCGTGCACGCGCGGGATCAGCCGCTCGCGGATGTCGCGGGGGAAGTCGAGGTCGATGTCGGGCAAGCCGTGCAGGTCCTCGTGCAGGAAGCGCCCGAGGGCCAGCCCGTTGGCGATCGGGTCGATGTGCGAGAGGCCGGTCAGGTAGCACACGAGCGAGGACACCGAGGAGCCGCGGCCGCGCCCGGGAGCGAGCAGCGCGCGCGGTGAGTCGATCCCGCCCGCCCCGCGGACTTCGCTAGCGACCTCCCGCGCGAGCTCGAGCATGTCGTGGTGCAGAAGGAAGAAGCCCGCCAGCCCGAGCCGCTCGATCACGCGCAGCTCCTGCTCGAGCCTGGCCTGCGCCTCCGCGCGCGCCGCGCGCGCTCCGCGCGCGGCGTGGGCGCGCCCCACCGGATAGCGCTCGTCCAGCCGCACCCGGCACAGCTCGGCCAGGCGCCTGGGGGCCTCGCGCTCCTCGCTGCCCGGGTAGCGGTAGCCGAGGTCCTTGCACAGGTCGAACGTCAGCCGCTCGGCCAGCGCGAGCGTCTCGCGCACCGCCTCGGGATGGTCGGCGAAGCGGCTGGCCATCGCCTGCGGCGTGCTCATCACGTGGCTGTGGTTGCCGCGGCGCACGGGCTCGGAGGCATCGAGCGTCGTGTGGTGGCGCAGCGCCACGAACGCGTCCTGCAGCTCGGCCCGGGCGGGGGCGTGGGCGTGGACGTCGCCGCTGGCCACGCAGCTCACGCCCAAGCGCCGGGCGGCCTGCGCGAAGGCGCGGTTGCGAGCGCGATCGTGGCGTGCGTACGGGCGCTGCAGCTCGACGTACAGGTTCTCCGGGCCGAACGCCTCGAGCAGCCGCCGGGCCGTTCGTTGCCCCTCCCGCGAGCCGGCGACGCCGTGGTCCCCCAGGACCGACCGCTCGGCGCAGCCCGTCAGGCACACGAGCCCCTCGGCGTGGTCGAGCACGCCCTCCAGATCCACCCACGGCTCGCCGCGCTCGCGGCGGGCGGAGCCCGCGCGCGTGTGAGCGTGGGCGAGCGTGATGATTCGGCAGAGGTTGCTCCAGCCGCGCTCGTCGCGCACGAGCAGCGTGAGATGGCGCGTGTGCGGCGGGTCGCAGGCGGGGCGCTCGCCGGCGCCCCCGCCAACGCACTCGCCAGGGCTGGTGCCGGCGTGCGCGAGCGCGACGTCGATCTCGGCGCCGTGGATCGCCCTGATCCCGCAGTCGCAGGCCATCTGCGCGAGCTCCATCGAGCCCGAGACCGAGTTGTGGTCGGTCAGCGCGAGCGCCACATGCCCGAGCTCACCCGCCCGCTGCGCGAGCTCCCCGGGCAGCGAGGCGCCGTCCAGGAAGGAGTAGGCCGAATGGCAATGCAGCTCGACGTATGGCGGCGTCCCCGAGCTCATAGAAGCGCTCACGGTCACCTCAGGGGCCCTGGAGGAACCAGTGGCCCGAGAGCAGGTCGTGGAAGACGATCACGTTGCGTCCGCGCTCGCCCACGAGCTCCCAGTAGCGGCGGCGCAGCGGCTGCCCGGTCCACCAGCGGTCCTCCACCAGCCAGGACTCGCGCAGCGACTCGATCGCTTCGCCGTTCACCTGCGCTGGCACGCCATCGCGCCAGCGCACGCGCGCGGGCCGGGGATGGTTCAGGGCTCGCGTCAAGGCAGCCTCCGGTTTCGCGCCAGCGCGCTCATCGCTCGGGAATCGGCGCCAGCACGACGCGCCGCTCGGGCACGCGCGAGTCGGGGTCCACGCACACGGCGCGCAGCGCCGCGTCCTGCCCGGCCACCGCGCGCACCTGGGCGATGGCTTCGCGCAGGCGCGCGGCCCGAGCGGACGATGAGGCGCCGAACAGCTCGCCCTGGTCGCTGGTCGGCGGCCCGAAGCGTTCGACCGCGAGCGTCAGCTCGCGGGCGGGGGCGGGGAGCGTCAGCAGCCGCACGGACAGCGCCAGCCAGATGCGCTCGGGGTCGGCGAGCGCCTGGCGGAAGACCACGCGCTCGCGCCAGCCGCCGCCCGCGAGCAGGCTGGCGGAGAGCGTGGCGGAGCGCAGCGTGCGCCCGCGGCGCTCGGAGCGGGCCAGCAACCTGTCCACGAGCACGCCCAGCACACGCCGCAGCGCCTCGCCGGAGCTCGCGTCGCCGACCGCCATCGACTCCTCCAGGCACTCCTCCACGCGGCGCGGGCGCAGCGGGCTGTCCTCGCCGCAGGCCAGCCCGTGGGCGAGCGCGCCGGGCGCGCCGAAGCGGTCGGTGAGCGCCGGGCGCCCGAGCCTCGCCAGCTCACCGAGGGTGCGCACGCCCAGGCGCGCGAGCGGCTCGATCAGCGCCTCGGTGTCCGCTCGGAAGCCGAGCAGCCCCACCGGTCGCCCGGCCAGCCAGCGCCTTGCCTCGCTGCCCTCCAGCACCAGCGGGCGCGAGGAGCGCGTCGCCAGCGCGGCGGCGAGCGCACAGAAGCGCGTCGGCGCCGCGCCGAGACGCACGGGGCGATCGAGCGCGCGCCTGGCGGCTGCGATCGTCGCCTTCTGCGTACCGTGAAGCCCGCGCAGGGCGCCCGCCTCGAAGTAGGCCAGCCCCGGGCGCGCCGGCTCGACGGCCGCGCCGATCGATTCCAGGGCCTTCAGCGTCGCCTCCCACTCCTGCGCCACGCGCACGGGATCGCCGGGCAGCAGGACCAGGTCGGGGCAGCGGGCGAGCGCCTCGCCCAGCGTCATCCCCCTGGCCACGCCGCGCGCCTCGGCCGCCCCCGAGACCTCCCCCACGCGCTGTTCGGCGCCGAGCAGCGGCGCGACCGCCAGCGGGCGTCCCGCCAGCGTCCGGCGCGCCACCCGGGCGCCGTCGCCCGCCGCCACGGCCAGCTCGAAACGGGGGAGGTGCACACACACGACCATGCGAACGTATGTTCGCATGGAGCGAGGTCCGCGTCAAATCCTCGAGCGCGCCTGCCCCCGTGCAGCCCGACGGCCATCACGCATCGGCGTCCCGCTCCTGCTCTGCGCGCTGCGCCGCCGCGGCGCGCTGCGCCGCGATCCGTTCATGCACGTGCCAATGCCAGCCTTCGCGCAGCGCCACGATCGCGGCCGGCTCCCGCTCGTCCCATCCCCGATGCAGGATGACAGCGGCGAACAGAGCCTCGACGACGATGTTCGGGTACTCCCTCACGGCGAGGTTGATCACCGCCAGCAGGTCGGCGGGCTGGACCAGCTCCTGAAGCTTGTCGAGCCCGCTCTGGCCGGCGTCGAGGATCTGGATCATGTCCGCCTCGGCGGTTGCCGTTCGGGCCTCCGCAAGCATCACGAGCGCATCGCGATCCGCCTGCGAGAGCGCGTCGATCGCGGCGTCGCGCTCCTCCTCGGACATCGACGCGAACTCGTATAGGAACCCCAGCAGCCTGTCCTCGCCGTCGCCGTCCATCTCCGGAAACCGCTAATCCATCGTCAACGGCCCCTCGGCGGACCCCGCGAGGAACTGGCGCACGAATGGGTTCTCCGAGGAGAACATGCGCGCGGCGTCGCCCGCTTCGACGATCCGCCCGCGCCAGAGCAACGCGATGTACTCGCCGATCTGCCGCGCGGAGGCGATGTTGTGCGTGACGACGATGTAGGTGCCGCGGTGGATCTGGTGCATCTCCTGGATCAGGTCGCACAGCAGCGCGGTGCGCACCGGGTCGAGCCCGGAGTCGGGCTCGTCGAAGATCACGATGTCCGGTTCCATCACGAGCGCGCGCGCGAACCCGGCGCGCTTGCGCATCCCGCCCGACAGCTGCGAGGGCAGGTCGTCGATCGCGTCGGCGAGGCCGACGTCCGTGAGGCGCTCGCGCACGCGTTTGGCGATGTCCGCCTCCGACATGTCGGTGTGCTGGCGCAGCGGGAAGGCGACGTTGTCGAACACGTTCATCGAGCCAAACAGCGCGCCGTCCTGAAAGAGCACGCCGATCTTGCGCCGCAGCGCCAGCAGCTCCGGCATCGTCAGGTCTTTGACCGTCTGTTTTTTGACGATCACATCGCCCGAGTCGGGGAACATCAGTCCGATGATGTGCTTGATCAGCACGCTCTTGCCGGTGCCCGACGGGCCGAGCACGACCGTGATCGTGTCCTCCGGGAAGGCCACGTTCAGGCCGTCCAGCACCCACACCCCGCCGAGGCGCTTGTGCACGTCCACGCAGCGGATCGACCAGCGCTCGTCGTCGGGGTCGCCGAGCAGCTCGAGGTCGGTCGCGTGGTACTGGTGGCGGTCGTCCTCGTCCGGCTCGCCCGCGGTCGCGAGGCTCCGCGGCGACGCGGGCGCCTGCGCGGATCTCCGCGCGCCGTCGGGTCCGACGCCCGTGCCCGGCCCCGGGTCGCGTTCGCGTGTCGGGTCCTCGTCGGCCATCACTTTTCCTTGTATACCGCGTGCGGGAACTGGCTCGTTTCGCCGTTGAACGTGAACGGGGATTGCTGCGCGCAGGAGGGGGCGGGGACCCTGTTGGCGGTGCCCGGTTCGTTGGCGACCGGGGATTCTCCTTCCTGGCGCTCGCGCTTTTCCGAGGGCAGACCTTTTTCCTTTTCTGGATGCGGGGCGGTGAGCAGTTCGATCAGGGCTTCGGAGGCGATTTCGTTGCCGGGCCCGCTGACCGAAGGCGCGGAGTTCGCGCACGCGCTCGAGCTGAACACGGGCAATCCGCCGGCGAGCGAGCTGTAGGCGCCGGAGTGCGGGTAGGCGTCGGCGCGATTGGTGCCGATCCGGCTCTGGTAGATCGCGAGGCTTTCGGGCGTCAGCACCTGCATGCCGGTCAGATCGTGCAGCTTGCCGCTTTCCGTGGGGAGATCGCTGCTTACTTCGGTGGCCTCCGTGGCGGCGGTGACGTTCGCGAAGAACGATTGCAGCTCGGGCAGGTATTCGCCGAGGTACTGCAGGAACGGGTCGAGGTTGTGCAGCACCGGGCGGAGGTTTTCGAGCACGGGCACGGTCAGCGTCAGCGCCTTCTTCATGTCTGGCAGGTCGGTCCTCGCCGCCTGCGTCAGCGGCCCGAGCGAGGTGAGGAAGGCGTTGAACTGGGGCGAGAACGGCTTCGCCGCCCGCAGCAGCGCCGCTAGCTGGCGCTCGGTGGTCCGGAATTCTTCGAAGTAGGGATTGGCGATCGCGGCGAATTTGTCCGTTTCCTTGAGCGCCACGGTCGAGTTGTGCTCGAAGCCCGGCAGCACCCGGAAGGCCGTGGCGAATGCCTGGCTCGCTTCGGCGGCCGCGTGGAAGGTGCGCTCGCCGTTGGCGATCGATCCTTCGAGCTGGTGTTCGCGGCTGGCGAGCGCGTTGAAGACCACGCCCGTGTTGTGCACGAGCTCACGGACCGCGCCTTCCTGCTCGTCCAGGAGCGTGACCAGCCGGTTGGCGCTTTCCACGAACGGTTCCAGGCGGGCGAAGGAGGCGTTGATGTCTTCGCCGCGGCCGTTGGTCCCTTCCGCGGCCGCTTCCTGCCAGATCTGGAAGTCGCGCCGCGTCTTGGCGTTGAACGCCGAGAGGATGTCGTCGAGCGTGACCGACGGTTCGACCTGGCTGTTGGGCAGCTGGGCGCCGTCGCGCAGGTACGGGCCGCTGCGGGCCTCGGGGATCAGCTGGATGTAGGTCTCCCCGAGTATCGTCTTCTGGCGCAGGATCGCGTGCATGTTCGCGCGGATCGGCGCGTAGCGCCCGGCGATTTCGACGATCGCGTGCGTGCGCCCGTCGTCGCCCACGGCGAGCGAGACGACGTGCCCGACTTCCACGCCGCTGATGCGCACGTCGGACTCTTCGGCGAGCGCGAACGAGCGCGGGAACGCGACCGAGAAGCGGTAGCCCTTCGGTTTGAGCGGCAGCGGGCCGCCGAACGACGCCCACAGGAACATCAGCAGCCCGAAGCAGCTGAGCACGAACAGCACGATCACGAGCAGGTTGCCGAGCGTGGGCGCGCGCTTCTGCATCTCAGCGCCTGCCTCCGAGTCGATCCGGTTCGAGGCTGGAAAACGGCTCGCGCGCCGGGGTCTTCTGGCTCGTGCGGGCGCGAGCCGTCGCCGCGGAGGACGCCGCTGCAGCCGGCAGCAGGTGGTCGGTTTCGCATTCCTGCTTGGTCGGCGGTCGCAGCAGTTGCAGCAGCAGCCTCAGGTTCGAGTTGGTCCTTTCGACGGGTTCAAAGATTTTGATGATCGCGCAGTCGAAGTACACGACGGTGCGCCCCAGCGCGCCGTTCGCGTCGGCCGAGCTGAGCACGCTGTTGAGGTCGTGGTTGCCCCAGTCGAGGAAGAACAGGAAGCCGGCCTTGTTCGGCCCGGGGTTGTAGGCGATCTCGTTGAAGAATTCATTGAGCACGCCGAAGCTCGAGGCGAGTTTCGGCAGCGCCTGGCCGAACTTGCGCGTCGTCGGCGCCAATTCGTCCACGACGGGCAGGATTTCGCGCGCGAACGGGCGGATCTCGCTCTTGATGATCGGCGTCGTCTTGTGCGCCAATCGCCGCGTCGCTTCGTTGGCGGGGCCGAGCGCGCGCGCGAACGGCTCGAGGTCGCGCAGCGTCGGCGTCAGCACGTGCGTGGCGGTCGCGAGCTTGCCGAGCCCGACGCCGGTCGTGTGCAGCGCGCCCGGAAGCAGCGCGAGCGTCTTCTTGAAGCTCGCTTCCTCGGCTTTGAAGGTGGCGAACACGGCGTTGGAGGCGTCGACGAGCTGCGAGAGCTGCTGGTCCTTGTCGCCCAGCGCTTCGAGCAGCAGCCGGAAGTTGTGGATCGAGACCGCGACGTTGCGGTGCCTGGCTTCAAGTTCCTTGGCGATCTCCTCGGTGTAGCGGGCGGTCGGGTCGAAGCGCTTGAGCGCCGCCGCGAGCGTGCGCCCGTTGCCCTTCAGGCCGATCCCGAGACCGGCGAGCAGCTCCTGCAGGTAGGAGCGCGTTTCGGCGTCGAGGCCCGCGAGGAATTCGTCGAAGTCGACGTTCGCGGCGGTCGCCGAGACGGGCAGCACTTCGCCGCTTCGCAGTTTGCCGGCCGACGGCGTGCCGGGGCTGACCTCGACGCTGATGTCCTGCAGCTGCGTCTTCGGGCGCAGCAGCATCGTCGCGTTGCGGTAGATGTAGCGCGCGTACTTGGGCTCGACGTTCATCGTCACGAGCGCCACCCCGTGCCGCAGTTCGACCGACGCGATTTCGCCGATCTTCGCGCCGGCGATCGTGACCGCCTGGCCCTGGCCGGGGGTGACGGCCTGGGCGGTTTGGAATTCGCCGTCGAGTTTGAAGTAGCTGTGGCCGAGCACCGGCACCCAGCTCGGGAGTTTGAGGTTCTCGTGCGCGAGGATGTAGCCGCCGACCACCGCGGCGATCGCCACGAGCGAGAGCACCGCGATGAACGCCGAGCGGTAGCGCTCGATCTGATCGCGGACGCTGAGGCCGCCTTCGTGGCTGTCGGCGGGGTTCATCATTTCCCGCCTCCGTCGGCGGGGCCCTGCGAGAGCGGGCCGTTGAAGTTGGGCAGCGCCTGCTTGTAGCAGGGCACGAGCGGCTCATACGGCGGCTCTTCGGCCGGGAATGCGGGGCGCGTGCCGAGCGGAGGCAGCGGCGAGCGCCCGAGCAGTTCGGCGCCTTTCACGTCAGAGCCCACTTTCGAGGTGGGCAGCGAGCGCAGCACGTTGCCGCTGTTGCCGACCAGCGCGTTGACGCTCGGGCCGTTGCCGGTGAAGTTCTGCCCGATGCTCGCGAGGCCCACGAGGCTGTACCAGAATTCGCGGTAGTCTTCGACGCCCGAGGTGCTCGACCCGTCCTGGAGCTTCGTGTTGCCGGCGGGGTAGATGACGTTCGTCATGCACTTGTTGAAGAGTTCGGTCTGGTCATAGAGCGTCGTCTGTTCGCTCGTAAGGCGCGTGAGCGGCGGCACGGCTTCCTGCAATCCCTTGGCGACGCCGCCGAGTTCCGCCGGCGAGAGCGACGCCTTCACCTGTTCGATCCACGGCAGCGTCGCGGCGACCGTCCGGTCGGTGTTCTTGACGCCCGGCAGGATGTCGTGGGCGAACGCGCGCGTCGGCGGGAACGATTCATCCAGGCCGGCGAGGCCCTGCTGCACGCTCAGCAGCGTGCCCGGCAGCTCGGCGACCAGCCGCGTGAGGCTCGTCGACTGCGAGGCGAGCGAGCTGAAGAACGAGTTGTAGTTGGGGAACAGTTCGCTGAGGTCCTGTTCGTGCACGTTCAGCGCCGCGGCCACCTTGTTGATGCTGGCGACGAGCTTCGAGAGGTCGTCGGCTTCGGTGCCTGTGACCGCCTGCGTGTCGATCGCGCCGCCGCGCAGCGACTTCGGCCCGCGCGCGTAGGTCCGGTTGAGCGCCTGGGCGGCGTTCAGGCCGCGGACTTCGGGTTCCTGTTCGGCGTTTTCGGGCGCTTCGGGCTTGCGCGTGAGCGCTTCGCCGTAGTTGATCAAGAAGCTCTGCAGGTTGGCGCGGGTGTCGGTGTTGAGCGCGTCGAGCACCTGGTCGAGCTGCACCGGGTCCGAGGTCTGGGCGACCGGGATCGTGTAGCCCGAGGAGACAGTCCGCGCCGAGGGGCTGCCCGGCTGCAGTTCGACGAACCAGTTGCCTTCCAGGAACAGCCGCGGGCGGATCTTGACGGTCGCGTCGGTGTGGATCGGCAGGCCGCGCGATTCGATTTCCATGCTCACGAGGCCGGTGTTGCGGTCGCGCTTGATCGAGGTCACCTGCCCGACGGTGACCCCGGCGATGCGCACGGGGGATTTGCCCTGGATGTCGATCGCGCTCGCGAACTGCGCGTTCAGGCGAAAGCCGTGCGTGAACGGGATCTTCTTCTCGAAGGCGAAGTACACGGCGATCGCGAGGATCACGAGCAGCACGATCCCGGCGCGCACCGGGTTCCTGCGCTGCAGCTCCATCACCGGCACCCGGTCCTGGCGGCGCCACAGCCGCACGGGGCTCACCTGCCCTTCCCCTTCGACTTGGACTTGGGCTTCGTCGGGGTCCTGTGCGCCGGCTTGGGCTTGACCAGGCCGAGCGCCTCGAGCGTCGCCTTCGGGTACTTTTCGCCGGACAGGTCTTCGTCGCGGCTGGTGAATTCGCGGTTGTCTTCGCTCTTGGGGGCGTGGCCGATCTCCGTTTTGCCGACCGCGTATTCCTCGTTGCCGGCTTCGCAGACGTCCGCCTGTCCTGGACCGGTGACGTTCGGATAGGGGTTGTAATGCAGGAAGTTGTCTTCGACCACGGCCCCGAGGCCGCCATCCGAGCGTTCGATTGACGGTCCTTTCGCGACGCCGCCGGCGGCGTATCCCTCGTTGTTGACGCCCGTCGGGGACAGCACCGTGCTCGCCCGCAGCAGCGTGCCGACGCCCACGTCCTCGGACTCGAGGCTCGCGAGGTTGCGGAACGCGAGCGTCCAGTAGTTGCAGTCGGCCTGCTCGGGCGCGATCCCGGCGAGCAGCGGGTTGCCGATTTCGAGCGTTTCCGCGAAGTTTTCGAGCGCGACCGAGACGATCGGGTTGTGGGCGAATTCCTCGAGCGCCTTTGAGGATTCCGCGAGGCGCGTGTTCAGCGTGGTCGCGGCCGCGAGGTTGACCGCGCCGACCGAGAACGCGTGGCCGAGCTGCGGCGCGACCGTCCGCAGCGCGCTCGCGCTCGGGTGCAGCAGGCGCATGAACTCCGCGGCGTTCTCGTAGAAGGGCGCCTCGTGCGGCAGCGAGTAGATCGCCTGTTCGAGCGACGCCGGGCCGCCCCGGTTGGCCGCTTCGAGCGAGGGCGCGACTTCCGCCCAGGCCTTGAAGAACGTGTCGAGGTTGCTGAACAGTTCTGCGTTCTGCTGCGCTACGGGCGCGGTCTGCGAGGCCGCCCGGTCGAGGTCGACGAACAGCGCGTGCAGGCCGGTCTGCGGCGCGGCGAGGTTGTGCAGGACGGGGATCGCCTTGGTGACCAGCGGGCGCAGTTCGTGGATCGCGTCGTTGAGGTTCAGCCCCCGGCCGGCGAGCCCGTCGCCGAAGTTGTTGGTGTTGATCTTGATCGCCGTGCGCGTGGGCTTGTCGAACATGTCAAAGAGTTCGTCGATGTCCACCGGTTCGCGGGTCTGCGCGAGCGGGATCGTCTGCCCCGGCTTCAGCTTTGCCCGCGAGTCGCCCTTTTCGAGTTCCAGGTACTTCAGCCCGACGTCGGACACGGACTGCACGACCGCCTTCGTGTTCGCCGGCAGCGGTTCGAATTTTTTTTCCAGGTGCAGCGTGGCGATCGCCGTGACGCGTCCGGTGCGGGGGTTCTCGTGCGGCGAGAGCCCGCTGACGATGCCCACGCGCGTGCCCGCGATGCGCACCTGGTTGGAGCTCTGCAGGCCGGAGGCCTCGGGCAGTTCGACCTTTATGTTGTAGGTCGGCACGAACGGCAGGCCGTTGTTGGCGTTGAAGGAGAGGAACACCGCCACCACGACGATCAGCGTCGTGACCGCGCCGATCAGCAGCGGGCTCGCGGCCAGGGAGCTGCGACGCCTGTTGTTCATGGCGTCTCCGTGGGGTCGCAGTCGAGCAGTTCGCCGTCGACGAACGGCGAGGAGCCGTCCGCGGCGGGCTGCGTGGCCGCGCCGGGACAGCGGCGCAGCTGCCCGGTCTTCAGGCCTTCGAGCGCCGCCTGCGGGCTGCTGGCGGGGTGCAGCGTGTCGTTTTCGCCGAGCGTGAAGGTCGGGAACACCGGGCTTAGGTGGGCGTAGTGGCCGTCGGCGTCGTAGTAGCCGGCGCCGGCGGCGAAGGTCCGCAGCGTGCCCGCGAGGTCGGGCGCGTACGGGCCGAAGACGGCCGTGATCGGGACCGATTCCTTCAGCGCGGTGACGGTCACCGGCGAGGCCGTCGTCAGCCGTTTGGCGAGCGCCGGCAGGGCCTTGACGAGATCGGTGAGGTCGTTGTCGGGCCCGGGACGGCTGAACACCTGGCTGAAGTCGTGCACGACCGGGGTGGCGGTTTTGAGCAGCGGGCGCAGGCGTTCGAGCAGCGTCGTCAGCGGTTTGGTAGTCGGCCTGGAGGCTTCGACGAGTTCGCCGAGCGCCGCGAACGTGGCCGGCAGTTCGGAGAACGTCTTGTTGCCCTGCTTGAGCGTGCCCGGGAGCTGTTTGAGCCCCTTGGCGAGGTCTTCCTGCTCGACGCCGATCGCCTGGAAGGTCTTGTTCTGGTTTTCGATCAGGTCGGCGAGCGATTCCTGGCGCGCGCCGATCGTCGTCACCGCCTTGGCGGCTTCCACGAGGAAGCTCGTGAACACCGGCTGGTCGTCCGAGAGCTCGGAGAAGAAGTGGTTGGCGGCGGTGAGCGCCGCCGGGAAGTATTCGGTCGAGGTGCTGAAGTTCTTGCCCTGGCCCTCGTACTGTTCGGCCGTCCCCTGGATGAAGCCCTGCAGCCCCTTGCGCGTCTTCGCGTTGAGCGTGTTGAACAGCTGGTCGAGGTCGGTGACTTCGCGCGTGGCGCTCGCCGGCAGCGTCGCGCCGGCCGCGTACGCGCGGTAGTTGTTGGGCCCGAGCGAGAGCGCGATGTAACGGTCGGCGACGGTGGTCAGCGACGGCACGCGCACCTGCGCGACGGTGCCATGGTGCAGCGGCACGAGCGAGGAGTCGACGTGGATCGTGACGAGCGCTTTGAAGTCGGAGGTCAGTTCGATGTTCGTGACGCTGCCCACCGGGACCCCGCCGACCTGCACCTGATCGCCCCTTACCAGCCCGTCCGCTTCGGCGAATTCGAGCTTGTAGCTGGCCCCTCCGGGGCGCGCGAACACGAGGTAGGCGACGATCAGGACGACGAGCCCGAGCGCGCCGACGGCGAGCGTGCGCAGCCTCGCGCTGCGGGGAGAGCGCGGTCGCGGCCCCGGGCCCGGAAGTCCCGGCGGCTCCGGCGCGGCCGGCGGGCGCGGCGGGCTAGTCGTCGCCATCGGCTTCTTCCTGGGCGCTCGCCTGAGCGCCGGCGCTCGTCGTCGGGTCCGGGATCGCGGCGCTCGAGTGACCGCTCGAGACGGTCGGGTCGGGGATCTCGCCGAGGCGGCCGATCAGCTGGACCCACTCGGCCGGCGTGAGCCCGGCGGCCGATAGCGCTGCCGCGTGCGCGCCGCCTGCGCCGAGCGCGCCGAAGGCGACGTGGATCGCCTCGCTCGCGCTCGGGCGGGCGATCGCGGCGGCGGCGCCCGGGTAGCTCATCAGGCTGACGATTCGCTGGGGGCGCGCGAGGCCCTGGAGCATCAGCAGCTTGCGCACCGTCTCATCCGCGATCGAGCCGGGCCCCTGGTGGCCGGCGATCGGGATCCCGTTGACGGCGGTGATGTTCACGGCCTCGCTGGTCGCGGCTGCGTTGGCGGCGGCGGCGGCCGGCGCCGGGGGAGCGCACGGCAGGCCGGAGACGGTCGGGCGCAGGCCCGAGACCGAGAGGTACTCGAGCAGCGCGAGCACGCGCTTGTCGACCCTGCCCTCCTGGACGTCCTGGCGCGCGCAGGAGCCGAGGCGGACGCCGGGGTCGTGGAGCACCTGCGGCTGCAGCTGCTGCTGTGACTCGAGCAGCACCTGGCCGACGCTCGGCGAGGTGGCGAGGAACGGGTTCACGCCTTTGGCCCTGAACACCGACGTGTCTTCGAGCGCCACCCAGCCGTCGAGGATCGGCTTGGGGTCGATCAGCGGCGCGCCGGCGCCCGCGGGGCGGACCTGGAAGAGGATGTGGGGCGCTTCGCCCGCCGGCGCCCCCGTCGAGGGTGCGCCGTCCTGCCCCGTCGCGGCGGATCCGCCGCTCGGGCCGACGTGGCCGAGGACGGTGCCCGCGATCACCTGCACCCCGGGGACCAGCGGGTGCAGGTAGACCTCGTTCTGGCCTTCGCTGAAGGCGCGCACCCGCGCGTGCGCCCGGGCCGGCTTGGGCGCCGCGGGAGCGGGGGCCGGCGGCGGCGCTTCGAGCGCGGCGGCGGCGCCGAGCGCGAAGCTCGAGATCGCCGCGCCCTCGGACAGCGGCGAGCGCGGCTGCGCGCCGGCCGTCGCGGGGCCGCTGGGCGGCGGTTCGCGCTTGCCGGCCGGCCTGGCGATCCGTGAGCTGACGGTGCTGTCGACGCGCGGCTCGAGCACCGGATACACCGACGCGACTTCGCCGAGCCCCGCGTACACGTAGCTGTTGCCGTATGCGTCGCGCAGCACGACGAAGTGACCGAGCGAGGGCGATTCGCCGATCTGCACGACTTCGCCGTCCTGCACCGCGATCACGGGAGCGCCCGCCCGCGAGTAGATCGTCGTGCCGACGAGCGTCGTGGCCGGTGGCGTCGATCCCGGTCCGGAGGGGTCGGGATCGACCGTCGGGAAGCCGTCGCTGTAGTGCGAGGGCGCATAGACGGGGAAACGCGCCTCGGTGAGCCCGGTGATCGCGCCGAGCAGTTCCGGGGGCGTGCCGCCGAGCAGCTGGGCGCGCAGCATCACCGATTCGACGTACGCCTGCGAATGGTTGTAGGCGTAGACCGCCGCGCGGATGTCGCGGTCGCCGCCGGCCGCGCGCAGGTACCTCGCGGCGGCGAAGATCGCGTCGGCCGGGTTGTAGGGGTCCTCCCAGCCGTCGCCCGTGGCGTCGACGCCGTATCGGGCCCACTCGGATGGCAGGAACTGCATCCAGCCCTCGGCGCCGGCGCTCGAGACGCTGAGGTCGCGCCCGTAGTCGGTCTCGACCTCGTTGATCGCCGCGAGCACCTGCCAGGGGACTCCGTAGGCCGTGCCGGCCGCTTGGAAGATCGGCAGCAGGAACGGCGGGATCTGAAAGCTTTCGATGAAGAACGACGGCAGGCCGCCGAAGCCGGCGCTCAGCGAGGACGGCAGCGCGGGGGTGAGCGTCGAGGGCGCCGGCGCCTTGCGGCCGGCGCGCGCGCCGGCCGAAGCGCCCCCGCCGGCGCCTGCGCCGGTGCCCCCTGACGTCTTCGGTCGCTTCGCGTGAGCGCGCGCCTCGGCGGGCCCGCCGCTCGGGCTCGCGCTCTGCCTGTGCTTTGCCCGCACCTGCGGCGGCGCCGGTTCTTCGGCGCTCGTGGGCGCCGGCGTGGTTTCGCCCGGCGCGGTGGTTTGGGTGGCGGGTGCTTGGGCCGTGCTCGAGGTCGTTTCGGTGGGGGCGGTAGAGGTCGTGGTGGTGCTGGTGGCGCTCGGCGCCGGTTCGACGGTCGAGGTGGGGGTCGTGTCGCCTTCGCCGGCGAGGCTCGCGGCGGGCACGCCGAGCGCGAGCGCGCCGGCGGTGAGCGCGCCCGCGGTGAGCGCGCCGAGCAGCAGGCCTTTGTGGAGCGCTCGCGGCCTCATCGCGTCATTCGTTCCCGAGCAGGTAGTTGAGCAGCAGCCCGTCCGCGCCCGAGCCTTCCCCCTCCGGGGAGGATGCGCTCGGCGGCGTGTAGTAGGTCGTGCCCGCGCTGGTCCCGCCGACGGGCTGTGCGCTCGCGGGAGAGCCGCCGCCGCCGGCGCTAGTGCCCGCTCCTTCTTGTTCGACCGTCTCGGGACCGGGGTATTTGGCGATCGCCTGCGCCTGTGTGGCGCCGTTCATCACTGCGAGCGTGCGCGCCATCAGCACGCTCGTGTCGCTCGAGTCGAGCGCCGATGCCGCGCTCGCGGACTGCTTGCTCGCTGACGCCGCGCTGGCCGTTGAGCTGCCCGTGTGGGTGTTGAACAGTTTGCGGTGACAGTTCCCGCTGCTAGTCGCGGAGCTGATGTAGTAGCTGAGGCAGTCGTTCGCGGCCCCCTCGGCGCGCAGGAAGTGCCCGAGCGCGTCGTAGCCGTTGGCGGAGCCGGTGCCGAGGAAGATGAAGTCCATGATCCGCTCGAGGCCGCCCGTTTCGCGCAGGCTCTCGAACAGCTGCGAGAAGTTTTCCGTGAACGGCAGTCCGGCGTCGCCGAGCCTCTGCAGCTCTTTGAGCAGCGGCTTTGTGCCGACGAGCGCGGGACCGTTGAGCTTGGCTGTGCTGCCGAGGTTGGTGAAGAACTTTTCCGAGCTGCTCGAGAATGCGGGCAGGCTCTCGAACGCCTTGTCGAGGCCGGGCGCGGCGGCTTTGAGGTCGGCGAACGTCGGCGTGGTGGCTTCGGCGAAGCGCCGCACGCGTTCGAGCGCCGGGCTGAGCTGTTCGAGGAACGGCGGGAACAGTTCGAGATTGCGTTTGAGCGAGCCGCGCGTGGCGGCGCTGGCCTGCGCGACCTTGTTGGCCTGCACGATGAAGTCGCCGACGCGTTCGCGGTCGCGGGCGATCGGTTTGAGCGCCTTGTCGCCGTCGACGGCGAGTTTCGCGAGCACCTTGTTCTCGTTGGCGAGGATCTGCAGGACCTTGTCGAGTTCCTGCAGCGCGGGGTTGGCGCGCTTGATCACTTCGTTGAGGTCGCTGCCGCGCCCGGCGAGCCCGGCGCCGAGTTCGTTGAGGATGATCGTCAGGCGCTCGCGTTCGGGCAGGCGATCGATGTCGCCGAGCAGGTCGACGTCGACCGGGCTGTGGGTGTTCTGCACGGGCAGCAGGTACTCGCCGGCGCCTTCCTGGCCGCCGGGGATCCGCTTGAGCGGCGGCGGCAGCGGCGTGCCTTCGACGCGCGGCTGGGTGGGCAGGCAGTCGACGTACTTCTCGCCGATCAGCGACTCCGGGCGGATCGTGCAGGAGGCGTCGGAGCGGAAGTCCCGGAAGCCGGGGTTTTCGATGTCGAGGACGACCGCCGCCTTGGCCTGGGGCGTGGCCGTGACCGAGCTGACGGTGCCGACCTTGACGCCGTCGATCTTGACGTTCTCGCCGGCGATCAGGTTGCCGGCGTCGTCGAAGATCGCGCGCACGCTGTAGCCGCCGGTGGAGCCGCCGGCGGCGGTCGCGACGAGGATCACGACGACCGCGGCGGCCGCGCAGGCGACGCCGGCGATGCCCCCCGCCAGTCTCCTCCACCCCACGAACTCGGTGCTCAACCCGATCCTTCCCTAGGTTTACGACGAGCGAGCGGCCCCGTCGTCGACGGGGCCGCCCACCCGGCACGCTTGCTTCGAGGTTACGCCCTCACCGGCGCAACCCCTTCCTCACTTGCGCGGACACGGCGCTTTGTACGTGGCGGGCACGCTCACCGGGGTCGATTCTTCGCCGTTTTCGGCGAAGACGACTTCGGTCTTCAGCGGGAAGCCGCCCTTCGGGCAGCTCTTGGGGACGCGGCCGTAGTAGATGGTTTTGCCGTGCGACTTGTACGCGGAGCCGTCCTTGACCTTGATCGTTTTGACGGACGCGTACGGCGCCCCGGGGACGCTCGCGACCTCGGGGACTTTCACGTGCAGCTCGGCGCCGTAGCCGCCGGGGCTGCTCGTGAGGCTCACGAAGGCACCCGTCGAATACACTTCCAGCGATACCGGCGTGTGGCCGTCGGTGAAGAAGATGAAGCCGCCGCCGGGCTTGTAGAAGGAGAAGTTTTCGGCGGTCTCTTCGACGCGTTCCCCGCCGAGCGTGACGTATCCGAGGACCGTGCCGACCGGCCCCGCCTGCGAGGCCTTCGGGCAGCCGATCGGGCCCTTGTCACGGACGACTTCTTCGCTGCACGTCGGAAAGCCGGTCGGGTGCAGCACGGTGCCCTTGGGGAAGTAGAAGTTGATGGCGATGATGGGTGGCGGCGAGCCGAAGTATTCGGTGCCGGAGATTTCGTATTCGGACACCAGCGCGGCGCCGGCGCCGAGGATGTTCCCCGTGCCGCGGAAGCCCGGGATGGGCACGGCCTGGGCTTTGAACTTCACCGTCGGCGCGGCCGAGGCGACGCCGGGCACGGCGAGCAGCGCCAAGCCGAGGACGACAAGACAGGTGGATGCTCTGCGCATCGGATCTTTCTCTCCTCTTTTGATGGACAGGTCCGCCTCGATCCGGGTAGCTCCGGCACCATGCGGTCCGGCGACATCGAGATCCCCGTCTGGGCTGGGGAACATTGGCGAGTTTCTGGCGCAAACCTTATCCGTCTGGCTCGACGCGTTCAACCGAGAGCTCCAGGCGCTCGCCGCCGTAGCGCACGCCGAGCGGCTCGAGCACGACCTCGCGCGGGCCTTCCTCGACGCGTCCGGCGAGCAGCGCGTCAAGGCGGGCGCGGGCGGCGAGCGCCCCGCGGTCCGCGCCGGCCGCACGGTAGCTCGCGTCCTGTGCGCTCATCGGCGATGATCCCAGGACAAGCCGCGAGGAAGGGAGAGACGAATGGACTTCGAGCCGAGCAAGCGCTGCACCGAGTTCAAGGAGCGCCTGAGCGCGTTCATGGACGAGCACGTGTATCCCGCGGAGGAGGTGTATGCGCGCGAGCTGCGCGAGTCGGGCGATTCGCATCACCAGCCGCAGGTGATGGAGCAGCTGAAGGCGCGCGCGCGCGAGGCGGGGCTGTGGAACATGTTCCTGCCCGACGAGGAGCACGGCGCGGGCCTGTCGAACGCGGACTACGCGCCGCTCGCGGAGATCATGGGGCGCTCGCCGATCGCCTCGGAGGCGTGCAACTGCTCGGCGCCGGACACGGGCAACATGGAGGTGCTGCACCAGTTCGGCACGGACGAGCAGAAGCAGCGTTGGCTGGCGCCGCTCTTGGATGGAGAGATGAGGTCGGCGTTCGCGATGACCGAGCCGGGCGTGGCTAGCTCAGACGCGACCAACGTCGCGCTGAGCATCGAGCGCGACGGCGAGGACTATGTCCTGAACGGGCGCAAGTGGTGGATCACGAACGTGTTCCATCCGCACTGCCGGATCATGATCGTGATGGGCAAGACCAATCCGGACGCCCCGACATATACCCAGCAGAGCCAGATCCTGGTGCCGCTGGACACGCCGGGGGTGACGGTGCTGCGCAACCTGCCGGTGTTCGGCTACGCCGACCAGGACGGGCACGGGGAAATCGAGTTCGCGGACGTGCGCGTGCCGGTGAGCAACGTGATCTCGAAGGAGGGCGACGGCTTCATGATCGCGCAGGCGCGCCTGGGCCCGGGGCGCATCCACCACTGCATGCGCGCGATCGGCGCGGCCGAGCGCGCGCTCGAGCAGATGTGCAGGCGCGCGGTCTCGCGCGAAACCTTCGGGGCGCCGCTTGCGACCCGCGCCAACATCCAGGACTGGATCGCGGAGTCGCGCATCGAGATCGAGATGGCGCGCCTGTTGACGCTGAAGGCGGCGTGGATGATGGACACGGTCGGCAACCGCCACGCGCGCACGGAGATCGCGGCGATCAAGGTGGCGGCGCCGAACGTCGCGCTGAAGGTGCTCGACCGCGCGATCCAGGTGCACGGCGGCGGCGGCGTGACCGAGGACTTCGCGCTGGCGAGCGCGTGGGCGCACCTGCGCACGCTGCGCCTGGCGGACGGCCCCGACGAGGTGCACAAGCTGTCGATCGCGCGCCGCGAGCTCGCCCCGTACGTCCCGCGCGAGCAGCCGTCGCCGGCTGCGCGGGGCGCCGTGGCGAGCGCCTCGGGGGCGTAGCGCCGTGGAGGTGCTGATCGTGGGCGCGGGCTTCGGCGGGATCGCGGCGGCGATCGAGCTGCGCCGTCACGGGATCGACGACGTGCGGATCCTCGAGAAGGCGCCGGACCTGGGCGGCACGTGGTTCTACAACAGCTATCCGGGAGCCGCGTGCGACGTGCCCAGCCACCTGTACTCGTTCTCCTACGCGCAGCGGCGCGACTGGTCGCGGCTGTGCTCGCCGCGGGCGGAGATCCACGCGTACCTGCACGAGGTCGCGCGCGCACACGGCGTCGAGCGCCTGGTGCGCACGGGCACGACGGTGAGCGCGTGCGCGTGGGATGCGGAGCGCTGCCGCTGGGGCGTGCGCAGCGA
Organism: Solirubrobacteraceae bacterium; assembly: GCA_035503075.1. GTDB lineage: Bacteria > Actinomycetota > Thermoleophilia > Solirubrobacterales > Solirubrobacteraceae > Palsa-744. Next base: position 53,413 of record DATJTT010000012.1, read on the forward strand.
GCGGGGCGAGACGTACGAGGCGGACGCGCTGGTGATCGCGACCGGGCAGCTCGACCAGCCGTCCGTGCCGCGCATCGAGGGCGCGGAGAGCTTTGCGGGGCACAGCTTCCACTCGGCGCAGTGGGACCACGACTACCCGCTGGCGGGCAAGCGCGTGGCGGTCGTGGGCACGGGCGCGAGCGCCGTGCAGCTCGTGCCTGAGATCGCCAAGCAGGTCAAGCGCCTGAGCGTCTTCCAGCGCACCGGCAACTGGTTCCTGCCACGGCGCAACCGCCGCTACAACGCGACGGTGCGCGCGGCGATCGAACGCGTGCCCGGGCTGCAGGCGCTGCGGCGCGCGTTCGTGTTCGAGTACGCCGAGTCGCTGACGCTGGCGATCCGCCACCCGGAGACGTTCGGGCGCCTGGCGGCGGCGCGCTCGGCGGCGTTCATGCGCTCGCAGCTGAAGGACCCGCAGGTGCGCGCGAAGGCGTGGCCGGACTACACGTTCGGGTGCAAGCGCATCCTGTTCAGCTCCGACTACCTGCCGGCGCTGGCGCGGGCGAACGTGCAGCTGGTGACCGACGCGATCGCGAGCCTCGAGCCGGCGGGCATTCGGACCGCCGCGGGCGCCGTGCACGAGGCGGACTGCGTGATCTGGGCGACGGGCTTCAAGACCCACGACTTCATGCACCCGATGCGCGTGACGGGCGCCGACGGCGTCGAGCTGCGCGAGTACTGGGCGGGCGGCGCGCACGCGCATCTGGGCATGTGCGTGCCGGGCTTCCCGAACATGTTCCTGATGTACGGGCCGAACACGAACACCTCGGGCGGCTCGATCATCGTGTACCTGGAGGCGCAGGCCGCGTACGTGCGCCAGGCGCTCGCGCAGCTGCGCGAGCGGCGCGCGGGCGCGATCGAGGTGCGCGCCGAGGCCGAGGCGGCGAGCGATCGCGAGCTGCAGGCGCGCTTCCCGGGGACCGCGTGGACGCGCTGTGACTCCTGGTACAGGGACGAGCGCGGGCGCATCGTGGCCAACTGGCCGGGATACATGCGCGAGTACCTGAAGCGGACGGCGAGCGTGGACACGGCCGAGTACCGCTTCACGCCGCTGCCCGAGCGCGCGGCTGAGCGAGGCTCCGTTCCCGTCTTCGGCGACGCGCCGGCATGACCCCCCGGGCCGTGCCCCGCATGGTCGACGCGCGGGCATGACCGCGTACGACTATGTGATCGTGGGCGCCGGGTCGGCCGGCTGCGTGCTCGCGAACCGCCTCTCGGAGGACCCGTCGACGCGGGTGCTGCTGCTGGAGGCGGGCGGCAGGGACCGTTCGCTGAAGATCAAGGTCCCGGCGGCGTTCGCGCAGCAGTTCCACACGAAGCTCGACTGGGACTTCGCGACCGAGCCCGAGCCGCACGTGGACGGGCGCTCGCTGTACATCCCGCGTGGCAGGGCGTTGGGCGGCTCGAGCTCGATGAACGCGATGCTGTACGTGCGCGGGCGTCCGCTCGACTACGACGGTTGGGAGGCGCAGGGCGCGCCGGGATGGGGCTACGCGAGCGTGCTTTCATACTTCATCAAGGCCGAGGACAATGTGCGCGGCCCGTCCGCGTACCACGGCGTCGGCGGACCGCTGCGGGTCGCCGAGCAGCGCTCGCCGCGACCGTTGAATGCGCGCCTGCTGGCGGCGAGCGAGGCGGCGGGCATCCCGCGCATCGCCGACTACAACGGCCCCGAGCAGGACGGCGTGTCGGTGTTCCAGGTGACGCAGCGAGACGGCGCCCGCTGGAGCGCCGCGGACGCGTACCTGCGCCCGGCGCTGACCCGTCCGAACCTGCAGGTGCGCACGAATGTGACGGCGCTGAGTGTGGAGCTCGAGGGACAGCGCGCGAGCGGCGTGCGCGTGCGCCGCGGACGCCGCGGCGAGGAGAGCGTGCGCGCGGCGCGCGAGGTGCTGCTGTGCGCCGGCGCGATCGGCTCCCCGCAGTTGCTCCTGCTGTCGGGCGTGGGCGCGGGCGATGAGCTGCGCGCGGCCGGCGTCGAGCCCCGGCACGAGCTCCCGGGGGTTGGGCGCAACCTCCAGGACCACCCGTTCGTGACCGTCATCTGGGAGGTCTCAGACCGCGAGACGCTTTACGGGGCGGACAAGCCCAAGCCGCTGCTCGAGTGGCTGCTGCGCAGGTCGGGCAAGCTCAGCTCGACGGTCGCCGAGGTGGTCGCGTTCACGCGCACGCGCGGCGGCCTGGCGGCGGCGGACATCCAGTTCCACATGGGCGCGGCGTACTACGAAGACCACGGCGCCGAGACCTACGACGGCCACTGCGCGGTGATCGCGCCGGTGCTCGTCTCGCCGAAGGCGCGCGGGCAGGTGTGGCTGCGCTCGGCCGACCCCGAAGCGAAGCCGCGGATCATCACGAACACGCTGTCCCAGCCGGAGGACCTCGCCTCGCTGCTCGCCGGGGTGCGCCTGGCGCGCGCGATCGCCGAGCAGGCGCCGTTGCACGAGGTCGTCACGCGCGAGCTCAAGCCGGGCGCTGCGAGCGTCGAGGACGGCGAGCTCGAGGCGGATCTGCGCAGGCGTCTGATGCTGATCTACCACCCGGTGGGCACTGCGAGGATGAGCGACACCCACCCCGAAGCGGTGGTCGACTCGGCGCTGCGGGTGCACGGCGTGCAGGGCCTGCGCGTGATCGACGCGTCGATCATGCCGACGATCACGGGCGGCAACACGAACGCTCCCACGATCATGATCGCCGAGCGCGGCGCCGACCTGATTCGAGCCCACCCACCGGCGTGAGCGCCCGCGCGCGAGCAACCGGCCGGCGCGGTGAGGCGCAGCGCAGCGGCGCGGCCCGCCCACGCGGTGAGGCGCAGCGCGGCGGCGCGGCCCACCCGCGCGGTGAGGCGCAGCGCTGCGGCGCAGCCCACCCGCGCGGTGAGGCGCAGCGCTGCGGCGCAGCCCGCCCGCGCGGCGAGTCGGGGCGCTGCGGCGCGGCCCGCCGCCGCGAGGTTTGGTTGTGAGCCTGTCGATCAACTATCACCGCGAGGGCGAGGGGCCGCCGCTGGTGCTGCTGCACGGGGTGGGCCATCACTGGCAGGCGTGGGCGCCGGTGATCGGACGGCTGGCAAGCGACTTCGATGTGATCGCGTGCGACTCCCCCGGCTTCGGGCACTCGGCGCCGCTGAGCGCGGGCATCAAGCCGACGATCCCGGCGTACGCGGACGCGTTCGAGTGGTTCTTCGCCGAGCTCGGCCTCGAGCGCCCGCACGTCGCGGGCAACTCGATGGGCGGCGCGATCGGCCTCGAGCTCGCCCGCGGGCGCGCGGTGCGCTCGGTGTGCGCCTTCTCGCCGGCTGGCTTCTGGACGGCGCTCGAGCGTCGCTACTGCCAGCATGCGCTGCGGACGCCCGCGCGGATCCCGCCCGCGGCCAGGCCGGCGGTGGAGGCGCTCGCGCGCACGCGCGCGGGACGCGTGGCGCTGTTCTGGCAGACGTTCGGCTATCCCGCGCGCATGCCGGCGCAGGAGGCGGTCGAGACGCTCAGGGACGCGTGGGCGGCGCCGGCGCTCGCGGGCGCGTTGGACGCCTTCGCCGACTACCGCTTCGGCGCGGGCGAGAGCCTGCGCAGCACGCCGCTGACGGTCGCGTGGGGCAGACGCGACCGGCTCCTGCCCTACCGGCTGCAGGCGCCGCGAGCGCGCGCGCTGCTCCCGTGGGCGACGCACGTGACGCTCGGCGCCGGGCACGTGCCGTTCTTCGACGACCCCGCGGCGGTCGCCGCGGTGATCAGGACGCGGGCACGCACACAGCTGGCGGCGCAGGCGACCTCGTAGCGGAGACGACGCCCCTGCCGACGACGGCCTGTGTCTTGAAGATCGGCACGTCCGCCTGGCTCAGCCGATGCTGTCGTAGCCCCACAGGCTGACGAGGTCGCGCCCCAGGAACTCGCTCAGCGCGACGACCTCGGGCTTGTAGCGTTCGCGCAGCTCCGTCATGAAGCTCTCCTCGGGCGCTGCGAGCGGCTCGCTGACCACCACACGATTGTGGATCCTGCCCATCGTGCCGCGGCGCAGCTGCTGCGTGGTGAGCGACTTGATCGTGGCCTTGGCCGCGCGCGGAAGCGTCCCCCGGCCCATCGACGCGGAACGCACGGCGCCGTAGAGCCGCGGCGCACGCACCCTGGTGGTCTTGGTGACGTTCACGTTCACAGGCTCGACCGGGCGTTCGGAGTCGACGTCGAGGAATTGCATGATCCGGCGCAGCGTCCCCTCGTTGTCGCGGCGAAAATCGTCGTAGATCAGCACCAGCACCTGCTCTTCTGCGAAACGCTCGTAGTAGCGGCGCAGTTGTTCGACGTAACGAACGTGCTCTGAGTACTGCAGCAACTGGGGTCGGTGTGAGCGATCGGGCACGTTGCGTCCCTCGCGTCTGTCGGCCTCGAGGGAGAGCGCCTTGGTGAAGCTCCTCTCCCCCTCGACATGCCAGCGCAGCAGCATGAAATGCAACGAATGCAGGAAGCTCGCAGGCTCGCGTATGGTGGCGATTATGCGCGAGTCCGCTCGCAGCTGCGCAATGTTCGACGCCGCCGTGCGTGACCACAGATACGTCGTGGACGCCTCCCCGAGACGCTGCGCCGGCGTCGCCTGCGCGAACAGCGCCAGGTACTCATCGAGGGTCACGGGATAACCGAGGTCCGCAGGCCCCTTCTCGAACCCGGGGCGAGGAGCCATGTCCTCGGCGAGGAAACGTGGCTCCTTCAGCTCCGGCATGAAAATCTGGGGATGCCGGCTCAACATCTCGTAAAGCGCCGTCGAACCGCTCTTTGGCGAGCCCACTATGAAGAATTCAGGCGTCCTCGAGCCGGTCTCGCGGGCGGCCATCTGCTCTGCGACGACGGACCGCGTGCGGGTCGTGGCCATGCTCCAAGTCTATAATGAGCGACGCTTGTTCGCGCTCCGCACAGAGCACTGAACGCACGGCGGTATCGAGGTCCGCCCGATCGACAAGGAGTCGAGCGACAAGCGCGCGGTCGCGTGGACGGACGCCGGCTTCAACGTGATTAACTCGCGCCGGTTTAACCTTCGTACCCACGTGCGAGTCCGGTACCCACGTGCGAGTCCGCGGAGCACGACTGGGCGCGGGCGGGCCACGATTCGCCGATGCCGGCGTTCATGCCGTTTCACCTGATCGTGTGAATACGTGCGAGCGCGGGTCTCGCGCCGGCGCGCGCGCCTCGAGCGAGAGCGAGAGCGCGAGCGAGAGCGCGGGCTCGCCGGCAGCCGGCCCGCAGGGACGGCGGACGCGCTAGCGTCCTCACCCTGTGGCGAAGAGCGGATGGATAGCTCCGGCGGGTGCGGCTCGCGCGCGCTCTCGCCGGGGGCCCGTGACGGCGCTCGCGCTGCTCGTGCTGATCGTGGCGGTCGGATGGCGGGCGTCCACGGAGAGCGCGCCGCCGCTGCGCCTCAGCCGCACGGTCGCCGCGTACGTTCGCCTGCCGGGCGGCCCGCCGCGGCTCGCGTGGCCGCGCGAAGGCCAGGCGGCGGTCGAGGTGCAGGGCGTGTCCGGCGCCTTCGCGAGCACGCCGGCGCAGGCTCCCGTTCCGATCGCGAGCGTGGCCAAGGTCATGACCGCATACCTGACGCTGCTCGAGCACCCGCTCGGCGCCGGCCAACGAGGGTTCGAGCTGACGATCACGCCCATGGAGGTCGCCGAACAGGGGCGGCGTGTCGCCCTCGATCAGTCGACGATCCCCGTGCGCAGCGGCGAGCGTCTCAGCGAGCGCCAGGCGCTGCAGGCCCTGCTGCTGCCGTCCGCCAACAACGTCGCCGCCCTGCTGGCGCGCTATGACGCCGGCTCGATCCCGGCGTTTGTCGCCCGCATGAACGCGACGGCGAGGCGCCTGGGCATGCGCGCGACGACCTACACCGACCCGAGCGGCTTCGAAGCGAGCACCGTATCGACCGCGGCCGACCAGCTCGCGCTCGCGCGGGTCGCGATGCGCGTACGCGCGTTCGCGGCGCTCGTCGATGAGAGCTCGGCCGTGCTGCCGGTCGCCGGGCGCGTGCTCAACTACAACGGGCTGGTCGGCGAGGACGGCTACGTCGGCGTGAAGACCGGCTCTGACTCCGCCGCCGGCGGCTGCCTGGTGTTCGCCAGGCGCGCGCTCGTCGCCGGCCGTCGGCTGATCGTGCTGGGCGTGGTGCTTGGCCAGCGCGCGGGCGGACTCGTGGAATCGGCGCTCGCGAGCGCCCAGCGACTCGGCGACTCGGCGGCCGCCGCCGTGCGGCTGTTCACGGCGCTGCCCGCGGGCACGCGGGTGCTCGACGCCCGCGACGCCGACGGCCAGCACACCGCGGGCGTGACCGCGGGCGCGCTGCGCGCTCTCGGCTGGGGCGGGCTCGCACTGCGCGTGAGCGTCTCCCCCCGGCGCCTCGGCAGCCGCGCGCGGGCGGGCGAGCGACTCGCGGCGGTCACGCTCGACGCCGCCCAGCCTGCGTACAGCGCCGCGCTCGCCGTGCGCACCGTCTCGGGCCCCTCGCTCGGCTGGCGCCTGCGCCACCTCCTGTGAACGCCAGCCGCAGCGCGCGGGGCGCGGCGCCGAGCGACGTTCGCAGCGCGCGGGGCGCGGCGCCGAGCGATGTTCGCAGCGCGCGGGGCGCGGCGCCGAGCGACGTTCGCAGCGTGCGGCGCGGGAACGCCGGATTGACTACGCTGTTCCGACGTCCTGGCTGGCCAGCCAGTTTTCATACCGAGAAGGAGCGCAGCGATGAGCAACCGCACGTTTGTGATCGGCGTCGGCATGTCGAAGTTCGACAAGCCCGGCACCAAGCCGGGCGACTACCCCGAGTGGGTGCTCGAGGCGGGCGCGCGCGCGCTGGCGGACGCGGGCATTCGCTATGAGCTCGTGCAGCAGGCGTACGCGGGCTACTGCTACGGCGACTCGACGTACGGCCAGCGGGCGATCTACGGCCTTGGGCTTACGGGCATCCCGGTGCTGAACGTCAACAACAACTGCTCGACCGGCTCGAGCGCGCTGTTCCTCGCGCGCCAGGCGGTCAAGGGCGGCCTCGTCGACTGCGCGCTTGCGCTCGGCTTCGAGAAGATGGAGCGCGGCTCGCTCGGCATGAAGTACACCGACCGCACGCCCGCGATGGACAAGCACATGGCGCGCATGTTCGAGCTGCGCTCCCCCGAGCAGTCTCCGTTCGCTCCGCAGATGTTCGGCAACGCCGGGCGCGACCACATCGAGCGCTACGGCTCGACGCCCGACCACTATGCGTGGATCGGCTGGAAGAACCACAAGCACTCGGTCAACAACCCGTACGCCCAATTTCAGGACGAGTACTCGCTGCAGGACGTCAAGGACGCGAAGATGATCCACGAGCCCCTTACGAAGCTGCAGTGCTCGCCGACGTCGGACGGGGCCGCCGCCGCGGTCGTCGCGAGCGAGCGCTTCATCGACGAGCACGAGCTGTGGGAGCACGCGATCGAGATCGCAGGCCAGGCGATGGTCACGGATCTCTCGAGCAGCTTCGACGAGCACGCCGACTGCATCAGGATCGTCGGCTACGACATGAGCCGCGAAGCCGCGCGCAAGGCCTACGAGGAGGCGCAGGTCGGCCCCGAGGACGTGCAGGTGATCGAGCTGCACGACTGCTTCAGCGCCAACGAGCTGATCACGTACGAGGCGCTCGGCCTCGCCGAAGAGGGCCATGGCCACGAGCTCGTCGACGCGCGCGCGACGACCTATGGCGGGCGCTGGGTGGTCAACCCCTCCGGTGGGCTGATCTCAAAGGGCCATCCGCTCGGCGCGACGGGCCTGGCTCAGTGCAGCGAGCTGTGCTGGCAGCTGCGCGGGCAGGCCGATGCACGCCAGGTCGAGGGCGCCAGGGTCGGCCTCCAGCACAACATCGGCCTCGGCGGCGCGGCCGTAGTGACCGTGTACAAGCCGGCGGCCGGCTGATCCGCGCGGGCGAACGCGCCGGCGCGCGCGCTTGCACCGCCGTACGTCAGCAGCCCGTCAGTAGTCCTCGCGCACGTAGCCAATGTGCTCGGTCTGTACGTACAGCTGTTCGCCGCTTTCGCCCGCGGTCAGCGTTACCCAGCCGGGTGGCGCGAGAATATTGCCGCTGCTGTTCCTGATCCCGTCCTTGGAGGCGACGATTCGCGCCAGGACCTCCTCGACGCCCTCGGAGACGCTCGTCTCCCTTCCGCTCAGGAGGATTCGCGCCATGCGTGTTCCTTTCGTTAGGTGCGGCGAGCCAGGCGCCGTCCGCGGCGCGGACGGCGCGATAACGTTAGCTGCCGGGTGAGCAACGCGGCGAGCCGCCCCGCCGGGCCGCCGGCCGCTAGCCCCAGGTACGCGAATGCGGCGAGGGTTTGCGCTCGAGCGGCACCGACAGCCCGGCGAGCAGCTCGTCGATCGTCACGCCAAGCCCGTCCGCGAGGATGTACAGAGTCGTCAGTCGCGGCTCGACGATTCCCTGCTCGATTTTGCCGATCTCGGTGCGGTGCAGCCGCGTAGCGTCGGACAGCCGTTCCTGCGAACAGGGCGGGCTCTTGGCGCCGCGCACGCGGCGCACGTTCGCTCCGAAGCCCTCCAGAAACCGCTCCAACTCGGCCTTGTAGGCCTCCATCGTGCTCATCGCTGCACTCTCCCTGCCGTCAGAGAGGAATGCGACCGATGTCCATCAGCCACTCGCGCGAGTGCCGGACGCACGTCCGCCACACGCAAGACCGACGGACCTACGTCTGGCACTCTGTCGAGTGGCAGACGAGCATATCCGCGCCTGGTCCGTGCGATCCCCATGCGAACATATGTTCGCATATGCCGGGTCGCGTGGGCGTCAAAGCTCCACGAGCGCTCGCGGAGCACGAACGGGCGTCTTCCAGTCGATCGCGCGGCGGCCGAGCTCCGCTGATTGACAGGCGCAAGCTGCGTCTGTTACCGCGCGGCGGCCGAGCTCCGCTGATTGACAGGCGCAAGCTGCGTCTGTTATCCATACAACGGCGTCGCCCCGTTGAGAGACCGCGGCGCGTGGCCTTTCGGGAGGTCGTCATGGATTGGCGCGGCGGGAACGGCGGGACGGCTGGGGCGGGATGGCGCACCCGGGTTCGCCCACGCGGTGGGCGTGGGCGCTCGAGCGGCCGGCGGCTGGCCGCGGCGTTGCTCGCCTCGCTGGCGCTGGCCGCGGCGTTGCTCGCCGCGCTGGCGCTGGCCGCGCCGGTCGTGATCGGATCCTCCTCCGCCGCCGCGCAGGGCGGGCTCGTGCGCATCGGCGCGGTGCCGCAACTGCCTCACGGCGTGCGTGATCTGGGGGCCGCCCCCGCCGGCGCCGCCGTCGCGGGCGCCGTCGTGCTGCGCCCGCGCGATCCCGCGGCGCTTGAAAGCTTCATCGCTGCGGCCACCAGCAAGGGCTCGCCAGCCTTCGGCCGGTATCTCGGCAGGGGCGAGTTCGCGGCGCGATTCGGCCCGAGCGGCGCGACGATCTCCGCCGTCAAGACGCAGCTGGGCCGCGCGGGACTGCGCGTCGGCGCCGTCAGCGGCGACGGCCTGCTGGTGCGCTTCTCCGGTCCGGCGGGGCGCGTTGCCGGGGCGTTCGCGACCGGCATCCACGACTACCGGCTCGCCGGTGGCGAGATCGCGCGTGCGACGACCTCGGCGCCCGCGCTGCCCCAGGCGATCGCCCGATCGGTCGCGGCGGTGGTGGGGCTCGACGACGTCGTGCGCTTCCGTCCGCTGCGCGTGCGTCGCCCGGCTGGCCTGGCGGGGCGTTTTCCCGCGGCGAAGGCGACGAAGTTCGCGCATCCGCCCGGATCGCCCGACGCGTGCCGCGCGGCGCGCGCCGACGCCGTGCAGTTCGGCGGCCTGACCGACGATCAGATCGCCTACGCGTACGGCGCGTTCGGCCTTTACGGCGTCGGCGACACCGGCTCGGGCGTGCACATCGGCGTGTTCGAGGAGGAACCGTTCCTGACCTCTGATCTCGAGCACTTCGATACGTGCTACTTCGGCGCGGCGGGCGCTGCGAGCATGCTCTCGCGCCTGCACGTGATCTCGCTGGAAGGCGGGCAGCCCGAAGGACCGGGCTCGGATGGCGAGGCGCTGCTCGACGTCGAGGACGTCTCCGCGATGGCGCCCGGCGCGGACATCGACGTGTACGAGAACGCCGAAACGCCGGGCGAGGAAGTCGCGGAGATCGCGGCGATGGTCGACGAAGACCGCGACCAGATCATCACCTCGAGCTACGGACAGCCGTGCGAGCAGGAGGAGGAGACGGGCCAGCCCGGCACCCAGCAGGCGCTCGACTTCCTCTTCCAGCAGGCGGCCGCCCAGGGTCAGACGTTCCTCGGCGCCGCCGGCGACAACGGCAGCGACAGCTGCGAAGAAGTCCACCGCGAAACCTCCCCACAGCCCGGGCAGAACCCTATCTCGACGGGCGAAATCGCGAGCCAGCCGTACGTGTTGGGCGTCGGCGGCACGACCATCACGGACGCGACCCAGCCGGTGCAAGAGCACGTGTGGAACGACGGCGACGAAGGCGGCGCGGGCGGCGGCGGCATCTCCCAGTCGTTCGCCGCGCCGAGCTGGCAGCGCGACGCGACCGTCCCCGGGATCGCGCTGCCCGGCGGCGTCGACTACACGAACGCCGCGAGCGTCGAGCGGCGCTTCGGCTACCCGACTGGCTTCTGCGAGGACACCCTGGCGGATTCCCGGGCGAGCACCCCGTGCCGGCTCGAGCCGGACGTCTCGGCGCAGTCCGACGAGTTCACCGGCGCGATCACCGTGTACAGCGAGGAGTACCGCGGCGAAGGCGAAGAAATGGCGCCCGACGGGTGGGTCACGTCGGGCGGCACATCCTCGGGGGCGCCGATCTGGGCGGGGATGCTCGCGCTCGCGGACGCCTCGCCGACCTGCCGGTCGAATCCGTCCACAGCGTCCGGCGTGGGCTTCGTGAGCCCGCTGCTGTACGCGATCGCATCCAACCCGAGCGCGTACGCCGCCTCCTTCAACGACATCACCGAAGGCGACAACGACCAGTACGGCCTCGACGACGGCGGGGTCTTCCCCGCCCGGCCCGGCTTCGACCTCGCCTCGGGGCTCGGCTCACCGCGCATGACAGGTCCCGGCGGCTCCGCGGGGCTCGCGTACTACCTGTGCAGCTACAGCGCCCGCGGCGTGGCTCCGAGCGTGTCCGGCCTTGACCCGAGCTCAGGGACGACTTCCGGCGGAGAGAGCGTGACGGTCAGCGGCAGCGGCTTTCAGAGCGCGGGCGCCTCGGACGTCGCGGGCGTGCAGGTCGGCGTGTGGCACGTGCCGGCGAACGCGATCCACGTGCTCGCCCCGGGCTCGCTGACGATCACGCTTCCACCGGCCCGCGACACGCTGCCGGCCGACACCCCCGCACCCGAGGACGGGGCTGGCCCGGCCGACGTGATCGTGACGCTCAGCGATGACCAGTCGAGCTCGCCCGGCCCGGGCTCGACCTTCCAGTACGTGGACACGAGCGGCGCCGGTTCGCTGCCGAGCGTCACCGGCGTGACTCCGGCCGGCGGCAGCGAGACGGCACCCGGTCCGGTGACGATCCTCGGCTCGGGCTTCGCGGGCGCGCGTGGCGTCAGCTTCGGGGGGGTCAGCGCGAGCTCCTACGCCGTGCTCGGCGACTCGGAGATTCGTGTCACCCCTCCCCCCTACTCCGCCGCGCACACCGTGTGCGCGTCGCTGCCCACGAGCGGCGTGTACGCGGGGGAGGACGCGAGCAACGACCTCTGCCAGGCGCAGGTCGTCGTCCACGGCGCCCACGGCGCGAGCGCGAGCGCGAGGATCCTGCCGCCGTTCGAGGGCGCGCCCAGCTACGAACAGGACGGGGCGCTCGTGGCGCCGCCCGGCTGCGGCTGTGAGGTGTACCCAGCGGTCACCGAGTTCGACTACGCGCCCGCGCCGACGATCACATCGGTCTCGACCTCCTCCGGGCCCGCGGCCCTCGCGAGCGAGACCGGCGAAACGCTCGTCACGGTCCACGGCGCGGGCCTGAACCGCTTCACCTTCGACTACGCCGACTTCGGCGAACCCGGCCTCGAATCATCGATCGACCTGCAGCCCGCGGCGTTCGACAGCGGCACCGAGTTGCAGATCCCCGCGCCCACGATCGCCGAATCGGTCAAGGAAGCCAGCACAGACCCGATCAGCGTGCCGTTCTCGGTGCGCACGCTCGCAGGGTCCTCGACGCAGACGCCGGTCGAGTACGCGGGCGTGCCGCGCGTCTCCGGCGTGCAGAGCACGGCCAGCGAGATCAGGCTCGAAGGCCGCAGCGGCGCCCCGGACACGGGCGGGACACCGATCGCGATCACGGGCAAGGGAATGATCGGCCAGGTGACGCTCGTGCGCTTCAGCGACAGCGCGAGCCCGCCGTCCGAAGGCACCAACTACACGTTCGTCGCGAGCAGCGACAAGCGCCTGAGCACACAGACGGTCTCCCAGAACCCGGCGCTCGCGAACGTGCAGGCGTGCACCGTAACCGGGTGCAGCCCGACCTCGAGGGCCGACCTGCTGTACATCTACCCGCCCGGGCAGCCGCAGGTGCTCTCGCTGGCGCCGGGCTCCGGGAGCCCGGCGGGCGGGACGCACGTGGCGATTCATGGCCAGAACCTCGGCTGCCCGCTCGCGGTCGCTTTCGGCGAAAACCCGGCCGAGTCGTTCAGCTCGGCGCCCGAAAGCACCCTCGCGTGCCCGTCGGCGACGCTGCTCGAAGCGGTCTCGCCGCCCGGCGCCGCGGGCAGCAAGGTGACGGTCCACGTGACCACGCTCGAGAGCCTCTTCACCGATAGCGGCGACGCGCCAACGACAGCTGGCTTTACGTACACGGGCTCCGGCTGAGCGACGACGCGCCCGCAATGCGGCGCGGCGGCGCGGCGGGCGCGGCGGCGCGGCGGGCTCGGCGCGCAAGCTGGGGGCTCGCGCCGCCTCCGGCTGCGGGTCGAGCGCGTCGCGCTCGGCGCGCAAGCCCAGGGCGCGCGGTGGGCGAGGCTACCCGTCGATGTTGACGCGCTCGATCAGCTCGGCGAGCACGCGCTCGGCCTCGCAGTTGTCGACCTGACAGGTGCCCGCCGCCGCGTGGCCGCCGCCGCCGTGCGCGAGCATCAGCGCACCGACATCCGTGTGGCTCGAGCGATCGACGATCGACTTGCCCATCGCGAACACCGTGTTCTGCTGCTTGAGGCCCCAGAGCACGTGGATCGAGACGTTGCACTGCGGGAACAGCGCGTAGATCATGAAGCGGTTGGTCGGGTGGATCACCTGCTGGTCGCGCAGGTCCAGCACGACGAGCTTGCCGTGCACGCGCGAGCACGCCAGCAGCTGCGCCTGCGCCGCCGCAGCGTGCTCGTTGTACAGGCCCACGCGCTCGACCACGTCTGGCAGCTCGAGCACTTCCTCGACGCCGTGCTCCAGGCAGGCGTCGATCAGCGTCATCATCAGCTGGTAGTTGGAGATCCGAAAGTCGCGAAAGCGGCCCAGCCCGGTGCGCGGGTCCATCAGGAAGCTCAACAGGATCCAGCCGCTCGGCTGCTTGATCTCATCGAGCGAGAACAGCGCGCTGTCGGCCTTGTCGACGGCCGCCATCAGCGGCTCGCCGACCCGCGTGAAGCGCTCGGCGCCGCCGAAGTAGTCGTACACCACCCGCGCCGCGGACAGCGCGCCGGGGACGATCACGTGGTTCTCGGGGCTCTGCTCCAGGCGCAGGGTCTCACTCTCGTGGTGATCGAAGGCCAGGCGCACGCCCGGCACGTAGGGCAGGTTGGTCGTGATGTCCCGCTCGCTCAGCTCGACGATGCCGTCCTGCATGTCCTTCGGGTGCACGAACTTGATCTCGTCGAGGATCCCGAGCTCTTTGAGCAGGGCAGCGCACACCAGCCCGTCGAAGTCGCTGCGGGTGACGAGGCGGCACTTCTCGGTGACGACTGTTGCCATGTGGCTCGGCTCCTTCCGCTGTGGTTCACAGAACACGTCGGCAGCTGAGCGGCGATCCTGAAGCGTCCCGCGGGCGATGCGAGCGGTTGAGGGCGAGGGCAGCCGTGCGCCGGCGCCCAGCCGCCCGGCTCTGAAAGACGACAGCGGTCCCGACATCACCGCCGCGAGCTGCTCGCCAGGCGGACCGACGCGGAGCTGCGCCGGCGCGACCCGGTCGACACCGGCTCGACGCGACCGCGCAACGCCTGGGCGATCGCGGCGAGCTGGGGCTCACCGGGTCCGGCGCGTCTGGCGAGGGCGACGGTGCGCACGGCCGCCGGGTGGTCGATCGCCGAGACTACGACGCTTGCGGGCAAGCTCCCGGCGGACAGGCCGGGGACGACGGTGACCCCGAAGCCAGCGGCCACCAGACCGACCTTCGCCGTCCAGTCTCGTAGCTCGAACGCGATGCGTGGCCTCCAGCTTCCCGTCGTCCACGCGCCGAGCAACGTCGAGGCGGGATCGGAGCTGCCCGCGATCCACGGCTCCTCGCGGAGCTCTTCGGGATCGACTCTCGCGAGCCCAGCCAAGCGGTGGCCGCGCGGCATGGCGACGAGCAGGGGATCATCGAGCAACGGATCGAGGACCACGCCAGCGGGCGGGCCCGACCTGGAGGTGACGACCGCGAGGTCGAGCCGGCCGGATGCCACACGCTCGGTCAAACGGTCGCTCGTCCCCTCGTAGAGCCCGATGCTCAGGCGCGGCTCGCGAATCGCGAGCTCGGCAAGCGTGCTGGGGACGAGCGCGGCCATGGCTGTCGAGAACGCGCCCAGTCGGACGCGGCGAGCGCGAGGCTGATCGAGATCTTCGAGCTCGACACGGGCCAGGTGCAGCTCGGCGAGCGCCGCGTTGGCGCGCCTCAGGACGATCTCGCCCGCGCGCGTCAGCTCCACGCCCCGCGAGCGGCGGTCGAACAGCCTGTGTCCCGCGGCGCGCTCGGCGAGCGCGACCTGACGCGAGACGGCCGACTGCGTGTACCCCAATGCGTCTGCAGCCGCCGAGAACGACCCGCGCCTGGCGATCTCGCCCACGACGCGCAGCCCGACGAGCGAGAGCTCTGCCATGCGTAAAAAGCATATCCGGGTTGACAAACAGTCGCTTCTCGCATCTGTCCGTTTGGGCTAGCGTGCGGGTATGAGCTCAGACACCAACAGGCGCCTCCTGACAACGATCTTCGACTCACTCGCCGCCGGCGAGACACGGCCGTTCGCCGACGCCATGTCCGAGGACTTCCGCTGGCGCTTCGCTGGCGAGTGGTCGTGGGCGCGCGACTGGGGGAACGGCAAGCGAGAGGTTCGCCGGAACCTGCTCGCGCCCCTGATGGCCCAATTCCGCGATTACCGTTGCACGGCGCAGGAGATCATCGCCGCGGGCGATCGGGTGGTAGTGCGCGCGAAAGCGGACGCGAGGACGGTGCGCGGCGAGCGCTACCCCCAGGCGTACTGCTACGTGTTCCGCGTCGAGCACGCCCGCCTGACGGAGGTCATCGAGTACTGCGACACGGCACTCGTCGAGCGGGTGCTCGCGCTACCGGATCTCGGCGAACCGCTGTAGCGCACGGAGGGGCTCGAAACACCGAGCTTCGCCGCGACGCAGCTGCGCGTCCCACGGTCGGCGGTTGACATTCGAACGTAGTGTCGAACGACGGCCTCGACCGCTGGCGCGCTGGCAGAGGCGCTCGATTGCGCGCGCGCCCAGCGACCCGGGCATGAGGATCCATGACGATGGACTCAGCCGGCCCGCGGCGGGCAGTGCGCGCGGGAGGCACTGAGATGCACGGCCGCGGATGTCATCCGCCAAACACCGTAGCTCGGCGACCGGCTGTGCGGACGCCGAGAGGAGTCGGACAGCTGAGCGTCGAAGCAGTCGAGGCACGGGTCGTGTTTCTGTGAGATGTACGTCACAGTCGACGTGATACATCCATCACACCAGTTGTGACGCTTGCGCTACACTGACCTACATGCGCTCCCGCGACGTGATACGGATTGCGCGGGACCGCGCTGGCCTGACGCAGCATCAGCTTGCCGCACGCAGCGGACGACCCCGCGAGACGATCGCACGCTGGGAGTCCGGAAGCCAGATTCCGTCACTCGACGCCGTGTCCGCTGTCGTGGCCGCATGCGAGCTCGATTTGGTTCTCAGGCTCACTAAGCGAGACACCGCTCTCCTGGATCGCGTCCGTGAGCAGATCGCGCTACTTCCACCCAAGCGCCTGGCGCGGCTACTCCCGGTTGAGACAGTGCGCGATGCAAAGCGCTCGCTCCGGTGGCTAGCCGACGCGAGCACCCCAACCATCGTGCTCGGTCAAGTAGGAGCAGCTCTCCTCGGGGCGCCGCAGCGTCCGGATGGCGCACAGGTCGAGTTCGTTTCCGAAGACCCGGCGGCGACCGATGGTGAGCTTCGGGCCGCCGGCCTGGTACCCCTAGATGTCGATGATCGCTGGCGGGAAGCGGATGTGCGTGAGCCTTGGACGTTGCAGGCAGGCGGCACGCTGGCATTGGCTCGCAAGCTTCCCGGCACTCGTGACTACCGAGACCTCAAGCGGAGTGCCTCGCCCCTGGACTTCGATGCGCGAACGAGGGTGCTGGTGGCGCACCCTAGAGATCTGCTCCGCATAGCGGACGCGTCTACACGCGATTCAGAACGCGCCCGTGTGCCTGGATTGCAGGCTTTGCTCGAGGCTACCTACCAATGACGCTCGCGGAGGATCAATCGAATCTGCTCCATGCACTCCTCCGAAACGGCGTGGAGTTCGTGATCATCGGTGGCGTGGCAGCCTAGTTCCGCGGCTGGGTAGGTGCAACAACGGACCTGGACATCGCCGTCGCCAGCAACGACGGCAATGCGGAGCGAATTAACCGCGCATTGACGGAAGTCGGCCTGATGAAAGCCGACGTGGGAGGGCTGGGCACAAGCTTCAGAAACCGAGTATGGACGACTGGAGATCGTCCGCCGCGCTGATGGCATCGGAATGTACGACGATTGGATGCGCAACGCGACCGAGATGGAGTTCGACCACCTCACGATCGTGGTCGCGGCCACGAACGACATCGTTAGGTCTAAGGAATCATCTAACCGAGAGAAGGACCGCGCCGTGCTGCCCGGGATGCGTCGGGACTTTGGGCTCGGCAACTGAGATCTGGAGTACGAGTACCGGCTGCGTCCAGTCCGACGCTCAACTACGCGACCTCAAATAGCTGCGAACGCGACCGTCGTGTCCGGAAACGCTCAAGGCCGTGCCCACGAAGGAACTGGGCCGGTTCGACCTTTCGTCAAGATGATGGAGACGGCGGGAATCGAACCCGCGTCCGTGATCGCGTGCGGATGGCGTCTACGAGCGTAGCCGGCCCTCTGATCTCGTCCCCAGCTCGCCTGGCCGGCGGGGTTGCGGTGGACCAGCCTCCTTGATGTTCCCCGGCGCGGCGGAGGCGAACGCGCCGGGTGAGCCTGCTTTCTGATCCCGGTGATCCTCGCCGCAGGCGAGCGAGGCCCGAGACCTCACGGCTTAGCTATTGACTAAGCGGCGAGGGCGTACTCGTGTGAGTCCGCACTTATTGTTTTCCCGGGTGTTTTACGAGGCCGCCCGGGACCTCGACTCGCGACCACCCCCACGAACCGACCACGTCGAAGCCTGTCGTCCCCGGGGATGTTGTTGCTCTGTGAAGTGTAGTGCGGCACAGACGTGCAGGCGGCTGGCGGCGCGAACGAGCGCGGCGCGGCCGACAGAGCACGAAACGGCGACGCGTGCGCAAGCCGGCTGTGTTGGCGCGCGAGTGCCGGCCGACGGGCGAGTTGGGAGCAGACGCAAGGAGACGCGGTTCCAAGCCGCGTTGAGGAACCAGCTGGGTCCGGCCGAAGCCGTTCCGTGCGGGTGGCGCGGCCTCACACCTCGTTGGCCTCGCTCTTTGCGGCTCGGTTCCGCGTCTGCAGCTCAACCTAGACCGCGCACTCCCCGTGTGCAACCCCGACGGACACTCGATCCCGCATCCTCCGACAAAAGCCGCGCGCGGAGCGAGCAGGCGCGCACGGAACGAGCAGGCGCGCGCGGAGCGAGCAGGCGCACGCGCGTAGGAGCGGGGAGCGCGCGCGGGGGAGCGAGGAGGCGCACGCCCGAGCGGTGAGGACGCGCACGCTGCACGCACGCTGCAACGTCGCGCGCGCGTTAGGGAGCCGTTAGCTGGCCTGCGAGAATGTGGGTGATGGACAATCACGAGCTATCGCTGCCGGCAGCGGCTCCGGCGGCGCCCGCGACGGCGCTGCAGGGCGGCGCGTACCCGACGCGCACACCGGCGCTAGGCGGCGAGAACCCGTTCGGCGAGCAGCCGCGCAAAGCGCAGCCGGTGCGCAGCTTGCGCAAGCGGATCGGCAGCGCGCTGGCGGCGGTGGGCGCGTTGCTGGCGAAGTTCGGCGCTGCGCTGAAGGCGCTGCTGGTGGCGCTGCCGAACCTGAAGCTGTTCGTGACGGCGGGCACGGCGCTGGTGTCGGTGGCGGCGTACAGCCTGTTCTTCGGCTGGGAGTTTGCGGCGGGCTTCGTGGCGCTGCTGTTCGTGCACGAGATGGGTCATGTGATCGCGCTGCGCCGCGAGGGCATCAAGGCGAGCGCGCCGATGTTCGTGCCGTTCATGGGCGCGGCGATCTTCTCGCGCTCGCTCGGCGAGAACGCGCTGGCGGAGGCGCGCGTGGGCCTCGCGGGTCCGATCCTGGGCAGCATCGGCGCTGCGGCGGTGGCGGTGGTGGGCGAGCTGACGGGCAGCTCGCTGCTGATCGCGCTCGCGTACTTCGGCTTCTTCATCAATCTGTTCAACCTGCTGCCTGTGGTGCCGCTGGACGGCGGGCGGGCGGCGGCGGCGATGAGCCCGTGGATGTGGTTCGGCGGCTTCGGCGTGCTGGTGGCGCTCGCGTTCCTCGACCCGGGCAACCCGATCCTGCTGATCATCGTGCTGTTCGCGGCGTTTCAAACGTGGCACCGCTGGCAGCAGCGCAAAACGCGCTCGCTGCAGCAGGCGGCGTACTACCGCGTGGCCCCGCATCACAGGCTGCTGGTGGGCGCTGTGTACGTCGGCTTGATCGCGCTGCTGGTGTTCGGGATGCACGAAACGCACATCCTGAGCAGCGGCGGCCACAGCTTCGGCTCGCTCTGATCGCGTCCGTATAGCCGATAGCTATCCGGCTGCGCAAACGGAGAGCCTCCACGCCGCCGACGCCGTTAGCTTGGCTATCGCCGCGCTTCGCGCAGCCCGCGTTCCATGTCGCGCTTGGTCTCGCGCTCGCGGATGCTTTGGCGTTTGTCGTACAGGTCCTTGCCGCGCGCGAGGGCGATCTCGACCTTGGCGTGCGCGCCGGAGAAGTACAGGCGGGTGGGCACGAGCGTGAGCCCGCGCTCGGCGACGCGCGCGGCGATGCGATCGAGCTCGCGGCGGTGGAGCAGCAGCTTGCGCGGGCGCTCGGGATCGTGGTTCTCGCGCGAGGCGGGGCCGTACGGCGGGATGTGCACGGAGTACAGCCACAGCTCGCCGTCGCGGATGGCGGCGTAGCCGTCCTTGAGCTGGGCGCCGGAGGTGCGCAGCGACTTGACCTCGGTGCCCGCGAGCACGATCCCGCACTCGAAGCGCTCGAGCAGGTTGTAGCGGTGCGCGGCGTAGCGATTTGACGCGACGTCGCCGGCGCCGATCTTGCGCTTGCCCTTGCCCTTTGCCACTGAGGCGAGCGTAGATGGTCGCGGGCGGGGGCACGCGCGCGACGCTCACGATCTTTTAGAGGCTCCGCCCTTGCGGGCTCCGCTGCGGCGTTCGTCGGGCGCGTCACTTAGGGGGATGAGATCGACGCGGCCGCGGATCGGATCGACGCTGTCCACGCGCACTTGCACGGGGTCGCCGAGGCGTAGCGTGGCGCCGGTGCGCTCGCCGTGGAGGATCGTGCCGTACTCGTTGAGTTCCCACCACTCGCGCGTGCCGTGTTCGTGCGCGCCGCGTGCCCGGCTGGCGGACGAACTACTGGTGGACGTCGCGCGCGGGCGAGCGCGACGCGAGGCGACGGCGGCACGGGCGGGCGCCGGCGCGGGCGCGCGCAGGAGCCTGACGGGGAGCATGCCCTCGTAGAGCGCCGCAGGGGCGGCGAGCGCGGGCGGCGGGTTCGCGTCCGAGACGCCGTGCGCGTCGGTGGGGGCGAAGGCGACGAACGCGCCCGCGGGGATCAGCCCGACGATCTCGCCGGCGAAGGTCTGCTCGTGGCCGCGCTCGCGCAGCAGGCGCTCGAGCGAGAAGCAGCGTGCGACGTCGTCGCTGTCGCGCTCGATGAGCATCGCGTGACGCTCGCGTTCGGAGCTCCACACGGCGAGCTCGGGCATGTCGGAGGCCGGCGGGGCGGGCTCGAGGCCGCCGAGCGCGGAGAGCAGCGCGCGGTGGCAGACGAGGTCTGGATAGCGGCGGATGGGCGAGGTGAAGTGGCAGTAGCAGGGCGCGCGCAGGCCGGCGTGGCCGAGGTTGGTGGGCGAGTAGTAGGCCTGGGTGAGCGAGCGCAGCACGAGCGAGGAGAGCGCCTGGCGGCCGCGGCGGGTGCGGCGCACGTGCTGCTCCACCCGCCGTGAGATCTCGCCGACGAGCTCCGCGGCTTGGGTCGAGGACATGTGCTCCCCCTCCGCGGACGACGCGGGCAAAGGCGGCGTGGGCACCCCGAGCGAAGCGAGCTGGTCGGCCAGGCGCCGGACGCGCTGCGGCTCGGGGCGCTCGTGCACGCGGTACAGGCACGGCACGTTGCGCTGCTCGAGCAGCCGTGCGACGGCTTCGTTGGCGGCGATCATCAGCTGCTCGATCAGGCGGTGGGACTCGGTTTGGGTGCGCGGCAGGATCGCGCTTACGTTGCCGTGCTCGTCGAATACGAACTCGGGCTCCTCGGAGTCGATCACGAGCGCGCCGATGCGCTCGCGTTGCGCGGCTAGCGCAAGGGCGGCCTGGCGCGCGGCGGCGAGCGCCGCCCCCCACGGCTGGGCGGAGCGCTCGCGCCCGGCGAAGATGCGATCGACGCGCTCGTAGTCCAGGCGCGCGTCCGAGCGGATGAGCGAGCGATGAAAGGCGGCGCGCGCGACGTTCGCGCCGTGCAGCTCGAGCTCGACGCTGACCGCCGCGCGGTCCTCTCCGGGCACGAGCGAGCAGGCGTCGCTCGAGAGGGCGTGCGGCAGCATCGGCTCGACGGCGCCGGGCGCGTACACGCTGGTCGCGCGCGTGCGGGCCTCGCGATCGACGGGCGAGCCTTCGGGCACGTGCGCGGCGACGTCGGCGATGTGCACCCACACGCGGACGGCTGCGTCCGGGCCGCTGACCTCGGCGGAGATCGCGTCGTCGAAGTCGCGTGCGCTGGCGGGGTCGATGGTGAACGTCGGCAGCTCGCGCAGGTCGCGCCGCTGCCCGGGCGCTCGGCGGACGCGTTCGCCGGCGGCCGCGGCCTCGCGCTCGGCCTCGGTGCTGAACGTCCGCTGCAGGCCGCGGTCGAGGAGCAGCGCCTCGATGACGTCGCGTGCGACGTGTGGCCGCCCGATCACGCGCACGACGCTCGCCCCGCGACCGCGCCGTGGCGCGTGCACGAGCGCCAGCTCGCCGGCTCCCGCGCGGACCCCGCCGGCGCCCGCGGAGCGCGCCGGACCGAGCGTCACGCGCGCCGCGTGCGGACGGCGGGAGGCTGCGCCGGGGGAGCGATCGCGAAGCGCGTCCCCGAACAGCGGCTCGGCGGTGAGGAAGCGTCCGTGGCGCTCGAGCACGGCGACGAACGTGTCGCTCACTTGACGTTCGCGGCGGGCGTGCGGCTCACTTGACTTTGGCGGCGAGCGTGTGGAGCGCGACTTCGAGGCCGTGTTCGCTGTCGACGCCCGTGGGCACCTTGACTTCGGGGATCACGCCGGCGCCCTGTTTGACGCCGCCGCCGCCGAGGTTGCGCCCGTCCGGCGTGAAGAACTCGCCGACGGTGATGTCGAGCGCGCCGCCGTTGGACAGCGGCTGCTCCTCCTGGAAGACGCCCTTGCCGAACGTGTGCGTCCCGACGACGGTCGCACGGTGGTGGTCCTGCAGCGCGGCGGTGACGATCTCCGAGGAGGATGCGGTGTTGGAGTCGACGAGCACGACCATCGGGATCGAGCTCGGGATCGCGCCGCCGGTCGCGACGAGCACCTGGGTCGGCTGGCTGCGCCCGCGGGTGGTGACGATGACGCCCTTGGGGATGAAGATGCTGGCGATCAGCTGCGCTTCCTCGACCAGCCCGCCGCCGTTGCCGCGCAGGTCGAACACGAGCCCGCGCGCGCCGGCGTGCAGCTCGCGCTCGACGGCTTCGCGCACTTCGACGTGCGAGCCGAGGGTGAAGCTCGCGAGCGCGACCACGCCGAGCTTGGTCCCGTGCACGGTCCGGGTGGCGGATTCGACGACCGGCTCGGAGACGACCGCGCGCGTGACCTCGATGCGGCGCGTCGCATCCCGGCCCGGGCGGCGGGCGGGCGCGTTGACCGCGAGCTGAACGTCCGTCCCGGGGGCTCCCCTGATCAGCGAGGTAGCGGTTTCGGTGGACAGGCGTTCGAGCTTGCGTCCGTTGACGGCGACGATCACTTCGCCGGCCTTCAGGCCGGCGCGGGCGGCGGGCGAGGAGTTGAACACGCGCTCGATCAGCAGCCCGTGATTGGGGGCGAGCTCCGGATCGACCGCGACGCCGATGCCGGTGAAGTGGGGCGGCGCGGTGAATTCGTGGAATTCGCTCGGGCTGAGATAGTGGGAGAAGCGATCGTCGAGGCTCGCGACGGCGCCGGCGATCGACGCGTTGGACAGCTGGCTGGCGGACACCGGCCGGTAGTAGTCGTCGGTGATCCGCTGGATGGCTTCGTCGACGACCGCGCTCTGGTGGTTGGCGACGAACGCGTCGCGCAGGAAGCCGGGCAGGTCTTCCGGGTGCCCGCCCAACCACAGCCCCGCGGCGAGCAGCACGGGCAGCGCGAGCGCGAGCACGGCGATCAGTGGTTGGCGGCGCGAGCGGGGGGCACGGTACATGGGGTCCCGGGCAAGGGTAGTGCAGGCGTGCGCGCGGGACGGCCGCTCGCCGCCGCGCCGAAACGCCCCGGGCGTCGCGCGAACGTTCTAGGGTGGCGGTCATGGCGAGCGTGGTCACGAGCACGGTCCCGGAGAACGGGCTGCCGGTCCACCGCATGCAGCTGCCGGGCACGCGGGCGCTGACCGTGCTGGTGGCGTTCGACGCGGGCGCGCGCAGCGAGCGTGCGGAGGAGAACGGGATGGCGCATTTCCTCGAGCACCTGGTGTTCAAGGGCGGGCAGAGCTACCCGACGTACAAGGACGTCAACGAGACAGCCGAGCGGCTGGGTGGCGTGCTGAACGCGTACACGAGCCACGATCTGGTGGCGTTCCACATCACGGTGCGCGCGCAGAGCGCGGCGCAGGCGATCGACCTGCTGAGCGACTTCGTCGGGCGCCCGCGCCTGGACCCCGAGGAGCTCGACCGCGAGCGCGGCGTGGTGATCCAGGAGATCAACCGCGCGTACGACCAGCCTTCGACGGTGGCCGAGTACCTGATCGACCGGGCGGCGTTCGGCGAGCACCCGCTGGGGCGCACGGTGCTCGGGTCCGAGGCGAACCTGCGCGCGTTCACCCGTGAGGGGATCGTCGCGTTTCGCGAGCGCCGCTGGGCGGGGGCGCGCGGCGGCGTGTTCCTGATCGGGAACCTCGAGCACCTGCCCGCCGAGCAACAGTTGCACGAGCGCTTCGCGCGCTTCCCTGCGCTGCCGGAGCCCAAGCCATACGCGCCCGCGCCGGCGTTCGCGCCGCAGACGCTGGTCGAGGAGCGCGACACCAACCAGTCGCACCTGCGCATGATCTATCGCCCGGACATCGCCGTCCGCGACGTGCGCGAGCGCGCCGCGCTGTCGATCTACTCGACGTTGCTCGGCGGCTCGATGGGCTCGCGCCTGTTCGAGGAGATCCGCGAGAAGCGCGGGCTGTGCTACTCGGTGTACGCGATCGATCACGAGTTCGCGGACGTGCCCGTGCTGCAGCTCGGCTCGGGGCTCGAGTCGGCGAAGTGCATCGAGGCGTACACGCGCATGCGCGAGATCGTCGATGAGCTGCGCGCGGACGGACCGACCGAGGAGGAGGTCGCGCGGGCGCGCGCGTACGCCGCCGGACGCCTGGTGCTGGCGTTCGAGAACACGAATGCGGTCGGGCGCTATGCGGCCAACCAGCAGATCGTCTTCGGCCAGGACATCGACCCCGACGCGGCGATCGCGGCACTCGACGCGGTCACGCACGCGCAGGTCCGCGAGGTGGCCGCGGGCGTCGCCGAGCAGCTCGCGGTCGCGTGCGTGGGCCCGCACTCAGCCGAGGAGTTCTGAGCGAGCTCCGGGTTGCGCGCGTCGGGCGTCGCGCTCGAGCGCCGGGGCCGCGCGGCGAGGCGCACGCGGGCATCGCAAGCGCGCGCTCGGGGCCGGGCCACGGCACCAGGCGCACGCGGGCATCGCGAGCGGATGCTGGCGTATGATCGCCGAAGACCCGAGGAGGTGGCTGGCGTGCAGGACTTGAGAGGTCGTAGCGCCCTGGTGACCGGGGCGTCGGGCGGGCTGGGAGGACACCTCGCGCGCGGCTTGGCGCGCGAGGGCATGAACGTCGTCGTCTCCGGGCGGCGCGAGGACGCGCTCGCGGCCCTCGCCGGAGAGCTCGGCGAGCTCGGCGTGCGGGCGAGCGCGGTGCCGGCGGACCTGTCGGATCTGAGCCGGATCGAGCCGCTGATCGAACGCGCCGAAGCCGCGCTCGGGCCGATCGACGTGCTCGTGAACAACGCGGGCGTCGAGATGACGAGCGCGTTCACCTCGTACACGCGCGAGGAGCTGACCTCGATGGTCGACGTCAACCTCACCGCGCCGCTGCTGCTCACCCACCTGGTGGTGCCGGGGATGCTGTCGCGCGAACTGGGGCACGTGGTGTTCGTGTCGTCGGTCGCGGGCAAGCTGGGCCCCGCGTATTCGGAGCCGTACGCCGCGACCAAGGCCGCGCTCGTCGGGCTCACGCAATCGCTGCGCGCCGAGTACCTGGGCGCTCCGATCGGCTTCTCGGTCGTCTGCCCGGGCTTCATAGCCGGCGACGGCATGTACCAGCGGATGGTCGAGGACGGCTTCAAGTCCAACCGCATGATGGGCGAGACGACCACCGCGAAGGTCACTCAGAAGGTCATCCGCGCGATCCGCCGCGATCAGGGCGAGGTGATCGAGTCGGGCGCGCCGGTGCGGCCGATGCTCGCGCTCGGCCAGTTGGCGCCCGGGCTGGTCGAGCGCGTTGCGCCCCGCGTGGGAGTCACCGAGCTGTTTCGCAGGGTCGCCGCCTCGCGCGACCGGGACGCCTGAGCGAGTCGAGCGCCCGGGCACGCTCGCGCGCCGCGCGGCCAACGAGCATCGCCGCCGAGCGCGCAGTCGGGTGGTCGACCCGGACGTGACCGAGGAGCTCTAGCGGCTCAACGCGCTCAGCTTCGCGGCGCGGGCGTCCTCGCCGACCATCTCGACCACCAACCGCCGCGCCTCGTCGAGATCGACCGCCCGCGCCTCGACCATCGCTTCGATGTCCACCCAGTCGCGTGGACGGTCGAAGATCGCCTTGAACACCGCCAGTCCCGTGCAGCTGAGCACCGGGATCGTGCGCTCGCCAAAGGACACGTGGCGGATGTTCCTCTGCACGTCGTCGTGGAACGGCAGCACGCTGAAGAACAGGTCGACAGGGGTCTGCTCCCAACGCACCCTCACCTGTCCGTCGCGTTCCGCCCGTTCGAGATCGCTGCCTGTCGCGACGATCTGTCTGGGCAGCACCGCAAAGACGTCCCGCGCGCGGCTCGGCGAAACGAAGACGTTGACGTCGACGTCCTGCGTGGCCCTTGCTTCGAGGGTGCAATACCCGAGCGCTATCGCTCCCCCGATCGCGTGCGGGAATCCGGCCCCGTCGAGCGCGTCGTGCACCGCGAGCATCCGGTCGGCGAGCCCGCTCACGCGGCGAGCCGAATCAGCGGCGGATAGGCGAGCTCACCGCGCCGCCGCGACGGCATCCGGTCGGCGAGCCCGATCACGCCGCGAGCCGAATCAGCGGCGGATAGGCGAGCTCACCGCGCCGCCGCGACGGCATCCGGTCGGCGAGCCCGATCACATCGATCAGGACCCTGCCGGCCCGCTCCAGGGCTGCCTCATCGGACAGCCGCGAGAGCCGCAGCTCCATGCCCGCCGCCCTGGCGATGCGGGCCAGGGCCGCCACCGAGGGCTGACGGCGTCCGTGCTCGTACGCGCTCAGGACCGATCGCTGCACGCCGCAGCGACGCGCCAGCTCGGCCTGGCTCAGTCCGGCGGCGCGCCGGATCTCGGCGAGCAGCTCGCCGGCGACGCGCTCATTGTTCACGAACATGCCACAAGAGTAGCATATCCGCCAACACTTGCGCGTAGACGTTAGCGCATACGCTACTTCAGCCGAGCGCGACCATGCGGTCGATCGGCACTCGCGCACGCACGGCGACGTCCGCGGGCACACGCACCTCGAACTGCATGTCGCGCAGCGCGTCGCGCAGCTTCGGCAGCGTGATCATCTTCATGTACACGCACGACGCCTCCGCGTTCGCCGGGATGAACTCGACGTCCGGCGCGGCCATCCGCAGCGGATACAGCATGCCCGTCTCGGTCGCCACGATCGCCTGGCGGCGGCGCGGCGAGGCCTGTCCGTTCGTCGCGCCGCCAACCGACGCCGGCCGCTCGGACCCGCGCCCGGCGCCCTCCTCGAGCTCCTCGGCGGCCTCGCGCTCCCCCTTCGGGGACGATGCGGCCTGCTCGGCGTACCTGAGCATGCCGCCCGTCGAGAGCATGTGCACGCCCTGCGCCGAGACGTCGCCCGCGGCGACGTACTCCATGATGCTCGTCGTGCACCCGCACTCGGGGTGGATCAGAAAGTCTGCGTCCGGGTGCGCCGCGCGCGTCGCCGCGATGTCGTCCGGGCGGATGCCCGCGTGCACGTGGCACTCGCCGTCCCACACGTGCATGCGCTCGCCTGTCATCTTCTCGACGTACGCGCCCAGCCACATGTCCGGGCCGAACAGGATCTCGGTCCCGGGGCCGCGCGTGTCGTAGATGTGGCGCACTACGTCCACCGCGTTCGCCGAGGTGCAGCAGTAGTCGGTCAGCGCCTTGACCTCTGCGGTCGTGTTCACGTACATCACAACGACGCCCCGCGGGTATCTCGCGCGCCACTCGGCCAGCTGCTCGGCGTCGATCGACGCCGCCAGCGAGCAGCCGGCGTCCAGGTCGGGGATCAGCACGGTCTTCTCCGGGCACAGGATCGAGGCGGTCTCGGCCATGAAGTGCACGCCGCAGAACGCGATCACCGCCGCGTCCGTCGCCGCCGCCCTGCGCGAGAGGCCCAGCGAGTCGCCCACGTAGTCGGCCACGTCCTGGATCTCCGGCACCTGGTAGTTGTGCGCCAGGATCACCGCGCCCCGCTCGCCCGCCAGCGCGCGCACCTCGTCCTTCAGCTCGGCGATCTCTCGCCCGGAAAGCGCGGGCGCGGGCGCCTGCGCGGGGACCATCGGCAGGGCGGGGGCCGACGGGGCGGGCGCCGCCGCCGGCGAGGACGAAGTTGGGCCCGCCGGCGGCAGCGCGGGGGCCGACGGCGCGGGCGCCGCCGGCGAGGACGAAGTTGGGGCTGTCGGCGGCAGCGTAGGGGCCATCGGGAGGTTCATGGCTGTGCCTCCATCAGCAGCGAGAGGTCGAGGGCGGGCGCGGAGTGCGTCAGCGCGCCCATCGAGATCCATTCTATCCCCGTCTGCGCCAGCGAGCCAAGCGTCGCGAGCGTCACGCCGCCGCTGGCCTCGAGCTCCGCCCGGCCGGCCACCTGGGCGATCGCCGCGCGCAGCTGCGACTCGTCCATGTTGTCCAGCAGCAGGCGCGGCGCGCCGGCCGCCAGCGCCTGCTCGATCTCCTCGCCGCTTCGCACCTCCACCTCCAGCGTGCCGGCCAGCTCGGGCGCGTGCGCTCTCGCGCGCGCGATCGCCTGCGCGATCCCGCCCGCGGCCGCGATGTGGTTCTCCTTGATCAGGATCGCGTCGTACAGGCCCGCGCGGTGGTTGCACGCCCCGCCCGCCGCCACCGCCGCCTTCTCCAGCGCGCGCAGGCCCGGCGTGGTCTTGCGCGTGTCCAGCACGCGCGCCCGCGTGCCGTGCACCTCGCGTGTCGCCAGCGCCGCCTGCGTGGCCACGCCCGACAGGTGCGCCAGGAAGTTCAGCGCCGTGCGCTCCGCGCTCAAGAGCGCCCGCGCCCGGCCCTCGATCGACAGCACCGGGCCACCCTCCTCGCGCCACGCCCCCTCCGCCACCAGCCGCTCGAACCGCGCATCCGGATCGAGCTGCTCGAACGTCGCCTCCGCCGCGTCCATGCCGAAGATCACCCCCGGCGCCTTCTGCGTGATCAGCGCACGCGCACGCGCGCGCTCGGGCACAGTCGCCTCGCTCGTCACATCCCCCGCGCCGATGTCCTCCGCGAGCGCCGCGCGCACGAGCTCGGCGGTGTCCGCGTGCCCACTGGTCCTCACAGCGCATCAGCATAGGATCCGCGGTGATGGACGCCCGCCCCGCCGCCGACTCGCGCGTCACGCTCTCCCACTGGATGGGACCGCTCGACGCCAACGGCGCCGGCTTCGTCCACGGCGGCACCGTCATGAAGCTCTGCGACGAGGCCGCCGGGCTCGCAGCCGTCAAGCACTCGCGCCGGCGCGTCGTCACCGCCAGCATGGATCGCATGACCTTCAGGGTCCCCATCCACGTCGGCGAGCTCGTCAGCTTCCAGGCCAGCGTCAACGCCGCATGGCACACCTCGATGGAGGTCGGGGTGCGCGTCGACACCGAGGATCCCCGCACCGGCGAGCGCCGGCACAGCAACAGCGCCTACCTCACGATGGTCGCCGTCGACGAGCAGGGCAACCCGGTGGCCGTGCCGCCGTTGCTCGCCGGCAGCGACGAGGAGCGCCGCCGCGAGAGCGAGGCCCAGCTGCGCCGGCGCAACCGCCTGGCCGAGCGCGAGCAGATCGAGGCTAGCCGCTAGCCGTGAGACGCCGCGTTGGAGAGCAGGTACGCACGCACGAATCCATCCAGATCTCCATCCAGCACGCGCTGCACGTCGCCCAGCTCGTGGCCGGTGCGCGCGTCCTTCACGAGCGTGTACGGGTGCAGCACGTACGAGCGGATCTGCGAGCCGAAGTTCACGTCCTGCGCCTCCCCCTTCTCGCGCGCGATCTCCTCTTGGCGTTCGCGCTCGGAGCGCTCCAACAGCTTCGCGCGCAGCATAGCCATCGCCGTCGCGCGGTTGGATGACTGCGAGCGCTCGTTCTGGCACTGCACCACGATCCCCGTCGGGCGGTGCGTGATGCGCACCGCCGAGTCCGTCTTGTTGACGTGCTGGCCGCCCGCGCCCGACGCCCGGTAGGTGTCCACCTGCACGTCGTCCTCGTTGATCTCGACCGCGCCCGTGTCCGCCACCACCGGCGCCACCTCCACGCCCGCGAAGCTCGTGTGGCGGCGGTGCGCGGAGTCAAACGGAGACAGGCGCACCAGCCGGTGCACGCCGCGCTCCGCGCCGAACAGGCCGTAGGCGTTCTCGCCCGACACCCTGAAAGTCGCCGACTTGATCCCCGCTTCCTCGCCCGCGCTCGCCTCCAGCAGCTCCACCTCGAAGCCCCGGCGCTCCGCCCAGCGCATCAGCATCCGCAGCACCATCTCCGCCCAGTCCTGCGCATCGGTCCCGCCCGCGCCCGCATTCACGCTCACCAGCGCGTCGCCCGAATCGTACGGACCCGAGAACAGCCGCTGCTCCTCCAGGGTCGCCAGGCGCGCCTCGACCGATGCGATCTGCTCGTCGACCTCCGCCTGCAGCGACTCGTCCTCCGCGGCCATCTCCGCCAGGCCGTCCAGGTCCTCGACGTCGGCCCGCAGCTTCGTGAAGCCCTCCAGGCGCCTGGACGCGCGCGCCTGCTCCGCGGACACCGACGCCGCTCGCTCGGAGTCCTCCCAGAAGCCCTCCGCGCCCATCTCGCCCTCGAGCGCCGCCACGCGCTCGGCTAGCCCGGCAGGGTCAAAGATAGTCCGCGAGCAGCTTCATCTGCTCGCGGATCGCAGCCAGGCGCTGCGGCGTGGACTCGCTTGGGGCGGTCGTCGCCATACGCCCACGCTACCAGCGGAGGGGGCGCGAGGCCCGGCCGTGCCCGCTCCCGGGCAAAGGCGTGTCCGGGGTGTGACCGCGCGGTGTCCACTGTGTGGCTGCGCCGGTGTGAGTGCTCTCTTGCAAACTCTGTATAACTATGGTAGAAGCGTCGCTGCGGCACCGGCCGGCTAGGCCCCGTGGCACTTCTTGAACTTCTTGCCGCTGCCGCACCAGCACGGCTCGTTGCGTCCCACCTGGTGCTCGTCGTCGAGCACGCGCTGCTCGACCACCGGCAGCGCTTCCGCGTCGCCGTCTTCGCCGAACGCCGCCTGTGCCGAGCCGCTGTTCAGGCCGGCGTTCGCGGCCGCCGCCGCGAGCGCGCCCGCGCCCGCGGCGCTGTGTCCCCCGGAGTAGGACACGCGACCCGCGCGCGTCGAGCTGCCCGCGGCCGCGAACGATGGCGCCTGGCCGCCCTCCGCGCCGTTCGCTCCTTCGACGTTGACCTGCACGTTGAAGATCATGCGCGCGTAGTCCGACCACACCGTGTTCATCAGGTCTCCGAACAGCGTGAACGCCTCGTTCTTGTACGCCACCAACGGGTCGAGCTGGGCGATCCCGCGCAGGCCGATGCCTTCGCGCAGATATTCCATGTCGAACAGGTGCTCGCGCCAGCGTTCGTCGATGATCTGCAGCAGCAGGAAGCGCTCGAGCGCGCCCATCAGCTCCTCGCCCAGCGCCTGTTCGCGGGCCTCGTAGCGCTCCATCGCCGCATCGACGATCCGATCGGTCAGCGACTCGCGGTCGATTCGCTCGCGGTCGATCTCCTCGCCGGCGAGCTCGAGCGGCAGGAACTGGCCGAGCGCGGTGAACATCCCGTCCATGTCCCAGTCCTCGATGAAGTCGCCCGGCGTGTACTGGTCGATCGTGCGCTCGATCACCTTCGCGACTTCGCGGCGCGCCTCCTCGCCGATGCTGCGCCCCTCGAGCACCTCGTCGCGGTAAGCGTAGATCACGCGCCGCTGCTCGTTCATCACGTCGTCGTATTCGAGCACCCGCTTGCGGATCAGGAAGTTCTGTTCCTCGACCTTCTGCTGGGCTTTTTCGATCTGCTTGGAGAGCATCCCGGCCTCGATCGGTTCCTCGTTGCCGTCCTCGTCCACGCCGCCGAGTTTGTCGAGGATCCGATAGATCCGATCGCCGGCGAACAGGCGCACGAGATCGTCCTCCGCGGACAGGAAGAAGCGCGACTCGCCCGGGTCGCCCTGGCGCCCGGAGCGGCCGCGCAGCTGGTTGTCGATGCGTCGTGACTCGTGGCGCTCGGTGCCGCAGATGAATAGGCCGCCCGCGGCCACCACGCGCTCGCGGCTTTCTTGCACTTCGCGCTCGAGCGCCGGCAGCACGGCGGCCAGGCGCCGGGCGTAGGAGTCCTCGTCCTCGCTCTCCTCCACGCCCTCGCGCGCGAGCTGCTGGCGCGCGAGGTGCTCGGGGTTGCCGCCCAGCTTGATGTCCACGCCGCGGCCCGCCATGTTCGTCGCGATCGTCACAGCTCCCGGCTGGCCGGCCTCGGCGACGATGTCGGCCTCGCGCGCCGCGTGCTCGGGCTTGGCGTTCAGGACGGTGTGCTTGACCCCGTGCTTGGTCAGCTGCTCGGAGAGCAGCTCGGAGACCTCCACGGAGATCGTGCCCACGAGCACCGGCTGGCCGTTCTCGTGGCGCGCGACGATCTCTTTGGTCACCGCGTTCCACTTGCCCGACTTGGTCTTGTAAACCTGATCGTTGCGATCGTCGCGGACCATCGGCATGTTCGTCGGGATCTGCACGACCGGCAGCTTGTAGATCTTCATGAACTCGGTTGCCTCGGTCAGCGCCGTGCCGGTCATGCCCGACAGCTTCTCGTACAGGCGGAAGAAGTTCTGGTAGGTGATCGTCGCCAGCGTCTGGTTCTCCTCCTGGATCGGCACGCGCTCCTTGGCCTCGACCGCCTGGTGCAGGCCCTCCGACCAGCGCCTGCCGTCGAGGATGCGCCCGGTGAACTCGTCGATGATCTTGACCTCGCCGTCGATCACCGCGTAGTCGACGTCGCGCTTGAACAGCGCCTCCGCGCGCAGCGCCTGGATCAGGTGGTTGATCAGGTGGCCGTTCTCGGCGCGGTACAGGTGGTCGATCCCCAGGAAGCGCTCGGCCTTCGCGACGCCCTGCTCGGTGATCGCGACCGTCTTCTGCTTCTCGTCGATCTCGTAGTCGAAGTCCGCCAGGAAGCCCTTCTTGGTGCGCGGGTCCATCCCTTCGGGGGTCTTCCCGAGCTTCAGCTGCGGCGCCAGGCGCGCGAACTTCACGTACAGGTCGGCCGCCTGTTCGGGCGCCCCGGAGATGATCAGCGGCGTGCGCGCCTCGTCGATCAGGATGTTGTCGACCTCGTCGACGACCGCGAAGTAATGCCCGCGCTGGACCTTTTCGGCGATGTCCTTGGCCATGTTGTCGCGCAGGTAGTCGAAGCCGAACTCGGAGTTCGTCCCGTACACCACATCGCTCGCGTACGCGCGCTGCTTGTCCTCGTAGGACTGCTGGTTCTGGAGCACCCCGACGGTCACGCCCAACGCGTCGTAAATCGGGCTCATCCATTCCGCGTCGCGCCTGGCCAGGTAGTCGTTGACCGTCACCACGTGCACGCCCCTGCGTTCGCGCGGCGCGCCCGGCTCGGCGGGCTCGCCCTCGCGCACCGCCAACGAGTTCAGCACGACCGCGAGCGTCGCCGTCAGCGTCTTGCCCTCGCCGGTCTTCATCTCCGCGATCTGGCCCTCGTGCAGCGCCATCCCGCCGATCAGCTGCACGTCGAAATGGCGCATGCCCATCGTGCGCCTGCCCGTCTCGCGCACGATCCCGAAGCACTCGGGCAGCAGCGCGTCGAGCGGCTCGCCGTCGCTCGCGCGCTGGCGCAGCTCGTCCATCCGCTCGCGCAGCTCCGCGTCGCTGTCGTGCTCGAGCTCGGGCTCGAACGCGCCGATCAGCGCCACGCGCTTCTGGTATTCCTTGAACTTCTTCGCCTCGCCGACGTTCAGTGCGCGATCGAGCAGGGACGGCATTGGGCAAGGATAGCCCGCCGCCCTAAACCTCAGGTCATACCCGAAGGCAGCGTCGCTCCCTGCGAAATCGCGGCGGCCATCCGCGCGGCGGCGGCGTGGCCCTCGCGCCGCCCGCGCAGTTTGTCGCGGTGGCGCTTGACCTGCCTGGCGAGCTCGTCGACGACAAGGTTCAGCGAGTGCAGCATCTCCGGAGAGCAATCGCGTGCGCGCAGCGTCACGCCCTTCAGATACAGCGTGCACTCCGCGACCTGGCTGTCGGCCACCCGCGGGTTGCGCTCGCTGAAGATCTCTATCTCCAGGCGGGCCAGATCGGAGACCTGCCGCGCGACCTTGCGCAGACGGCGCTCCGCGTGCGTGCGCAGCTCGTCGGTGACCGGGACGTTGCGACCCTTGATGTCGATCTGCATCGTAGGCTCCTTGGTCGGCCTTTTGTCTATGTCCGACGATGCTACGCCTGGTCACGGCGGATGTAAACGACCCCTCGACAAAGATTGCGCCCGCAAACTGCGACAATTGGCCAAGCCGTCGATGCACTCTGCCGTCAGCTGTGCTACGATGACTCTTGTCATAGTCTCACTTTCCGTGAAGGGGCTCGCTTCGGCGGGCCCTTTCGCGTAGTGCGCCCGCTTCACGGGCGCGGGCCGCGGGTGGGGCGCGAGTCGCGGCGGGCGGCGCGTCAGTCTAGGGCGTCGTAGCCCCACAGCGACACGAGGTCCCGGCCCAGGTATTCGCTCACCGCGACCACCTCTGGCTTGAACCGGCGCCGCAACCCGGCCATGAACTCCTCGTCCGGCGGCGGCGGCTTGCTCTCGACCAGGGTGCGCATCACCGCTTGCACCGCCTTCGCGCGTACCGGCTCGGGCGTGAGCCTCTCGATCGACGCCCGCACGCGACGTGACACCGGGCCGCTGCCCGCGAACGCCGTCTTCAACCGCTGCTCGACGCGAGGACGCACCAGCACGGTCGGATTCGCTTCGCGCATGTCGACTTCGAACTCGTCGTCGACCTCGAGGAAACGCAAGATCTCGCGGACCGTAGCTCGGTTATCGCGCCGAAAGTCCTCGTAGATGAGGACGAGCACCTGCTCGCGCGGGAACGCCGCGTGGAAGCGGCGCAGCTGCTCCACGTAGCGCACACGCTCGGAGTACAAGAGTCTCTGGGGCCGCACGCAGTTGCGCGGAAGGTGCCTGCCTTCTCGCCTGGCCGGTTCCAATTCGATCGCCTTGCGAAAGCTGGTCACGGTCTCCCCGTGCGTTTGCAGGTGCTGCAGGTGCAGCGAGCGAAGGTAGCTCGTCGGCTCCCGCAGGAGGGCGATGATGCGCGCCCGCGGCTGCATCTGCGCGATCTCATCCGCCGCGACGTTCGACATGAGATAGAGCGCCGTCGCCTCGCCCATGCGCTGATCCGGCAGCGCGTCCTCGAACAGCGCCAGATACTCCTCGCGCGTCGCCGGCAGCGGGGTCGATGCTCGGGCCTGCTTGAGCGTGCGCCCGTCCGTCGGCGTGATCAGGTCGCTCGCGAAGAAGCGCGGCTCCTTGAGCTCCGGCATGTAGATCTGCGGGTGGCTCCTGAGCATCTGGTGCAGGGCCGTGGTGCCGCACTTGTGGTGACCGACGATGAAGAAGTCCGGCACTCGGCCGTTCCCCGGCGGAGCGCCGCCCGCCGGCGACGCGACAGACTCCTTCGCGGCGACGCCCGTCGGCCCCGCCTCGTCATGCGTGGATGGCCCGCTGTTCGCCGTCATGTCACCCAATCGCGCCGGTTTCGCGGCCGAGACAGCAGTGTACGCCAGCGCGCGTGAACACCGAAGCCGTCAGCCGCGTCGGCGCAGACTCTGCAGGATGCCGCCGTGGCCGGCGATCGCGCCGATCAGGATCGACGCGGCCGGTACGTCGGTGCCCGGGAAGACGATGCTCTCGCGCAGCTGCGCGTGCGCTCCCACGCGTGCGCCGTCGCCCAGCACGATCGGTCCCATCAGCCGCACCCCCTCCGCGATCTGAACATCCCGCCCGATCCACGCCGGCCCATCCACCTCGGTGTCCCCGAGCAGCGGGCGCGCGCTCTCGGCGTAGCCGTCGGCGTCGGCGACGAGCACTCCCGGCCTGACCTCGAGACCCTCGATCCGCAACCGCAGCTCCCCGCGCAGCGCGTCGAAGGTCCCCTGCCTGAGCTCGCCGAGCGACCCTACGTCGTTCCAGTACTCGCGCACCTCGTGGATGTGGAACGGGACGTCGTTCTCGAGCAGCACCGGGAACACGTCCTGCGCCCAGTCGACGAACGGGCGCGCCGGGAAGTAGTCGAAGATCTGCGGCTCGAACATGTAGATCCCGCAGTTGCCCAAGTCCGACAGCGCCTCCTCGGGCGCGGGCTTCTCCTGGAAGCCGGTGACGCGCCCCTCGCGGTCGTGCAGCACGACGCCGTACTCGCGCGTGTCGTGCACCTGCTTGACGGCCAGGGTCGCCACGCCGCCGCTTTCGCGGTGCCTGGCCGCGAAAGCCGTCAGGTCGATGTCCGTCAGAGCGTCGCCGGAGATCACCAGGAATGAGTCCTCGCCGAGGAAGTCCGCGCACCCGCGCACGCCGCCCGCGGTCCCGAGCAGCTCCGGCTCGAAGCGGTAGCACAGGCGCGCGCCGAAGTACTCGCGGATCGAGTCCGGGAAGTAGTGCAGGTTGGCGATCACCTGCTCGAAGCCGTGACGATCGAGCAGGTCCACGATGTGCGCCATCACCGGGCGGTCGAGCACCGGCACCATCGGCTTGGTGATCTCGTAGGTCAGCGGACGCAGCCTGGTGCCCAGGCCCGCGGCGAGGACCATCGCTCTCATCCGGCTAGTAGCGGTAGTGATCCGGCTTGTACGGCCCCTCGACGGGCACGCCGATGTAGGCGGCCTGCTCGTCGGTCAGCCTGGTGAGCTTCACGCCGAGTGCGTCGAGGTGCAGGCGCGCGACCTTCTCGTCCAGGTGCTTGGGCAGGACGTACACGCGCTTCTCGTACTCGTCGTTCTTCGTGAACAGCTCGATCTGGGCGATCGTCTGGTTGGAGAACGAGTTCGACATCACGAACGACGGGTGGCCGGTCGCGTTGCCGAGGTTGAGCAGGCGGCCTTCCGAGAGCACGATGATCGAGTGCCCGTCGGGGAAGCGCCACTCGTCGACCTGGGGCTTGATGTTGATGCGCTCGACCCCTGGGTAGTTCTCCAGGCCGACCATGTCGATCTCGTTGTCGAAGTGGCCGATGTTGCCGACGATGGCCTGGTGCTTCATCCGGGCCATGTCGGCCGCGGTGATGATGTCCTTGTTGCCGGTCGTCGTGATGAAGACGTCAGCGGTCTCGACGACGTCCTCGAGCGTCTGGATCGTGTAGCCCTGCATCGCCGCCTGGAGCGCGCAGATCGGGTCGATCTCGGTGACCACGACCTTCGCGCCCTGCACGCGCAGCGACTCCGCCGAGCCCTTGCCGACGTCGCCGAAGCCGCACACGACGCAGGTCTTGCCGGCGAGCATCACGTCGACGGCGCGGTTGATGCCGTCGACCAGCGAGTGGCGGCAGCCG
>DATJTT010000013.1:0-66502 GCA_035503075.1 Solirubrobacteraceae bacterium
CACTCCGGCTGGCTTGCCAAGAGCGTCAGCATGCACACCCCTTTCGACCCGAAACCCCATTACTTGCAAGAGATTCTGGCCGTCAGCACGGACAGAAAACCGGCCCCTTTAGGAGCTACTTTTTCCGCGGCAAGTAACTAATAGGAGACCCGCGCGAGCGCCAGCCCGTGCGCGGGCGCGGTGCTCCCGGCGTGCGAGCGCGGGGAGCCCTCGAGCAGCCGGGCGAACTCCCGGACGCTGCTGGCCCCGCGCGCGACGTCGAGCATGGTCCCGACGAGCACGCGGTTCATGTGGCGCAGGAACATGTCGGCCTCGATCCAGAACTCGAGCAGCTCGCCGTGCTCCCCCGCGGCGCGCCACTCGGCCCGGCTGACGGTGCAGTTGAAGTAGGAGTGCTCGGTTTCGGTGGGGGTGAAGGCGGTGAAGTCGTGCCGGCCGAGCAGCGCGTTGGCACACGCATCGAGCGCGTGGCGCTCGACGGGCCCGGTCCACCAGTACGCGCGCCGGCGCTCGAACACCGAGCGCGTGCGCCGTGCGAGCACGCGGTAGCAGTAGGTGCGGCTGACGGCGTCGCGGCGGGCGTTGAAGCCCTCGCGCGCGGGCTCGGCGGCGAGCACCGCGACGTCGCCGTCGAGCAGCGCGTTCAGGCGCAGCGGATCGACGGCCTCGTGCGCGTAGCTCGCGACCTGCCCCCACGCGTGCACGCCCGCGTCGGTGCGTCCGGCGACGGTCAGCGCGAGCGGCCGTCCGTCCAGGCCGTCGGGGCCGAGCACGGTGCGCAGCGCCCGCTCGAGCTCCTCCTGGACGGTGCGCTTGTCGGGCTGGCGCGCCCAGCCGGCGAAGCCGCCGCCGTCGTACTCGATCGTGAGCTTGGTGACCATCCCCGCCGCGGCGATCGTTTTCCAGGCGGGCGCGGCTCGTGCGGCGGGCGCCGCGGGCGGCGCCGCGCGCGGGCGGCGCGCGCGGCCTCAGACGAGCTCGATGAAGACCATCTCCGTGGCGTCGCTGCGCCGCGGTCCGAGCTTGAGGATGCGCGTGTAGCCGCCCGGACGCTCGGCGTAGCGCGGCGCGACCTCGACGAACAGCTTGTGCACGGCGAACTTGTCCTGCGAGAGCGTCGAGAGCGCCTGGCGGCGCGCGTGCAGGTCGCCGCGCTTGGCGAGCGTGATCAGCTTCTCGATCTGCGGCTTGACCGCCTTGGCCTTCGCCTCGGTCGTTTCGATCCGCTCGTGCTCGATGATCTCCTTGCTGAGGTTCATGAGCAGCGCCTTGCGGTGCGCGGAGTCGCGGCTGAGCTTGTTGCGTGTCTTGCGGTGGCGCATCGTCGGCAGTGTAGATGAGTCGGATTCAAGCGGCCGCCCGCGCCGGCGGGCGTGAATCGATCATCCACACCGCCTCCGGCGGAGGTTGGGCGCGGCGAACCCCGATGCGATCCGCCGCGAATGCCGCGTAGCCGTCAGTCGGCGCGGAGCGCCAACCCCCTCGCGTGCAGCGTTTCGATGACCTCGTCGATCGACTTTTTGCCGAAGTTGGGGATCGCGTTGAGCTCGGCCTCGGACTTGGAGATGAGGTCGCCGACGGTCTGGATGCCGGCGCGCTTGAGGCAGTTGTAGGAGCGCACGCCCAGCTCGAGCTCCTCGATGAGGATCCCGTACTCCTCACCCTGCAGCGCGGCCTGCGCGCCGCCGCCGACCGCCAGGCCGTGGCCGTCGAGCTGGCCGCCGGGGGTCGCGCGCAGCTCCTGTATGCGGTCGGCGTCGGTGAAGATCGCGAGCTGGGAGATGAGCAGCTCGGCCGCCTCGCGCAGCGCCGCCTGGGGGTCGATCGAGCCGTCGGTCTCGATGTCGAGCGTGAGCTTGTCGAAGTCCGTCTTCTGTCCCACGCGCGCCTGCTCGACGGCGTACGCGACGCGGCGCACGGGCGAGAAGATCGAGTCGATCGGGATCACGCCGATCGGCTGGTCGGCGGACTTGTTTTCCTCGGCCGGGCGGTAGCCGCGGCCGCGGCCGATCGTCATGTACAGCTCGAGCTTGGTTTTCTTCTCGAGCGTCGCGATGTGCAGGTCGGGGTTGAGGATCTCAACGCCGGCGGGCAGGTCGATGTCCTTGGCGGTGATCTCGCCCGGGCCGGTGACGACGAGCGGCGCCTCGACCTCGCTGGCGTCCGAGTGCATCCGGCAGACGACGCCCTTGAGGTTGAGCACGATGTCGGTCACGTCCTCCTTGACGCCCTGAATCGTGGAGAACTCGTGCGCTACGCCCTCGATGCGCACGCTCGTGACGGCGGCGCCGGCGAGCGAGGAGAGCAGGACGCGCCGCAGCGAGTTGCCGAACGTGTAGCCGAAGCCGCGGTCGAGCGGCTCGATCGTGAACGTGCCACGATTCTGCTCCACGGACTCGCTTGTGATCCGCGGAATTTGGAAGTCGAGCATGAGAGTCCTAACGTCGTTTTGGTCTCGCACCGGCGGCGTGAGCGCACCGGCCGTGAACGCCGTCGCCCGGGTGGGTGACGGCGGGGAAAGCCCTTCTACTTCGAGTACAGCTCGACGATGAGCTGCTCCTGCACCGGCGCGGCGACCTCGCGCCGCTCCGGCTTGCGCAGCACCTTGGCCGTGAGCGACTCGTGGTCGGCCTGGAGCCACGCTGGTATCTGTCCGGTCAGCTCGGTGGCGTCCCTGACCACCTGCGTCGCCGGCGTCGCCGCCTTGATCGCGATCACGTCGCCCGGACGCACCTGATAGCTGGGGATGTTCACGCGCCGGCCGTTGACCGTCCAGTGGCCGTGGCGGATCAGCTGGCGCGCCTGGCGGCGCGAGGCGCCGAAGCCGAGCCGCACGAGCACGTTGTCCAGGCGGCACTCGAGCAGCGCGAGCAGGTTCTCGCCGGTGATGCCCGTCTGGCGTGATGCCTTCTCGTAGTAGCCGGCGAACTGTTTCTCGAGCACGCCGTAGTAGCGCTTGGCCTTCTGCTTCTCGCGCAGCTGCACGCGGTACTCGCTCTGTTTCATGCGCCCGCGCCCGTGCTCGCCCGGCGGGTAGGAGCGCCGCTCGACGCCGCACTTGTCGGTCAGGCAGCGCTCGCCCTTCAGGAACAGCTTCTGCCCCTCGCGCCGGCACTGCTTGCACTGCGGGCTGGTGTCGCGGGCCATCGCTACACCCTCCGCCGCTTGCGCGGGCGGCAGCCGTTGTGCGCCTGGGGTGTGACGTCCTTGACGCCGGTCACCTCGAGGCCCGCGGCCTGCAGCGAGCGGATCGCGGTCTCGCGACCGGAGCCCGGCCCCTTGACGTACACCTCGACCTTCTGCAGCCCCTGCTCGAGGCCCTTGCGCGCGGCGGCATCGGCGGTCACCTGCGCGGCGAACGGCGTGGACTTGCGCGAGCCCTTGAAGCCTGCGCCGCCCGCGGACTCCCACGCGATGACGTTGCCGGTGGTGTCGGTGAGCGACACGATGGTGTTGTTGAACGAGGTCTTGATGTGCGCCTGCCCGACGGGGATGTTCTTTTTGGGCTTGCGCCGGCCGCGCGAGCGTTTCGGAGCCGGCGGCATCTACTTCTTGCCGGCTTTCTTCTTGCCGGCGACCTGCATGCGCTTGGGCCCCTTGCGCGTGCGCGCATTGGTCTTGGTGTTCTGCCCGCGCACTGGCAGCCCGCGGCGGTGGCGCAGGCCGCGGTAGGAGCCGATCTCCTGCAGGCGCTTAATGTCCTGCAGACGCTCGCGGCGCAGGTCGCCCTCGACGGTCAGGCCGTCGTCGATCGCGTCGCGCAGCTTGCCGACCTCGTCCTCGGTGAGGTCGCGGATGTAGGTGTCGGGGTCGACGCCGACCTGCTTGAGGACCTTGCCGGACGTCGAGCGCCCGATCCCGAAGATGTAGGTGAGCCCGATTTCAGAGCGCTTGTTGAGCGGCAGGTTGACACCGGCGATGCGCGCCATTCAGCCTTGCCTCTGCTTGTGGCGCTTGTTCTGGCAGATCACGAGCACGACGCCGTGGCGGCGGATGATCTTGCATTTCTCGCACATCGGCTTGACCGACGGTCGTACCTTCATGATCCCTTTCAGCGGCTGGGTCCGGCGACTCGGCTCTGGCGGCCGCCCGGGCCGCCGCTACCGGTCGAGGATTTGCCCTCGCGCACGCCCGACAGCGCGGCACTAGGGCAGGACTCCATATGCTAGCAAGCTCAGCCCGTGCTCGCGATCTCCCGGGCTGGCGGCGTGCGGGCGCGCGCGCGGGCCGCGTGATCGGCGTCGCGAGCGTCGCCGCCGGCGCCCGCGCCGGAGCGCTGCAGCGGCGGCAGGTGCCAGGGAGTGAGGATTCGCGGGCCTTTGGCGGTGATCGCGACGGTGAACTCGAAGTGCGCGGCGGCCGAGCCGTCCTGGGAGAAGATCGCCCAGCCGTCGCCGCCGACACGCACGCCGGGGCGCCCGGCGGTGGTCATCGGCTCGACGGCGAGCACGAGGCCGTCCTCCAGCAGCGGGCCCTTGCCGGGCTTGCCGTAGTTGGGCACCTGCGGGTCCTCGTGCATGCTGCGCCCGACGCCGTGTCCGACGAGCGAGCGCACGATCGAGAAGCCGGCGTCCTCGACCATGCGCTGGATCGCGCTCGAGACGTCGCCGATGCGCCGGCCGGCGTGGCACTGCGCGACGCCGGCGTGCAGCGCCTGCTCGGTCGCCGTGAGCAGGGCTTGGACGTTCCCGTCGACCTGGCCGACGGCGAACGTGCGGGCGGCGTCCGCGACCCACCCGTCGAGCGTTACGCCGACGTCGATCGAGACGACGTCGCCGTCCTTGAGGCGGTAGGGGCCGGGGATCCCGTGCACGACCATCGCGTTGGGCGAGGCGCAGATCGAGCCGGGAAAGCCGCGATAGCCCTTGAACGTGGGAGTCGCGCCGCGCGCGCGGATGAAGCGCTCGGCGAGCTGGTCGAGCTCGGCGGTGCTGACGCCGGGACGGACGTTGGCCTCGATCGCGTCCATGGTCTGGGCGAGGATCTCGCCCGCACGCGCCATCTTGTCGATCTCCGCGGGAGACTTCTTGATGATCACCGCTGGAGCTTAGTAGAGATGCAAAGCGGGACCTGAGCGCCGCGGCGCGGCTCTGGGGCGTCCCCCGGCGGGCTCTGGGGCGTCCCCCGGCGGGCTTTGGGGCGTCCGCCGGCGGCGCCGGAACGGGACGAGGGGCGAGCGGCGATGCGCGCTACAGGTTGTCCAGGTTGTCCTCCATGCGCAGCGTTGCGACGGTCGCGCGGATGTGCGCGTGGACCTCGTCGGGGCTGCGTCGTCCGTCGACGCGGCGCAGCAGCTGGGCGCGGTCGTAGTAGGCGATGAGCGGCTCTGTGTGTGAGTGGTAGACCTGCAGGCGCCGGCGGATGACATCCTCGCGGTCGTCGTCGCGCTGGAGCAGGCGGGCACCGTCCTGGTCGCAGACGTCGTCGTGCTTGGGCGGGTCGAAATCGACGTGGTAGATGTGCGTGGGGTTCTTCACGCACACGCGCCGCCCGGCGAGACGCCGGACGACGTCCTCGTCGGGCACGTCGATCAACAGCGCGGCGCTCAGCCGCCGCTCCAGGCGCGCGAGCGCCTCGGCGAGCGCGTCGGCCTGGCGCTCGTTGCGGGGGAAGCCGTCGAGCAGGAAGCCGTCGCGGGCGTCGAGGTCATCGACGCGCTCGGTGATCATCCGCACGATCAGCTCGTCGGGCACGAGCTCGCCGGCGTCCATGTAGCGCTTCGCCTCGCGGCCGAGCTCGGTTCCGTGGGCGACCTGCGCGCGCAGGATGTCCCCGGTGGAGATGTGCGGCAGCGCGAAGTCTTCATGCAGGCGGTCGGCCTGGGTGCCCTTTCCGGCGCCCGGCGGCCCGAGCAGGATGAGGTTCAGTTCGGACAACTCTGGGGCAGCCTACCCGCTGAGGTGGTGCGGTTTCCACCCTGGTGAGCCGCAGCGGGGGTTTGCGCGCGCCGGGCGCGGGGGCCCGGAGCGAAGTCCTCCGGCGCGCGCGCGCACGCTCCAAGCGAGGTCCCGCGGCGCGCACCCCCGAGCGAAGCCGATCCGCGCGGCGGCCGTTGCGAAGCCGATCCGCGTGGCGGCCGTTGCGACGCCGATCCGCGTGGCGGCCGTTGCGAAGTCGCGGCCGCGAGGCGGATGGGCGAAGCGTCACTTCAGGAACCCCTCGTAACTTCGCATCATGAGCTGCGCCTCGAGCTGCTTCATGGTTTCGAGCGCGACCCCGATGACGATCAGGATCGAGGTGCCGCCGAACTGGAACTGCTGGTGGGTCTGTGAGAAGAGGATCGCGGGCAGGGCGGCGACGGCGGCGAGGAACAGCGCGCCGGGGAAGGTCAGGCGCGCGAGGACGCGGTCGAGGAATTCGGCGGTCGGGCGCCCTGGGCGCACACCGGGGATGAAGCCGCCGTACTTCTTGAGGTTGTCGGCCTGGTCGACGGGGTTGAAGGTGACGGCGGTGTAGAAGTAGGTGAAGACGATGATCAGCAGCGACTCGCCGAGCACGTAGTGCCAGCCGTTGGGCGTGAAGAAGTCGGACAGGTTCTGGCCCCAGCGGGTTTTGACGAGCTGGCCGACGGTGGGCGGGAAGGCCATGAGGCTGGCGGCGAAGATCACGGGGATGACGCCGGCCATGTTGACGCGCAGCGGCAGGTAGGTCTGGCCACCTTCGGTCATGCGCCGGCCGATTACGCGCTTGGCGTACTGGACGGGGATGCGCCGCTGGCCTTCCTGGACGAAGACGATGGCGGCGACGACGACGAGCACGAGGAACGGGGCCATGACCTTGAAGACCTGGTCTTGGGTGGTCCACCACTGTTCGATGCCGGAGGGCAGGCGCGAGATGATCGAGGCGAAGATCAGCAGCGAGATGCCGTTGCCGATGCCGCGCTGGGTGATGAGCTCGCCGACCCACATGAGCAGGACGCAGCCGGTGGTGAGGCACACGACGATCAGGAAGATGTGCGCGACGTCGAAGTGCGTGATGACGTTTTCGCCGGCTTTCGCCTGGAAGCTGTGGAACAGGAAGACGTAGCCGATGGACTGGGCGAACGCGAGCGCGACGGTCAGGTAGCGGGTGTACTGGGTGATGCGCGCCTGCCCGACTTCGCCTTCCTTTGAGAGCTTCTCGAGCGACGGCACGGCGACCTGCAGCAGCTGCAGGATGATCGAGGAGGTGATGTAGGGCATGATGCCCAGCGCGAAGATCGCGAGTTTGGAGAGCCCGCCACCGGAGAAGAGGTTCAGGTAGCTGAGGATCCCGCCGCCGCCGAACTCCTTCTGGATGTTGTTGACGGCGGTCAGGTTGACGCCGGGCACGGGCACGTGCGAGCCGAGGCGGTAGATCAGCAGCATCCCCGCCGTGAAGGCGATCTTCTTGCGGATGTCCGCGACTTGGAAGGCGCTGAGGATCGTCGAGAGCATGGGCGGGAGGGCCGATTTTAGCTCTCGGGCGGCCCCGGAGCGACGTTTGCCGGCGCGGGGGCGGCGTCGGCAGCGATCACGATGGCCGCCCGGGGGCGGGCTCGGACACGACGCAGGTGCCGCCGGCCGCCTCGATGCGCTGGCGCGCACCGGCGGAGAATGCGTGGGCGTGCACGGTGAGCGCCTTGGAGAGCTGGCCCTTGGCGAGCACCTTGATCGGCACGTCCTTGCGCGAGGCAAGGCCGCTGGCTTGGATGAGCTCGATCGTGACCTCGGTGCCGGCGTCGAAGCGGCTGTCGAGCGAAGCGATGTTCACGGGCTGGGTGTGGGTGCGGAAGGGCTCGAAGGGCATCGACTTCTTCATGTGCGG
The DNA here is from genome assembly GCA_035503075.1 of Solirubrobacteraceae bacterium. Classification (GTDB taxonomy): domain Bacteria; phylum Actinomycetota; class Thermoleophilia; order Solirubrobacterales; family Solirubrobacteraceae; genus Palsa-744. The sequence goes on from DATJTT010000013.1 coordinate 7,786, forward strand.
TCCGCGCAGCTTTCGCATGCGCATGTGGATCGGCATCTGGCCGCCCTCGAAGTTGGCGCGACGCTTGGAGCCGGAGCGCGCGCCGGCGCCCTTCTGGCCGCGCCCGGCGGTCTTGCCCGTGCCCGAGCCTTCACCGCGCCCGACGCGCTTGCGCGCGCGGCGGCTGCCGGGCGCGGGCGCGAGGCTGTGCAGCCCGATGCGCGCGGGCGGGTGCTCGCCGTCGGCGCTCACTGCTGCTCCTCGTGCTTGACCTCGACGAGATGGCGCACGGCGTGGAGCATGCCGCGGGTCTGCTCGGAGTCGTCGACCTCGACCGTTTGGCCGATGCGTCGCAGCCCGAGCGAGCGCAGGGTGTCGAGCTGTTTGCGGTTGGCGCCGTTGCGCGAGCGCCGCTGGGTGACGCTGAGCGCGGCCATCACGCTGGGCTCTCGTCGGAGGCGGCCGCCGCGAGGTCGTGCTCGGCGCTTGCCGCGTGAGCGGCGCTCGCGTCGGGCTCTTGCGTGGGCGCGGGCTCGTCGCCTGCTGTCTCCTGCTGGGGCTCGGGAGCGGTGATCGAGCCGTTGGCGGCGATCGAGCCGCCGAGGCCGAGCACCTGGCTGACGGACAGCCCGCGCAGCCTGCCGACCTCGTCGGGCGTGCGCAGTCCGCGCAGGCCGGCGACGGTGGCCTTGACGAGGTTGATGGGGTTTTGCGTGCCGAGGCTCTTGGAGAGGATGTCGTGGATGCCGGCGAGCTCGAGCACGGCGCGCACGCTGCCGCCGGCGATCACGCCGGTGCCGGGCGAGGCGGGCTTGAGCAATACGCGGCCGGAGCCGAACACGCCGGTGGTCTGGTGGGTGATGGTGCTGCCGTGCTTGGGCACGCGGAAGAGGTCCTTCTTGGCGCGCTCGACGCCCTTCTGGATCGCGAGCGGCACCTCGTTGGCCTTGCCGTAGCCGACGCCGACGACTTCGCGTTCGTCGCCGACGACGACGAGCGCGGTGAACGAGAAGCGCCTGCCGCCCTTGACGACCTTGGCCACACGATTGATCTCCACCACGCGCTCCTGGAGGTCCAGGCCGGCGGAGTTGACTGAGCGATCTATTGAGATGGACATTAAGAGGAGGAGAGGGTAGCGGGCTGGGGCGCCTAGACGGTGATGCCGGCTTCGCGGATGGCTTCGCAGAAGGCTCGGACGTGGCCGTGGTACTGGTAGCCGCCGCGATCGAACACCGCCTCGGAGACGCCCGCCGCCTGGGCGCGCTGGGCGAGCAGCTGCGCGGCGCGCTTCGCGCGCTCGGCCTTGGGCAGCGAGCGCAGCTGCGGCTCGAACCAGTGCACGGCGGCGAGCGTGCGCGCGGACACGTCGTCGACGAGCTGCGCGGAGAGGCCGCGGTTGGAGCGGAACACGGAGATGCGCGGACGCGCGGCCGTGCCGGAGATCTTCGCGCGCACGCGGCGGCGGCGTTTGAGCCTGCGGGTCTCCTTGCTGAGCACGGTCATGCGCGCTTGCCGACCTTCCTGGGCACGTACTCGCCCTCGTAGCGGATGCCCTTGCCCTTGTAGGGCTCGGGCGGGCGCTGCTTGCGGATGATCGCGGCGGTCTCGCCGACGAGCTGCTTGGAGATGCCCTTGACGACGACGCGGGTGGGCGCGGGCACTTCGAACTCGATGCCGTTGGGCGCGGGGATGGGGACGGGGTGTGAGTAGCCGACGGCGAGCTCGAGGTTCTTGCCCTTGAGCTGCGCGCGATAGCCGACGCCCTGGATCTCGAGGCGCTTTTCATAGCCGCTGGTGACACCGTGGACCATGTTGGCGACGAGCGTGCGTGTGAGGCCGTGCAGGGCGCGGTGTTCACCCCGGTCGGTCGGGCGCGTGACCAGCAGCCGACCGTCCTCCTGGGTCACCTGGATGTCGCGGTGGACGCGCTCGCTGAGCTCGCCTTTGGGTCCTTTGACGCTGACGGACTCGGGCTCGATCGACACGGTGACGCCGGCCGGAACGGGGATGGGTTGTCTGCCGATGCGTGACATCCGCCCTCACCAGACCTGCGCGAGGACCTCGCCGCCGACGCCCGCGGCGCGTGCGTCGTGGCCGGTCATCACCCCGCGCGAGGTCGAGACGATCGCGGTGCCCATCCCGCCGAGCACCTTGGGCATGTGCTTGGCGTCGACGTACGTGCGCTGCCCGGGACGCGAGATCCGCCGCAGGCCGGTGATCGCCGAGCGCCGGTCCTCGGTGTACTTCAGGCGGATCTCGATCGTCTCACCCGCGCGCCCGGCGGCGGGCACGAGCGACCATGACTCGATGTAGCCCTGCTCGTCGAGAATCCTCGCGAGCTCGCGCTTGAGCTTGGACGCGGGCACCTCGACGGTCTCGTGCGCCGCGTGGATCGCGTTGCGCACGCGCGTGAGGAAGTCGGCTATCGGGTCTGTCATGGACATGGCGTGGGCGCTCGGGGGTCGTTTGTGTGCGGTGCTATCGAAACTGGTGTAAAGCGATTGTTATACGTGCTTGTTTGGCGAATGGATGGGCTGGAGCCGGCGGCTTACCAGGAGGACTTCGTCATCCCGGGAACCTGGCCGTTGTGGGCGAGGTCGCGAAGGCAGATGCGACACAGCCCGAACTTGCGATACACCGCACGCGGGCGGCCGCAGCGGGTGCAGCGAGTATATGCGCGAGTTTTGAACTTGGGGGGTCGCGCCTGCTTGACGCGCATCGAGGTCTTGGCCATCAGTCCTCGCTTCCTTTCTCGGTGATCTGGGGATCTGCGTCAGCGGGTGCGTCGCGGTGTTCCTCCGCGGTCGGCTCGGCCGCGGCCTCCGCGACGACCTCCTCGGCGACAGCCTCCGCGACGACCTCCTCCGCGACAGCCTCCACGGCGGCCTCCTCGACGACCGCCTCCTCGACGACCTCCTCCGCGACGGCCTCCTCCACGGCAGCCTCCTCGACGACCTCCTCCACGGCAGCCTCCACGGCAGCCTCCTCCGCGACAGCCTCCTCCGCGACAGCCTCCTCCCCGGCAGCCTCCTCGACGACCTCCTCCGCGACGACCTCCTGGGCGGCGTCTGCCGCGTCCTTCGCGACCGCCTCGGACGCGGCTGCGGACTCCGCGGCGGCGTTGGCCGCGGCGGCTTTGCTGGCCTCTGCTTCCTCGTGGGCTCGTGCGGCGGCCTCGTCGGCGTCGGGGTCATAGCCCTTGGGCCGGCCCTGCGCGGAGAACGGCATCCCGAGCGCTGCGAGCAGCGCGTATGCCTCGATGTCGGTGGCGGCGGAGGTGGTGATGGTGACGTCCAGGCCGCGCACCTGGTCGATCGCGTCGTAGTCGATTTCGGGGAAGATGATCTGCTCTTTGATCCCGAGGGAGTAGTTGCCGCGACCGTCGAAGGAGCGGGGGTTCAGGCCGCGAAAGTCGCGAATTCGCGGGATTGCGATCGAGATGAGCCGGTCGAGGAACTCGTAGCCGCGCTCGCCGCGCAGGGTGACGGCGACGCCGACGGGCATGCCCTCGCGCAGTTTGAATGCGGCGATGGACTTGCGCGCGCGGCGCACGCTCGGCTGCTGGCCGGCGATCGTGGCCAGCTGCTCGGTCGCGGCCCTGAGCATTTTGGAGTCCTGCTTGGCGAGCCCGACCCCCATGTTGACGGTGATCTTCTCGATCCTCGGCGCTTGCATGACCGAGGAGTAGCCGAAGCGCGCGATGAGGGCCGGGCGGATCTCCTCCAGATAGCGGGCCTTGAGGCGTGCGGGTGGGGCGCTGTCGGTCGCGGTGGCCATCACGATCACTCGAGCCTCGCGCCGGTCTTCCTGGCGATGCGCACGCGCTCGCCCCCGCTGCGCTCGATCCCGACGCGCGTGGGCGCGCCCTTGGCGTCGAGCAGCATGACGTTGGAGACGTGGATCGGCCCCTCGACGTCGATCACGCCGCCAAGCTGGGCGGCGGTGTTCTGGCCGGTGACGCTGTTGCTGCGCGATTCTTTCGGGCGCACGTGGCGCTTGCTCATGTTCAGGCCCTCGACGTACAGGCGCTGCTTGCTAGTTTCGACGCGCAGCACCCGGCCGCTCTTGCCGCGGTCCTTGCCCGAGATCACCTGTACGCGATCGCCCGAGCGGATCTTCAGCGCACGGCGTCGCGGAGTCCCGGAAGCGGCCATCACAGCACCTCGGGGGCGAGCGAGACGATCTTCATGAAGTTGCGCTCGCGCAGTTCGCGTGCGACCGGTCCGAACACGCGCGTGCCGCGCGGGTTGTTCTGGTCGTCGATGATCACCGCGGCGTTCTCGTCGAAGGCGATGTACGTGCCGTCGTCGCGGCCGATCGGCTTCTTCGTGCGCACGATGACCGCCGTGACGACCTCGCCCTTTTTGACCGCCCCTTGCGGGTTGGCCTGCTTGACGGTCGCGGTGATCACGTCGCCGACGAACGCGTAGCGCCGCTGCGAGCCGCCCTTGACGCGAATGCACAGGATCTCGCGCGCTCCCGAGTTGTCGGCGACGCGTAGCCGGGTCTCGTTTTGAATCATGCTCGGACCTCCGTCCGGCCGGTCCCGCTGGTGCGAGCGCCGGCGATCCGGGCCGTCGCGAGGACAAAATGTGCGATTTTCATCGGGCCCTCTCCAGCACGTCGACGAGCGCCCAGCGCTTGGTGCGCGACAGCGGCCGGCTCTCGATCACGCGCACGACGTCGCCCTCGTGGGCGTCGTTGTTCTCGTCGTGGGCGTGCACGGTGCTCGAGCTGCGCACGATCTTCTCGTAGCGACGATGACGGCGCGCGACGTCGATGCGCACGGTGATCGTCTTCGCGGCCTTGTCCGAGACGACGACGCCCTGGCGCACCTTGCGCTTGCCCTCGACGGGGGCGTGCACGGGTGCGAGCGGCTCGGGCGCCGGCGCTGCGGCGCGACGCTCGGTTGCCTTGGCGCGTTCGCGCAGCCGTCGCGCGCGCCGGCGCAGCGCCTTGGCCTTGCGCTCGGCGACGCGCTCGCCGTGCCGCTCCTCGGGAGTGCGGCTCGGGCGCGCCTCGCCCGCGCGTTTGGCGCGCGCACGGCGGCGGCGCTCCTTGCGAGTGATCTGCTCGCCGGGCTCGACGGCGGCCGCGGGCCCGGCGGACGCGGGCGCGTGTGCCGCGTCGCCGGCCTCGGCCGCGGTCTGTGCGTCCCCGTCCTCAGGCGCTGCGCCGGCATCGGCCACGGCGGCCTGCTCGGGCGCGTCGGCGTCTGGCTCGGGCGCGTCGGCGTCTGGCTCGGGTGCGTCGTTGTCGGGTTCGTCTGCCATGTCTTTGTGTGTCGCTCGTGTAGTCGTTGGCGTCAGTTGTGTCGGGCGGCCTCGGCCCTGAGTCCGCGCTCGCGTGCGACGGTGAGCGCGCGCGCGAGATCGCGCTTGGCGCGAGAAAGCGCGGCCGTGTCGTCGAGTTCGCCGGTGGCGTTCGAGAAGCGCAGCCCGAACACCTCTTTGCGCAGCTCGGTCACGCGTTTTGCCAGTTCGCTGTCGTCCAGGTCTCGTATCTCGGCGGCCTTCATCGTCAGTCCTCGCGCAGCACGAACTTCGACTTGACGGGCAGCTTGTGCGCGGCCAGCCGGATGGCTTCGCGGGCGAGCGGCTCGGACACGCCGGCCAGCTCGAACATCACGCGGCCGGGCTTGACGACCGCGACCCACCCTTCGGGAGAGCCCTTGCCCGAGCCCATGCGCGTCTCGGCCGGCTTCTTGGTGATCGGCTTGTCGGGGAACACGTTGATCCAGACCTTGCCGCCACGCTTGATCTTGCGCGTCATCGCGATACGCGCGGCCTCGATCTGGCGGTTGGTCAGCCAGCCGCACTCGAGCGACTTCAGCCCGTAGTCGCCGAACTGCACGTGCAGCTGGCCACGCGAGTTCCCGCGCCGGCGCCCGCGGTGCTGCTTGCGGTGCTTGACCCGCTTGGGGGAGAGCATCAGCGCCTGACCCCCTCGCCCGCGGGGCCGCCGGGCTGTGGTCCGGAGCCGCCGCGCCCGCCGCGTCCACCGCCGGGGCCGCGTCCGCCGCGTCCGCCGCCTGGCCCACCGGGGCCGCGGCCGCGTCCGCCGCCGCCCGTTCCGCCACCACGCCCGTTGCCGCTGCCGCTGCCCCGGCCGCGGCCGCGGCCCTCGCGCCCGTCGCGTCCGTCGCGCCCGTCGCTCGGCGGCGCCGGGGCGGTCATGTCGGTGAGGTCCGCACCGGTGTAGCCCTCGGGCATGATCTCGCCCTTGTTCACCCAGCACTTGACGCCGATCCGACCGAAGGTGGTGCGCGCCTCATAGAAGCCGTAGTCGATGTCCGCGCGCATCGTGTGCAGCGGCACGCGCCCGTCTGAGTAGCTTTCAGTGCGCGCCATCTCCGCGCCGCCGAGGCGCCCGGCGACCTGCACCTTCACGCCCTTGGCGCCCGAGCGCATCGCGCTGGTCAACGCGCGCTTCATCGCGCGGCGGAAGGCCACGCGATTCTGCAACTGCTCGGCGATCGACTGCGCGACCAGCTTGGCGTCGAGCTCGGGGCGCTTGATCTCGAGGATGTTGACCTTGATCTGCTTTTTGGTCAGCCGGTGCAGATCGCGGCGCAGCGCGTCGACTTCCGTGCCGGACTTGCCGATCACGATGCCCGGGCGGGCGGTGTGGATGTTGACCTCGAGCTCGTTGGCGTCCTTGCGGATCGTGATGTCCGACAGGCCGGCGTGGGCGAGCTTGCCGACGATGTGCTCGCGCACGCGCACGTCCTCGGCGAGGTATTCGGCGAAGCTGCGCTCGTTGAACCAGTTGGACTTCCAGTCGTGGATGTAGCCCACGCGCATTGCCTCTGGATGAACCTTCTGTCCCATGCGTTGTCTGTCTTTCAGCCTGTCTTGTGGTCGGTGTAGCGCTACGCGCGCGGGGTCAGCGTGATCGTCAGGTGGCTCGTGCGCTTGCGAATCGGCGTCGCGCGACCCATCGCGCGCGGCCGGAAGCGCTTGATCGTCGGCCCTTCGTCGGCGTACGCCTCACGGACGACGAGGTCGTCCTCGAGCAGTTCGTGATTGCTCTCGGCGTTCGCCACGGCCGACTCGAGCAGCTTGCTCCAGTCGCGTGCCACCTCACGAGGTGTGAACGCGAGGATAGCGCGCGCCTCCTGCACGGACTTGCCGCGCAGATGGCCGCAGATCATGCGCGCCTTGCGCGCCGAGGTGCGCACGTAGCGCGCGTGCGCGCTCACGACCCTGCGCCGTGGGGCTTTGGGGATTGCTTTCCCCCTCGTGCGCGTCCTCGGCGCGGGTTTGGCCGCTCGCTCGCTCTGCCCGGCCGCCGGCTGTTTCTCGGCGGCCGGCTTTTTCTCGGCCGCCGGCTTTTTCTCGGCGGCCGGCTGTTTCTCGGCGGCCGGTTTTTTCCTTACGGCCCGTTTTTTGGCGGCCGGGGCTTTCTGGGTGGCCGCGTGCGTCTCGGCGGGCGCGTCGCCGGCGCCGGGCGCGGCGGCGCGATCTTGATCGGCCTTGGCGTTCGGCTCATCCTCGTCGGCCTTCGCCTTCGCCTTGGGCTCTTCGGCGCCGGCTTTTGGTTTGGCGCGTTTGCGCGCGGGTTTGCCGGCGGCTTTGGCCTGCGTCGCCTCGCCCTCGGCGGGCGCGGCGGGCGTCTGCCCCTCGGGCGCGTCCTGGGGCTCGTCCGGACTCATCGAACCTTCCCGGAGCCGGCGTGCCCGCGGAACACGCGCGTGGGCGCGAACTCGCCGAGCTTGTGGCCGACCATCGACTCGCTGACGTACACGGGCACGTGTTTCTTGCCGTCGTGGACGGCGATCGTGTGCCCGACCATCTCGGGGAAGATCGTCGACGCGCGCGACCATGTGCGCAGCATTTTTTTGTTGTTCTCGGCGTTCAGCGCTTCGATGCGCTTCATCAGGCGCTCTTCCACCCACGGGCCCTTCTTGCTCGATCTACTCATGCCTCGCTCCGGCCCTCATCAGCGGCTTCGGCCCTTCCCGCGGCGGCGCCCGCGCACGATGTAGCGGCTGCTGGTCTTGTTGCGTTTGCGCGTGCGGTAGCCGAGCGTGGGCACGCCCCACGGCGTCACCGGGTGGCGCCCGGGCGTGGTCGAGCCCTCGCCGCCGCCGTGCGGGTGATCGACGGGGTTCATCGCCGTGCCGCGCGTCTGCGGGCGCACGCCCATGTGGCGCTTGCGCCCGGCCTTGCCGACCTTCACGTTCTGGTGCTCGGCGTTGCCGATCACGCCGACGGTCGCGCGGCACTCCGCGCGCACCATTCGCATCTCGCCCGAGGGCAGGCGCAGCGTGGCCATGTCGCCGTCCTTGGCCATCAGCTGCGCGGACGCGCCCGCCGAGCGAGCCATCTGTCCGCCGCGACCCGGCTGCAGCTCGATGTTGTGCACGACCGTGCCGACGGGCATGCGCGCGAGCTCCATGCAGTTGCCGACCGCGATGTCGGCGTTCTCACCCGATGCGACGGTCATGCCGACGGTGAGGCGCTGGGGCGCGAGGATGTAGCGCTTCTCGCCGTCCACGTAGTGCAGCAGCGCGATGTACGCGGAGCGATTGGGGTCGTACTCGATCGCCGCGACCCTCGCCTCGACGCCGTCCTTGCGGCGCTTGAAGTCGATCCTGCGATACGCGCGCTTGGCGCCGCCGCCGCGGTGGCGGGCGGTCTTGCGTCCATAGGAGTTGCGCCCGCCGCTCTTGGTCAGCCCTTCGACGAGCGTCTTCTCGGGCTTTGACTTGGTGAGCTCCGCGAAGTCCGGATAGGAGACGAAGCGCCGGCCGGGGCTCGTGGGGCGTGGCTTGCGGATCGGCATCTCAGGACTCGAGGCCGCTCAGGCCCTGGAATATGGGGATGCTCTCGCCCGGGCGGATCTGCACGATCGCCTTCTTCCACTCGCGCGTGCGCCCGCGCGCGGTGTTGCCGCGGCGCTTGGGCTTGGACTTGACGCTCATCGTGCGGACCTCGACGACGTGCACGTCGAACAGCGCCTCGACAGCCTGGCGGATGTGCGTCTTGTGGGCGTCGGCGTGGACGCGGAAGGTGTAGCGGTCGGCCGCCGAGAGCACGTAGCTCTTCTCGGAGACGACCGGGCGAATGAGCACCTGCGTGTGCTCCATCAGGATGCGCCCCTTGTGCGCGGCTGCGCGGCGCGCGCGCTCAGCGTCTGCAGAGCCGGCTCGGAGATGACTAGCGAGGCCGCGCCCAGCAGGTCTGCGACGCCGACGCTCGCGGCGCTCAGCACGGCAACCCGGTCGAGGTTGCGAAACGAGAGCGCCGCGTGGGACTCCTCGGCGTCGAGCACCACGAGCGCCGGCAGCAGCTCGGCGGGCGAGCGCCAATCGTCGAGCAGCTCGGCCGCCCGGCGGGTCTTGGGCTCGGTGAAGGCGCTCGCGTCGAGCACCGCGAGCGAGCCGCGCCCGGCGTGCAGCGAGAGCGCGCTGCGCAGCGCCGCGCGCTGCTCCTTGCGGTTGACCTTGAAAGTGTAGGAGCGCGGGTGGGGGCCGAACACGGTGCCACCGCCGGTCCACACGGGCGAGCGGCTCGAGCCCGCGCGCGCGCGCCCGGTGCCCTTCTGACGCCAGGGCTTGGCGCCGCCGCCGGAGACCAGGCCGCGCGTTTTGGTCGCGGCGGTGCCGCGCCGGCGGGCGGCCTGCTCGGCGCGCACGCTCTGGTGCACGAGCGAGCCGGCAAAGCGGGCGCCGAAGGCGGAGTCCTCGAGCTTGACCTTCTTGCCCTGGCCCGCGGCGCCGGCGCTCAGAACCGGGGCCTCAGGCATCGCTTCGCACCTCCACGACCGCGCCCGTCGGGCCGGGGACCGAGCCGCGTACGAGCAGCAGGTTCTCGCTGCTGTCCACGCGCACGATCTCAAGGCCCTTCTGGGTGGCGCGCTTGTTGCCCATCTGGCCGGGCCCGCGGATGCCCTTCATGACGCGCGAGGGCGTCGCCGAGGCGCCGATCGACCCGGGGGCGCGAACGTTGTGCGAGCCGTGTGACTTGGGGCCGCTGGCGAAGCCGTGGCGCTTGATCGTGCCCTGGAAGCCCTTGCCCTTGGAGGTGCCGGAGATCTTCACGCGCGCGCCGACCTCGAAGGACTCGACGGTCACGCTGGCGCCGAGCACGAGCTCGGCGCCGTCTGCGAGCTGCACCTGCTCGTCGCGGAACTCGGCGAGCGTGCGCAGCGGCGGCGCGTCCGCCTTCTTCAGGTGTCCGAGCTCGGCCTTTGAGAGGTGCTTCTCCTTGGCCTGGCCGAACGCCAGCTGCACGGCGGCGTAGCCGTCGCGCTCGGCGGTGCGGATCGCCGTCACCGGACACGGGCCGGCCTGCAGCACGGTCACGCGCGCGACGCTGCCATCCTCCTGGAAGACCTGGGTCATACCGAGCTTCTTGGCGAGAATCGCGGGCATCGATCGGTCAGGTGGCGAGGCGGATCTCGATGTCCACGCCCGCCGGCAGGTGGTCCAGGCGCTGGAGCGAGTCGACGGTCTTGGGCGTCGGCTGGTGGATGTCGATCAGGCGCTTGTGCGTGCGGATCTCGAAGTGCTCGCGCGAGTCCTTGTCCTTGAACGGGGAGCGGATCACGCAGTAGACGTTCTTCTCGGTCGGCAGCGGCACGGGGCCCGAGACGCTCGCACCGGTGCGCGTGGCGGTCTCGACGATCTCCCGCGCCGCCGACTCGATCGCGGAGGTGTCGTACGCCTTCAGGCGGATGCGGATCTTGTTCTGGTTGGCGGCGGCCATGGAAGCTCTCGTGTGCTCGTCTCGTCTGCTGTGAATGTGGTGTCGTGCTGGTGTGGGTCGCGGTGCCCTGGTGTGTGCCGGCTGCCGTGCCGAGGTCGGCGGGAGCGACTCGCGCCGACCCATCGCCGGGCGGGGAGAGCAGGGCGGGTGCTCTTGCGCGAACCCGCCTGATCGCCGCCACACCTTGCGGTGGGCTCGAAAATTAGTCGTATCGGACTGCCAATGCGCGCGTCTCCCGAGCGTGTTCGGATCGACGCGCGGGTGCTACTCGACGATCTCGCTGACGACGCCCGAGCCGACCGTGCGCCCGCCCTCTCGGATGGCGAAGCGTAGGCCCTGGTCCATGGCGATCGGCTGGATCAGCTCGATTTCCATCTGCACGTTGTCGCCCGGCATCACCATCTCGACACCCTCGGGGAGCTTGGCCACGCCGGTGACGTCGGTCGTGCGGAAGTAGAACTGAGGCCGGTAGCCCGTGAAGAACGGGGTGTGACGACCACCCTCCTCCTTCTTGAGCACGTAGACCTCCGACTTGAACTTGGTGTGCGGGGTGATCGACCCGGGCTTGCACAGCACCTGCCCGCGCTCGATCTCCTCGCGCTTGGTGCCGCGCAGCAGGCACCCGACGTTGTCGCCCGCGCGGCCCTCGTCGAGGATCTTGCGGAACATCTCGACCCCGGTGACGACCGTCGAGGTCGAGTCGTGGACGCCCACGATTTCGACCGTGTCGCCGGTTTTGACGATTCCCTGCTCGACGCGCCCGGTCGCCACCGTGCCGCGGCCGGTGATCGAGAAGACGTCCTCGACGGGCATCAGGAACGGCTTGTCGAGCTCGCGTACGGGCTCGGGGATGTAGTCGTCGAGCGCGGCCGCGAGGTCGAGGATCTTCTGCTTGTACGCCTCGTCGCCTTCCAGCGCCTTGAGTGCCGAGCCGGTGATGAACGGGATGTCATCGCCGGGGAAGTCGTACTCGGAGAGCAGCTCGCGGACCTCGACCTCGACCAGCTCGAGCAGCTCCTCGTCGTCGACCATGTCGGCCTTGTTCAGGAACACGACGATGTAGGGCACGCCCACCTGGCGGGCGAGCAGGATGTGCTCGCGCGTCTGCGGCATCGGCCCGTCGGCGGCGGAGACGACGAGGATCGCGCCGTCCATCTGCGCGGCGCCCGTGATCATGTTCTTGACGTAGTCGGCGTGGCCGGGGCAGTCGACGTGCGCGTAGTGGCGATTCTCGGTCTGGTACTCGACGTGCGAGGTCGCGATCGTGATCCCGCGTTCCTTCTCCTCGGGCGCGTTGTCGATCTCCTCGAAGCTGCGAGCTTCGGCGCCTCCCTTCTCAGCCAGCACCGTGGTGATGGCAGCGGTCAGCGTCGTCTTGCCATGGTCGATGTGACCGATGGTCCCGACGTTCACGTGAGGCTTGTCGCGCTCGAACTTCTCCTTCGCCACTTTTCGTTCGCTCCTGTATCGGCTTGAACGTCCGCCCCTTGGAAGGCGAACCTGAAGAATCTATCTGAATGCGGCTCTCATTGACTGCTGGTGATGATGATGCGGTCCGGCCGCTCAGGCTGGGACGGGCTCGCCGGTTCGCTGCTCGACGATCTTCTCGGCGATGTTCGGCGGGACCTCCTCGTAGGCGTCGAACTGCATCGTGTAGGTCGCGCGTCCCTGCGTGTTCGAGCGCAGGTCGGTCGCGTAGCCGAACATCTCGCTCAGCGGCACCTTGGCCGTGACCGCCAGCGCGTTGCCGCGGCGCTCCTGGCCTTCGACCCGGCCGCGCCGGCGCGAGAGGTCGCCGATCACATCGCCGAGGAACTCCTCGGGCGTGACCACCTCGACCGCGAAGATCGGCTCGAGCAGCACCGGTTTGGCGCGCCTGGCCGCCTCTTTGATCGCGAGCGAGCCCGCCACCTTGAAGGCGACCTCGGAGGAGTCGACCTCGTGGTACTTGCCGTCGGTCAGCGTCACGCGCACGTCGACCATCGGGTAGCCGGCCTTCACGCCCGTCTCGAGCGCCTCCTCGATTCCCTTCTTGACTGCCGGGATGTATTCGGAGGGGACGGTGCCGCCCTTGATCTTGTTGACGAACTCGAAGCCGTCGCCGGGCGAGGGCTCGAGGTTGATGAACACCACGCCGAACTGGCCCGAGCCCCCGGTCTGGCGTACGAACTTGCCTTCGACGTGCTCGACTGTCCCGCGCACCGTCTCGCGGTAGGAGACCTGCGGGCGACCGACGTTCGCCTCGACGCCGAACTCGCGCTTCATCCGGTCGACCAGGACCTCGAGGTGCAGCTCGCCCATGCCCGAGATCTCCGTCTGCCCGGTTTCCTCGTTGGTGCGCACCTGGAAGGTCGGGTCCTCCTCGGCCAGGCGCCCGAGCGCCGTGGACATCTTCTCCTGGTCGACCTTCGTCTTGGGCTCGACCGCGACCTTGATGACGGGCTCGGGGAAGATGATCTGCTCGAGGTGGATCGGCGCGTCGGGGGCCGCGAGCGTGTCGCCGGTCATCACCTGCTTGATCCCGACCGCCGCGGCGATGTCGCCGGCGTAGACCTCCTCGACCTCCTCACGGTCGTTGGCGTGCATCATCAGGATCCGCCCGATCCGCTCGGTCCGCCCGGTGCTGACGTTGAGCACGCGCGAGCCCGCCTGCAGGTGCCCGGAGTACACGCGGAAGTAGGTGAGCTTGCCGACGTAGGGGTCGGCGGCGATCTTGAAGGCGAGCGCCGCGAACGGCTCGGCGTCGTCGGCCTTGCGCACGACCTCGCGCTCGTTCTCCTCTCCTTTGATCAGTTCGGTGCCGACCACCGGCGGGACGTCAAGCGGCGAGGGCAGGTAGTCGATGACCGCGTCCAGCAGCGGCTGCACGCCCTTGTTCTTGAACGAGGAGCCGCACAGCACGGGCGTGAGCTTGGTCGAGAGCGTGGCCTTGCGGATCGCCTGCTTGAGGACGTCCTGGGGCACCTCCGCCTCCTCGAGCAGCAGCTCGAGCAGCGCGTCGTCGTAGTGGGAGATCTCCTCGAGCAGGTGCTCGCGAGCGACCGCCGCGGCGTCCGCGAGACGCTCGGGGATCTCGACCTCCTCCTGTTCCTTGCCGAGCTCGTCCCTGTAGACGATCGCTTTCATGCCCACGAGGTCGATCACGCCCTCGAACTCGCCCTCGGCGCCGATCGGCAGCTGGATCGGCACCGGGTGCGCACCGAGCCGGTCCACCATCGTCTGTACGCCCTTCTCGAAATCGGCGCCGATGCGGTCCATCTTGTTGATGTAGGCGATGCGCGGCACGTGGTACTTGTCGGCCTGGCGCCAGACGGTCTCCGACTGCGGCTCGACGCCGGCGACCGAGTCGAACAGCGCAATCGCGCCGTCCAGGACACGCAGCGAGCGCTCGACCTCGACCGTGAAGTCGACGTGGCCGGGCGTGTCGATGATGTTGATGCGGTGGCCCTTCCACTGCGCGGTGGTCGCGGCGGAGGTGATCGTGATGCCGCGCTCCTGCTCCTGCTCCATCCAGTCCATCACGGCCGCGCCCTCGTGCACCTCGCCGATCTTGTACGTGCGGCCGGTGTAATAGAGGATGCGCTCGGTCGTCGTCGTCTTGCCGGCGTCGATGTGCGCCATGATCCCGATGTTGCGCGTGTTTTGGAGGGAGAACTTACGTGGCATGTGTGGCGGTGGTGATCGTTGCTCGGGGCCGCGCGCGGGCAAAAAAATAGGCCCCTCGGGCCCATGCGCGCAGCTGGTCCGGTGTGGACCGCTCTGCGTCGCTATCTGCTCGAGGTCTCCATCTGATTGCCGTGTCCGCGGGCGCACACACAACTGTGCGCGTCCACCCGCGACGCGGCCCCGACTATAGCAGAGGGATTCGGCGTTCCAGACGGGCATCCTGCCGTCATCGCGCCCGGCGCGAGCGCGCTGGAAGGGCGCTCAGGAGCGCTCCTTGCAGCCCTCGCCGGCGGGCGCGTCCTCGACCATCGCCGCCAGGCGCTCGAGCACGCGGGTGGCGGCGCGCAGCTCGTGCGCGTCGAGCCCGTCGAGCGCCTGCTCCCAGCGGCTCTGCCAGAGCGCCCGCTTGGCCTCGATCCGGCGCGCGCCCAGCGGCGTCAGGCGCGTGACGACCACGCGCCGGTCGCGCTGCGAGCGCACGCGTTCGACGTGGCCCTGCTCGGCGAGGTGCTCGAGCATCTGCGTGACCGACGCGGGCGTCAGCCGGGCGGCGGCCGCGAGCTCGCCCGCGGGCAGCTCGCCGCGCTCGTGCAGCTCGATCAACAGCTCCGCCTGGGCGTGCGAGAGCTCGCCGGCGCCCAGGTGCGTGTCGCGCCCACGCAGGCGGCTGAAGCTGCGAAACACGCGGCGAAAGGCCGCCGCCAGTTCGGTCAGCTGCGCCTCGCGCTCCTGCGCGGGCTCGTCCGCCTCGGGGCGCTCGCCGGCCACCGCGGGAGTGCTCATCGTGCGCTCGCCTGTCCTCGCAGACCGCTGGTGGCGTCCAGCATCGGCTAGACCCCGATATCGACCGCGGGCTCGGCGCCGCTCGGCGCCGCTCGCGCGCGCGGGTGCTCGGCGCGCAGCAGCATCAGGCACGGGATCAGCGACAGCACGGCGATGCCAAGGCCCCACCAGTAGGCGGTGTCGAAGGCGTGCACCGGGTGCACGCTGGCGCGCCCGGAGGCGCGCTCCAGCACCACCGCGAGGATCGCCACGCCGATCGCGCTGCCGAGGCGCATCAACACGTTGATCTGCGGCGTGGCGTCGGACAGCTGGTCCGGGCGCATGGACGCGAAGGCGGCGGTCATCGCGGGCATGAACGACAGGCCGATGCTCACGCCGCGCACGACCAGCAGCGCGGACAGGCCGACGATCGAGGTGTGCGCGCCGACGAAGGCCAGCGGGAGGGTGCTGACGCACAGGATCGACACCCCCACCAGCGCGATCCGCCCGCCGCCGAAGCGGTCGGTGAGACGCCCTGCGATCGGCATCGCCACGAGCGCGCCGATGCCCTGGGGAGCGTTCAACAGGCCGGTGTTGATGACGCTCTCGGCCCGCACTTCCTGGTAGTACAGCGGCACCAGGATCATCGCGCCGAACAGCGCGGCGCCGAGGCCGAAGGTCGTGAACGACGCGCCCGAGAACACGCGGTTGGCGTACAGGCGGACGTCCAGCAGCGGGCGCTCGATGCGCAGCGCGTGCAGCGTGAACGCGATCGACAACGCCGCTCCGGCGATCAGCGGCGCGAGCACGATCGCGGAGCCCAGGCTGGCGCCGGAGCCGAGTTCGCTGAGGCCGTACACGATCGCGGCCGCGCCCGTGGGCAGCAGCGCGAGGCCGAGCACGTCCAGCGGCCCCGCCTCGCCCGAGTCGGTGCGCGGGAGCATGCGCCAGGCAAGCGCGAACGCGACCGCGCCGACGGGCACGTTGACGAAGAAGATCCACGACCAGTGCAGGTGCTCGAGGATCGCCCCGCCGATGACCGGCCCGAAGATCGGCGCGAGCATGGCGGGCATCGAGACCACGCCCATCACCCGGCCCATCCGCTGGGGGCCGGCGACCTGGGCCATGATCAGCTGCGCGACCGGCATGATCATGCCCCCGCCCACGCCCTGCAGCACCCTGAAGACGACCAGCGCGGTCAGCGAGCTCGACAGCCCGCAGGCGGCCGAGCCGGCCGTGAACAGCACGAGCGAGACCAGGTACACGCGTCTGGCGCCCCAACGCCGTGAGGCCCAGCCGGTGACCGGTATGACGGCGCCGAGCGACAGCAGATAGCCGGTCACCACCCACTGCACCTGCGCGATGTTGCTATGCAGTTCGTGCCCCAGCGTGCGCAGCGCGACGTTGACGATGGTGGTGTCGAGGATCGACATGATCATCCCGAGGATCACCACGCCGGAGATCACCCACACGTGGCGCTCGATCTTCACGGACGCGTGCGGGTCGTGCCCATGTGCCGCGTCGACTGATGCCTGCCTGGAAGCGGAAGAAGGCATTCGGTAGCGAAAGTTTAGGTACCGAAGCTTTGTCCTTCAACCGGTCCGTTCAGAAAAATTCACGCGCACACGGAGCGCGAACGCACGCGGAGCGCGAACGCGCACGCGGCGCACGCGGAGCGCGAACGCACCCGGAGCGCGAACGCGCACGCGGAGCGCTCTACCAGCGGTAGTGGGCGAAGGCCTTGTTGGCCTGAGCCATGCGATAGATGTCGTCCTTGCGCTTGTAAGCGCCACCCTGCTGGGACTGGGCGTCCATCAGCTCGTTGGCCAGGCGCTGGGCCATGGTCTTCTCGCGGCGCTGGCGGGCGAACTCGACAAGCCAGCGCACGGCCAGGGTGCGAGCGCGCCGCGAGGGCACCTCGACGGGCACCTGGTAGGTCGCGCCGCCGACCCGCCGCGAGCGCACCTCGAGCGTCGGCGTGAGCGCCTTGATCGAGCCGTCGAGCGTCTCGATCGGGTCTTTGTCGCTGCGCTCGCCGAGCAGCGCGAGCGCGTCGTAGACGATCCGCTCGGCGGTCGACTTCTTGCCGTCGAGCATCACCTTGTTGATCACCTGCTGGACGAGCTTCGAGCGATGGATCGGGTCCGGATCAAGCGGACGGACCTGTGCGGCGGCGCGGCGGGGCATCGTGTCTGGGCTCTCGCGGACGCTCGGCTATTTCTTCTTGACGCCGTACTGCGAGCGCGCCTTCTTGCGGTCGCTGACCCCGGCCGCGTCGAGCGTGCCGCGCACGACCTTGTAGCGCACGCCCGGCAGGTCCTTGACTCGTCCGCCGCGCACGAGCACGACCGAGTGCTCCTGCAGGTTGTGGCCCTCGCCGGGGATGTACGCGGTGACCTCGATCGAGCCGGAGATGCGTACCCGCGCGACCTTGCGCAACGCGGAGTTTGGCTTCTTCGGGGTGGTCGTGTACACGCGGGTGCACACGCCTCGGCGCTGCGGCGCCGCGACCTTCTTCTTGCGACCCTTGCCCGACTTCAGGCCGGGGGTGGCGATCTTCTTCTTGGGCGTCACGCGCCCCTTGCGCACGAGCTGCGAGGTCGTCGGCATCTCGGCGGATGCTAGCAGCGCCGCGGGGGCTTGGCGAGCCGGGCGGACACCGCGAGCGGGCCGCCGATGGGCCAGCTCCGGCTAGGCGGGCTGCGGGGCGATGCCGGCGGAGCGCACGGGAGCCGGCATCAGCGCCGCTGCGACAATCACGAGCACGAACGCGAGTGCCTGCAGCATCACGCCGAGCGGGCCGGCGGCGACGGGGTCGCCGAACACGACGATCCCGCCGGCGATGCCGGCGATGTTCGCGGCGGTGCCCGTGACGGCGATCACTGGGACGGCCTGGCCGTCCTGGAGACCGCGGGCGGAGGCGAAGAACGCGACGATCGAGGCGACCACGGCGACCGCCAGCCACGGGCTGAGCAGCAGCCCGAGCGCGCCGTGCGCACCGACGATCCCGGTGAGCGCCTTGATGGCGGTGTCCGAGACGCCGAACAGGACGCCGGCGGCCGCGCCGAACATGACGCCGTGGTGCTCGGCCGCGCCGCCCATCCGCGGCCCCATGATCAAGAGCCCGCCGATGCCGAACAGGACGGCCTCGAAGGAGATCATGACCGCGGGCGAGAAGTGCGAGTGCGCGCCGTGCATGGCTGGCAGCGTCACGCCGAGCAGCACCAGCCCGGCGGCGGTGAGGAACAGCCCGAGCCACTGGCGGCGGCCGACCTGGAAGCCGAACAGGCGGTCCGCCATCACGGCTATGAACACGACGCCGGCGGCGAGCGAGACCTGGATGACCGACATCGGCGCCATCGCGAGCGCCGCCACGTGCAGGGCCCAGCTGACGCACGCGGTGATCATCCCGAGCGTGAACCACTTCGAGGAGTACAGCGCCCTGACGGAGCGCAGCGGGTGCATGACCTGCACGCCCGGCACTTCGTTGGCGCCCCGGTACTTGTAGAAGAAGCCCAGGTTCGCGACGAAGGCGCAGGCGAGCGCGAGGAGTATGCCTAGATCGAGCGTCATGGTTGGTGGTCCGACGGTATGGTCAATCGGCCGGTGCCCGCGGGTGCTTTACTGCGCCCCGGCGAACTCGGCGCATAAGCCGTCCGCGCCACCCTACCCACCTTGACCTGTACGCAAGCTAAAGACCCCTTTCGTGCGGGCGAAGAGCGAGCCAGGCCGCTGCTGATGGTCGACGTCGACGGCGTGATCTCGCTGTTCGGCGGCTGGGAGCGATCGCGGCTGATCCCAGCGAGCGCAGCGCCCGGCGGCGCCGCGCAGGCCGCGGGACAGCCGCTCGATGGCTCCTTCCACTCGATCGAGGGCATACCGCACTTTCTTTCGGCCACCGCCGCCGCACACCTGCTCGACCTGGGGGCGCTGTTCGAGCTCGTGTGGGCGAGCGGCTGGGAAGAGCGTGCGAACGAGCACCTGCCCCACCTTCTCGGGCTGCCGCCGGCGCTGCCGTTCCTGCGCTTCGAGCGCGCCGTAGGCGGACGCGAGGGCGCGCGAGCGCACTGGAAGCTCGACGCGATCGACGCGTACGCCGGCGGGCGGGCGCTCGCGTGGATCGACGACGCGCTCGACGGCGCGTGCGAGCAGTGGGCGCGTGCTCGCAAGGCGCCGACCCTGCTCGTGCAGACGGCGCCTGAGCGCGGCCTCACCGACGCGGAGGCGCTGCGGCTGAGCCGTTGGGCGAGCGCGCTCGGGCAAGCGAGCTAGGCCGCTCCCGGGCGGCGTAGTAGCGCGTGCGCAACGGGCGGGTATAGCGCACCAGGCGGCTGTTGAGCAGCGAGTCGTGAGCGCGCGTGGCGGCATCTAGCCGGCGGCGGGCGTGCTCGAGCTCGAGCTCGAGGCGCAGCTCGCGCGCGTGCGCGAGCCGCAGGGTGCGCTCGAGCCCCGCTGAGTAGGAGCGCAGCGACTCGAGCTCCTCGCCCCGGGCGGCGCGGGTGTCCGGGCGATCCTCCTCGCGGTGCTCGCTGCCGCACACGAGCGCGGCCGGCACCGGTTGGTAGGGGTAGTAGCGTTCGATCGTCTCGCGCTCGGCGTGCGCGAGACGGGCTGCGACGTCGGGACGGTAGCGCGCGGGAAAGCGGGTGTAGTCGTTGACGTTCTCGGGCGGGTGGGCGCGTAGGGCGCTCGCGCGGAAGCGCTCCCCTCCGAGCGCGAGCGCGCGCGCGGTGTCCTCGACGAGGCGCTCGTAGCGTCCGACGAAGTCGACTTCGGGCTCCGGCAGGCCGACGAACGAGCGCACCGTCTCGGTGAAGTGCCCCGGGTGGCGATCGAGCACGCGCAGCACGAACGCGTTGAAGTCCGCGTCGGCCACCGTCGCGTCCAGCTCGCTGTCGGGCGCCCACCCCGCGCGCATCCGGTGACCCCAGTAGGAGCGCCACCAGTCGAGCGGATGGCGCACGAACGCGACGCTCATGCGCCCGGCGGTAGCCGTGTCGCGCAGCGTGGCGTGGCCGTGCTCGGAGTAGTGACGTCCGCCTCCGGGGTCGGGCGGGGCGACTTGGACCCCGGCCGCGATGACCGCGTGCGTGACCCACGTCCCGCCGGTCTTGGGGACGTGCACGAACACCATTCTGGGCGTAAGGAAGGACGCCATCACGCGTGGCCGCCCGGCGTGACGTGGGAGCAGTACAGCGGGCCGCGACGTGAAAGCTAGTGCCGTCCGGCCGCGCAAGCCATGGACAGCCGTCCAAAGGGAGCGCGCCGGGCGGCCGCCGCCCGCGCAGGCGACCGCCCGGCGCTCAGGGGCGCAGCGGCCTATTCGTCGCCGAGCTCCTCCTCGGGGAGCTCGAGCTCGGCGAGCTCCTCGGCGAAGCCCGGGTCGCTGCCGCCGGCGCCGATCTTCTCGAGCGAGGCGAGGTCGGCGTCGAACTCCTGCCCGTAGCCGCCGCCGAGGCCGTCGCCCGCGAGCCCGAGCTCGGCGGCGATCTCGTCCTGATCGAGCAGGCCGACGTCGTCGATCGCCCGCGGCAGCGGTTCGGAGGGCTCGATCTCGATCCGCCGGTAGCGCTTCAGCCCGGTGGCGGCCGGGATCAGCTTGCCGATGATCACGTTCTCCTTGAGGCCGTTCAGGCGGTCGATCTTGCCTTCCAGGGCTGCGTCGGTGAGCACCTTGGTCGTCTCCTGGAAGGACGCGGCGGACAGGAACGAGTCGGTGTTCAGCGACGCCTTGGTGATGCCCAGGATGATGTCCTCGAACTGCGCGGTCTCGCCGCCTTCCTGGCTGACCGCCTCGTTGGCCTTCGCGAACTCGAAGCGGTCGACGAACTGCCCGGGCAGGTAGTCGGTGTCGCCCTTCTGGTCGACGCGCACCTTTTTGAGCATCTGGCGGACGATCAGCTCGATGTGCTTGTCGTTGATGTCCACGCCCTGGGACTTGTAGACCTCCTGGACCTCCTTGACGAGGTACTGCTCGGTCTCCGTGCGCCCCCGGATCGCGAGCAGCTCGTGCGGGTACACGGAGCCCTCGTTGAGCTGCTTGCCGGCTTTGATGTTCTCGCCGTCTGAGACGAACAGGCGCGTGCGCCGCGGGAAGGCGTGGCGGTGCTCCTCGCCGGCGTCGTCGGTGATGACGACGGTGAGCGCCTTGTCGCTCTCCTCGATCGAGACGCTGCCGTCCTGCTCGGCGATCTTCGCGAGGCCCTTCGGCCGGCGCGCCTCGAACAGCTCGACCACGCGCGGCAGGCCGTGGGTGATGTCCGCGCCGGCGACACCGCCGGTGTGGAAGGTGCGCATCGTCAGCTGGGTGCCGGGCTCGCCGATCGACTGCGCGGCGACGATCCCGACAGCGTCGCCGATCTGGGCGAGCGCGCCGGTGGCCATCGCGCGTCCGTAGCAGGCCTGGCACACGCCGCTGGGCGCCTCGCACTTGAGCACCGAGCGCACCGCCACCCGGACCTCGTTGCCCTTGTCGTGGTCGTCCTGGAAGGCCTGCACGATTTGGGCGAGCTCTTCGCGGCCGACTTCCTTGCCCTGCTCGGCGAGCATGCGCCCGCGCTTGGTTGTGATGTCGCGTGCGGCGATCCGCCCGACGAGCCCGTCGTTGGGCTCGCCGCCGGCGGTGAACACGGCCATCTCGATGTAGTCCTCGGTGCCGCAGTCGGCCTCGCGGATGATCACGTCCTGGGCGACGTCCACCAGGCGCCGCGTCAGGTAGCCCGAGTCGGCGGTGCGCAGCGCCGTGTCGGCGAGCCCCTTGCGCGCGCCGTGCGTGGAGATGAAGTACTCGAGCACGGACAGGCCCTCCATGAAGTTGGCCTTGATCGGGCGCTCGATGATTTCGCCCTTCGGGTTCGCCATCAGGCCGCGCATCCCCGCCAGCTGGCGGATCTGCTTGAACGAGCCGCGGGCGCCGGAGTCGGCCATCATGTAGATCGGGTTGAGTTTGTTGAAGTTCTCGATCATCGCCTCGGCGACCTCGTCCGTGGCCGCGTTCCACTGCTCGACGACCGCCTCGTGGCGCTCCTCCTGCGTGATCAGCCCGTCCTCGTACTGGCTGGTGATGTCGCCGACGAGCTTTTCGTAGCGGTCGAGGATCGACTGCTTCTCGGGCGGCACGACGACGTCGTTCTTGGAGATCGTGATCCCGGCCTGCGTGGCGTACTTGAAGCCGAGGTCCTTGAACGCGTCGAGCACCAGCGAGATGGTCGTCGCGCCGTAGGACTGCACGAGCAGGTCGATCAGGCGCGTGGTGTCGCGCTTCTTCATCGACTGGTTGACGAACACGTACTTGGAGGGGTCGAACTCGTCGCCCAGCGCCTCCGCGAGCGCGCGCTCGATGCGGTCGTTGTAGATGATCCGCCCGATCGTCGTGAGCACGTGCCCGCCCTCGCGCCCGTAGGGGCGGAACTCGGCGATGTCGTGCAGCTTGACCACCCCTGCCTCGTAGGAGAGTTCGGCCTCCTGCGCGGTGCGGAACACGTGCGGGCGCGGCTCGTAGGTCGCGCGGTCGATCTTCGCGAGCTCCTCCGCCTCGGGTCCGTACGTCAGGTAGTAGGCGCCGAGGATCATGTCCTGCGTGGGCGTCGCCAGCGGCGCGCCGTGCGCGGGCGAGAGGATGTTGTTGGAGGACAGCATCAGGATCCGCGCCTCCGCCTGCGCCTCCGCGGAGAGCGGCAGGTGCACGGCCATCTGATCGCCGTCGAAGTCGGCGTTGAACGCGTGGCAGACGAGCGGGTGCACCTGGATCGCCTTGCCCTCGACGAGCAGCGGCTCGAACGCCTGGATGCCCAGCCGGTGCAGCGTGGGCGCGCGGTTGAGCAGCACGGGGTGCTCGTGGATGACCTCCTCGAGCACGTCCCACACCTCGCCGATCATCGAGTCGACCATCTTCTTGGCCGCCTTGATGTTCTGCGCGGACTTGCGCTCGACCAGGCGCGCCATGATGAACGGCTTGAACAGCTCGAGCGCCATGATCTTCGGCAGCCCGCACTGGTGCAGCTTCAGGTACGGGCCGGCGACGATCACCGAGCGCCCGGAGTAGTCGACGCGCTTGCCGAGCAGGTTCTGGCGGAAGCGCCCCTGCTTGCCCTTGAGCATGTCCGAGAGGCTCTTCAGCGGGCGGTTGCCCGGTCCGGTGACCGGGCGCCCGCGCCGGCCGTTGTCGAACAGCGCGTCGACGGCCTCCTGCAGCATCCGCTTCTCGTTGTTGACGATGATCTCGGGCGCGCCGAGGTCGAGCAGCCGCTTGAGGCGGTTGTTGCGGTTGATCACGCGCCGGTACAGGTCGTTGAGGTCGGACGTCGCAAAGCGCCCGCCGTCCAGCTGGACCATCGGGCGCAGCTCCGGCGGGATCACGGGCACGGCGTCGAGCACCATCATCTCGGGCTTGTTGCCCGACTGGATGAACGCTGAGACGACCTTCAGGCGCTTGACCGCGCGCGCCTGCTTCTGGCCTTTGCCGGTCTTGACCTGGTCCTCCAGCTCGATGCGTTCGGCCTCGAGGTCGACCTGCTGGAGCAGGTCGCGGATCGCCTCGGCGCCCATCCCTCCGCGGAAGTACTCGCCGAAGCCGTAGGACGAGCCGAAGCGCTCCTTGAGCTCGCGGAAGGTCGTCTCGTCGTGCTCGATCTGCTTGGGCTCCATCGTCTTGAACAGCTCCCACACGTCGCGCATGCGCTGGGCGGCGTCCTCGATGTATGCCTCGGTGTCGGCGATGTCCGCCTCGAAGGCCTTGGCGAGCTCCTTGAGGTGCTTCTCGCGCTCCTCGTCCGAGAGTTTGGAGAGGTTGACGTCGAGCGAGTCCGCCCACAGGTGGTCTTCGTCGTTGAAGTTGGTCTGTTTGCCCGTCTGCAGGTACTTTTCGCGGCGTGCGAGCGACTCGCGCAGCTCGAGCACGCGCTCCTCGCGCTCGGCGGCGTAGCCGTCGAGGACCTTGTTGACCTCCTTCTCCAGCGAGTCGACATCCTTCGCGCGCGCCTCCTCGTCCACCCACGTGACGATCGAGGCGGCGAAGTACAGGACCTTCTCGAGTTCCTTGGGCGCCATGTCCAGCAGGTAGCCGATGCGGCTGGGCACGCCCTTGAAGAACCAGATGTGACTGACGGGCGCGGCCAGGTCGACGTGACCCATGCGCTCGCGGCGGACCTTCGAGCGCGTGACCTCGACGCCGCAGCGCTCGCACACGATGCCCTTGTAGCGCACGCGCTTGTACTTGCCGCAGTAGCACTCCCAGTCCTTGGTCGGGCCGAAGATGCGCTCGCAGAACAGCCCGTCCTTCTCGGGCTTGAGCGTGCGGTAGTTGATCGTCTCCGGCTTTGTGACCTCACCGGAGCTCCAGCTGCGGATCTGCTTGGAGGACGCGAGGCTGATCTCTATCGCATCAAAATTGTTTATGTCGATCATTTCTGGCTTTGGCTTTCGCTCGCGGGTGGGTGAATCGGGTCGCTGGCTGTGCGGGGGCGCGGTGGATGAGACCGGCTGTCACTCAACGGGCTCCTCGCTGGTGAGGCTCTCGAGGTCGAGCTCGTCGGCGGCGTCGACGTCCATCAGCTCCTGGACGCCGATCGCGTCGTCCTCTGCGTCCTCGCCGTCGGCGCCGTCCTCATCCTGCTCGAGCGCCTCGGCGCCCGCGCCGTCCTCGCCGGCGGGCGCCCCGTCGGCGCCGTCGCCGGCGAGCGCGCGCACGCCCGAGAGGTCGATGCCGAGCTCCTCGGCGGCGCGCAGCAGGTCGTCGTCCTCGTCGCGCATCTCCGCGCGCTGGCCCTCCTCGGAGACGACGTTGACGTCGAGCGCCAGCGACTGCATCTCCTTGAGCAGGACCTTGAAGGACTCGGGTATCGAGGGCTCGGCGATGTTCTCGCCCTTGACGATCGCCTCGTAGGCCTTGACGCGCCCGACCGTGTCGTCGGACTTGATCGTGAGCATCTCCTGCAGCGTGTAGGCGGCGCCGAATGCCTCGAGCGCCCACACCTCCATCTCGCCGAAGCGCTGGCCGCCGAACTGCGCCTTGCCGCCGAGCGGCTGCTGGGTGACCAGCGAGTAGGGGCCGGTCGAGCGGGCGTGGATCTTGTCGTCGACGAGGTGCAGGAGCTTGAGGATGTACATGTATCCGACCGTCACCTGTTCCTCGAACGGCTCGCCCGTGCGGCCGTTGAACAGCGTCATCTTGCCCGAGGCCTGCTCGCCGACCCGCCGCGACTTGTCGATGTCCATGCGGATGCGACCGCTGTAGGCGTCCTGCCACTTGACCAGCGCGTTGTCGACGTCCTGCACGGTCGCGCCGTCGAACACCGGCGTCGAGACGTACACGCGGCGGGCGCCGCTGGCGGCGTCGGCCTCCTTGTAGGCCTCGGTGCCGTCGTCGTACCAGCCCTGGGCGGCCGCCCAGCCGAGGTGCGTCTCGAGGATCTGCCCGACGTTCATGCGCGAGGGCACGCCCAGCGGGTTGAGGATCACATCGACGGGCGTGCCGTCCTCGAGGAACGGCATGTCCTGCTGGTCGACGATCTTGGAGATCACGCCCTTGTTGCCGTGGCGCCCGGCGAGCTTGTCGCCCTCGGAGATCTTGCGCTTCTTGGCGACGAACACGCGCACCAGGTCGTTGACCCCCGGTGGCAGGTCATCGCCGGCGTCGCGGCTGAACGTCTTGACGTCGATCACCACGCCGCCCTCGCCGTGGGGCACCTTCAGCGAGGTGTCGCGCACCTCGCGCGCCTTCTCCTTGAAGATCGCGCGGATCAGCTTCTCCTCGGCGGTCAGCTCGGTCTCGCCCTTGGGCGTGACCTTGCCCACGAGCAGGTCGCCGGAGATGACCTCCGCGCCGACGCGCACGATGCCGCGGTCGTCGAGGTTGCGCAGCGACTCCTCCGAGCGGTTGGGGATGTCGCGCGTGATCTCCTCCTCGCCGAGCTTGGTCGTGCGGGCGTCGATCTCGTACTCCTCGATGTGGATCGAGGTGAGCTCGTCGTCCTGCACGAGGCGCTTGGAGAGGATGATCGCGTCCTCGAAGTTGTAGCCCTCCCACGACATGAACGCGACCATCAGGTTCTTGCCGAGCGCCATCTCGCCCTTGTCGGTCGAGGAGCCGTCCGCGAGCACGTCGCCGGCCTTGACCTTCTGGCCGGCGCCCACGAGCGGCTTCTGGTGGATCAGCGTGCCCTGGTTGGAGCGCATGAACTTCTGCAGCTCGTACTCGTCCTTCTTGCCGTCGCCGGGGTGGGTGGGGACGATTACGATCTGGTCGGCGTCGATGTAGTCGACGGTGCCCGCGTTCTTGGCGAGCAGCACATCGCCGGTGTCCAGCGCGGCGCGGCGCTCCATGCCGGTGCCCACCAGCGGGGCGTCGGCCTTGAGCAGGGGCACGGCCTGGCGCTGCATGTTCGAGCCCATCAGCGCGCGGTTGGCGTCGTCGTGCTCGAGGAACGGGATCATCGCGGTCGCGACCGACCAGATCTGCTCGGGCGAGACGTCGATCAGGTCGACGTCCTTGGGCCCGACCGTCACGTACTGGCCTGCCTGGGTGCGGCACAGGATCTCCGAGCCTTTCAGGCGCCCGCTCTTGGGGTCGACCGGCGTGTTCGCCTGCGCGATCAGCAGCTCCTCTTCCTGGGTGGCGTCGAGGTGGCGCACCTCGTTCGTGACGACGCCGTCCTTGACGACGCGATAGGGCGTCGTCACGAAGCCGTACTCGGAGACCTCCGCGAACGACGACAGCGAGCCGATCAGGCCGATGTTCGGTCCCTCGGGCGTCTCGATCGGGCACATGCGCCCGTAGTGCGTCGGGTGCACGTCGCGCACCTCGATCGGCGCGCGCTCGCGCGTGAGCCCGCCGGCGCCGAGCGCCGAGAGCCTGCGCCGGTGCGTCAGCCCGGCGAGCGAGTTGGTCTGGTCCATGAACTGGGAGAGCTGCGATGAGCCGAAGAACTCCTTCAGCGCGGCGACAACCGGGCGGATGTTGATGATCGTCTGCGGCGTGATCGTGTCGGCGTCCTCGGTCGTCAGCCGCTCGCGCACGACGCGCTCCATGCGGTACAGCCCGATCCGGAAGGCCTCCTGGATCAGCTCGCCGACCGTGCGCAGGCGGCGGTTGCCGAAGTGCTCGTACTCGTCGAGATGCTCGGCGACGGGCTCGCGCGGCATGCTCGTGGCCTCGGCGGCGAAGTCCTTGATCTCGACCTCGCCGTCCTCGGGGATGCCGAGGATCTTGGGCAGCGCGACGAGCTCGCGGATCAGCGCGACGATGTCGTCCTTGGTCAGCGTGCGCACGTCGAGATCGGTCGTCTGCTTCAAGCGCGAGTTCAGCTTGTAGCGCCCGACGCGCGTGAGGTCATAGCGCTTGGGGTCGAAGAACAGCTGGTTGAGCAGCGCCTTGGCGTTGTCGACGCTCGGCGGCTCGCCCGGACGCTGCTTCTTGAACAGCTCGATCAGCGCGCCCTCTTCGGTGCGCGTGGCTTCCGTGTCGGATTCGATCGTGTTGCGGATGTACAGCGAGTCCTCGAACAGGCGCAGGATCTCCTCGTCGGAGGCGTAGCCCATCGCGCGCAGCAGCACCGTGACCGGCAGCTTGCGCTTGCGGTCGATGCGCACGTACACCTTGCCCTTCTTGTCGATCTCCAGCTCCAGCCAGGAGCCGCGGGCGGGCATCAGGTTGGCGATGAACACCTGCTTCTCGCGGTCCTTCGGTTCCATCAGGTAGGCGCCCGGGGAGCGCACGAGCTGGGTGACGACCACGCGCTCGGTGCCGTTGATGACGAACGTGCCGCGCTCGGTCATCCACGGGAAGTCGCCCATGAACACCGACTGCTCGCGGATCTCGCCGGTCTCGCGGTTGATGAACGCGACGGTCACGGTCAGCGGGCGCGCGAATGTCAAATCCTTCTCGCGGCACTGCGCCAGCGAGGCGACGGGCTCGTCGAAGGTGAACTCGCCGAACTGCACCGCGAGGTTGCCGGTGTAGTCCTCGATCGGCGAGATGTCGTCGATCGTCTCGCGCAGACCGCCGTTCTCGGGGTCTGTCAGCCACTCGAACGAGCGGCGCTGGATGTCGATCAGGTTGGGAACGTCAACGGTCTTTTGCAGGCGCGCGAAGCTTCTACGCGTCCGGAGAGCATCTGCAGCAGCCAAGAAATGACTCCTTCGGAGGGCGATACACGGGCAGAGGAGGAGCGCCGAGGCGCGACCAGCAAAGATAGCACAGACCATCGGCGCCCTGAAGGGCCGCCGGTGCTCACGGACCCCGCCCTCGACGTTCGCGTATGTGGCGCGACGCCGGACCTGCTCGGACGGCTGCGACTATCGACCAGCTGCCCGGCAGTCTACCGGAAAATGCGCGATTGTGAGCGGAACATAAAGATCGCCGCGTCGAAGCCCGCCGGGCCGCCCCGGCCACCCGCCGCGCGGCCGGCCGCGGGCCCCGGTCGGCGCCTACCCGGGCATCCGCCGGCAGACATAGCGCGCGAACATCTGATCCCCGCTGTAGTCGGCGCGCTCGATCGCGAAGCCCGCCCGCGCGATCATCGGCTCGAGCAGCCACGTGAAGGTGCTGTGCTCGTCGCGCACGTGCTCTTCGAGCTCCGCCCGCGTCCAGCCCTCCGCCGCGGAGTGCGACGCGCCGTCGTGCAGCCATTGCTCCACGCGCGCGACCGCGTCGGCCGGATCGAAGCCGTAGACGACGTCCCACAGGCGCAGGACGCCGCCCGGCCCCAGCAGCCGGGCGATCCGCGAGAGCGCGAGCGCCTTCCAGAAGTCGGGCAGGTGGTGCAATGCAAAGCGGCTGTACACGAGGTCGGCGGGCGGCCCCGCGTGCTCGTAGCTAAGGAAGCCCGCGAGCACGCACTCGACGTTCGTCAGCCGCGAGCGCTCGAGCTTGGCGGCGAGCCGCTCGAGCATCACCGGGGAGACGTCCACGGCGACGACGCGGCTCGCCGTCTTGGCGACCTCCAGCGTGAACTGCCCCGTGCCGGCGCCCAGGTCGACGACGATCGGCCGCCCGGGAAGGCCGAGGCCGAACAGCATCGCCACCTCGTCGGCCGCATGCGCGTCCTCCTTCGCGTCATAGCGCGCGACGTGAGCCGGGTCGAGGTTCTCCCGCCCGGCCGTCGCGAGCTCCGCCGGAAGCCAAGGCTCGCGCCCGCTGAGCATCGCCCGTGAGCGTATAACGCGCCGAGCGCCGCGATCGCCCGCCGGGCCCGCGCCCCCCAAGCGAAGCCGATCCGCCTGACGGTCGCCGCGAAGTCGCGACCGGGCGGACGGACTCGGCGAAGCGCTACTTCAGCTCGACGCCGGCGCCGGCCTCCTCGAGTTCCTGCTTGAGCTTGTCCGCCTCCTCGCGTTCGACGCCCTCCTTGACCGGCTTGGGGGCCTCGTCGACGAGCGCCTTGGCCTCTTTCAGGCCAAGGCCGGTCGCCGCGCGCACGACCTTGATGACCTGGATCTTCTTGTCGCCGGCGCTCGCGAGGATCACGTCGACCGTGCTGCTCGCTTCTTCCTCGGCGGCGCCGGCGTCGCCGCCGCCCGCGGGCGCGGCGACAGGCGCGGCGACGGCCGCGGCCGACACGCCGAACTCCTCCTCGAGCGCTTTGATGCGCTCGGCGAGCTCGAGCACGGAGATGCCCTTGAGCTCCTCGATCCAATCCTGGGTGCTGGTTGCCATGGTGGGTCAGTCCTCCTTGGTGGGATTCGTCTCGGCGTCCTCGGTCTTGGCCTCAGCCGAGACGTCCGCGTGCTTGTCCTCTGCTTGCGCCGGCTCGTCGTGCTCCGGCTCGGTCTCGTCCTTCGGCGGCGGCTCCATCGCCGTCTCCTCGGATCTCGCGATCTCCTCCGGCGGATCGCCGGCCTCCGGCGGCTCCCCGGCCCCGGGCGGCTCCCCGGCCTCCGCTGCGGGTGCCTCCTCGGCCGTGTCGTCTCCCGCGGGAGATGACTCGTCCGCGGCGACAGCCGCGGAGGAGTCATCGGACGCGGGTGCGGAGGAGTCATCGGACGCGGGTGCGGAGGAGTCACCGGACGCGGGTGCGGAGGAGTCATCGGACGCGGGTGCGGGGATGTCCCCCGACTCCTTCTTGGCGTGGACCTGCCCGAGCGCGACGGCGATGCCGCTGAGCAGCGCGTTCAACGTGCGCACGAGGCCGCTGACGGGCGAGGCGACGACGCCGACGAGCTGGCCGTAGAGCACTTCGCGCGATGGCAGGCGCGAGAGCGAGCGGATCTGTTCGACGTCGAGAGTCGAGCCGTCCATCAGCCCGCCCTTGAACGGCAGCAGTTGCGCCGAGCGGCCGTAGTCTGCGACTGCCTTGGCGGCGGTCGCGACGTCGCCGCGCACGAACGTCAGCGCGGTGGGGCCGGAGAGGAAGTCCTTGAGCGTGTCCGCCCCGACCTGGTCGGCGGCGCGTTCGGTGAGCGAGTTCTTGACGACCTTGAACGTCGCGTCGGCGTCGCGCAGCCGGGCGCGCAGCTCGGCGACCTGCGCGACGGTGATGCCGCGGTAGTCGACCGCGAAGATCGCGTCGGACTCGTCTATCTGGCCGGCGATCTCGGCGATCGCCGCGGCCTTCTGGTCTCGGTTCATTGGGCTCCTGTCCCGGTCTTGTGCGGCTGGCCGAGCTTCGCTCGGCGGCGCGCTGCCGGGGGTCTGTGGCTGCCGGTTGTGTGGATGACGCTAGGCGGCGGCTGCCGCGGGCGCCTCCTCGATTATTTCACGGGTCCTGCTCGGGTCGACCTTGACGCCGGGGCCCATGGTGGACGCGAGCGTGATCGAGCGCAGGTAGCGGCCTTTGGCCGCGGAGGGCTTGGCGCGGACGAGCTCTTCGATGACGGCCGCGTAGTTCTCGAGCAGCTTGCGCTCGTCGAAGCTCGCCTTGCCGATCACCAGGTGCACGATCGCGGTGCGGTCGGTGCGGTACTCGACCTTGCCGGCCTTGGACTCTTCGACCGCTTTGCGCACGTCCATCGTGACCGTGCCGACTTTCGGGTTGGGCATCTTGCCGGAAGGACCGAGGATCCGCCCGAGCTGGCCGACGACGGACATCATGTCGGGCGTCGCGATCGCGACGTCGAAGTCGTCGAAGCCCTCATGGACGCGTTTGGCGAGGTCCTGCGCACCGACGACGTCCGCGCCTGCGTCTTCGGCCTCCTTGGCCTTCTCGCCCTGCGCGAACACGGCGACCTTGACGTCCTTGCCGAGGCCGTTCGGCAGCGCGATCGTGCCGCGCAGCTGCTCGTCTGCGTGGCGCACGTTCAGGCCGGTGCGCACGTGCACCTCGACGGTCTCGTCGAACTTGGCGCTGCGCAGGCCGCGCACGAGCGCGACGGCCTCGGCGGGCTGGTACTCGTGCTCGCGGTCGACCTTGGCGAGGACCTCGGAGTAGCGCTTGCCGTGACCGCTCATGACGCGACGTCCACTCCCATCGAGCGGGCGGTGCCGGCGATGATCTTGGCGGCGTGCTCGACGTCGTGGGCGTTCAGATCGTCGAGCTTGCGCTCGGCGATCTCGCGCAGCTGCTGCTGGGTGATGGTGCCGACCTTCACGCGGTTGGGCTCGCCGGAGCCCTTGTTGATTTTGATCGCCTGGCGGATGAGCACGGCGGCGGGCGGCGTCTTGGTGACGAACGTGAACGAGCGGTCCTCATAGACGGTGATCACGACCGGGATGACCGTGCCGGTCTCGCTCTGCGTCTGTGCGTTGAACGCCTTGCAGAACTCCATGATGTTGATGCCGTGCTGACCGAGCGCGGGGCCGACGGGCGGCGCTGGGCTCGCCTGCCCGGCGTTCGCCTGCAGCTTGATCGTCGTGAGGACCTTCTTGGCCATGTCTAGAGCTTCTTCACTTGGTCGAACTGCACTTCCACTGGCGTCTCGCGGCCGAAGATCGATACCAGCACCTTGAGGCGTGCGGCGTCCTCGTTGATCTCGGAGATCTCGCCGGAGAAGTCGGACAGCGGGCCGGAGACGACCTTGACGGACTCGCCGATCGCGAACTGGGCGCGCGTGCGGGTGGCGGTGGCGACCTCCTTGTGCAGCAGCCGGTCGACCTCGCCCTGGGTGAGCGCGACCGGCTCCTGGGAGGCGCCGACGAAGCCGGTGACGCCGGGCGTGCCCTTGACGACGCCCCAGGAGTCCTCGTTGAGCTCCATGTTCACGAGCACGTAGCCGGGCATCGTGCGCTTCTCGACGGGGTTCTTCTGGTTGTCCTTCATCTCCATGACCGTTTCGGTGGGCACGACGACGCTGCGCACGGCGCGCTGCTGCCCGAGCGAGACGACGCGGTGCTCGAGGTTCTGCTTGACCTTGTTCTCGTGCCCGGAATAGGTGTTGACGACGTACCAGCGAAACATTCTCAGCTCAGCGTCCCTTTACAGGATGAATTCAACGATTTCCTTGGCGACTGTGTCGGCGACGCCGAGGTACACGCCGGCGACGGCGACGAACCCGAGCACGACTGCGGTCGCCTGGGTGACCTGACGGCGGTCGGGCCACTGTACGCGCTGGAGCTCCGCCCAGCTGGCGCGCAGGAAGCCGATCGCGCGATTGCCGCCGCGCAGCGGCGCCCCGGACGGGCGCGCGCCTTCGGCGCCGCCGCCGGGCCCGCCGCCGCCCACGCCGCCGACGCCGCCCGCGCCGCCGCCGCCGCCGCCGAGCTCCTGCAGGGCGTCGTGCGCCTCGTCGTCGAGCTCTGTCTCCTGCTCCTGGGTGAGCGGCTTGCCGCCCGCGCCGCGCACGAGCGCAGCGTCGAATTCGTCCTCGGTGCCGACGTGCTCGAGCGCGCCAGGAAGGTCGGCGCGCTCGACCATCCCGGGGGAATGCGCACGCGCGGTCGCGCGCTCGGCGTCATCCTGGGGAGCGCTCGCGCCGGCGCCGTTCGAGGCGGCCTCGGCGCCGGCGCCGTTGGCGGCCCCGTCGGGACGCGCGCCGCGAGTGCGTCGTGAGACGGCGGCGCCGCGTTCGCGGCGCTGCTTTGCTCGTTTGCGGTCACGGGCCACGCGAGCACTCCCTGCTAACGGGTCTCCCTGTGGCTGGTGTGCGTACGACACCAGCGGCAGTACTTGCGCAGGGTGATCCGGTCGGGGTTGTTGCGCTTGCTCTTGTTCGTCTGGTAGTTGCGGCGCTTGCACTCCTCGCACGCGAGGGTGACAGCGATTCGGACGTCTCCGCGGGCCATGGTGTGAAATCCCTGCGTCGTTGTGGACAGCGGCTCCGGGCGAAGAAAAACCCCGCCCAGGCGCGAGGTTCAAGCAGTCTAGCGCGCTTGCGCCGCGGGCACCAGCGCCCGGCAGGGACAGTCGCGCGCGCCTCGAACACCGCGAAAGGCCTTGACGGACACGGCGCGCGGCGCCAAGCTCGGTCGGCCAGGCGAGCCTACTGACAGCCGCACCTACAGAAGGAGACACGCGCGATGCCCTTGCCCGAGCCGATCCCCGTGAGCGCCCACGACGAGTCCTTCGCGGGCGTCACGTACCACATCCGCGGCGAACTGGTGCCGGAGCTGCAGCTGGACGTCGCGGGCCAAGCGGTGATGTTCGAGCACCACGTGCTGCTGTGGAAGGAGACGCAGCTGAACGTCGAGCTGAAGAAGCTGCCGGGGGCGATCAAGCGCAAGATCGCGGGCCTGGAGTTCTTCGTCACGCGCACCTCCGGCTCCGGGCGGATCGCGTTCTCGCGCGACTCCCCCGGCCAGTGCGTGCCGATGCACCTCGGCAGGGGAGAAGGCCTGGACGTGCGCGAGCACCAGTTCCTGGCGGCGACCGACAACCTCGACTACAGCTTCGAACGCATCAAGGGCGTCCAGAACATGCTGCTGGGCGGCTCGGGCATCTTCATGGACAAGTTCCGCGCGACCGACGGCGACGCGCTGGTGTGGCTGCACGGTCACGGCAACGTGTTCCTGGTCGAGCTCGGCGAGGGCGAGCAGCTGGACGTCGAGGCCGGGGCGTGGCTGTACAAGGACCCGTCGGTGAGCCTCGAAGCCGTGACGATGGGCTTGAAGACGGGGATCATGGGCGGCGGCGGCAAGCTCACGTGGAACCGCTTCACCGGGCCCGGGCGCCTGGCGATCCAGACGATGTTCATCGCGCCGATGGAGGGCGAAGACGCGAGCAACACCGCCCAGGCGGCGACCGCCGGCGGCATCGCGGGCGCGCTGATCGGGGGGCTGACGCGCGGCTGAGCGCCGTCGTTCGAGGCGCTGACGCGCGGCTGAGCGCCGTCTTTCGATTTTTATGAGGGCCGGCAGGGCCGGCCTGGAGCGGGTCGCAGGGCGGCACGGTCTACTCGTACAGCGTGAGCGTCGCCAGGATCACGTACAGCGCGACCAGCGCCCAGCCCTCGAATTCGGCCGCCTCGCCGTCGCCGGTGACCTGCCACAGCGCCAGCGCGGCGAGCGCGAGCGCGCCGATGTACACGGGCGCGAGCGCGAACGTGAGCGTGGTGTTGAGCGCGAACGAGATCAGCACGAGCGCCGGGAACAGGAACGCCGCGATCTGCGCAACCGAGTTTTTGACGACCGAGATCGCGAGGTCCGAGCGGCGCTTGTACGACAGCATCAGCCCGGCTGCGTTCTCGACGGCGTTGCCCGCGATCGCGACGATCACGAGACCTGCGAACGCCTGCGAGATGTGCAGGATGACGATCGCCGGCTCGAGCCCGTTGACGAACCAGTCCGACACGAACGCCGACGCGCCGCCGCCGAGGATCAGCAGCGCGAGCGTGAGCGCCAGGGACAGTCGCGGGCGTGGCCGGGCCGCGGCGGCGCCGCGCCCGGGAGCCGGCGCGGCGAGCGGCGATCTGACGGGGCTCGGCCCGGCTCCGACGCGAGCGGCCGCGCTCACGGGCGCCGGCGCGCCGTGCTCGGCTGCAGGCTCGGCGGCGCCCGGCAGCCGGTCGGCGCGCAGGTACGGCACCACCCATGTGAGGTACACGACCAGCAGGCAGATCGCGCCGACGATCGAGATCGCGTCCACGTGGTGGCTGGCGGGGTCGTGCGAAGCGAGCGACAGGCCGAGCAGCACGATGATGAAGACGGCCAGGAGCAGCAGCGTCGCGGTGTCTCTTGGCAGGCGCTTGGAGAAGCGCATCAGACGGTCGGGCGAGCGGCGCGCGCCGACGACGATCACCAGGCCGAGCACGAGCAGCGCGTTGGCGAGCACCGAGCCGACGATCGCCGTCTGGGCGACCACCAGCTCGCCCTTCTGCAGCGCGAAGATCACGACGAACAGCTCCGGCAGGTTGCCGAGCGTCGACTGCATCATGCCGGTGACGCCCGGCCCGGAGCGCTCGCCCAGCTGCTCGGTCGCGAACGACACCAGCCACGCGAGCCCGGCGAGCGCGAAGGTCGCGAGCGCGAAGCGCGGAACCGGCGCCCACGCGCCGTAGTCGGCGAGGCCCGCGAGCGCCGTGAGCGCCGCCACGAGCACCAGGAACACGCGCTCGAGAGGTCTCAGACCGGCCATCTGCGCGATCGACCATAACCGGCGCGCTCGACGGCGCGCGCGCGGCGCCAGCAGGTAGCCTGACCCTCGCATGCGGCTCGTGACGTTCCTGCCCCCTGGCTGTCAGACCCCGCGCGCGGGCGAGGTCCGCGAGGAGCGCGGCGGGCTGCGCGTGTTCGGCTACGCGGCCGAGCGGCTGACCGTGCTCGAGCGGCTCGCCGACCCCGAGGCGGCGCCCGTCGAGGGCGACTCGTGGGCGCTCGATCAGGTGACGCTGCTCGCGCCCGTCCCCGAGCCGCGCGCGATCTTCGGGATCGGCCTCAACTACGAAGACCACGTGCGCGAGACCGGCGCCCAGCGGCCCGAGCAGCCGCTCGTGTTCCTCAAGCTGCCCGCGTGCGCCGCGCCGCCCAACGCCCCGGTGCGCTGCCCGGCGGTCGTCAGGCGCTTGGACTACGAGGGCGAGCTCGCGGTCGTGATCGGCCCCGGGCGCTCGGTCGCCGGCTACGCCGTCGCCGACGACGTGACCGCGCGCGACTTGCAGAAGCGCGAGCCGCAGTGGACGCGCGCGAAGGGCGCCGACGGCTTCTGCCCGTACGGCCCGTGGATCACGACCGCGCAGGAGATCCGCGACCCGCACGCGCTCGAGCTGCGCACCTGGGTCAACGGCGAGCTGCGCCAGAGCTCCAACACCTCAAACCTGATCTTCTCGATACCTGAGCTGATCGAGTTCATCGACGAGACGTGCACGCTGCGCACCGGCGATCTGATCCTCACGGGCACGCCCGCCGGGGTCGGAGCCGGCCAGGAGCCGCCCGCGTTCCTGAAAGGCGGCGACGTCGTGCGGATCGAGATCGAGCGCCTGGGCGCGATCGAGCACGCCGTCGCCTGACCGCACGAGCCGGCGCGAGCACCGCGAACGCTCGCTCCGGGCCGGCCCCTGCCGGCCCCTCGTAAATCTCGTCAGTGGCTCTCGAGCACGCGGTCGACCAGCCCGTACTCGAGCGCCTGCTCGGCCGTGAAGAAGCGGTCGCGCTCCATGTCCGCGCGCACCTGCTCCTTCGGCCTGCCCGTGTGCTCGGCGTAGATCTCGTCGATCCGCTCGCGCACCTTCAGGATCTCGCGGGCGTGGATCTCGATGTCCGTCGACTGCCCTTCGAAGCCCGCCGAGGGCTGGTGGATGAGGATCCGCGAGTTCGGCAGCGCCGCGCGCTTGCCCTTCGTCCCGCCCGCCAGCAGCAGCGAGCCCATCGACATCGCCACCCCGACGCACATCGTCGAGATGTCCGGCTTGATGAAGTTCATCGTGTCGTAGATCGCAAGGCCCGAGTAGATGCTGCCGCCCGGCGAGTTGATGTACAGCGAGATGTCCTTCTCCGGGTCCTCGCTCTCGAGGTGCAGCAGCTGCGCGACCACCAGGTTCGCGATCTGGTCGTCGATCGGCGTGCCCAGGAAGATGATGCGCTCGTTGAGCAGCCGCGAGTAGATGTCGAACTCGCGTTCGCCGCGCGCCGTGCGCTCGATGACCATCGGGATCAGCGGCATGTCGGCCCACCCTAGCGGCCGCCGGCGCCCTCGCCCCGGGGCCGCGCCCGACGTGCATCGCCGGCGACGGCGTGCGGGCGCGCTCGACCAGGTCTTATCAAGCATTTACGCGCCCCTGCGCCAGTTCTTAGACCGCTGTCGCACACTGGGCCCGGTTGGACGCACCGACGTCATCCGCGGGCGCCCCGGACAGCTGGAGGGACACGATGGCTCGAAGGCTCAAACGCAAGCTCCTGATCGGCGCCACGCTCGTCGCGGTGCTGGCGTGCGCGAGCGCCGCGGTGGTCATGGCCGCGCAGCCGAGCGGCACCCGGCGGGGCACCCAAGCGCATCACCGCGCGCGCGGCACGCTCGCCACCGCCGCCGGCTATCTGGGCCTGAGCACAGCCCAGCTGCGCGGCGAGCTCGAAGCCGGAAAGTCGCTCGCCCAGATCGCGGGCGCGAGCAGCGGCAAGTCCGAAGCCGGCCTGATCGAAGCGCTGGAGGCGGCCGACAGGCAGAAGCTCGCGACCGCCGCCGCCGAGCTTCCGCGCCGCGTCGCGCGCGAGGTCGACCGTCCCGGCGGTCCCCGCGGCGTTCGCGCGCGCCGCGCTCGCACGCTGTCCGTCGCTGCGCGCTATCTCGGCGTCAGCACAGGGCGGCTGCGCCAGGACCTGCGCTCCGGCACGACCCTCGCGGACCTCGCCAAGTCGAGCAGCGGCAAGTCGCAAGCGGGCCTCGTCGAAGCGCTCGTCACGGCGCGCAAGCAAGAGCTCGCGACGGCGGTCAAGGCCGGCCGGATCACGCAGGCGCGGGCCAATGAAATCGCCGCCCGGCTGGGCAGCCGCGTGAGCGTGCTGGTCAACCGGGCTCGAGCAGGCGCGCTTGCAGCGCCTGCACGTCCGAGTCGCTGAGCCCGCCCGCGCGCAGCTGGGACTCCACGTCCACCGACGCGAGCGTCGCCGCGATCAGCTCGGGCGCGCTCGTGCCGCGCTCGGCCAGGAACGCCTCGATCACCGGCGCCTGGTCCGCCTGCCCGAGCGACGCAAACAGGGCGGACAGGCGCGCGTGGCTCAGCTGGTAGTCGGCGACGATCTCGTCGGCCTCGACGCCCACGAGCGCGAGCGCGAGCATCACAAGCAGGCCCGTGCGGTCGCGCCCGGCGAGGCAGTGGACGGCCACGCCGCCCGGCTGCGCTCGCGCGATCGCGGCTAGCACCCGCGCCGAGAGCTCCGGGAAGCGCAGCACGTGGGCGCGGTAGTACAGGGGCGTGCCGAACGGCGCGCCGCCGTGCGCTCTGACCCCGAGCTCGCGCGCCCGCGCGCTGTCCAGCGGCAGGTGCAAGGTCGCGATCGCGGATGGACGCGCGGCGCGGTCGGGATAGCGCTCGCGCTCGTCGCGCAGGTCCACGACCGTGCGCACGCCGTGCTCGAGCAGCGCCCGCCAGCCCTCGGCGCTCAGGCGATGCAGCGAGTCGGCGCGCACGAGCGCCCCGCGCGCGACGCGCCGCCCGCCGCGCGCGCGCAGCCCGCCGAGGTCGCGAACGTTGAAGCACCCCGGCCATTGCAGGCTGCGATCCTCGCCCGCCCCCCCGCTCGGGCCGCGCTCGCGGGTCATCGCGCGGTCAGCGGTTCGGCCGCCGTCGTCTGGCCGGCCGCCACGGTCTACAGGTTGAGCGAGCGCATGCCCTGCTCGTCGTAGCGCGCGCCGGCGGCCTCGGGCACCGCCTCGCCGATGCGCCGGACCTCCTCCTCGCTCAGGAGGATTTCGGCGGCGGCGAGGTTCTCTTCCAGATACGACACGCGCTTGGTGCCGGGGATCGGCACGATGTGCTCGCCGCGGTGCAGCACCCACGCGAGCGCCAGCTGGCCGGGCGTGATCTGCTTCTCGGCCGCCAGCTCGCGTACGCGCGCCACGAGCTCCTGGTTCTTGCGCAGGTTCTCGCCCGTGAAGCGCGGCCCGCTGCGCCGGAAGTCGCCCTCCTCGAGCTCCTCCGGTGAGCTGAAGCGCCCGGACAGAAAGCCGCGCCCGAGCGGCGAGTACGCGACCAGCGCGATCCCCAGCTCTTCGAGCGTCGGCAGGACCTCGTCCTCGACCTCGCGCGTCCACAGCGAATACTCGGTCTGCACGGCCGTGATCGGGTGCACGGCGTGCGCGCGGCGAATCGTCGCGGCGCTCGCCTCCGACAGGCCCAGGTAGCGCACCTTGCCCGCGTCCACCAGCTCGGCCATCGCGCCGACCGTGTCCTCGATCGGCGTGCTCGGGTCCACGCGGTGCTGGTAGTACAGGTCGATGTGCGCGACGCCCAGGCGTTGGAGCGAGCCGTCGCAGGCCTCGCGCACGTACTCGGGGCGCCCGTCGATCGAGCGCACCGGCGCGCCGTCGGGGCCGCGGCGCTCGATCTTGATTCCGAACTTGGTCGCCACGAACGCCTGCTCGCGGCGGTCTTTGATCGCCCGGCCGACCAGCCGCTCGTTGGTGTGCGGGCCGTACATGTCCGAGGTGTCGAGGAAGTTGCAGCCGAGCTCCAGCGCGCGCTGGATCGTGCGCGTGGTCTCCTGTTCGTCGGCGCTGCCGTAGAAGGCGGACATGCCCATGCAGCCGAGCCCGATCGCCGAGACCTCAGGGCCGTTCGGCCCGAGCGTGCGCGTGTTCATCGTTCGCTCCTGACGGGTGTGTGGATTGCTCGAGAGGGATGGATCAGGACATAATGGCAATCGCAGTGTTCCCGCTGAACCTCCCCAACCTGCTGACCGTGCTGCGGATCATGCTCGTGCCGGCGCTCGTGGTCGCGCTGCTCGGCAACACGCCGGGCGGCGACGTGCTCGCCGCGATCGTGTTCGCGCTCGCGTCGCTGACGGACTTCATCGACGGCTATCTCGCCCGCGCACGCGACTCGATCACGACCTTCGGCAAGCTCATGGACCCGCTCGCCGACAAGCTGCTGATCGTCGCCGCGCTGATCTCGCTCGTCTCGCTGCACCGGCTCGCCGCGTGGGTGGCGACCGTGATCATCACGCGCGAGCTCGCCGTCACCGTGCTGCGCCTCGGCGCCACGCAGGCGGGCGTGGTGATGGCCGCGAGCAACTTCGGCAAGCTCAAGACGTGCCTGCAGATCGCCGCGATCCTCGCGGTCATCGCCGTGCACGGCCAGCCGGCGTGGCTGAGCGCGCTGCTGTACCTCACGGTCGCCGTGACCGTGGTCTCGGGCCTCGACTACTTCTTCGGCCTGCGCCGGCGCATGCAGCGCCTGGACGCCGGCGCC
Source organism: Solirubrobacteraceae bacterium (assembly GCA_035503075.1). Lineage (GTDB taxonomy): Bacteria > Actinomycetota > Thermoleophilia > Solirubrobacterales > Solirubrobacteraceae > Palsa-744. The sequence goes on from DATJTT010000013.1 coordinate 48,114, forward strand.
GGCGCCGACGCCTGAGCGCTAGGCCTGCGCCGGCGCATGCAGCGCCTGGACGCGGGCGCCGACGCCTGAGCGCTAGGCGCGCGCGCCCGCGTTCAGCCACTGCTCGAGTGTCGTGTGGCGCGCGGCGGGCGTGCCCGACTGGACCTCCGCGCGCAGCTCCGACAGCAGGCCGTGACGTTCGGCGATCACGTTGTGCTGGTGGATCGTCTCGAGGTTCTCCTGGCGCGCGCACACGAAGCTCTGCTCGTCGAGCGCCGCGAAGGTCCGCAGCACGCCGGCGATCATCTCGCGCACGCAGTCCTCGACGAAGCGCGGACGGCGATGGGCCTTCTCGACGACCTCCACCTCGTCCGCGCGCTTCATCAGCTCGTAGATCTCCGAGGACATGCTCGCCTCGGCGATCTCCAGCAGCGCCGCGGCGTCGATCTCCGCGGCGCGCTCGTCGGTGCAGCCGATCTGCAGCGTAGCCAGGCCGCGCTGGTTGTGGGTGGCGACCGGCACGCTCTCGAGCACGCGCTCGATCTGCTGCGCGGAGAACTCCTGCGCCGCCAGGCGCGCGCGGGCGCGGGCGGCGACGAGCTCTTGCGCGCACGGACACGCCGTCATGCCCGTCGCGGAAACGCCGACCGTGCCGCGCGTGCTGTGTGCGAAGGCGACCGCGCGCCCGTGCAGCGTGTAGATCTCCTGCGTCTGGATCCCCGACACCGGCGCCGGCTTGTGCTCGGGATAGCGCGCGGCGATCATCACCTCCGCGCGCTCCGCGCCCTGACGCGCGCGCACCAGCTCTGCGATGTGGCGGGCGAGCGTCTCCGCGCGGAACGGCGACTCGCTGAGCACGACCTCGCCGATCGTCTCGTTGACGACCTCGTCGAAGCGCGACATGTGCGCCCCCTTCTGGTCGCCTGCGAGGTCCACGTAGCAGTCCAGTCGCGTGAGGAACAGCTCGTCGCGAATCCGCACGACCTTTTCGACGCCCGTCACGCCCACGCGCGAGAGGCCGACCGGCACGCGCGGCTCGCGCGCCTGCACGTCATCGCCCGCGCCCGTTGTCGGAGACAGCGTGAAGCTCGGCTGCATCGCCCGCACCGCGGCAAGCGTAGCGCGCGCCGAGCGCGGCTCGGCCGCCGCGGGCTGCGCGCTCGCATGCAGCAGCGCACCCCCGCGCCCGAGGATTCTGGTATGACTCGGAACTTCAACTCATCGAGCCACAGGAGGCCTTGCTGTAGGGCTGGGGAGGTCGAGGCGCGCAGCGCTTCGTCGGAGTCGGATGGGCACGTAGGGAGGCCAGTTGAGCGAGAAGCTTGAGTGTCTGTTCACCGCCGCGGACGCAGCCGTGGCCGAGCTGGACGAGTTGCAGGGGATCATCGCCGAGTCGCACGAGCGTGGTTTCCTGCTGGCCGACGCGCTCGCCGCCGCGCTGGAGGACGCCGAGCTCTCGGGCCAGCAGACGCAGAACCTCCTCAACTACCTCGAGGAGCACGGGATCGAGCTGCTGAGCGCCGGTGAGTCGCTGCCCGAGCTGCACACAGGCGTGGCGCACTCGAGCGCCGGCGCCGGCCGCGTCGCGCCGCTCGCGGCGAGCATCGAAGCCGAACACGCGCTCGCGCCCTCCGTGCTGGGCGTGCCCGAGGATGCCGAGGAGCCGGTCGTGCGTGATCTGGGCGCGCGCCTGGATGAGCTGCGGCGACCCGAGGTCGAGCTCGCGGTCGAGCCGAGCCTCGACTCGCTGCGGCTGTACCTGCGCTCGATCGGTCGCGTGCCGCTGCTCAGCGCCGACGAGGAGGTCGCGCTCGCCAAGCGCATCGAGCGCGGCGACGTCGCGGCCAAGCAGCACATGGTCGAGGCCAACCTGCGCCTGGTCGTCTCGATCGCCAAGGGCTACGTCGGTCGCGGGCTGACGCTCCTGGACCTCATCCAGGAGGGCTCGCTCGGGCTGATCCGCGCGGTCGAGAAGTTCGACTACCGCCGCGGCTACAAGTTCTCGACCTATGCCACCTGGTGGATCCGCCAGGCGGTCACGCGCTCGCTCGCCGACAAGGGCCGCACGATCCGCATCCCCGTGCACATGGTCGAGCGTCTGAACAAGCTCGTGCACGCCGAACGGCACCTGATCCAGCGGCTCGGACGCGAGCCGAGCCCCGCCGAGCTCGCCGCCGAGCTCGATTGCCCGATGCGCGACGTGCGCGACATCATGCGCATCGCCCAGCAGCCGATCTCGCTCGAGAAGCCAGTCGGCGAGGAGGACGACTCGGCGCTCGCCGACTTCGTCGAGGACGTCTCCGCCGAGTCGCCCTTCGAGATCGCCTCCGACGCGCTGCGCCGCGAGAACGTCACGCGCGTGCTCGCCTGCCTGCCCAGGCGCGAGCGCGAGGTGATCGAGATGCGCTACGGGATCGTCGGCGGGCGCTCGCGCACGCTCGAGGAGGTCGGGCGCGCCTTCAACATAACCCGCGAGCGCGTGCGCCAGATCGAGAACCGCACGCTCAAAAAGCTGCAGACGCTGCCCGAAGCCCAGCAGCTGCGCGAGGCGTCCTGAACTACACTTCCGCTCCCCGGCGGGGTTCCCGAGCGGTCAAAGGGGACGCGCTGTAAACGCGTTGGCTCTGCCTTCGAAGGTTCGAATCCTTCCCCCGCCATGCCCGTCCGTGCAAATGACGGGCGCCGGCCCGCCCGCGAGCACGGTTTCTCGGCTACTGGTCGAGGAGCGCGGAGTGCGCGGCGTGCGCGCCCTGCGAGAGTCCAAGCTGCTGGCCGACGCGCGCGAGCAGCCCGAGCAGCTGCTCGCGCTCGGCGCCGCTGAGCTGCGCGCACAGCTCGCTCTCGAGCGCGGCCGCGAGCACGAACGCGCGCGCCAGCAGCTTGCGCCCGTCGCCGGTCAGGTGCAGCGCGCGGGTGCGCCGGTCGTGCGGATTGTGGCGGCGTTCGAGCAGCCCGCGCGCCTCGAGCGCGTCGACGAACGCGACCATGCGGCTGGGCGGGATCTGCAGGCGCTCGCCGATCGCCTGCTGGGAGTGGCCCTCGGCGGCGCCCACCGCGCGCAGCAGCGAGAACTCACGCGGTTCGAGCTCGAGCGGCGCGAGCACCTGATGAAAGCGCCGCCCGACCGCGTAGCCGAGCGAGGAGACCTTGAAGCCGACCGACTCGAACGGCGGGTCGGCGAGGTCCACGGCGAGGTCCCGCGGGTCGCACGCGGGCGCCTGCGGACCAGCGTCGGCGCCAGCCGGATCGCGGCCCGCGTCGGTGCCCGCCGGGGCGTTGGTGTTCGCTATTGCGCTGGGTTGCGCGCTCGTTGTGCTCATGCGTGCTGATCGCCCTCGTCCCTGGCTGTCGACCCTCGACACACGTGATGATACCCGACCGGAAAGATTTGTGGTATACAACGTTCTGTCCGGAATCATTCCTAACCGAACTATTTGAGACGCGGCGATGAGTGTGAGGCGTTCGACGGGTCTTTGTCGTTGGCCGTGTTGACGAGGCACGCCGCCGGGCGCGCCGCGCTGGAAAGGAGACTTGGCATGACGTCGATCACCCGCTGGGTTCTGTCGCACAAGCGCATCGTGGTCGCATTCTGGGTGGCGCTGACCCTCGTGGGCGTGGCCTCCGCGGGATCGGCGAGCAAAGCGCTCAAACAGAAGTTCTCGGTCCCCGGCAGGGAAGGCTTCGTGACGAACCAGCTGATCGCGCGCGACTTCCACGGCACGGGCGGCAGCCACGCGCCGCTGCTTGCGGTGGTGAGCCTGCCGGCGAGCAAACCGGTCGGCTCGCGGACGGTGCTCGCGGGCCTGCGGTCGGTCGAAGCGCGCCTCGCGCGCACGCTCCCGGCGGCGCGCATCGCGGGCTACGCGAGCACGGGCAGCGCGGCGTTCCTGTCGGCCGACAGGCGCACGACGTTCGTGATCGCGTATCCGCCGCCGGAACCGAAGCAGGCGTTCGAAGAAAACCCTGAAGCGGCCAAACACGCGACCGCGGCGCTGGCAGGCGCGACTGTCGCGGGCGCGCCGGTGTATGTGACGGGCTATGACGCGCTGGCCGCCCAGAGCGACGGCGGCAAAGGCCCGGGCGTGCTGCTCGAGTCGCTGCTCGGAGGCGTGGGCGCGCTGCTGGTGCTGGCGTTCGTGTTCGGCTCGTTCCTGGCGATCGTGCCGCTGGCGATGGCGATCGTCTCGATCCTGACGACATTCCTGGTCGTGTGGGGGCTGACGATCTTCACCGAAGTCTCTCCGATCGTGCAGTACCTGATCGCGCTGATCGGCCTGGGCGTGTCGATCGACTACTCGCTGCTGGTTGTCGTGCGCTGGCGCGAGGAGCGCGCCAACGGGCGCACCGGCGAGGCGGCGATCGAGCGCGCGATGCAGACGGCGGGACGCGCGGTGGTGTTCAGCGGCACGACCGTGGCGATCGGCCTGCTGGCGCTGATCGCGCTGCCGCTGCCGTTCCTGCGCTCGGTTGGCTACGGCGGTCTGTTGATCCCGCTGATCAGCGTGGTGGTCGCGATGACGCTGCTGCCGGTCGTGCTGAGCAAGCTCGGCCCGCGGCTCGACTGGCCGCACGTGCGCGACGACGGCAAGCCGAGCCGTTCGTGGACCGGGTGGGCGCAGCTGGTCGTGCGCACGCGCTGGCTGGCGGCGCTGGGCGCCGCGCTGGTGCTGGCGGCGCTGGTGCTGGCCGCGACGAGCCTGCAGCTCGGCACTTCCAACGTGAACACGATCGCCAGACAGGGCGACGCCAAGCAGGGCCTGCTCGCGCTCGAGCGCGCGGGCATCGGCTCCGGGGCGCTGATCCCGGCGGAGGTGGCCGTGAGCGGGACGAGCTCGCCCGCGCGTGTCGCCCAGGCGCTGGCGGCGGTGCCGGGCGTGCACGGGGCGGTGGCGCCGCGGCTGGCGTCCTGGCGGCACGCGGGCACGGCGGTGGTCGACGCGTTCCCCACCCCCGACGCCTCCACGGCGGCCGGGCGCGGCACGCTGAAGGCGATGCAGGCGGCCGCGCACGCGGCCGCGGCGAATGTGACGGTCGGCGGGATCGGCGCGCAGAACCAGGACTTCATCGAAGCGGTGTACGGCAACTTCCCGCTGATGATCGCGCTGATCGCGCTGATCACGTTCGTGCTGCTGGCGCGGGCGTTCCGCTCGCTGGTGCTGCCGCTGAAGGCGGTGATCCTGAACGTGATCAGCGTGGGCTCGGCGTGGGGCGTGCTCGAGCTCGTGTGGCAGTCCGGGCACGGCTCGAGCCTGATTTGGGGGATAGCGGCGACGGGCTCGATCGTCGCGTGGATCCCGCTGATGGTGTTCGCGTTCCTCTTTGGCTTGAGCATGGACTACGAGGTGTTCATCCTGTCGCGCATGCGCGAGGAGTACGACGCGACGGGCTCGACGGACGCGGCGGTCGTACGCGGGATCGGCCGCACCGGGCGCCTCGTGACGAGCGCCGCGTTGATCCTGTTCCTGGCGTTCGTGTCGCTTGCATCCGGGCCGGAGACGGAAGTCAAAGTGCTGGCGACGGGCCTCGCGGCGGGCATCCTGCTCGACGCGACCGTGATCCGCGCACTGCTCGTCCCGGCTGTCGTGTCGCTGCTGGGAAGTTGGAACTGGTGGCTGCCGAGCATGCCCGCGCGCCTGCTGCGCGTCGAGCCCTCGCCATCGCGGCGAGCGGCGGCCAGCGAGGGTGCGCTGTGAGAGCGTCCCGCCGATCCCGCCGTGTAGATGCGATGGCGCACGCAGCTCGCGAAAAGAGACACACCGTCGCAAAGACGAGGAGACGCGCTCGCAAAGAGAGACGCGCTCGCAAAGAGAGACGCGCGACGCCCGCGCGCACGCGCGCCGGGACGAGGGGCGGAGCGCGGTGAGCGCGGCGCCGGAGAACGGCATCGAGGTCGACGGGCTGGTGCGCGACTTCAAGGGCGGCGTGCGCGCGGTGGACGGCATCGACCTGCGGGTGGCCCCGGGTGAGATCTACGGCTTCCTCGGCCCGAACGGGGCGGGCAAGTCGACGACGGTGCTGGTGCTGACGACGCTGCTGCCGCCGACGGCGGGACACGCGCGCGCGGCGGGCCTGGACGTCGTCCACCAGGGCGCGGAGGTCCGCCGCGCGATCGGCGCGTCGCTGCAGGAGTCGGCGCTCGACGCGTACCTGACGGGCCGCGAGCACATGCGCGTTTCGCTTTCGCACGATCCAGGCCGGCCCGCTGATGCAGACGCCGGTGTTCCTGATCCTGTTCCTGGCGCCCGTGTACGTGCCCCTGAGCCTGCTCAAAGGCTGGATCCACACGGTCGCGAGCGTGAACCCGGCGACCGCGTTCCTGGACGCGGGTCGGGGCTTGATCGCGGGCGTGCACGAACACACGGGGCTGGCGTTCGCGTGCGCGCTTGGGCTGATCGTTTTGTTTGGAATATGGATGCTGACCGGGCTGCGCAGCGCCGAAAACGCACCCTAGTCGAGCCCCCGGCGAGCGTCCGGTCGACCGGCTTGTCGTTCAGTCGAGCCCCCGGCGAGCGTGCCGGTTGACCGGCTTGTCGTTCAGTCGAGGCCCCGGCGAGCGTCCGGTCAACGGGCTTGTCGTTCAGATGCTAACTGTTTCTATATGCTGGCGCACGTGTTGCAGATAGCTGACTGTCTATGACAATCGTCTGTGGAACTGTCGTCTGCGCGCCGCGAGAGTTGGAACGATGGAGACTGTCCGTAGGCAATTCGCGGCGAACTTGCGACAGCACCGCGACCGGGCAGGACTCTCCCAGGAGGCGCTGGCGGACCTGTGCAACCTGCACCGCACCGAGATCAGCCTGCTCGAGCGCTGCAAGCGCTCGCCGCGGCTCGAGACGATCGTGATCCTCTCGCGGGGCCTGGAGCTGACCTCGCCGAGCGACCTGCTCGAGGGGATCAGCTGAGCGATGGCCGTGCGCGGAACGTAGATCGACACGCCGGCGGCTGGCGCGCTCGCCGGACTCGACGGCGCGTGGTCGGAGATACTGCGCCGGTGGGCGCCCCCGGACTGGACACGCGCCGGCTCGCGTTCGGGCGGGTGGCGGAGCTGTACGACCGCGCGCGCCCTTCCTATCCGCGGCAGGCGATCGACGACGTGATCGAGTTCGCCGCGATCAAGGCGCCGGCGAGGGTGCTCGAGGTCGGCGCGGGCACGGGCAAGGCGACGGCGCTGCTCGCCGAGCGCGGATTTGGAGTGCTGGCGCTCGAGCCGAGCGCGGCGATGGCGGCGGTGGCGCGCGCGAACTGCGCGAGCTATCCCGCGGTGGAGATCGTGCAGAGCGATTTCGAGCGCTGGCAGGCGCGCGAGCGGTTCCCGGCGATCGTGTCGGCGCAGGCGTGGCACTGGGTTGCGCCACGCACCCGCTACGCGCGAGCGCACGAGGCGCTCGTACCGGGCGGGGCGCTGGCGGCGCTGTGGACGCTGCCGCGCTGGGATGCGATCGGGCTGCGCGAATCGCTGCGAGCGGCCTACCGTGACGCGGCGCCCGCGCTGGCCCCGGGCTTTCCGATGCATCCGGCGAGCGAGCCGGCCGAGCTGGCCGGCGACTGGCAGGCGGAGATCGATGCCAGCGAAGGCTTCGCGGAGGCGCAGGTGCGCCTGCACGAGTGGTCGTGCGAGTACTCGGCCGCGGACTACGCGCGGCTGCTGCAGACCCACCAGGACCACATCCTGCTCGAGCGCGAGCGGCGCGATGCGCTGCTCGCGGCGATCACGGCGGTGATCGAAGGCTCGGGAGGCGCGATCGAGATGACGTACGTGACGCGCGTGTGCCTCGCGCGCCGCGGCGGCGGGGGCTGAGGAGCCGATGAAACGGGCGGCGCCCGCCTGTCAGCAGCTGGCGGTCAAGCCGAGGATCAGCTCGGCGGCGCGCGCGGGGACGTCGAGCTGGGGGCAGTGACCGACGCCCTCGAGCTCGATCCAGTCCGCGCGCGCGAGCTCCTCGCGGAAGCGCGCCGACGCGGCGGGCCAGGGCAGCAGCCTGTCCGCGGTGCCCCACACGACCCGCGCCGGGCACTCGATCCGCTGCGTGTCCACGCTCCAGCCCTCGCGCAGCGCGAGCTCGATCAGCGGCGCGAGCGCCTGGCAGTTGGCCACGCCGAGCATCTGATGCGCGATCAGCTCCGCGGGGATGTGCTCGTAGTTGGTCGCGATGAACTGCGTCGCCGTGCGCCGCCCCTCGGGAGTGGCGACGATCTGATCGACGTACGGCACGGCGGCCTTGGCGAGCCGCTGCGTGTCGATGAAATGCTCGAGCGTCGGCCGGTAGGACTGATCGCCCTCGGCCCAGCCGCCGGCGGGCGCGAGCGCGACCAGCGAGCGCGCGCGCCCGCGGGCGGCGAGCTGCAGCGCGACATACCCGCCGAGCGAGTTGCCGACGATGTGCGCGCGCTCGAAGCCGGCGTCGTCCATCGCGCGCTCGAGCGCGTCGGCGAGCGTCGCGGCGTCGGGCCGATCCGCCAGGGGCGGCCCGCCGGCGTGCCCGGCGAGCGTGACGGCGAGCACGTCGTGACGGCGCTCGAGCGCGGGCAGCACGAGCTCCCACGTGCGCCACGTGTCGGTGAAGCCGTGGATGCACACGAGCGGCTCGCCGGAGCCGGCGCGGTGGGATGCGGTGAAGCTCGCTTGCACCGCGCGGACGTTATCGATCGTCGCTCGCGGGGGAGCTCAGTCGTGGACGTGAAACGGCAGCGTGGCGATCACGACGTCGGCGCGCTGCCTGAGCGTGGCCTCGAGCAGACGGCCGCGCTGGTTGTGCAGGATCTCGTGCCGGCGCTTGCGCGGGATGACTTCGGGGATGAGCACGGTGACGATCATGTCGTCGCGGTCGATCGACTTGACGTACTCGAGCACCGTGTGGGTGAGCGAGCGGTGAGGGTCGATCAGGACCTCGAGCGGCACCGGCGTTTTCCAGGTCTCCCACTCATCCTGGATGCGCTCGCGCTCCTGCTCGTCGCCGGCGACGGCGAGCGCGACGACGGTGTCGCCGAGCGACAGCGCGGCGCTGATCGCGCGCTCGGTGAGCAGGCTGACGGCCGCGATCGGGACGAGCACGATGCTGTCGCATTTGCACGGCGGGGGCGGCGTCCTGCCGTAGCGCAGCTCGCGCGAGACCTCCGCGTAGTAGCCCTCGATGCGCGCGAACATGACGATCAACAGCGGGATCGCGATCGCGACCACCCACGCGCCCTCGAGGAACTTGCTCCCCAGGAAGACGACGACCGCGACCGCGGTCATCGCCGCGCCGGCGCCGTTGAGCGCGATGCGCACGCGCCAGTGGGGCGGGCGCGCGGCGTGCCAGTGGCGCACGAGGCCGATCTGGCTGATCGTGAAACCGATGAACACGCCGATCGTGAACAGCGGGATCAGGCGGTCGGTCTGCCCTGCGACCGCGACCAGCAGCACCGCGGCGAGCAACGCGAGTGCGACGATCCCGTACCTGTACACGGGTTTCTCGGCGCGCAGGTAGAACAGGTGCGGCAGGCGGTTGTCGCGCGCGAGCAGGTTCATGAGCACGGGCAGCCCGCCGAAGCTGGTGTTGGCGGCGAGCGCGAGCACGAGCGCGACCGCGAGGTTGGACACGTAGAACGCCCAGCCGGTGCCGAAGGCGCCGGCGCTGACCTGCGCGAGGATCGTGACGCCGCTACGGGGGACGACGTGGTGCACGCGGATCAGCACCGCGAGCCCGATGAGCATGACCGCGAGCAGCAGCCCGAGCGAGACCTCCGTGCGCCGCGCGGTGCGCACCCGCGGCTCGCGGAACGCGGGCACGCTGTTGGAGATCGCCTCGATCCCGGTGACCGCCGAGCAGCCGGACGCGAACGCCTTCAGGATCAGCACGACTCCGAGCGCAGTGGTCGAGGAGATCGGCAGGCGCTTGCCGATCGATGCGACCGGATGGGGATGCAGCGCGCCGAAGACGATCATCGCGAGCACGCTCGCGGCGAAGATCGCCGCGGGCGCCAACAGCAGCCTGGCGGACTCGGCGATCCCGAACATGTTGACGGCGGTCAGCAGCGCGAGCCCGATGAGCGACACGAGCAGCACGTGGTTGGCGAGCGCGGGGAACACGCTGGCGAGGCTCGCCGCTCCGGCGGCGAGGCTGACGGCGACGGTGAGCACGTAGTCGACGACGACCGCGGCCGCCGCGAGCAGGCTCGGCCAGCGTCCGAGGTTGCTCTTGGCGACCGCATACGCGCCGCCGCCCTCGGGGTGCGCGCCGATCACCTGGGTGTAGGAGACGACGAGCAGCACGAGCATCGCGACGATCACGAGGATCAGCGGCACGGTGAAGCGCAGCGCCGCGGTGCCGGCGGTGATCAGCACGAGCACCATCGCTTCGGGCCCGTAGGCGACGCTCGAGAGCGCATCCAGGCTGAGCGCCGCGAGCCCGCCGAGCACGCCCAGCTCGTGCCCGCCCTCGGCGTGCTTGCCCGTGAAGCGCTGGCGTCGCGTCACAGCTCGTGCCCGCCCTCGGCGTGCTTGCCCGTGAAGCGCTGGCGTCGCGTCGAGCGGGCGTCCACGGGCTAATGCTCGCGCGAACGGCGGCGGCGCGTGCTGGTGAGCGGCTGCCGGGCGAGGCTCGCTGGTCCGCCGCCCGGGGCGGCTGGCGCTGAGCGGCTTCAGGCGGCGTTCGCGGCCGCGACCAGCGCGTCGCCGTCGAGCGAGCGCAGATACAGGACGTGGCGCTGCACCCGCCGGCGCCTGACGAGCCCGGCGTCGGCGAGGACGCTCAGCTGCTGAGAGACGCCGCCGCTGGTGACGCCGAGCATCCCCGCGAGCTGCCCGGTCGAGCGCGGGGAGTCGAGCGCGACGAGCAGCGCCGCGCGGTTGCGCCCGACGAGCTTTGCGAGCGCGTCGGGCGGCGCCGGATGCTGCGGCTCCCACAGCATCCCGGCTCCACGCGCCGGATACACGAGCGTCGGCTGCCACTGCGGCGCGGTCACGACCATCACCTTCGGCCACACGAACGCGCTGGGGATCAACAGCAGGCCGCGCCCGTCGAGGTTGAGCGTCACGTCGCCGCACTGGTCGATGTACAGCACACCGTCCTCCAGGCGGACCGCGTCGTCGAGGTCGTCGAACAGGCGCGTGGTCCCGCCGTCGGCGATCTGGCGAGCGCGGTAGAGGACGTCGTGCTCGAGCAGCGAGCGGATCCGCTCCCAGTGCATCCCGAGCGCGCGGTCCCAGTAGCTGCGCATGAGCTCCGCGAGTCCGTGCACGGAGCCGCGCGGATCCCGCACGAACGGCCGCAGCACGTCGGGCAGCGGCTGCTCCTGAAAGGCGAAGCGCAGTTCGGCGCGGATCAGCTCGGGCGGCAGCGCGCGCATCGCGGCGAGACCCTCCTTGAAGTCCGCGACCGGGCCGGTCGGCAGCGGGTGCACGAAGTCGGGGTGGTAGATCTCCGAGCTCTGCAGCGCGTACAGCGGCGAGAGGTCAAGATCCCTGGTGTTGCGCAGAGCTTCGGGGACCCACGGCAGGTGCAAGGCGTGGCGCGTGGGGTCGTCGAGCGTCCTCACGCTGGCGATCAGCTCGATCATCGGCGAGATCGCAAAGCGCAGGCGGGCCATCGCCTGGGTGTCGAAACGAGCGCTGATCATGCCCACAGGATCGCCCAACGGTCGGGCGCACGCGAGAGATTTAGCTGCGCCTAAATGTCTTAGCAGGACCGCGGTCGCGAGCGAGACTGGCGTGCGTGCCCACCAACGACCACATCGCGCGCCAGCTCGCCCACCACCGCCACGACGACCTGGTGAAGGCTCGCGGCGCACGCGCAGATGCGAGCGCCGGCGCCGCGCGCGCCCGCGTCGCGGCGCGCCTGGCGTCGCTGGGAGCGCTGCTCGCGGCAGCCTTGAAGCTAAGCCGACGCGGGGACTCGAACCCCGGACCCCCTCACCATTGGCGTGCAAGGAGGCCACCGTTTCGGTTGAGTCCCGTCGTCGCTGCGATTTTGGAGTCTGGCGTGACGGGCCCGGACCGACTTTGGCGGCGATTGCGCCCCCATAGCGCCCCCAAAAACCCCTAAAAACGGTGTCAAGGCCGGTTGAAAGTGCACCCCTTTTCGCCGGTTGAAAATGCACCCCCCTGTGGGGTTCGCCGACTGCGCGTGGAGCGAGGCGCGTAGCGCCGAGCAGAGCGCGCTGCCGGCGGCGGTTTCGCCGTCCTGGGGTCGTTTTGGGCTGAGCCGGCGAGGAAGAGAGGCGCTGTAGCGGCGTCTGCGGCCCTGCGAGGGCTGGGCCCTTGTGTTTGCTCAGGCTGTTTCGGCGGCCTGGCGGACGGGGTGTGGTCCGAGGTCGCGGTCCTTCAGGCGATAGCTGTCGCCCTTGAGCGAGAGGATTTCGGCGTGGTGCACGAGCCGGTCGACCATCGCGACGGCGACGGCGTCATCGCCGAAGATCTCGCCCCAGGCGGAGAAGGGCTTGTTGGAGGTGACGATCAGGCTCGCGCGCTCGTAGCGGCGGGAGACGAGCATGAACATGAGGTTCGCGGCCTGCGGGTCGAACGGGATGTATCCGACCTCGTCGCAGACGAGCAGCGGGACGCGCTCGAGGCGTTTGAGCTCGTCCTCGAGGCGTCCTTGGCGTTGGGCGTCGGCCAAGAGCGCGACCCACTCGGTGGCGGTGCGGAACAGGACGCGCTGTCCGGCCAGGCACGCACGGATCGAGAGGGCGATCGCGAGGTGGGTCTTGCCGGTGCCGGGGGGCCCGAGCAGCACGACGTTTTCGCGGCCGTGCAGGAAGTCGAGCTGGCCGAGGTGCTCGATGACCTGCTTCTTGATCGAGCGCTGGAAGGTGAAGTCGAACTCCTCGAGGGTCTTGCGGGCGGGGAAGCGTGCTGTGCGGATGCGGGCCTGCCCGCCGTGCGCGTCCCTAGCGGCGGTCTCTGTCGAGAGCAGCGCCTGGGCGAAGCGCTCATAGCTCCACTCCTCCTGGCGGGCTCGCTCGGCGAGCTTGCCCAGCGCTTTGGCGGCAGCCGGGGCCTTCATCGCCCGGAACAGGTGCTGGAGCTCTGAGGTGGCGCTCATGCGATCAGCTGGTCATAGACGGCGAGCGGGCGCTGCTCGACGACGAGCTCGCGCCGGCGCTCCCCGCGGCGCTCTTTGAGCGCTCTGGCGTGCTCGAGCACGGTGATCGTGCGGTTCTTGGCGAAGCAGCGCTCGTGCCGGCAGGCGAGCTCTCCGCTGTCCAGAGCCGTGGCGGTGATTTCGCGCTGGCTGACCCGCACTTCGACCCTGCGCCCGACGAGACCGGGGTCGAGCGAATAGTCGTTGGTGTCGAAGCGCAGATACGGGTCCGCCGGCACCCGCGCGACCCAGCGGCGATCGCTGTCCGGCGGGCGCTCGGGCAGCGGGCGCATGAGCTGGTGCTCCTCGGCCAGCCGGTCGACCGGGCGGGCGCGGATCGTGCGGTGCCCGCGACCGTTGGCCTTCTCAAACCACGCGTCGAGCTGCAGCTGGAAGTCGAGATGGTTGGCGAAGCGCCGACCCGGCTCGAAGTTGCTCTCCAGATACAGCTGCAGGCGCTCGACGACGCCCTTCGCCTGCGGATCTTTCGCTTCGCAGAAGTACCAGTCGACGGGCAGCTGCCCGCAGAACGCCGCATAGGCCTCGCTCGGGCGCCCGCCGCCGGCGTGCAGGCACCCCTCGCGATCCCACACCAAAAGCTCCGGCAGGCCGCCGAGGCTCCACAAGCAGCGGGCCATGCCCCCCAGCACATCCGGCGCCTCCTTGCTGAAGATCAACGCGCCCGCCCCCGCGCGCGAGAACCCCATGCACGCGACCACCACCCACGCCCTGCGCAGCTGCCCATGCCCGACCGGCACCGGCGCCGAGGGCTCCCACAAGTCCCACTGGCAGATCTCCCCCGGCCGATACACCGTCCGCTGAAACGTCCTGGGCGCCGCAAACAACGGGCGGACCTCCCGCAGATAGTCATCGACGATCGTCTTGCCCCCGGCGAAGCCCAGCGGCTCGATCAGCTCCCTGACCCGCACCCCCGGAAGCTTGGGATCACGGCGCAGCAGCTCGTGGATCTCCTCCTTGAACGGGTCGAGCTTCGACGGCGCCACCGTCCGCTCATAGCGCGGAGGGGACTCCGAGCGCAACGCCCGCCGCACCGTGCCCCGGTCGATCCGATAGCGCCGCGCCAACTCCTTGATCGAGACCCCACGAACAAAATGCTCCCTGCGCAGCTCGGCCCACCGCTCCACGTCCAGCACGACCCTTCTCCCGGTCTCGATGACATGACCAGACCAGGCTCAAAGAACCCCCGGACGCCTCCGCCACCGCCCCAGGGGGGTGCATTTTCAACCGGCAGAGGGGGGTCAGTTTTCCACCGGCGCCGACAAACGGCCCCAGGAACGGCCGGACACTGCTGGTCGTTAGGACAACGGACGATATCGCGATCGGCGGCGATCACGCTAGGATTCGGGCTTCGCGCCGACGTAGCTCAGCTGGTAGAGCACCTCCATGGTAAGGAGGGGGTCCGGGGTTCGAGTCCCCGCGTCGGCTTGCCGAAAAACCGCATAGGCAAGCGGTTTTCTTGCTGCCCCTGGAGACTCGTCGTGTTGTGGGGGCGTTATAGGGGCAAGTCGGAGACAGTGCGGGAAGGGTCTTACACGCACGCCTACACGGAGTTCCAGGCACCCTGGTGGCCCACGCGGCATTCACCGTGATTACCGCGGCCGGCTCCTCCTGACCCCGCGCAACGGCGGGCCCCTAACGACGCGGCAGGCTTCGCCTAATGCTGCGGACTGAACCGCCCCGGGAAAGTTGTAGGCAGTTTTTATTGAGTGTTCTGTCTTTCCCTCGCTTGCTCAAACTCCACGGGAGGGAGTCCTTCGCAGGCTGTGTGTAGCCGTCTGTGGTTCTACCAGTCGACCCACTCCAGTGTTGCCAGCTCGACCTGGTCGATCGTCTTCCATGGTCCTCTGCGGTTGATCAGCTCGGTCTTGTAGAGGCCGATCGTGGACTCTGCCAGGGCGTTGTCGTATGCGTCGCCGACGGAGCCAATCGATGCGTCTGCGCCGGCGTCGATGAGTCGCCGAGTGAACGCGAAGCTGGTGTACTGACTACCAGCGTCCGAATGCACGACGAGCCCATCGGCGACGGGGGTGCCGTGGTGATCTCGCGCCCACAGGGCCATCTCGAACGTGTCGAGCACGAGGCTCGTCTGCATCGACGTGTCAGCCTTCCAGCCGACGATCCGCCGCGAGAAAGCATCGATCGCGAACGCGACATAGCACACGCCTGACCAGCTCATCACGTATGTGAAGTCAGCGACCCACAAACGGTTCACCATCGCTGCGCTGAAGTGACGCCTCACGAGATCCGGTGAACGCTGCGCCTGTACATCAACAACCGTCGTACGACGCTTCTTGGCGCGTATCGCGCCTTGCAGGCCGTGCTTTGCCATCAGGCGTTCCACCGTGCAGCGCGCCACCTGCACACCTTCACGGCGCAGCTGCCACCACACCTTCCTCGCGCCGTAGACACCGAAGTTCTCGGCGTGCACCCTACGGATGCGCTCGATCAGCTCGGCGTCACGCAGCGCCCGCTCTGAAGGCTCGCGCTCACGGCGCTTGACCGCGTAGTAGCTGGACGGGGCGAGGTCGAGAACACGACAGATCGGCTCGACCCCGAACTCCCCACGGTGCGTGTCCACCACAGCGCTCATCTCCTCGGCTGCGGGTCGAGCTCCCGCGCGAAGAAAGCCGACGCCGCCTTCAAGATCTCGGGGAGATTTCTCAAGGAGCGGACCCGGCCCTATAGCAGCGGAATTCGTGTCCGAGGCCCAATAGCTACTCGGAGCCCGCTGGCTTCTCGCGCCCGCGCTTCCGTGATGGGGGCGGGCGGTGCTCCTTCGGCACCGGGAGGCCAGCGATGAGCTCGTCCAGCTTGACGCCGAGGGCGTCCGCGATGATGGCGATGGTGAGCAGGCCCGGCTCGTATTTCCCTCCCTCAATGCGCCCGAGTCCGGTCCGATGGAGGTCGGCGGCGTTATAGAGGTCGATGGCCTCCGCCAAGGGCCAAGGCCCGGCACGGTCTCTCAAACCAGGGAGAAGGCGCTGGGTCGCCGTGTCTTCGGACGGGATGTGTAGGAGTGGCGACATCACTCGCCATCGTCGGCCTGGGGGGTTCATCGGAGCCGTCCAACGCAGCCGAGCTGTACGCGGGCTTGCTAGCGAGTCGTCGCCGGTAGGGCGGTCGCGATGAGCGACGCTTGGGCTATCGTCACTTCGCCCGAGCCGGCGGTGCCGCCGTGGTATTGCACGTAGCTCCCGAGTCCGATCGTGTGGCGTCCCGCTGGGAGCGTCGTGAGCGCTTGGAGCGGTACTTGCTCCTCTTGTCCTCCGTCCAGCAGCACGGACTCTTCGCCCAGCAGATGGTGGCCTTCTTTCTCTGGTTCTGTCAGCACACCAAGCTGTACGGTCGCGCTCGTACTGGAGGTAGCTTCGTCTCTGACGTCCACCACGCCGGACACGAGCACATCGCCACCCTTGTTCAGCGTGAACGATCCGAGCGCGGGCCCGTCGACCTTGCGGCGGATGCAGGGGGGGAGCGGCTGCCCGGGCGGCACCGGTTCGCCGCCGTTGCACCTGCCACGCTGGAAGGCGACCGGGGCGCTCTGGCTGAAGAGATGGACAGCCAGGGGGAAGCTCAGCGCTGCCGGCGTCACTGCGCCGGGCTTCAGCTGAGCCCGTCCAACGCTTGCGGGGGGCAGCGCAAGCGAGGCATAGGAGGCTCCTCCCAGCGCGATGAACAGCGCGAGCGTCGCGACCACGTTTGCGTAAGTCAGCCGACCAGCGACGACGCGGAGCCAAGACATGGTTGGAAGTTGAACGCGCGTCACATCTCGCCGCAGGGATCAAACATCGATTCGCCACCCTCGCCTCTCCGGGCACTGGCACCATACCAGGCTTAGGACCCATATCAAGGTTTGCCTCCCTTGCCCTGCGTCTGCCGGACCCGGTTATCGATCGAGGCCGACCCGACCAAGCCCAAGGGTCGGAAGCGGGCCTCCGAGGGCCGGCCCAGGCTCGGAAGCACGCCGTTCGGTCCGACTGTCGGCGCCGGTGAGAAACTGACCTCCCTTCGCTGGTTGAGATTTGACCCCCCTCGGGTGGTGGCGGAGGCGTCCGGGGTATGGGCGCAGCACAGAGGCGACGTTCATGGAGGCCCCGATCATCATAAGAGACGAAGACGGTGTAGAACTGGAAGAAGTGACGTCAGGATACGGATCATTCACCGAAACGAATAATGCACTCTACGATCAGGGCGCACACGACGTCGGAGGGCCAGGAGAATGGCACTTTGGCGGACCTGGCGCCGATCCGGCGCCGCTCGTGACCACCGAAGGGTCGAGTGTGACCCCACCATCCAGCGTCGAACTGAAGGGGTCCGCCGACCCGAACGGCCTCGAAACGACTTACTACTTCGAATACGGCCCGACGACCTCGTACGGTAGCGCAACGTCTACCGAGCCGGCGGGGTCCGGGGTCGAACCGGTGTCAGTCAAAGCGACAATCACCGGGCTGAGACCTGGCGGGACATATCACTACCGGTTGGTGGCCCACAACGAAGATGGGTACGGCTACGGCGCCGACAGCACCTTCACCGTCCCGTGGTGGTACATCCAGCCCACCGAGAACCCGCACAGCAGCGGTGATGAATTGGACCGATTCCAAGGGGTCTCGTGCTGGTCGACGACCGGGTGTGATGCTGTGGGCGAGAACACCAACAGCAAAGACGAAGTCATCGGGCTGGTTGAGCGCTGGAACGGGTCGAGCTGGGAAGTCCAATCGACTCCGAAAAGCGAAGGCGCCAGCGAGGACAATCTCGAATCGGTCTCATGCCGATCGGCGAGCGAATGCGAGGCGACGGGGTATGCCGAAGTCGCCGAAGGAAATCACGTCACGCTCGCCGAGCGCTGGAACGGGACCGCGTGGTCTGTCCAGAGCACACCGGCCACCAAAGGCGATGACTCGAACCTGGTCAGCGTGTCGTGTGCGTCAGCCAGCGAATGTGTCGCCGATGGGTTCTCCCTGCCGAAAATAGGGGTGAAAGCGGCGTTGGCGGAGCTGTGGAATGGCAAAGAATGGACGACCCAGACCACAGCGAAATTGCCCAAAGACGACGAAGAACCGCGGTTCGACAGCGTGTCCTGCCCGAGCGCCAAAGATTGCATCGCGGTTGGTGACATGAACAACACGGCGGAAGGCGTCGTGCCGCTGATCGAGAGCTGGAACGGCTCGAAATGGAAGCTACAGAGCGCGTAAGCGTTCAGTGGGTCTGCTCAGGTGAGCAGGGGTGTGGGTTCGCCGCGTGCGTGGGCGGTGATGGCGTCGGTGAGGTAGGCGAACAGGGATCGGTGCTGTAGCCGGCAGGTGGTGTGCGCGGAGAGCAGGGTGGCGG
>DATJTT010000014.1:0-3286 GCA_035503075.1 Solirubrobacteraceae bacterium
TCCCGTAGACGGCGCGGAAGATACCAACTATGCGGCGACCGCGACCACCACGTGGCCGCGAGGCCCCGCTGAGCTAGCCGATTTAAGTCGCTGCTCGGCGCGGATGCCGGGTGGGCGGATGTCGCTTGACGACGGCGATTAGCGACGCTCAGTAGGCGGCGTCTCGACGGTCCCCGGAAGTCTGTACGACGACCTCGCTACCCATCCGCGGCGCTTCGACAATCAAGCGGCCGGACGGGTGGTTGAAGGCACCCGCCCGACCTTCAGCACCGAAGACGACGAGCACGAGGCCGAGCTTGCCGGCATCCAGCGCAAGCTCGACCAGACACGCACGGCGATGGACCGCTACTTCCAAGCGTTCGAGAACGGCACCATGCCCGAGGACACCTGCGCCCCACGCATAGCCGCGCTGAACGAGCAAGCCAAAGCGCTTGAGGTCAGGGCCAGCGAACTCACCACGCTCGATGACGCCGAGCCACCCCGGCGCACGACCGCCGCCGACCTCCAAGCGCTCCGCGATTCGCTGCGCGCCGCGCTGAACGACGGTACACCCCAACGCATCAAGACCATCCTCCAAGACCTCACCGAGGAAGTCCGCATAGACGCCCGCGACGCGATCGAACCGACCTTCTCCATACCCGCGGTTCGACCACCGTCAGGAACGATGGGCGAAACTGCTCTGTGCGCAAACCATGCGCTGGTGGCGGCGCCGGCGGTCGTGGTCGGCTGAGCCGACAGGGCTGCTGGCTTGGTCGGCCTGGTCGTCATGCGGAACGCGCGGCGAGTAGCGCTTGAGGCTGCGCAACGCCCCCGGTGACGTGTGATCGCTCTATCGGGCTTTCGACGCGGCGCTGGGTGGTTTGGCACTCGACGCCGCATCCGACGGTGCCGGTGGCGGTCGCATCGGGCTCGCCTCTGCCTGGATCGGACCGCCCGTGAGGGCTTTCCTCGGATTACGAGGCGCCCAGCCCTCTTGTAGTTCGCTCTTGTGGGTCTTCGCCCGCTGTCGTCATGCGTTGCTAGGAGGCTGAGGCGACGGCGCGGGCGGTGCAGGTGGCCTAGCGCTCGACGCCGAGTCGCTTGGTGCAGGCGGGGGCTGCCGTGGGCTCGGCGCTGCATTTTGTGGCTGGTAGCCGCCGACAACCCGGCCGTCCTTCAACGTGACGCGCAGCATCGGGGTCCCCTCGCGGCTGAACGCTTCGTTCCAGCCTGAGCTCACGCTGTGCGACGGCGAGACGCCGATGAACTTCAACACGCCCGGTCGCACGGTACGAGAACTGCGCCACCACAGCCCAATGGTGGCGATCGCCGCTGGTAGGGCGAGCGCGATGATTCCCCCGGCCGCAAGGTCTTCTGCCAGCGACTTCTGTCCGTGGTAGAACGCGACAACATCCGACTTGTCCACGCCAGCGACCGCAGCGACCACGAAAACGATGGCGTAGACGAGAGCGCTGTAGTACAGGGCGTTCAATAGCCGCTCGAACTGGGTGTCTTCGCCGCGCACGGCGAACATGCGCTCGCGGAGTATGACTCGGCCCCGGAGGGCCTGGGCGCTCAGGTCGAGCGCGCGTCACGGCTGGCGAGACGTGCCCCGAAGCGGATGGTCCGTGGCATCCGGCGCGCCAGGGACACGGCAAGGCGGTCGGAGCGGCGCATGTAGCCCGCAGCCCCGTCGAGCTGCACGCGTGGGGCGCGCTTCTCCCCGAGCGCGTATAGACGCCATGCGCCGGGCACGCCCTTCAGCTCATGCTCGCCACGGTCGGCGAACTGCATTCCTGAGCCGATCACGAGCTCCTTGACAGTGGAGGAGACGACGATCTCTGCGGGCTCGGCGAGCGCGCTCACACGGGCACCGATATGGACCGCCAGGCCGCCGAGATCCTCCCCGATCGCCTCGCACTCACCCGTATGGATGCCGGCCCGCAGCTCGATTCCCAGCTCTGTGACGGCCTCACGCAGCGCCTCAGCGCAGCGGATCGCCTTCGCCGGCCCGTCGAAGGCCGACAGCGCGCCGTCGCCGAGGTGCTTGACGATCCGCCCGCCGTGATCGAGGACGATGCGCTTGACCAGCGCGTCGTGTTGCTCCAGCAGCTCGCGCCAGGCGCCGTCGCCGAGTTCCGCCGCGCGCCGGGTCGAGCCGGCGATGTCGGTGAACACGACGGTCGCCAGCACGCGGTCGGTTCGGGATCGCCCGACGGTGCCGGTGACGAACCGTTCGATCTCCGCGGGGAAGATCTCCTCACGGTTGGCACCGATGTAGTAGGCGTGGTCGCTACCCGGGAGCCTCACGAACCGCGCGTCGGAAATGCAGGCGGCGAGCAGTTCGCCGGCCTCGACGGGCACCACACGGTCGTCTTCGGTGTGCAGCACGAGCGTCGGCACCCGCACCGAGGCAAGGATGTCGCGCACGTCGATTCGCATCGCGGTGTCGACGAGCGCCCGGGCCATGCGCGGGCTCGCGGCCGCGCGCGCGAACATCCCGTAGAAGCGCTGCTGCATCTCCCCGAGGCTCGGCGCGAACATGCCCGCCAGCCGCGCGCCGTCGCCCCAGTGGTCGATGATGTCCTGGATCGCCTGCCACTCCCGCTCGCCGCGCTCGGCGATCCTCGGCGAGTAGCTCTCGGGCGCGACGAGCATGTCCGAGAGGTTGGCGAAAGCGCCGTGCAGCACCAGCGAGACGACCCGCTGCGGTCGCGTGGCAGCCAGCAACATCACCGAGGGGCCGCCCTCGGAGATGCCGAACAGCACGGCTCGCTCGGAGCCGGCGGCGTCGAGCACCGCCTCGATGTCCGCGCTTCGCTCCTCGAGCGTGGGCAGATACGCAACCGGGTCGGACAGACCGGTGCCCGGCTTGTCGTAGACGATCAGCCGCGCGAACGACGCCAGCCGAGCCAAGAAGCCCGCGAAGCGGGGTTCCGTCCACTGCAGGTCAAGGTGCGTGATAAAGCCATGCGCGAGCAGCAAGTCCAAAGGGCCGTCGCCGACTACCTGATAGGCGATCGCAGTCCCATCGCGCTCGACATACTGAGTGGCAGGCGGCTGCACGAGATGAGTCTGGCAGAGAGTCGAGTATGTGAACCACGCGCCGGTTTGACTAGCGTCAAGAATGCACCATCCAAACCCGCTGCAAATCGCGACGTATGGGGTACCCGTTCAGTGGGTTGGGGGACATAATCCGGCGGCGTCGAATACGTTCGTGTGGAGCGCGCTGAGGCGGAGGCGATCTACGATCAGGGCCGTGAGGTCGTGGTGGCGGTTTTGTTGCGGATGGATGAGCAGATCCGCC
>DATJTT010000015.1:0-2699 GCA_035503075.1 Solirubrobacteraceae bacterium
CCCGTGCTCGGTCGCCAGCAGGAGAAAGAAGCGCTCGATCGCCTTTTGTGCAACGTCCGCGAGGGCGTGAGCGGTGCACTCGTGCTCCGCGGTGAGCCCGGGATCGGCAAGACCGTACTGCTGGACTACGCGGTCACCGCCGCGGCCGACATGCAGGTTGCCCGGGTGGTTGGCGTCGAGTCCGAGATGGAGCTCGGTTTTGCTGCCCTCCATCAACTCGTTCTGCCGTTCACGCCGGCGTTCGATCAGCTGCCGCCCCCCCAGCGCGATGCGCTCGCTTGCGCGTTCGGCTTGGTCGCCGGGAACGCGCCGGACGGGTTCTTGGTGGGCCTGGCAGCCTTGACGCTTCTGGCCAACACGGCAACCCAGCAGCCATTGCTCTGCGTGATCGACGACGTACAGTGGCTGGATCACGCGTCCGCGACCGTGCTCGCTTTCGTGGCGCGCCGCCTGTTTGCCGACCGGATAGGCATGCTCTTCGCGGTGTGCGAACCGGCCGAGCGTCAAGTGCCCTTGGATGGTCTGCACGAGCTGACACTCGCGGGCCTGCCCCCGCGGGAAGCCCGCGAACTGCTTGCCTCCGTTTCCGGTGCGCCGGTGAACCAACGGGTCGGGGAGCGGATCGTCGCCCAAACAGGCGGAAATCCCTTGGCCCTAGTGGAGCTCGGCGGCGAGCTGACGCGGGACGAGCTCTCAGGTACGTCGCCGCTGCCCGAGCCACTGCCGGTCGGTAGCCGGCTGGAGGAGGGGGTCAGACGACGCGTCCGAGGCTTCCCATCCGACCTCCAGACGCTGCTGTTGCTCGCTGCCGCCGAACCCTCCGGCGACCCGGACCTGCTCTGGCGAGCATGCACGGTTCTCGGGCTCGAGCCCGAGGTGGCGGACCTGCCCGGCGTCGACCGGCTGCTGACGTTCACGCCGCGGATCGAGTTCCGCCACCCGTTAATTCGTTCGGCGGTATACCACGGCGCGGCGGGGCGATCCCGGCAACGGGCACACGAGGCGCTGGCGGCCGCCAGCGATCAGGAGCGTGACCCCGACCGGCGGGCCTGGCATCTGGCCGCCGCGGCGGTCGGCCCCGACGAGAACGTGGCTGCCGAGCTCGAGCGCTCAGCCGATCGCGCGCGCGACCGCGGCGGCTGGTCCGCCGCGGCGGCATCGCTTCGCCGCGCGGCCGCGCTCACGCCCGACGAGCAGCGCCGCGCTGTCCGCCAGCTTCACGCCGCCCACGCCGAGTTGGTCGCGGGGAGCCCGGCCGTCGCGGCCGAGTTGCTCGAACAGGCGACGCCAGCGCTCGCCGATCCCGCCAGTCGCGCCGAGGCGATGCGGCTGCAGGCGTGGACGCGCTTTGCGCTGGGGGAGCGCGACACCACCCCGACCTTGCTGCTGGATGCCGCCAAGGCGATGAAGCCTCTGGACCCCGGTCGCGCGCGGCAAATCCTGCTCGAGGCCTGGGGAACGGTGATGTATACCGGTGAGGCGGGAGTGCGTGACTTGGCGCGCGTCTCGCGTGAGACGCCGCGACCGACGCAAACGGCGCAGTCGCCGGGAGACATGCTCCTCGACGGCTTTGCCATGCTAGACACCGACTACCCAGCCGGGGCGGGTCTGCTGCGCCGCGCGATCGGCGTGCTCAAGGAGAGCGACGCCGGCGATGAGGAGGACCTACATTGGATGAGCCTCGGGTGCTTGGCCGCGCACGCGCTGTGGGACGACGAGGCGATGCAGGTCCTCTCCGCCCGCGCCGTGAGAAGTGCTCGCGCCCGGGGCGCACTATCTGCGCTGCTAACGCGGCTGGGTTACCAGGCGCTCGCCCAGCTGGTGTGCGGCCAGGTCCCTCAGGCCGGAGCGACCCTTGACGAGCGGCGAACGATCTCGGCGGCAACCGGAAACGGCGGCGGTTTTGGCTGTTGTGCCGTGCTGGACCTGGCGATCCTGGCCCATCGTGGCCACGCCGGGCCCGCTCAAGAGTTGGCCACGACCGCGCTCCAGGAGGCGCAGGAGCGAGGTCAGGCCGGCGTGGCTATGTTCGTCCGCAGCGCACTGGCTCTGCTCCAGCTCTCGCTCGGGGACTGGGGCGCTGCGCTGGATCACGCGCAGCCCGTATTCGAGACGGACTCGTTCTTCCACGGCACGCTGATTCTCCCGGACCTGATCGAGGCCGCGACAGACTCCGGCAAGCGGAAGACGGCGGCCGCAGCGCTTGCGCGACTGACGGCGCGAGCCACGGCGAGCGGGACCCCACTCGCAATGGGACTGCTTGCCCGCTCGCGTGCGCTGCTGGCGCCGGACTGCGACGCCGAGCGCCTCTACGACGAGGCGATCGAGCGTCTCGGGCAATGCCAGGCGGCCGGCGAGCTGGCCAGGACGCACCTGCTCTACGGCGAGTGGCTCCGCGCCCGGCGACGCCGGCGCCACGCTCGCGAGCACCTCCGCACCGCCCACGGGATGTTCGATGCGATGGGCGCGGAGACGTTCGCCGAGCGTGCGCGGATAGGGCTGCTCGCCAGCGGCGAACAGGCGGGGGCACACGCACCCCGTCGGCGCGACGCGCTCACCGCTCACGAGAGCAACGTCGCTCTGCTCGCCAGCCAAGGCGCGTCGAACCAGGAGATTGCCGAGGAGCTGTTCATCAGCTCAAGCACGGTCGCGTACCACCTGCGGAAGGTGTTCGTCAAGCTCAACATCACGAGTCGTGC
>DATJTT010000016.1:0-120652 GCA_035503075.1 Solirubrobacteraceae bacterium
CGAATTCAGGCAAGCGGAAGTGACGATCACCGGTTGTGCTGCGCAGCCCATCAGCGCCGGCAGCGCACAATGCACCGTGGTTAACCCTTCTTCGGGCTGGCGGTCGATCACAGCCGTCTACTCCGGCGACAGCACATACGCTACCACGACATCCCCTACCCTGGGCCAGTCGGTCACCAAGAAAGCCACCACGATAACGCTGTCGTCCTCGTTGAATCCATCGACCGTCGGGCAGCCCGTGACTTATACGGCAACAGCAAGTCCGGCGGCGGGGAGTGGAACAGTTGCGTTCGACGAAGCCGGTACGCCGATTGCGGATTGCACTGCGCAGCCAGTCAGCGCCGGCACCGCGACGTGCACCGTCGCGGACTACCCCAGTTGGTCCTCGTATGCAGTCACCGCTGTTTATAGCGGGGACGGCAGCTATCTGACTTCGGTCTCGTCCGTATATACACAGACTGTTGCACCGCCGAATGATCCTACAAGCCCGTTTCGTTTCTTCTCCCCGACGAGCTTCTGGAATGAGGAATTGCCTGCTAATGCCCCGCTGGATCCAACCTCCACTGCGGTCATGGGCGCCTTCAACACCGAGATCGCACAGGAAGTGGCGGCCGAAAAACGCCCGGCGATCAACACGACAGCGTTTTCGGTCCCGGTGTACACGGTGCCCGCCGATCAGCCGCTGGTTAAGGTCACGCAGACCTTCCCCTATGGAGGTAAACTGAATACCGCCCTGCAGGCAGCGTGGGAAGCGGTGCCGCTGCCGCGGAACGCGCAGCCTGCGGTTGGGGGCGATAAACATCTCGTGGTCTGGCAGCCGAGCACGAACAAGCTGTGGGAGTTCTGGCACCTGGAAAAGACTGAAGAAGGCTGGCAGGCTGAATGGGGCGGCGCGATTCAGAACGTGTCGTCGAACTCAGGCGCCTATGGTCCTGAAGCCTGGCCTGGCGCGACGACCTCGTGGGGAGCCTCTGCGTCCTCACTGTCGATCGCCGGCGGGCTGATCACTTTGGAAGACCTCGAACAGGGTCAAATCAACCACGCGCTGGCAATGGCGCTGCCGGACACTCGCGCCGGTGTCTACGCCTCGCCGGCCGAGCGGACCGACGGGGGTGACACCGAACCACTGTCGCTCCCCGAGGGCGCCCATCTCCGGCTGGATCCGAATCTGAATCTCGCGACGCTGCATCTTCCTCGGTTGACGTTGATGATCGCGGAAGCGGCGCAGCGATACGGGATCTTCGTCAGGGACGGAGCGGAACACGTCACTTTCTACGCCCAGGATCCGATCCCAACTGGGACCGAACCATACGCGGGGCCCCACGGCTACTTCGAAGGGCAGTCTCCAGGCCAGTTGCTCGCCTCCTTCCCCTGGAGCGATTTGCAACTTCTGAAGATGGAACTGCACAGCACCTCATGAGACGACGCGCGGCCTCCGGAGACCGTGCTCCATCGACTACCATGCCACGCTGAAGCTCGATGTCCAGCTCCCAAGCCGAACGGCGGTTGATCCTGCTCAGCGCCGGCACAGCCGACCGCCGGCGGGCGATGCGGGATCAGGCCGGGCGACTGGCGGTGGGAGTGGACTGGCCACGACTCGCCGAGACGCTGCGCTCGCGCAAGCTGCTGTCCACGATGGGCCCCCGTATCCTCGATCTCGCGGACGGGGGCGCGAGCGACGATTTCGCCGCCGCGGTCGAGCAGGCGCTGGACGCAGGCCGCCGGCAGGGCGCCTTCCTACAGCTCATCTCTGTGCGCGTGATGGCCATGCTGGCCGACGCGGGGATTCGCTGCGCCGCGCTCAAGGGTCCGCTCATGGGCGAGACCATCTATGGCGACCCCGGCCGGCGTCTGTCCAGCGACATCGACCTGCTTGTGGCGCCACAGCAGTTGCAGGCGGCGGTTGAGGTCGTGCGCGGACTTAGCTATAAGGCACCCGTCGACTACGTCGATGACGGCGGGCTGCCGCTGCTGCACTTCGGGCTCGTCCACGAGCGGGAAGAGCTGCCGCCGGTGGAGCTCCACTGGCGCATACACTGGTATGAGTGCAGCTTCGCGAGCGAGCGGCTGTTGCCACCCGCTGTGGATCCGCTGGGTGAGTGGCGCCCGGCGCCTGCCGACGAGCTCGCCGCCCTGCTGCTGTTCTACGCGAGGGACGGCTTCATCGACCTGCGCCTGGCCACCGATCTGAGCGCCTGGTGGGACGTACACGGTCCCGAGCTTCCTCTCGGTGCGCTCGATGAGTTGATGGGCGCCTACCCCGCGCTGGCGCGTGTCATTCCAGTCGCGGCCGAGGTGGCCAGGAGGATGGTGGGGCTGCCGACGGCACGGATCCTTGGAGATGTTCACAAGCTGGGCCTGCGCGAGCGCGTCGCCGTACGGCTGGCGAATCCCAACCCGCGCTCGAGCTGGTCCCAGCTATATGCCGACACGGGCCTGATCGACGGACTGCTGTCGCCCCCAGGCGGCTTCGGCGCGTTTGTAAGACGCCAGCTGCTGCCACCGGCCGAGGTCTTGAATCAACAGGCCCACGAGGGAGCGAAACGGCGGACAAGGTCGTCCCTTGGTCGCTGTGTCGGTGTGCTGGGGCGGTATGGGTTGACCATGACTCGCCTGGTACGCGTTCCCGAAACGCCGCGCTGAGCCTGTTGGCGCGTCACCTCAGTTGCCAAACGGACAAATCCGGCTGCCTGCGGTCTCGTGAGATCAGCGATGGTGAACGTTGGTGCTCGTGTGGCGTCGAATCGCCGCTGCATACAGGTCTCGCAGGCGAGCGTCGATGACATCAAGCCTTCGGGTCCTCACCTCAGTCAAGACCATCGAAGGCGGGATCGGGAGCGGCGTACGTGCACTGCCCTTGCCGCTCGCAGGTCTTGACAATCGATGCAAAAGTACGAGTTGGCATTCGTCGGCATGGTTGAGATGAAGGTTCCGCGCGGCCGCCTCCCGCTGGCTGTGCTCGTCGTCGCGCTGGCGGTGGCGGGCACCGGGGTGTGGGTTCGATCGTCTGCCAAAGTGCCACGAACGCCGGCCGCAGTTCTGGGGGTGGACACGCCCCGGCCCGGGAAGCACGCACATGCGGCAGCCACTAGGAGTCCCTTCCGCTTCTTCGCTCCTGACAGTGTGTGGAACAGGCCGGTTCCGGCCTCTGCCCGTCTTGCCCCTCGGTCGGCTGATCTCGTAGCTGCTTTCGACGCCGAGATCGTCCGCGACGATCACGCAAACCACGCTCCATCGATTAATACCATCTACTACAGCGTTCCAATCTTCACGGTACCCGCCAACCAGCCCACTGTGATGGTTCAGCTTGTTAATCACAGCGCAGAACCCGCACTTCAGTCGGCGTGGGATGCGGTTCCGTTGCCGGCCAATGCTCTGCCTGCGGCTGGGACCGATAAACATCTCGTGGTGTGGCAACCTAGCACGGACAGGTTGTGGGAGTTCTGGCACCTGGAACAGACCATCACCGGCTGGCAGGCCGGGTGGGGCGGGGCGATCCAGAACGTCTCGTCTAACTCGGGTGCCTACGGCCCCGAAGCCTGGCCTGGTGCGCGGCCGGGGTGGGGAGCGTCGGGGTCCTCGCTGTCGATCGCCGGCGGGCTGATCACTTTGGAAGATCTCGAACTGGGCCAGATCAACCATGCTTTGGCTATGGCGATCCCAAATGTACGCGCCGGGGTCTATGCCTCGCCTGCCCGGAGAACTGACGGAAAATCCACTGAACCGCTAGCGCTACCAGAGGGTGCACATCTGCGGCTGGATCCCAAGCTCAACCTTGCAACTCTGCATCTTCCACGGTTGACATTGATGATGGCTAGAGCGGCGCAGCGTTATGGAATAGTCATCAGGGACGGGGCTGCGGAGGTGGTCTTCTATGCGCAGGATCCAGTCCCAACGGGGACGGAACCATACGCTGGATCCGATGGTTACTTCGAAGGAAGAAGTCCGCGAGAACTACTTGCGGCCTTTCCATGGAAACATCTGCAGGTTCTCAGGATGGCTTTGCACCGCGTTGGAGGGTCCAGGCGCCGCTGAAGGCTCTGAGCTCGGTTGCGGAGGGCCAGAGTGGGCCTCCTGCCCGCGATGCCCTATCACACGAGCCGGATTGCCGCCCACGATGGCAAACGGGGGCACATCGCGCGTTACCACGGCACCTGCTCCGACGATGGCGCCCTTTCCGATGCGCCGGCCCTGAAGTACCAAGACTCGCTCGCCAACCCACGCTAGGTCCTCGACCACAGGTAGGTTGATCGGGGTTGTTCCGTGGGCGCCAACCGGAATGCTGAGGTCGTCGGCAGCCCGGTTCTCCTTGAAGAACACGCAGTGCGGCCCGACGATCACACCGTATCCGAGTCGCGCTCCATAGATCCTGCAGCCTGGCCCTATGCTTGAGCGATCGGCCATGTGCAGATAACGCCCGTCGGCCAAGAAGGCTCCAGACCGGATATCGATTTCCTTCCCCGCGCTTGCCAGGAAGCCGCGACACAGGAAAGCCCGCAGCCTGGTCGAAAGAATACCGCCCGGAAAGCTCATGTCCGGGAGGTGCTTAGCAAACCCGTAGTAAGCCAACAGGCAGAGCGTTCGCTTCATGGCCAAGATCATATTGGAAGGAGCAGCAACGCGGCGATCCACGACCACGTGAAGCTCGTGATCAAGACCCGGGCGGCAGGCAGCGTCCATCGAGTTCTCGCCGCAGATGGTCAGCCAGGCGCAATGCAAACACCACGATCATGAAGGTTGAGTTCGCCTGACCGGACGTCACGAAGGTCGAGCTGCTTGCTACATACAAGTCATCGAACCCGTGTATCGCTAGATCGCGGTTGACGACTCCGTCTTGCGAACGGGCAGACATGCGGGTCGTGCCCGCCTGGTGGTAGCCGCCGAAGAACTGCTCGCGGATTGCCGCCTCGTTGTCCTCGTGGAGATACTCGAGGTAGCCGAGCCCATGCTCGCGCAGATATGCGTCGAGGCAGCGGTGGGCACGGATGACGCCCGCGACGTCTTCATCCCCGAGCAACAGGTGCGTTCGTAGGCGCGGCATTCCGAGGGCGTCGCGCTCGGATGTCAGCTCAACGCGACTCTCGCGGTGCGGTATATGCTCACCGTGGTAGAGCAGTGGGTAGACATTGGCTGCGCTCGGCACGAAGAACCCTGGGACCTTGCGTCCCCGCTTGAGGAAGCGCCTGTAGCCGAACCCGATGGCAAAGCGGACAGCCGCCGGAAGGTCGCGCAGGATGTTCGCGAGGTGCCTGCGCTTGGATACGGGCTGCGCGGTCTTGATGTGTGCTTTGCGGATCCCCTCGGCGACGAAGAACCGTCCGAACGGCGATACGAGCATCAGGTATACGAACGACAGGATGCCGTTCCCGTGCTCGGGGTCGCCGACGTCTGGGTTGACCAGCCACATGGCGATGTTCGGCAGCCGCTCCTTTTCCTGGCAGTCCGCTGAGAAGGTCAGGCGCCGGCGGACGTACACACCGGCGGGGTC
The DNA here is from genome assembly GCA_035503075.1 of Solirubrobacteraceae bacterium. Taxonomy (GTDB): domain Bacteria; phylum Actinomycetota; class Thermoleophilia; order Solirubrobacterales; family Solirubrobacteraceae; genus Palsa-744. The sequence goes on from DATJTT010000016.1 coordinate 5,489, forward strand.
GCGCTCGTGACCGTAGATTGTCTGCTCGGGCGGTGTGACGAAGTGGACACGCGCGATGCGGCTCTCGACGTGGGCCATGTACCAGCGTCCGAGGTGCCCGGAATGGTTGCCGAGCCCGCCAGGGTGGCTGCGGTCGGAAGCGAAGAGCAGGCGCGTGACCTCGAGCCCGCCGCACGCGAGCACGTAACGCGAGGCCGAGATCTTCACCGGGCGGCCGTCAAGGCTCCGGGCGTAGAGATGCCCCACGCGCAACTGCTCGGGATCGCACACGACCTCTGTGCAGGTCAGATTCGTGACGACCGTCAACCCGGGCGTGTCCTTGAGGGCAGTGCGGTACTCGCGGCCAAAATTGGTCGGCAGCGACCAGCGCTCGAGCGAGGAAGCTCGCACGCGGCCGTCGGGAAACCCGGGGACAAGCGATTGCTCCGCGAGGCCAGGCACGTCCCAGGCATCGAAGACGGCCTCGCCGCACACGCACCAGTCACACGCTCGCTGGAAGTAAGCCGCAAGCTCCTGGAAGGAGACCGGCCAGGTTGATTCGCCCACAATCGCGCGGGACTCGAAGTCGATCGGATCGAACGGCACGCAGCGCCCACCCCAGAGGTTGGAGGCGCCGCCGATCTGACGGCTGGTGGCAAGGGACATTGAGACGTGCGCGGGATCCTCCCCCGCGAGGTCGCCAAGCTCCTGCGTCCGGGGGTCACGAGAGTCGCCTCCGCTGTCGATCAGCAGCACCCGGTGCCCCGCCCTGGCCAGCTCCAGCGCCACGACGACGCCAGCCGGTCCCGCGCCGACCACCGCCACATCAGCCTCCAGACACGAGTCCGAGGAGATCTCTGCCGCATCCATGAGCATCGTCTTTACCTCGGATCAACCGGTCGACACCAGCTCGTCGCCCACGCGGCTCCTGAACGCCGCGAGCACTGGGTCGTCATGGTTGTGCGCGGCGGACGCGATTGCGTCTAGTCCGCGCAAGCGCTCGGGCCGGGTGGTGCTGTACAGCACGACCCCCCGCGGATTGACGTCGAGCGCGTCGCGCAACAGCAGGGAGCAGAGGACCTGTGAGGCGGAGCAGTCCACACCCAGCTCGTCGGACCACCGTGAGCGGCGCTCGGAGGAGCCCTGTAGATAGCTGGCGATCCGATCGAGAGCTTCACCCACGACGCCGAAGGTGATGAGCGGCTCAAGGTCCCCCGGGGATGGTTGGGTCCGAGAGAGGATATCGTCGCGCACCTGCAGAATCGCAGTCGCGGGCAGCGACCGCTTGATCTGAATGCAGGGGTTCCGCTCGCCGGCTATGCCCCATGCGCGCACATCGCCCGCCTGGCGCGCTTCTTCCAGGAAGGCGCAGATTTCCGGTAGATCCATGTGGTCCGTGGGCGACGGGTCGTGCACGAGGAGCATGTCCACATAGTCCGTCCGCAGCTCGCGCAGGCTCGTATGCAGGCTCGCGCGTGCCGTGGCGGCATCGTAGTTGCGGGGCTGGTGGAAGGTGCTTGAACGCCTCTTCACGTATCCCCGCAATACTGGATAGCGTGCGAGAAGCCAGCGGGCAGGACCCTGCAGGCGGACGAGTCGGCCCGGTGCCGACGCGGGCTCGATCCCGAACTTCGTGGCAATCACCATCCTGTCGCGGCGGTCTCGTGCGAAGCGTCCCAGCTCACCCTCGGCGGCTCCCAATCCATACATGCGCGCCACATCGAAGTGAGTGATGCCCTGATCGAACGCCTCGGCGAGCAGGCCCTGGCGCTTACGTGCAGATGGCTCGCGCATCAGACCCGCACAACCAAAGCCGATCCGAGTGCTCGTGACGCCCGGGGCCAGCGCGGTGCTTTCCATGCGATCACGAAGTCTACCCGGGACCGTTGCGATCGCGCAAGGCGCGGACACGAACAGCGAGTTGCCGACGATATAGCGCCGCCATAGCCGCCGCCTCTTCGAGCAACCGGTCCAGTCAGCTTGCAGACGCCGACTCCCACGATGGGCGCCGTTGCTGTAGGCTGAGCGGTCTTCGCCGAGTCACCGATCCCTGAACAATGCTCTCCTCGTCACGACGATACGGTAGCGACGGCTGGCGCTTTGGGTGTACGGGTCAAGGACAGACAATGGAAGAGGCACGGAGGATCAAAGTCATTCACGTTGGACCACACCCGTTGACGGTGGGCGGCACTCAATCCGTTATCCGGACGATCGTCGACTTTGGCATCGGGGCCGACGATATCTCGGTCAAGCCGACGTGGAACGAATCGCGGCTGTTCGCGAACTCGCAGCTGGTTCGCCGTGCGGCCGGAGCCATACTACGTGCCAGCTCTGACACGATCATCCATGTGCACCTGTCCAACGGGGGTGCTTATCTACGCGACGGGCCGCTCATCGCTCTTGCGCGAGCTCGAGGACTCTTGGTAGTGGTAACCATCCATGGATTTGACTTTCCCGGGTTTTCCGACGCCCATCCACGACTGGTCCGGCAAATATTGTCACACGCCAACGGAGTTCTATGCCTCTCCGACGAGGCCAAGAACGCTCTTTATCGACTCGACATTAAGGCGCACATCAAGAGACTTCATAATCCTGTCCCGATTGACGAAGACGCTCCGCCAGTACGCGCTACCGAGCCGGTCGCCCTCTTCGCAGGCACCATTGGCAAGCGCAAGGGCGTCGATCTGCTCATTGACGCTTGGCAGATGCTGCTCGATCGAAAGGTAGAGGGTCGCTGCAGGCTGGTAGGACCCATAGATGACTACAACCCTCCGCGACTCGACAGGATGACGATCGAGGATCCAGTCGATCCACGCTCCGTAGGGCCGCTAATAAGATCATCCAGAGTTGTAGTGCTCCCCTCGCGTGCCGAGGGGATGCCTATGATCCTCACGGAGGCACTTGCCGCAGGTAGGCCATTTGTCGCCACTCCGGTCGGTGGTACGCAGGAGTTGGCTCCTTGTGAGGAGATGATCGTGCCAGTCGACGACGCCCCTGCTCTGGCACGCGCTATGGCACTCTTTCTGACAGATCCAACCGCCGCACAGCGCGTCGGCATTCAATGTCAGCGGTTTTGTATGGAAACGAGGGGTCCTGAGATCATAGGCTCCCAATTGAGGGCGTTTTACCAAACGCTGTGAGAACGCACCGGTTTAACGTCACGAAGCGGAGGGCCAACGATGAGCGATAATATCCGATTGGCGGTCATAGTTGTCTGCTACCACAGCGACTCTGTGATCCAGTCGTGCGTCGATGCACTTGATGATGCGGTTCTCGCCATCTCCTCCGTCGACCGTCCTCGCGTCGATCTAGTCCTAATCGCCAATTCTGCCCAAGATCGCGCCAAGGAGGTGAACAGTCGGGCATGCAACGTGATCTCCCTCGATGCAGGAGGAAATGTGGGGTTCTCGCCCGCTGTCAACATTGGCATACAGGCGACCGATGATGCTGACTTCTTCCTGCTCCTCAATCCCGACACCCAGCTTACGCCAAATTGCCTCGATGTGCTTCTATCTGTAGCAAAGTCGCGGGACGCCGCGCTTGTGGGACCCTTGCTTATGGATTCGGCGGGCCAGCCTCACGGTCTATCCGAGCGGCCTTTCGCGTCAGTCCGGTCTGAGTTTGCCACACAACTGCTTGCCGGTGAATGGATACGCGCGCCCTATGGTAAGCATGCATATAACGTAGGTGATGCCCGCTGTCTCACGGGTGCCTGCCTCCTGGTCGAGGGCGATTTCCTACGTGCAGTAGGTGGCCTCGACACCGAAGTACGCATGTATCTTGAGGATCTCCTGCTTTGCTGGGAAGCGCATCAGCGTGGAAGGCGGGTTGTGCTGGCCCCTGCCGCCCGTTGTCGTCACGCTGTGGGCGGAAGCGCGCAAGGCCAGAATTTCTCGTCTTCGCTTGGACTGCATCTGACGGCACTTGGGGCGCGTATCTCATTTGTGCGGCGCACCTCCGGTGTCTATCAAGCCTTCTTGCTCAGGATCCTTATCGGTCTAGGCGCTGCCATTCGCGTCGTCTTCGCACCACGCCAACAGCGCAAGAAGCATCTCGCTGCTTTGCGGTGGGTCCTCGCATCGGGTCGCCCTCCGCTCTGGCACGAGGGCCCCGTCCTCGACGAGTCGACGCTACCGCTAGGCGAGACGACTTAAACCTGCACATCTGGACCGTTCGATACTTGCTCAGCCGCTCACGTAAAATGGCACTACCCACATTCTTTATCATCGGCGCCCCAAAGGCTGGTACCACCAGTCTCCACTATTATCTGGATCAGCATCCGCATATCCATATGTCGCCCGTCAAGGAGCCTCATTTCCTTATCGATCGCGATAATGTTCCTTCCTACGTGACGCACCACATAACTCGTCTCGACGATTACGAAAGGCTTTTTGATTCGACGGCCCCGGCGAGAGGCGAGGCGTCACCCAGCTACGCTGAGTATCCAAGGCATAAGGGCGCACCGGAGCGCATCAGTTCGCTCGTGCCTGGCGCCAAGTTTATCTATCTAGTACGCGATCCTATCGATCGGACAATTTCCCACTACATGCACCACGTCGCCGTCGACGGCGAGTCTCGCTCGCTGCCCGAGGCGCTCGGGGATTTCTCCGATCTCGAATCACCCTACATAGGCCCGAGTCTATATGCATTCCAGCTGGATCATTATCTAAAGTACTTCTCACCACAGACGATGCTCGTGATCGATCACTCCGATCTTCTTGACAATCGGTTCGAGACGCTGCGTGAGATATTCGGCTTCCTTGATGTAGATCAGACCTTTTCCTCCCCACGCTTCGACGATAAGGTTGGCGAGAGCGTCGAGAAACGTATCTATTCACAGAGTTACATGCATCTCGCAAAGCGACTCACAACGTCATCTCTCCGTCGGCTTCCGCGTGGCTTGCGCCGATCCCTTCGTCGCTCGGTCGAGAGAGCTCTTTGGCCGCCGCTGGAACGCCCGACCCTTGATGACAACCTCCGTGGCCGGCTTGAGGAGCTCTTTACTAATGATGTGGCTCGGCTTCGCGCGATGACTGGCAAAAGGTTTGCGACGTGGAATATCTAGCCATTCAGGCTCGTTAGGCCTTGACCTCCCGCGAACCTGCTAGAGAAAGGAAGGGCACTGCGGTCGCATTTATACCAGCCCTCCGGCGACCCAACACCGTCAGGGCAGCGTTCCAAAACACGATGCTCGACCCAAACGCAAGCGCACTGCCGGTAATCCCGAGCAGTGGCACCAGTACGATCCCGAGCGTTAGGTTGACCAATAGGCCTCCGGCGGTTGCCCACATGGCAGGACGCTCGTTACCGGTCATGATAAGGACGTTGCCAGACGGCCCGGTCGCCGCGTTGAAGAGTTGTGCGAGGGCGAGGATGGTCATCGCCGTCGCGCCGACGCCGAAGCCTGCGCCAAAGATGCTGAGATAAACCCGGGGAAAAACCGCAAATGCCGCGCAAACCGGTAGAGATACCAGAGTAGACGTACGGGCCATGTGTTCACTGGCGCGCTCAAGCCCCGCGAGGTCTCGTTGCGTGTGAAGACGCGCGAGCGCGGGCGCTAGCGGCATGTTGACAGCAAAATGCACCAGCAGGATGACCGCAGCTCCTCTCTCGACTGCGTTATATACTCCTGTATCGCCTGTGCCGGCAAGAGTCCCCAGCACGATGATACCTAGGTATCTGTTGGCCGTCCACACGCCGTTGATCATCATGATTGGCAGTGACGCTTTTATCCATTCGCGAGTGGCGTACTGCGGCGACACTGAGCGGAGTGCGACAGGAAGGGCTCGCCTCAACAGGATCGCCCCTACTACGAATGCGATGGCCGTTCCCGCCACGTATACTCCAAGCGCCGTGCTAGGAGTCAAAGCCCCTCCACCGATCCCGACAAGGACGCCAAGACCCCCGAGAATCAAGAGCGGACCAATAATGTACTCGGGAAACTGTCCGGTGACGACTCGCCCAATTGCTTGCATCGCCGCCTGACGTAGGAACGTGAGAGAAGTAATCGGCAGAAGCAACATCGCCACGCAAACCGGAGCACGCAGCGATGACGACAGCAAGGTGAGGGAAACGATGCAGCCGACGGCGGCAATCGCTGTTGAAGTGAGCAGAACGATCTGGTTCGCGCGTCGCAGTAGGCCCTTCATACGCTGCAAGTTTTTCTGGACGTCATAACGAGCTATGCCGCGCACGAGAAATTGATCGAATCCGGCGAGTGCTGGGATTATCAAGAAGCTAGCCAGGGCGAATGCAAACGCGTAAACTCCGTAGCCTTGTTTTCCCAAGAGACGAGCGAGCAGAATGATCGTCGCGAAACCCAGCAGATTTGATACTCCTTGTAGGATCGCTGTGCCAAACGCGCTCCGAAGCATCCGCTTGAGTGACGTACTCAACGCAAGCGAGCCATCGCCAGAATCGACTGGCGCGGCGACACCGCTGGCCACACCGGGCACGGGTTCTGGTTGGGGAGCGTTCAAGCCGTCGCTGGCATGAACTGGTTCGTCCTGCCGAGCTGTAACCCGATCGTACTCGCGCCAGCCGGTGACCAACGACTGCGGCGAGTCGTTACCGTCGACGGCCGGCACATTCATGTGGTTGTCCCGGTAGAGAATCGAACGGCGCCGGACGATAGGGCGAGCACTGCTGCCACGATGAGTGCGGCGGCGTAACTTGTGGTGCTATAGAGAAAAGTATTGTCTCCAAGCGCATTAAACAGGCATCCGGCGACGATTGCCATACCAAGCGTCGCGGCGTTGTAGGTGCCAGGAGTTCTCCGTCGCTGTTGAATACGACGGATAAGGAGCGCGGCGGCCCAAAGTAGAATTGCGAGTCCGACTACGCCTGTCTCGACTAGATATCGAAGATATTCGTTGTGAGGTACTTGCCCAGCTCCCACATTTTCAGACGAGCCTTCGGCGGTGGTTGTCGTTCCCAGACCTTGCCCGAAGAGTGGAGCTTTTTCCCACTCCGGTATGAGTGTCTGCCACTTCCAGAATCTCCACGCGAGCGAGGTATTTGCGGTTCCGCGGGTCTGGGCTGAGGCGAGGCTGGTCGCAGACTCCTGTTCGATACGTTCCGCGCCAAGGGGCGTCGCAACGAAGGCAATGAGGACCAGCCCGGCGACCGCGCAGGCACCAACCTTAAGCCGAAAAGAGCCGGGTCGCAGGGCGCCGTATGTGGTAAGCATTACGAGAAGGCTGGCCAAGCCTCCGAGGCTGAAAGTCGTAATGAGGCCGGCCGCATAAAGCAGGGCGCAGCATGCGTCGAACCGGCGCCGCCGATAGTCGATGTATCGCCACAGCGAGGCCATTGTCGCTATGGCGAAGTACATAGCGGCGCCATTTGGATGAGCAAACGTTCCGTATGAACGGATCTGACCGACTACATCCTCGCCGGTGTGGGTTCCAAACTGGTAGAGAGCCAGCAGTGCCGAAATGATTCCTGCCAGCTGTATCAGACGTGTGACTACAGGGACGCTTAGAGCTCCACGCGAGTTGTACACGATGACGGCGAGTGCGATGATTGACGCCTCACGTACGCCCTCGCGGACTGTCTCTGCCGATTCGCCGTGCGACTTGATGGCGATCGCCGTCCAGAGGCACAGCCAGAGTGTCGCCACTGCCGTTGGCCACACGCCCTGACGGCGTCGGAGCAGCAGGCCGGCGGCCACCGCGATGAACAACACAGCGATGAACCCGGTCAAGTTCAGGGAGCCGGTATGATTACTGTTCGCTGGGGACAAGCCTTCGACGAGTAGGCGGGCGAGCAGGGCCCAGCCGACGAATGGCACTATGGGGATATCCGTCGCGAGCGCTATGACGAGCACGCCGATCAGGGGAGCCGCCAAGAGATACGACTGGGTAATCGCCGCACCTTGGGCGACAAGAACGAATATCAGGCACGTGAGCCACAGCGCGGAGCGACGATCGAAGCGGCGGACGGAGAACCTGATCGCTCGCAACCTGTCAGCCGGGCGCGATGGGGAGAGCAGCAGGCCTGGCTGCGGCGACCACGCGCTCATTGGAGGATCACGCTTTTGTTCGATGCTTGAGTTTCAGGCTGCCGCATAGTCGAACCAGTGGACTGTAGCCAAGGTCGTTTGGCATTTTTGTCATTACCTGCTCTCCCTGCGTGGGCTTCCGCCATCCATATCGACGGCGCCGCCGAGGGTCATGCGTCCCGCGGCTTTCAGGCCCTGACGGTCGGTGCGAACTCCTCGGGTGAGGAGGATGAGGCACCGTTCGCCGAGGAGGTGACAGCGAGCGGAGCCTTGTCGTCGTCTTGTGCATAGGCGTAGGAGCCGCCCGTCTTCGTGCCGTTGGCGATGACTCCCAGCAGTGGCGCTCCGCTGCTGGCAAGAACCTGGTGCAGTCGTTCCGCGGCGTCGCGCCGGCTGCGCCCGACCCAGCCCACGATCACGACGCCGTCAACCTTAGTGAGCAGCGGGAAGGCATCCGAGACGGCGGCGAGCGGCGGCGTATCGACCACGACGAGGTCGTATGCGGACTTCGCCCGCTCGAGCACGGCATCCATCGCGTGGCTCTCGATCAGCTCACCCGGGTTGGGGGGCAACACCGCGCCTGTCGCCAGCACGTCAAGCGTGCGCCCTTTGGCGCCCTCGCCGGGCAGCGCCTCCAAATCGACCGACCTAATGGCCGCGCCCATCGAGGTGGCGCCGATCAGCACGTCGGCAAGGCCTGGCCCGGACCGGATGTCGAACTGCTGGGCGAGTGTCGGATGGCGTAGATCCACCTCTAGGAGAAGCACCCGCGATCCCAGACTCGCCGCTGCTTCAGCTAGATGGCGAGCGATCGTAGTCTTGCCGTCGCCCGAAGCGGGCGATGCGATCACGATCGTGCGCAGATTGCGATCGAGGTTGAAGAAGCGCAGGTGGGCGCGAATCAGGTTGAACGACTCGGCCACCGCTGGCGGTAGAATGATTCGCTCGCCTCCATCGCGCCGCGAGGCTCCCGAAAGCGCGGCGCTATTGGGAACGACGCCGAGCATCGGGAGGTCGTAGATCTTCTCCAGATCTCCGGGTCCCTTGATCCGGCGGTCGACGCGCTCAAGCATAAAGGCGAGGCCGAGACCTATGAGCAGGCCGAGAAACAGGCCGAGAGCAGTGTTTCTTGATGTCTTCGGCGACGATGGAGTCGTCGGCGGAAGCGCTACCTCTGCGATCTGCACGTTGCCATAGTTCAGTTCCGCAAGGAGGCCCAGCGTCTGCGCGCGATCCTGGAGCTCAACCCCATCCTGACCAAGCCTCTGCGCCCGAGAGAGTGCCGCCAACTGCTTGTTCACGAGTGCCAGCGCAGACTTGAAGTACTGGCGATTGGCACGCTGCTGCTCCGTGACAAACTGGTGGGTATAGGTGTTCGCAATCGCGGCCGCAAGCGTTGGGGACGTCGCGGTGGCGGAGACGTCGACCACGCTCGATTCTCCCTCCCCGCTGATGCTCAGGCTACTAGCGACCTTTTCCTCGGTCAGCCCATGACCAAGCTGGCTCGCGGTCTTCGCCGCCATGTCGCCAAGCTTCACGAGTTCGAGATTGCTGGCCTCCTGGGCTAGCAGGTTGCCGCTGTTGGCTGGAAGACCCGCGATCTGCTGGCTGAGGGAGTTGTAGCTGAACGCCAGTGAAGCGGTCGCCGTGTACTTCTTCGTCTGGTGCTTGGAGTATCCGTACGCGGCGCCGGCAACGATCACGACGCACAGAACGATCAGCGGCACGCGACGACGGAGGATGCCTAGGGCCTGTTCGAGGCTAAGCGCTTCTGAATCCTGCTGCACGGGTGGTACGTCCTCTCAAATCGCTCTGCGCTGCTTCTACAAACTGATCGTGCATCCTTAAACTTTTGGGTGCCATCACGCTCGGTCGTCGCCTTCGGATGTGATCGCGCCGCACATCCGCATACGCGGCGAGGAGATCAACCTAAAGGGTCCACAACCACCGGAGGGGGCGCAGCGACGATGTGATCGAGCTTCACGGGTCGGGGGCTCGCATCACTCGGGCACGCTTCCGCAGCGCCGCAGCCAGTTGCTGCAGCTCGATCGCGGCCTGGTGTGCTTCCCGTGATGCCCTGTAAAGGACCTCGCTGGCGCCGTGATCGTCGAGGTGGTCGCCGGCGGCTTCGCTGAGGACCTGTTTGATGGTGCTCAGGCGCGCTGGGAGGCTTGCCCAGGTGCGCTCGTGGGTTTTGCCAAGGCCGGCTCTCGGCGCTGCGATCGTCTCGGCGTCGGAGGTGTGCGCGTGCTCCTGGACCGGGAGGCGGCTGTTGGCGGCCATCTTGCTTGTCTGCTCGGTCTTTGGCTCCTTGGGCTGAGACCGCGACGCAAGCGCCAACAGCGCCGAGCGCATCGTGGTGTCGTCGTGGAAATCGGCAACCGCTGCCGATTTGGCGATCTCCATGTAGTTGCGGGCGGTGCGCTCGCTCGCCTCGAAGTGCTCCTGCACCCAGGCCAGCCAGTTTCCGTGCCCGACGCGCTGCTTCATCTCCGCCAGCAACTGCCCGCAGCGGATCGCGTGCTGGATCGTATTGTGCTTGTACATTTCGACGTGGCCGTGCTCCGCGTTGATCTCACGCACGAGATCGTCGTCGGTGCGGACGGGGTCGCTCCTTGGGACGATGTCCAGCTGCGGCAACACCCGCGCCGCGTGAGCACGTGCGGGACGGTGCGCGTCAACCAGTCCACGCGGGCCGCGCGCAGCTCGCCGGTGATCTTGCGAAGCCCCCTGGGCCGGAGGCTGGCTCGTCTGGATGCTGCTCCCTGCCATGCCCGATCAACGGCGGAAAGGCCGTCGGACTTACGCGGGTCGTTGCTGTTGCAGCAGCGCCGGTTCCGTCCGCCACCGCCGAGGTGGCCCTTGAAGCGGCTTCATCTTGCCTCGGCCAGCCGGCCTATGCTCTGCCACATCTCATCGAGCCGAGGCGCGCAATGGCTCCACCGGATCCCCACCCAGCCCCAGGATGCCGATCCCCAGCCCGCGCTCCGGGTCGAGGATTAGGCTCACGGCCTCGCTGCGCGAGCGCACCCCGAGCTTGCTGAACGCCGAGGAGAGATGGCTCTTGACCGTGCTTTCGGCGAGGAACAGCTGTCGGGCAATCTGGCTGTTCATGTAGCCCATGACGACCAGCCCGAGGATCTGCTTCTCGCGTGCAGAGAGGGCCGGTGGATCGATCTGGCGCCCGTACTCACGTGGCACGCATGTCTGACCCGTCAGCACCGCTTCTACACACGGTCCCAAGACCGACTCAAGATCCTGCGAGGTAACGATTCCGGCGACTCCGGCTGCCAGCGCCGATCGAACACCCCACCGCTCGATGCTGGGGCACGCAAGGACCAGCGACGGGCCCGGCACGGACCGCCTCACCGCCTCGATGTGAGCGGCCAGCCCGGACGCGGTGTCATCGACCCACAGAACGATCAGCGCGAAACGGGATCCCTCAGGTAGACCGATCAGACCGTCGATGCTCTCGAACGGTTCGAGCGACCAGCCGTTCCGCCGCAAGATCTTGCCGATCGTCATCACGCGAGCGGGGTCGCCGACAACCGCGAGCTGCTCAGTCTGCGGTAGCGGTGGAAGGACGCGCGAGTCCGCCTCGGTCGAGGCCGCCTTCTCGCCAGTCTTAAGCACAGCCAACAACGCTGAGCCGATCGGCAAACTTACGGCCGTGCGCCTGCCCGAGCTCTGGTCCATCGGTGGAAGCCGAGGCCGTGCACACGAGTTCGTCGTCGCGTCAATAGTGACCGTGCGCGCCAGCTGACCCGAGCTGGCACCCGGCGAGCGCCTCGTGCTCGCCGCACACGACGCGCTCGAAGACGCAGCAACGCCGAGCATCTGCGCCGCACCCGAGCACGAATCGAGCGGCTGCTCGGCCTGCTCGGTCCACCGCTACAGCGCCCGCAAGAGCCGCTATATCGGGGCCAACAAGGCCGGACTACAAGCTTGTAGGGCTAACTGAGCAGGTGCGTCTTCGGCGGTCCTGACCGTGGCCAATCAAGGGACTGCCGGCCCGCAAACTTGCGAACTGATCCCGGACGCCCCGGTCGAGTCGATATCGGCCGCGCGGCGGCACGTCTGCCTCGGCGAAGGCAATGGACTCGGCTGTCCGAGAGCCAGCTCTTCTACGTCGTGATCGAGGGCTACGTCGTGATCAGGGGTTGGACTTGCAGCCGTACGCCGGGTTGCTGGCCCCGAACGGGATCCCCTTGTCGCTGCCGCTGGGGGCGAACGCGTCGCCGCCGGCACCGCCGGCACACGCAGCGGTGAGCTCCCGCAGGTCGCCGTAGTCGACGACCGTAGGCTTCGAGTAGGTCTGTGGAAATATCTGAACGTCCATAAGGGCATTCCTTTGCGAGTCGCTTCCCGTCCCCTGATATGGGACGGCCAACTGCAAGAACAAGGGTAGGGCAGCCGGGCGTCGCGTCAAGGCTGAAAAACGTAGGGGTAGGAGGAAAGTAGGAGCCTCGCGCGATCCTCGCCTACCGCGAAACGGCCCGCAGGGTCACCCGCGGCGCGGACGTCCGCAGCTCATCGAGAGACGTCTCGCGCCCGTGCTGCGCCTGAGAGCGAAGCCAGCACTCGGCCGTGACCAGCCGCCACACCTGGTACATCCAACGGAACCTGCTCGGCGCCGCGTCGGGTCCTCGGTCGAGCAGCGTGCGCCTCATCTCCGCCATGTCGACGAAGGCCGCGAGCTCGGGCCTGGGAGCCGAGAGCAGCGCGCGCACGGCATCTCCGTCGGAGCCGGCGAGGGAGTCGACGAGCAGCGAGTCGAACAGCGCCTTGACGGGGCGCAGGCGCACGACGTCCGGGAGCAGGCCCGCCATGCTGGCGCGCAGCAGGGGCCGGTCGCGATCGGGATCGAACGTCGCCTCGGGCGGCTGGCGCAGTCCCAGCTCGAGCAGGTCGAGATCGAACAGCGGATGGCGATTGTGCACGCCGGCCTGCGCAGCGCGACGGCGGTGGCTCTCGAAGATGCCGAGCTCCTCGACCCCGCGGGTGAGCGCCCAGGCGTCGTGGGCCCACCAGCGCGGACCGTCCAGGCGCTTCCAGGCAAGCGGCTCATCCGAGGCGATCACGTCCTCGGCCGCGCCCGCCAGCAGCCAGCGGGGCAGCCGCCGCCGCGCCGCCGGCCGGTCCAGGGTCCGGTGCGGGCCGGCGGGCATCGCGCCGCCGAGCCCGAGCTGCGCGAGGGCGCGTACGAGCGCCCGGCGCGGCGGCCGCTCGCCGGCGCCGGGCAGCGCGCGCGCCAGCGCGAGCGCCTGCCGGGGGTGGCCTGCGCGGAGACGATCGGCCAGCAGGTAGGAGCGACAGCCGAACAGCTCATCGCCGCCGTCGCCGCCGAGCACCGTCCGCACGCCTTCGCGGGAGGCCGCCCGCAGCAGCGGCCCGGCCCAGAACTCTCCCCAGCTCGTGAGCGGCACCCGCCACTGCTCGGTCCACTCCATCGCGCTCGCCACCAGCCCGCCGGCGCGCACCTCGGCGCTCACGCCACCGAGCCCCAGCTCGCCCCTCAACTGCTCGATCAGCTGCGACTCGTCGACCGCGGGGTGATCGGGGAACTCCGCCGAGTACGCCGCGACCGTCCCCTCGGGGGCCCGCTCGGCCGCGACCGCCGCCACCGCCGAGGAGTCCAGGCCGCCGCTCATCAGCACGCCGGTGACCCCGTCCGGGCTCAGCCTGCGCGCCACCCCCAGCTCGATCCCCGAGCGCAGACGCTCCACCAGCTGCGTGTGCGCCAGCTCCAGCGGCTCGACGAAACGCGGGGCCCAGTAGCGCCGCTCGCGCGCGCCGTCTGCGCCGAGCATCAGCGCCGTGCCCGGGTCCAGCCTGCGCACCCCCTCATACAAGGTCCCGGCGCCCGGCCGGCCGCTGATCGCAATCCAGTGAGCCACCCCCACCGGGTCGGGCGCCGGCGCGCGCGCAAGGGCCGCGAGCAGGTGGCGGATCTCGCCGGCGAACGCCAGCGCCCCGGAGGACTCGTGCAGGAACAGCGAGCGCACGCCCAGCTGGTCGCGCGCCAGCAGCCCCTCGCCTCGCTCGCCGTCCCAGACCACCAGCGCGAAGTCGCCGCGCAGGCGCGGCAGGAGCTCAGCCCCCCAGCGAAGCCAGCCGCTCGCCAAGAGCTCCTCGGGCGCGGCCTGCGCCGAGAGCCCGAGCTCCGCCGAGAGCTCGCGGGCGTTGTCCAGGAAGCCGTCAAGCAGGCACAGCGGACGGCCCGTGGCGGGCGGCGGGCCGGTGTATGCCACCCGCAGCGCGCCCGCCTCCAGCAGCGACGCCTCGTGCGGCTCGAGCGCGCCCGCCAGCCGCGAGCTCTCCGCGCGAGCGCTCGGATCGAACACCCCGACGAGCCAGCGCGTCATGGCGGGAGCTTAACTACGACGCGCTTCCGCGCCGCCGCGGGCAGGTCGGCGAGCACGCCGCTCTTGGTCACCGGCCCGCCGCTGCAGGTGGGACGTCAGGCGGGCTGGATCGCCGGCCAGTCCAGGCGCTCGGCCAGTCCCTGCGCTCCCAGATCCAGGAGCCCGCTGTGCTCGACCGGACGGTACTCGCCGCCCGCGAGCGCCAGCCAGCTGACCGAGCGCTCCTGCGGGTCGACGATCAGCACCTCATCGACGTCGTGCGCGGCGTAGAACGGAAGCTTCTCCCAGCTCTCATCACCCGGCGAGACGATCTCGACGACAAGCGCGGCGGTCGGGTGCCACACCCCGGTCGGACGGCCTCGGTGCAGAGCGCTGTCCGGCACCCGGAAGTCGCGTTCTGACTCACCGAGATTGCTCTGGCCGATCATGGTCAGGCCAACGGCGATTGCGAGAGGGCCAAGCAGCCGGTGAAGCTGCGATTCGATAGTGGCGTGCGCTCCAGAAGGGGCGGCAACCATGTGGTAGACGCCTTCCCAAATCTCATCCAGGCGATCCAGCCCGGAGCGGCGCCGACGCTCGAGCACACCGCCGAGCCCCGCCGTGGGAGGGTCCAGCACCAGCGTTCGCATACGTTCAAGCCTAACAGCGGCTCACCGAAGCTGCGCGGCTCCTCGGCGAAGCCCTGGCGCGACGCCCGGCCGCGGCCGACCTCTAGCCGACGCCCAGCCGCCGCTCGACCGCGGCGCCCAGCTCGGCCACGCCGGCGCCCGGCCCGCACACGATCCGCTCGACGCGCAGCCGTGCCGCCAGGGCGCACACCTCGAGCAGGCCGCGCAGGCGCTCGGGGCTGGACAGGACGAAGTTGAACGTCGCGCCCAGCAGCTGCCGGGCGTCCGCGGCGGGCACGAAGCTCGGGGACTCGGGGCCGTCCTCGCGGCGTTCGAGGAACAGGAGCGTCGACAGCGACGCCGGCTCGGCGGCGCCGCGCACCCGCACGAGCCGCTCGCGCTCGTTGACCGCGACGAGCTCCCCGCCGCCCGGCGCCGGCGCCGGCGGCTCGAGCGCGTCCCCGGCGCGGGCGCGCGCGATGCCCGCGACGGGCGTGCCCGGGTGGGCCAGCAGGCGCCCCTCGGCGCGCTCCAGCGCGAGCACGTCGTCGGCCAGGAAGCTCGCGCCGCGGGCGCACAGCTCGAGCGCCAGCGAGGTCTTGCCGGCGCCCGAGCGCCCGAGGAAGGCGACCGCCTCGGAGCCGCACACGACGGCGCTCGCGTGGAACACCTCGAGCCCCTGCAGCAGCGCCGCGAACGGCAGCACCTGGGCGACGAGCAGCCGTTGCCAGACGTGCTCGGCCAGCCCGTCCGGGGCGCAGCGAAGCTCGCGCCCGTCGCCCGCCAGGCGGAAGGCGCCGAAGCGCGGGCCCCAGATCAGATAGCCGGCGCGCGGGTCGCAGTGGATCTGGAAGATCACCGTGCCGTCGCGCTGGCGTTCGTCGCACACGAGCTCGGCCGCCGCCGGCCAATCACTCCTGAGCTCCTCCTCGCCGCACACGCACAGCGCCAGCGAACGTCCGCCGGGTCCCGCCGAGGCTCCGGCGAGCAGCGACAGCGGCGTCCGCGACTCGACGTCCAGCCCGAAGGCCGTGGCGCGCATCGCCGCTACAGCTCGACCAGCCGGCCGAACGAGCCGTCGCCGACGTCGAGCACCGGGTCGCCAGCGTACTCGACCCAGGCGTGCGCGAGGAACTCCGGCGCGGCGCGCGCGCCGATCACGAGCTTGGCCGGAATGCCGCGCCTGGCCAGCAGCCGGGTGAGCACGAGCGAGCGAACCAGGCAGCGCGTGTCGCCGGGGAGCAGCCCGAGCAGGCGCGTGACGGCCCGGCCGAGACGGCGTGCGTGCAACAGCGCCTCGTCGCCCTCCGCGGCGACGCGACGGGCGGGCAGCGAGCGCAACGCGCCCACCACCTCCGCGATCGGCGCCCTGCGCAGCTGCCGGCGGGCGCGGGCGTAGGCGATGAGGATCTCGAGCGCGAGCGCCGTGCGCTCGGCCTGGCTCAGACGCTCGACGCGGAGGCCGCTCGCGACCTGTGCCGGACTCGTTGCAAGGCCGGGCGGCTCAGGGCTGGGGGCTGCCATCTGTCTCTATCAGGCCACGCTCGAGCAGAGCGGTGCAGAGCTCACACAGGTCCTGCTCGACGACCCCCGGCTCCTGCTCGTAGCCCTCGGCGAGCACGACCGCGGCGTCGCGCACACACGCCGCCCGCGCCAGCTCGTCGAGCATGCGCCCGGCGGTCGCGTTCAGCCCGTGGTACTTGCCGGTGTTGAGGTTCAGCACGACCGTCTCGGACGGGAAGCTGCGATACACGACGTGCTGGGGAACCCTGACCTTGGATGTCAGAAGCCACGAGCTGCGTGCCACGGTGTCGGGGACCATATTGAGCTCTCCCATCTATCAGTACTCGATGATCGTTCCGCGTCGTTGGCCGAAGCTGATCGCGCGCGACAATACGTAGATCGACGCCGGCAGCAGCACGACCGCGAAGCCCACGAGCTTCAGCAGCGAGGTCTGCGGCGACTGCCCCAGCGAGCTGTTGACCAGCAGGTGTCGCAGCAGGTCGGTCGCCGCGGTGAACGGCTGCAGCTTGGCGGTCGTCTGCACCCACCCGGGCAGCAGCGAGACGGGGAAATACAGCCCCCCGACTATCGACAGCAGCGCGATCACCCAGTTGGTCCCCACGCTGCCCTGCTTGACCACGACCGTCAGCGACGCGAACAGAATCCCGAATGGCAGGAACGCGAGCAGCACGAGCAGCATCACCGGGATCGCCAGCGGCACCGTAGCCCAGTGAAGTTGCAGGCCGAAGATCAAATAGCCGAGGCCGAGCGTCAGGGTGGCGAGCGCGAACGAGAACATCATCGGGAACAGCGACATCGCGATCACGCTGCGGATCGCGCCGAACGGGGACAGCAGCAGGCGATCGAATGTGCCCGCGATCAGCTCCTGGCGCACCAGTTCGGGAATCGAGAAGGACGAGTAGAGGACCCCGATCAGCGAGATCCCGACGACCACGAAGCCGAAGTAGGAGCCGTGCGAGGCAAACCCGCTCACGTGCACGAGGCGCGAGACGTAGAAGAACAGGGTGAGGCTGAACAGCGCCGTCAACACCTGGCTGACCAGGCGCGTGCGATAGGACAGGTAGATGCGCAGGTCGCGGCGCATGACCGCGAGAAACGCGTGCCCGGCCGTGAGCCCGTCGTTCACGCCGCCACCAGCCTTCCGCGCTCGAGCATCCAGCGGGCGTCGAAGCTCATGTCCAGGTGCTCGCCGCTGGGCGAGCACCACAGCACGGCGCCGTCGCGGGCGAGCACCTCGGCGACGGCGGCCTGGATCAGCACGGTCCCCTCGGTGTCGAGGCTCGTCAGCGGCTCGTCGAGCAGCACGACCTCGGGATCCGGCAGGAACGTCATCGCGATCCGAAGCCGCTGGCGCTGGCCCATCGACATCCGATCGACGCGACGGTCTGCGAGCTCTTGGAGGTCGAACGTGGAGATCGCGCGCTGGACCGTCTCGTGGAAGCGCTCGCGCGGCACCATCGCGATCCGCGCCCAGAACTCGAGCTGGCGCGTGACCGTCAGGCGCGCATACAGCCCCCGGTCTCCGGCGGGCAGGAACGACACGAGCTGCTGGTAGCGGACGCGATTCTCGCGCGCGGCGATCCCCCACACCTCGGCGCTGCCGCTGTCGGGCTCGATCAGCCCGGCCGCCACGCGCAGCATGGTCGTCTTGCCGACGCCGTTGCGTCCACCCACCCACGTCGTGGTCCCCGGCTCGAGCGTGAGGTCCAAGTCGTCGAGCACGAGCGGCAGGTCCTTGCGCCAGCGCTTGCGAAGCGCGCGCAGGCACAGGGGCGCCGCCCCCTCGGCAGCCGGCGCCGGGCCGCCGGCGGCGGGCCCCGGCTCGCGCGACCACGGCTCCGGCTCGGCGACCTGCAGCGGCCGGGCACTCATGCGAGCGCCCCGGCGATCGCGCCCGGACTCCTCGCGGACGCGCGCTCGAGCAGGTCGGCCAGCTCGGAGGGAGGGCGCTCCGATCCGGCGGTCAAGCGCACGAGCGCGGCTGACTGCAGCAGGTCCGCGTACAGCTCGAAGCGGGCGCGCTGGCGCTCGGGCTCACTCGAGAGCCCCAGCATGTACGGCGCCAGCGCCAGCGGGCTGTCGGGGAGCTCGCTGAGCTCGAGCCCGAGCCGCGGGCCTCGTTCGAGCACGCACAGCATGCGCACCGGGCGGGGCCGTTCGGTGCTCGCCCGCGCCGCCAGCCAGCGCTCGCCCGCGAGCACTGCGACGGTCGCGCCCAGCGCCTGCTCGTCGAGCTCCGCGGACATCCGCATGTCGAGGCTCATGTGGGGCGTGCCGGGGTGGGCGCTGACCGCGCCGGCGTCGTCGGAGAGCGTGAGCTGATCGTCTGCGAACAGCGGCCAGCCGCGGCGCATCAGCTCGAGTGCGAGCGTGGACTTGCCCGCGCCGCTCGCTCCCATGATCGCCACCACGCCCTCCGGCGAATCGACTGCCGCGGCGTGCAGGGCCTCATATCCGCGCATCACGCTGATGCTCGGTATCACCTTGCCGATCAGCGCTCGCTGCCAGTCCAGGCCCGACTGACGGGGCGCGCAGTCGAGCCGGCGCATGTCGGGGTCGAGGCGAAACCGCGCGAGGCCTCCGTATGAGAACAGCAGGTCGCCGGCGCTCCCCCGCTCGATCGCCAGCTCGCGCCCGTCGCCCAGGCGCCCGCGCCACTCCGGCGCCGCGGTCGAGCCGCTCCACACGAAGTCCGGCTCGCGCGGATCGCGCAGTGCGAGCGCGAGCGCCGGCGGACCGTCGCTCTCGGCCGGCGCCGCGGGCCGCATTCCGGCCAGCGGGAACGAGGAGACGAGCTTCAAGCCGTAGGCCGCGTAGAACGTGTCCATCGCTACATAAACTCCGCCTCGCGGCGGGTTCTTCCGCCGGCGCACACGCTCAGCGCAGGCTGCGAGGCTTGCTCTTTTTTGCCTTCTCGGCGCACGTGTGGTACGTGCGGGTCCCCGACAGGTGGTTGCCGAGGACTGTCGTGGCGTCGATCGTGACTGTGAACGCGCCCCGCTTGAGCCCCACGAGGTCGATCGTCGCGACGACGTAGTCTCCCCGCCGCACGGTCGCGATCTTGTGGCCCCTGCTCCTCACGAGCACGGTCTTGAACGGATCGTGCTTGGGCTCGAGCAGGTGAATCTGAAAGCGCCTGACGCTCACGCACTGCTTGGCGCTGCGCAGCGACAGAGTCTCCTTTTCGCCTTGCACGCCGGGGCCGGGGGTCGAGCCCGCGGTGGTGGCCGGCGAGCCCGCGGCGCCGGCCGGCGAGCTCGACGACGTGGGCAGGGGAGCGATCAGCGTGGAGTCGACGCAGCCGTAGGTGTCCGCCGCGGCTTCGCCGTCGGGGGCGATCGTCGGCTGCGTGGCGCCCGGCTCGCTGAAGCAGACGCGCAGGTACTTGTAACCGCTGGGTTCTTCCATGACGCGCCAGGCGGTCTTGCCCGGCTGGGGGTTCTTGACACAGTTCGGACCCTGGTAGAACCACTGGTGGTCGCCCCAGTAGGAGCCGTCGGCCTGCGGCGTTATGTCCGTCCACATCACTTCCCGTTCGTCATGAGGGCATTCGGCGAACCTGATCGTTTTGACCACGATGCCCACGAATGTGCCGTTGGGTTCGGGCTTGATGCCGACTTCGCCGCCGTCGAAGGACCAGATCCCTTCGATGCTCGACGCGGCGCCTGCGCCGGCCACCCCGACGAGCAGCACGATCGACGCCGCGATCGCGAGCGCGAGCGCCGCGCGCGTTCGCATCCGACGTGATCCTCTATTTACCGGCAAGCTGGGCATCGCTCTTACCAACGCTCGAAGCGCGGGCTTCTTCCGCCGGCGCCGGGCGCTATTTGCTCACCTTGAGCTTGGAGGGTTTGTGTTTTTTCGGCTTCTTCGCGCACGTGTGATACGTGCGGCTGCCCGAGAGGTGCACGCCGAGCACGGTCGTGGCTTTGATCTTGACCGTGAAGGCGCCGGGAGGGAGGCCCTCGAGATCGATCGTGGCCACCACGTATTTGCCCTTGCGCCGCGTCTTGATCGCGTGGCCCTTGAGCGTCACGCTGATCGTCTTGAACGGATCGTATTGCGGCTCGGCGAGGTGGATCGGGAAGTCTCTCGCGCTCAGGCACCGCTTGGCCGCCGGAAGCTGGCGCTGGATGAAGGAGGCGTTTCCGGAGCTCGAGCCGGTGGTGGACGTCGACGTCGGCGTGGTCTGGCTCGTGGGCGTGGACGGGCTTGGTTCAAGCGGCGGAAGCGGCGCGATCAGGGCCGAGTCACGGCAGCCCCATTGCACGTCTTCGACCGAGCCGTCGGGGGCGATCGTCGGCTGGGTCGTGCCCGGTTCGCTGAAGCAGACTTTGAGGTACTTGGAGCCGTCGGGTTCTTCGATCACCCGCCAGGCGGTCGGGCCGGGTTCCGGGTTCTCGGTGCAGTCCGAGCCCGCGAAATACCACTGGTGCCCTCCCCAGTAGGAGCCGTCCGGCCGGAGCGTGACGTCTTTCCAGATCTCCTGGCCTTCCGGGTGCACGCATTCGGCGAACTTGATCGGGGCGACGACGGTGCCCTCGAACGTCCCGTTCGCAAGCGGGACGACGGCGATCTGGCCGCCCCCGAACGACCAGACCGCTTCGATGCTCGAGCTGGCGCCCGCCGAGCTTGCGCCGCCGATCAGCAGTGCGGCCGTTGCGATCGCGAGCGACGTCAGCGTCAGGCGGGGATGGGAGGATTTGTGCATCCGGTGGCGGCCTCGGTGTCTACGGAACGCGCGCGGACTTGCGCTTCTTTCGTGGGCTCGTTCGTCGATTCGACCGGCCATGGCCGCTCCGCCGGGCGTGCGCCCGTGTTTGAACCGGCACAGGTCCGGATAAACCCGCCCCATGCGCCCGCAGCTCTTCACCGACCCGTCCCCCGGGCACCGCGCCCGCGCCCTGCGCGCGGCCCGCGCCAAGCTCGCGGCCCGCGCCCTGCGCGCGGCGCGCCGCCCGCTGCGCGGGCGGGCGCCGGCGCTGACCGTGTGCACGGCGGCGCTGGCGCTCGCCTGCGCGGCCACCGCCGCCGCGGCCGCCACGCCCCCGGCCGCGAGCACGGGCGCGGCGAGCGGCGTGAGCTACTCGACGGCGACGGTCAGCGGCTACGTGGACCCGAACGGCGAGGCGACCGACTACGTCGTCCAGTACGGCAGCACGCGCGGCCTCGGGGCGCAGACGTCGCTCGCGCCCGTGGGGTCGGGGACCGGCTACGTGAAGGTCGTGCAGGTGCTCACGGGGCTTGCGCCGGTGAGCACCTACTACTACAGGATCCTCGCGAGCAGCCCGGCGGGGGCGAGCGCGGGCGCGATCTACTCGTTCAAAACGGCGCGCGTGCCGCTGTCGCTGGCGATCGCCGGGGCGCCCAACCCGGTCGAGTTCGGCAGCCCGTTCCTGGTCGAGGGGACCCTGTCGGGGACCGGCGCGGGCGGACACCCGATCGAGCTGCAGGCCAACCCGTTCCCGTACACGGCGGGCTTCCAGGCGGTCGGCAACCCCGAGCTGACCAACGCCCAGGGCGGCTTCTCCTTCCCCTTCCTCGGCCTGCTGGAGAACGCGCAGCTGCGCGTCGTGACGATCGGCCAGCCGGTCGTCTCCAGCGCGATCCTGACCGAGGGCGTGGCGGTGCGGGTCACCCTCCACGTCGGGGCCACCCGCAGGCGGGGCTACGCCCGCCTGTACGGAACGGTCGCGCCGGCCGAGGTGGGCGCGCTGGTGGGCTTTCAGCTGCTGCGTCCGGGCCGCTCGGTCAACCAGGGGGGCACGGTCGTCAAACCGGCGGGCGCCGGCGGCTCGCGCTTCAGCCGCGTGGTGCGCGTGCACCGGGGGGTGTATGAGGCGCTCGTGCGCGTGTTCGACGGCGCGCACATGTCCGCCTACAGCCAGGCCGTGCTGATCCGCTGACCCGCCGCGGATAATCCCGGGATCGAGAGCTCGACGCCAGATCCTCCGGCCCCCGCGCCCGGCGGTGCGCTGACGCGCCTGGCCGAGCGGATCGGGCCGGCCAACCCCGGCGGGGCGGTCTACGGGATCATCGTGATCGGCGCGCTGCTGGCGGCCGAGTCGGGCCAGCACGACAGCTTCGCCGACACGCTGGGCTCGGCGGCGATCGCCGCGGCGCTGTACTGGCTCGCGCACGCCTATACGAGCCTGCTCGGCCGGCGCATCACCGAGGGCGAGCGCCTGACGGTGCCCGCCCTGGCCAGCGCCGTGGGCGAGGACTGGTCGATCCTGTGCGGCGCGGCGCTGCCGCTGGGCGCGATCGCGATCGGCTGGGTCAGCGGAGCCGGCCAGCACACGGCGGTGCTGGCGGCGCTGTGGTGCGCCGCCGCAAGCGTGGTGGCTTTCGAGCTGCTGGCGGGGCTGCGGGCGCGGGCGAGCCCGCGCGAGCTGGTCCTGGACGCCGCCGCGGGAGCCACGCTGGGACTGGCGATCCTGGCGCTGAAGGTCGTCGCGCACTGAGCACGCAGGCCGCGCGTGCGCGCGCAGACCCGGCCCGCCGCAGACCCGGCCCGCGGATCCCGCGCGCACGACCGGCGGCGGGCGCCTGCGCTGACCCCGCGCACACGCGGGCGTATGGAATTGCCGAATCGCGCTGAACATACGAACAGCCTGGATCGCCGAGCTGTTGCACGATCCCGAACCCTGTAGACAAAAAACTGCTGACATGAAATGATGTGTCCAGCCAGCGCAATGACAGCAGTCGACTGGTTAGAAACATTTTCCGAGGGAAGATCATTCAGGGAGGTTGAATGGAATCGGGACGTAGGACGTCGTCGGCGGCGCGCGCGCGGGGGGGCGAGCCATCCGCGCGCACCGGCGAGGATCCGGCGCGCGTCGGCCCCCCGCGCGTCGCCCCGCTGTACAAGCGTCTGCCGCACGGGCCGCACCGGCTCGCGCGCGACGAGGTCGTCCACAATCAACGAACCCGGATCCACGGGGCGATGATCGAGGCGGTCGCCAGCCGCGGCTACAGGGGGACGAGCGTCAAGCGGGTGATCGCGCTCGCGGGCGTCTCGCGCCGCTCCTTCTACGAGCACTTCGCGAACAAGCAGGAGTGCTTCATCGCGACCTTCGACCTGATCGCGCGCCGCGAGCTCCAGCACGTCCGCCGGGCGTATCTGGCGGCCGACGGCACGCTCGAGGATCGGGTGCGCGCGAGCCTCCGGCGTTTCGCGCGGATGACGCTCGAGGAGCGCAAGGCGGCCGTGCTGGTGGTGCTCGAGGCGCAGACCGCCGGCGTTCCCGGCGTGCTGCGACTGCGCCAGGCGACGGGCGCCTGCGAACACATGCTCGCGCAGAGCTTCGCCCAGACCGCGGGCGCGGTCGCGCTGCCGACGCCGATCGTCCGCTGCATCGCCGGCGGCCTGCACGGCGTGGCCTCGGCGTTCCTGCGGCGCGAGCCCGCCGGGGAGCGCCCGGACGTCGTCGAGGAGATGCTCGGCTGGACGCTGCTGTTTCAGACCCCTGCCGCCGAGCGCATGGCCGAGAGCATGGCCGCCGCGCTGAGCGTGCGGGTCCGCGAAATAGCCGCGATCTACGGCCACGGCCGCGGGGGCGCCGAAGCGAGCAGCCGCGACGAGCGCACGCGCGTGCTGCAGAGCATCCTGCGGCTGTCCACGCGCGAGGACTACGCCACGCTGAGCGCGCCGCAGATCGCCGATGAGGCGAACGTGTCGATCGAGGCGTTCTGCAAGCTGTTCGCCGGCCGGGACGAGTGCTACCTCGCGGCGCTCGACATGATCGGCGATGAGCTGCTCGCGATCGCGGCCGACCCCGAGCTCGTCTCCGAGGAGTGGCCGCAGGCCGTGCGCAGCGTGCTCGCGGAGCTGATGCGCTACCTGGCCGATCATCCGCTGCACGCGCGCACGCTCGCCCAGGAGGGCTTCTTCGCGGGGCCCGCCGCGCGCGAGCGGATCGACGACCTCGCCCACAGCATCGCCACGCTGCTGATCGAGGGGGCGCCGGCGCAGGCGCGAAGCCGGCTGACCGCGGAGGCGGTCGCCGGCGCGATCTGGCACACGGTCCGCTGCCAGGTCGGCGCCGGGCGGATCCCGCTGCTGGTCGCGCTCTCGGACTACCTCGCGTACGTCGTGCTCGCGCCGCACCTCGGCGCGGACGCCGCCGCGGAGATCCTCACCGAGGAGCGCCCGCCCGTCAGCCGCGTCGCCTGCGAGACAGGCGTTCGGCAAAGTACGTGAGCACGATCCCGATCAGCAGCGAGATCACGATCACGATGATCAGCGGCGCGTGGCCCGAGCCGACTATCCAATCGACGCGCACCTGTTTGAGGTTGAGCAGCGCGAACGCGATCACGATCGCGCTCAACACGAGCATCGCGCCGCCGCGCGCGAGCTCCTTGGGGTCGCGCCTAGCTGCCTTCGCCGCGTGACGGCGCGCGGCGGGGTCCGGCGTCTGTGCTGATGGAGCGGACATCGCTCTGACGATGATCGTAGCTCAGCGCGGCGTCGCTCACGCGCCGTCGCCGAGCTCCGCGCGCACCCGCCCGCGCCTCGCCGCAAGGTCATCGACGCCGTTCGCGAACGTGACTTGCCAAGCGGAGCTCGCCGCCCGCCTGCCGCCGGCGGGCGCGCGGGAGTGGTCGACTTACAACTCCGTATATCTATAGTTATACGATCGATGACGTGCAACGCGCCGACCGGAGCCCGCGCGCGGCGTCAATACGATGGCCGTTATGAGACGTCGCTCGATCGGCGCGCTCGCCGCGCTCGTGCTCGGCTGCTGCGCAGGCGCCGCCCTCGGCGGCTGCGGGTCGGGGACGAAGACCGTGTCTGTCGCAGGCGCCCCCGCCACCAGCTCCGCTTCCGGGTCGAGCACGCCCGCGAGCACCGCTACGACGGCAAGCACCGCCACGACGCCCCCGCCCGCGAGCACCTCCTCGACGCCCGCAAGCGAAGCCGGCGGGACCTCGGCGCCGTCGCAAACCACGCGCACGGCGACCGAGCCCGCGTTCACCCATCAGGAAACCCGGACGGAAGGGCTCGCGCAGGCGCTCGCCGTGCTCCAAGCCCACGGCTACACGGCCAGGGAAACCTCTCAGTACCACGCCGAGCAGACGCTGCGGGTGCTCGTCGGCGCCAAGAGCGGCTCGAACGACGGCTACGACCAGCAGGCGTTCTTCTTCGTCGGCGACCGCTACATCGGCACCGACACCAAGGAACCGAGCGCGACCGTCGAGGTGATCTCCCAGGGCGACACCGAAGTCACGCTCGGCTACCCGCTGTACCGTCCGGGCGACCCGCCGTCGAGCCCCGGCGGCGGTCAGGCGACCGTTCGCTTTCAGCTGGACGACGGCAAGCTCACCGCCCTCGACCCGATCCCTCCCGCCTCCTCGACGAGCGTGCCCAGCAGGCTGTAGGCGCGCGCGGCCGCGCAAGCACACCGCGCCGGCGTAGCGCAGCCGGGGCTGCGGCGCGACTCCTCAGCCGGGGCTGCGGCGCGACTCCTCAGCCGCGGCGCAACAGCCGCGACCACAGCGACGGGCCGCGCGCCTGCGAGCGCAGCCAGTCCTCGCGCAGCAGCAGCTGGCCGCGCTCGCGGGCAGCCACGACGCACTCCGTATGCGCGTGGCGGCGACGGCGGGTGTCGCCTTCCGGGGCGATCAGCATATGCTCGCTCAGAGCGGCCAGATGACGACCACAGAACGGACACCGATACGTCGCCGGCTTGCGGTTCGCCGCACGGCGCACGGTCCACCATGGGGCGCGCGGAAGGCTCGACACGGCTCCATTGTGGCGCCGCTCGCCGCGACCCTCGCCACGAGCCTGCTCGTAGGCGTCGGGCTCGCGATCTCACGCTCCGAGCGCGAGCGCCGTCGCGCGCGCCTGCGCACGCTCGACGAGCGGCTTGGGCTCGCGCCGCACGAGCAGCTCGGCCCGGGCCTGCGCCGCATGGCACTCGCCCAGCTCGACCTCGCGCTCGCGCTGCTCGGCGCGAGCGATCACGCGGGCGCTCGCGAGCGCGGCGCGCCCGACGAGCAGGCCGTACACGAGACCCGCAAGGCGATCAAGCGCCTGCGCGCACTCCTGCGCCTGCTGGCACACGAGCTCGGGCCGCGCGCGTACGCGCGCGAGACCGACACGCTGCGCGCGGTCGCCCGCCGGCTGTCGGGCGCGCGTGACGCGACGGTCATGCTCGCGACGCTCGACGCCCTCGTCGAGCGCCACCCGCGCAAGCTCGCACGCAGCAGCGAGGTGATCGAGCTGCGCCGGCGCGTCGCGAGCGAGAGCGCGCGCGTGCAGCAGCTCACGCTCGCCGATCCCGCCGCCCGCGCCGAGCTGCTCGGCGAGCTGCACGCGCTGCGCTGGCGCGTATCCGCGTGGGCGCTGCCCCGCGCCGAGGGCGTCCAGCTGATCGACGCCGAGCTCCAGCGTCTGTACCGGCAGGGGCGTACGCGCGAGCGGCGCCTCGCGCGCGGCGGCGGCGGCGGCGAGCGCACGCTCGCGCTGCACATGTGGCGCAAACGCGTCAAGGACCTGCGCTACGCCGCCGAAATGCTCGGGCGGCGCGAGCCCCCCGGCGCAGACGGCGCAAGGGACTCGCGCAACGGCAAGCGCCCGGCGCCGCCCGCGCGCGCAGCCAAGCGGCTGCGCAAGCTCGCCGCCGGCGCCGACGAGCTCGGCGAACTGCTCGGCGAGGAGCACGACCTGGCGGTGCTCGCCGCGCACCTGCGCGCCGCGGGCGCGCGCAAGCATCGCCGCGCGGGCGCCCGCGCGGGCGCCGGTGCCGGTGCGGGCGCGGGCGCCGGTGCGGGCGCGGGCGCGGCGGCCGCGGCGCGGGAGCGCGCTGCGCTATGGCGCACCGGGCGGCGCACGCGCAAGCTGCTGCTCCGAGCGATCGCCAAGCGCCGGCGCACGCTGAAAAAGCGCGCGCTGCGCAAGGGCAAGCGGCTGTACCGCGCGAAGCCGCCGAGCTTCATGCGCGAAGTGCGCAGCGAGTTTCGACGCGCGGCGCGCGCCTGACGCGGCGCCGCCAGACGCGGCTCAGCGGACGCTCACGACCGTCAGCGTGCGCCGGACGCGCGCCGCCGCCAGACGCGGCTCAGCGGACGCTGACGACCGTCAGCGTGCGCTTGCCGCGCGGCAGCGTGACCGCCGTCCGCTCACCGGGCGTGCGGCCGAGCAGCGCCGCCGCCATCGGCGATTCGGCCGACAGCCTGCCCTCGCGCGGGGCGGCGTCGTGCGAGCTCACGATCCGCCACGTCTGCTCCACGCCCTGCTCGTCGCGGACCACGACCGTCGATCCGAAGCCGACGACCTCGCCCTCCCCTGCGGGCGCGTCCGCGACGACCACCGCCCCCGAGATCTTCTCGCGCAGGCGCGCGATCTTCGTCTCCAGGTGCGCCTGCTCGTTCTTGGCGTCGTGGTACTCGCTGTTCTCCTTCAGATCGCCCCATTCGCGCGCCGTCTTGATGCGCGCTGCGATCTCGCGCCGGCCCTCGCCCTCCAGGACCGCGAGCTCCGCCTCCATCGCCGCCAAGCCATCGGCCGTCGTCAGGTTCGCAGCCTCGCTCACCGCACACAGCCTACTATCCCAACGACGCGACCCCGCCGGTCGGCGCGCGCGCCCGGGCTGAGGGGGCGGGTGGGCGGGCGTTTGATTCTTAGAAGTAGTCGCTCGCGGGAATCGACAGCAGCGCGTACACCTGCACGATCGCCGCCTGGGCCAGCAGCCCAGTCGCCGGCGGCGTGCCCGTCACGAACAGGTAGTCGCTCAGGCGCTCGTTCTGCCACGCATAGTTGACGTACTCCTGCGCCAGCGACGGCCCCGGCGGGTCGTGCGTGACCGAGTCCAGGTACATCAGGTTGCGCAGGTACACCGACACGAAAAACGGGTTTTCCGAGACCAGCCGTTCGAGGTTGAAGTACGCGAGCGCCGCCGCCGCCGTCTGGCGGGCCTGCCACAGATATCCGGAGTTGCCCGTCGCCTGGTACAGCAGCGTCCCCGCGCCGATCATCGAGCCCTGGTTGTAGCTCCACAGCGCAGGTTCCACGACGCCTTTGTCGCCGATGTGATCCGCGTACAGGTTCGCCGGCTGCTGCAGGCAGCTGCGCACCCATTCATAGGCTTTCTCCGCGAACTGCAGGTACTGTTCGTCGCCCGTCAGTTTGTACAACAGCGCCCCCAGCTCCGCCGCCGGGGCGGTCGTCACCGTGTTGCGTTCGCCGTTGCTCAGCGCGTTCGAAAACGGGATGCCCCCCTCGCACGCAAGGCCCGGCTTTTCATCCCAGCCCGCCATCTCGAACGCCATGATCCCCTCGGCGCTGCCCAGCAGCGCAGTCTTGCGCGTCAGCTGGTACAGGCGCGCCAGCTCGATTCCCACCCAGTCGTTGTCGTCGTAGTACTTCGTTCCTCCCGGCCCGGTGGGCGGCACGACCGTGCCGTCGAACGCCGCCAGCGTGCTCGTGTACACGCCTTCGCCCGCCCCCGAGTTGTCCGTGTCCAGATACGAGTTCAGGCCCGTCAGGCGCGCGTCCAGTTCCTTTGCCACGTCACGCCCCAGCGTCGCCCCCAGGTGCGGTATGTATGCGACGCTCACCGTCGCCGCGAGCGCCTGCGAGAACGGCCACAGATACGAGAACGGTTCGCCCTCATACAGGCCGGAGCCGGCGATGTAGAAGCTCTTCTGCATCGCTTCGAACGCCACCAGCGCCCGCGCGGGGTTGCCGTGCAGGACCGGCAGCTTCGGCTTCTTCGGCTTCGCGCGCTTGCCCTTCGCCGGCGTCGTCGAGGTCCCCGGCTTGGGCGAGCCGCTCGGCTTGGAGGGGGTGCTCGGCGCCGGCGGCGTCGCCGAGCCGCCGCTCGCACCCGCCG
Source organism: Solirubrobacteraceae bacterium (assembly GCA_035503075.1). Taxonomy (GTDB): domain Bacteria; phylum Actinomycetota; class Thermoleophilia; order Solirubrobacterales; family Solirubrobacteraceae; genus Palsa-744. The sequence goes on from DATJTT010000016.1 coordinate 34,803, forward strand.
CCCGCGCGCGCCGGCGCGCAGCGGCCCGCGCGTGCGCGTATTCGGAGCGGCGCGGGACAAACGCCGGACGCGTCGCGCCCGCCGGGTACGCAGAGTGGCCGGCGCCCGCACGACGGCCGGCGGCGCCCGCAGATCGGCCGGCGGCGCCCGCGCCCGCAGCAGGGCCGAGCCAGGCGCCCGCGCAGCACAGCAGCGCTACGAGCGCGAGTCGCACCCTAGGGCTGTGAGCGACGTTCGGAATCATCGGTCTCGGCAAGCACAACAATCGGCTGGCGCGTTCGACTCGGTATGACGCGATCGGCGCGCCGGCCGGGCCGCCGGCGCCGCGCAGCCGGTGACGGCGTCGAGTATTTTCCCACAGCTCGCGCGAGCAGGGTGAACCTCGACTTGCACTACGACTACACCGCCGTCGGCCACGTGACCATCGACGTGCTCGCCGATGGCGCCCGCCAGCCCGGCGGCAGCGCCTTCTACAGCGCCGTGCAGGCTGCGCGTCTCGGGCGGCGGACGTTGATCCTCACGCGCGGGCGCGCGGGCGAGATCGAGCTGCTGCTCGAGCCCTACGCGCGCGAGCTCGACCTGCGCGTCCTGCCGGCCGCGCACACGACCACGCTCGCGACCGCCGGCCGCGGCGCCGAGCGCCGCCAGCGCGTGCTCGCGTGGGCGGGGCCGATGCCGGAGGACCTCGCCCTGGACACCGCCATCCTGCATCTCGCGCCCGTCGCCCGCGAGACGCCCGGCGCATGGCGCGGACGCGTCGCCTTCGTCGGGCTCACGCCTCAGGGCCTCGCGCGCGCGTGGAGCCAGGGCGGCGAGATGGGGCCGGCACGGCCGTCCGAGCGGGCCGCGGCCGTGGCCGCGCGCTGCGACGCGATCGTCATGAGCCGGCACGAGCGCGCGAGCTGCGCGGAGCTGATCCTCGCCGCCACCCGTTGCGGGGCGCGGATTGCGATCACGGCGGCGGCCGACCCGACGCTCCTGATCGCTCCGGGCGGCGACGAGCTCGAGGTGGACGTGCCGGCGCTCGAGGCACCCGGCGAGGACCTGGGCGCCGGCGACGTGTTCGCCGCCGCCTTCTTCATCGCCCTCGGCGATGGCCTGGCCGCGGCGCACGCCGCGCGCTTTGCCAACGCGGCCGCCGCCGTGCGCATGCGCGGCGCGGGCGCGCGCGCGATCGGCGCGCGCGAGGAGATCGAGGCGCGCCTGCACGCGACCGGCGGCACCGGCGAGTGAGCCGTGCGGCGCGGCGGCGCGCGGCGGGCGAGGCGCGGCGGGCGAGCGCGCCGCCCGCCGGTCCGTCGGCTGACCGCTTCAGCTGCGCAGCGCCGCGTCGATCAGCGGCGTGAGCTCGCCCGCGGCGATCGCCTCGCCGCGACCGCACGCCCTTGCCGCCAGCAACAGGCTGCCGCCGACCGGAGCCATCTGGACCGTGCTCACGCGCGCGCGCGGCGCGTAGGCGTGGATCGCGCGCGTGAGCGGCTCGATGAACACCGCGCCCGCCTTGTACGCGCTGCCGATCAGGCCGACCGGGAACTCGCGCTCGCCGTCGGGCGCCTCGCCCAGGCCGGTCTGGCGGATGACCGCCGCGATCTGCTCGCTCAGCTCGCGCGCGCCGCGCTCGTAAAGCTCGCACGCGACCGCGTCGCCCTGTTCGGCGAGCTTCGCCGTCTCAATCGCGAAGGCCGCGATCTGGCCCTTGGTCAACGGCTTGCTGTAAACGCTCTGGGCGACCGCCTCCACGCTCGGCTCGCCGAAGAACACGGGCGCCGCCTGGCTCAGCGCGGTCGGCGGGCCGGACGCCTCGCGGTCGCGCAGCGCCGCCTTGATCGACTGCACCCCGAGCCAGTAGCCCGAGCCCTCGTCGCCGAGCAGATGACCCCAACCGCCCGCACGCCACGCCCGCGCGTTTTCGCCCTCGCCGCCCACGCCGAAGACGTTGGAGCCCGTCCCGGCGATCGCCGCCACGCCCGGGCCGCCGCCGGTCGCCGCCGCCCACGCGCCGAGCACGTCGTTGACGACGATCCACGCGTCCGGGCGCGCCTGGCGCACGCGCCGCGCGACGTCCTCGGTGTTCGTCCCCGCGATCGCGAGGACCGCCGCGCCGAGCTCGCTCGAGGCGATGCCCGCCGCCGCGATCGCCTCCTCCGCGGCCCCCAGCAGAGCGTGCACGGCGACTTGCGTGCCGACCGCGTCCTCGTTGCTCGGCCCGCCGTGCCCCAGATGCAGCCGCTTGTGCTCGAGGTCCAGGACGGCGGCGAGCGTCTTCGTCGCGCCGCCGTCGATCCCCATCACGTGCCTGGCCTGCGAGCGCGGCTGCGCAGCGCTGAACACCTCCGGCAGCTGCACCAGCGATCCGCGGTCCATCGCCGCATCCTCTCAGGGATTGCCGCTGCGCAACGGCGCCGGCGCGCTCCCCCAGACGGACTGGGCCGGCGAGGGGGAGCCGGCCCAGTCCTGTGTGGAGGGTTGGAGAACGCCCCGCGGGGCGCTCTCCAGGGAGGAGAGAAACGTCAGGTGGGTCACACCGCCCCGTTCGCGGCGGACGCCGGTCGATCCGGTCCGACCGCCGTTCACGAGCGATGTTCATCAAGTATATCAACTTTATTGAGAAGGTCAAGGGCGCCCGCCGGAGGCGCAGCGGGCGGCGGCGGCGCATCCTCGTCATCGTGTCCAGCGACGGTTTCAGGGCTCATGCGCCCGTGCCCCGGGGCCGATCCCGACGACGACGTGGAAACTTCCATTGCACAGGGGGGCCAGGAAATGGCCAAGGGCGTAGACGCTGTTGCCAAAGGCGCCGAAGCGCTGCTGCGCGAGCACCCGGACGCGCTCGTCTGCGGGCTCGCCGGCAACGGCCTGATCGTGCCCGTGCCGCAGTCGATCGGGCTGTGGGGCCAGGGCCTGGTCGAGGGTCGCGCGCTCGTCGACAACGTCGTCGCAGCCGACCGCGCGACGGTCGTGCGGCTGTGGCTGCGCGTGCAGGAGGACGGCGCGGCGGCCGACAAAGTCCGGCTGCTGCGCAAACCCTCGACCTGGACGACGCTGCATTTCCTGGATCTGCGCGAAATGCACGGCGTGCTGCTCGGTGTGGTCATCCCCAGCGACGAGCAGGCCGACGGGGCGGGCGAGGCCGAGGAGCTGACGCCCGCGGCGCCGCGCTTCTGCTCGCTGATGGAGGACGAAGGCGCAAAGGTGCTCGCGTGCGACAAGGCGTTCACCGAGATGTTCGGCTACACCGAGGCTGAGCTGCTCGGCAAATCGGTGCTCGACCAGATCCACCCCGACGACCAGGGCCGCGCGGTCGAGGGCTGGCTGGCGGTGCTGTCGACCGGGCGCGACCAGCAGACACGCCTGCGTCGCCGGCGCAAGGACGGCACCTGGATGTGGGTGGACACGACGCTGCGCAACCTGCTCAACCACCCCGACCACAACTACGTGCTCGTCGAGATCATCGACATCTCAGCCGAGATGCAGGCCCAGGAAGCCCTCCAGGAACGCGAGGAGCTGCTGCGGCGGCTGACCGCCGCGATGCCCGTCGGGCTGCTGCACGTGGACACCGATCGCAACGTCGTGTACAACAACGCGCGGCTGATCGAGATCCTCTATGGCACCGACACGGCGGATGCGCCCGCGGCGCCCGGCGGCTCGGAGTTCGCCGACGCGCGCCACTACGGGCCCAGCGAGCTCGAGCCCGATTCGCCCGCGCCCGATGTCGCGCCCTCGGCCACGGCCCTGCTCAGCACGCTCACCGACGAGAGCGTCGCCGAGCTCGACGGCGCTCTCGAGCACGTGCTGCGCGAGGGCGTCGACCACGACATCGAGGTCGACATCACGCTGCCGTCGGGCACCTGGCGGCGGGCGCTCATGAGCCTGCGGGCGCTGCTGCGTCCCAGCGGCGACGTGATCGGCGCGATCACGTGCGTGCTCGACATCACCGACAGCGCGCGCGCACGCCAGGAGCTCGAGCGCCGCGCCACCTTCGACACGCTCACCCACTGCCACAACCGCTCTTCCGTGCTCAGCGAGCTCGAGCTCGAGCTCGAGCGCGAGGACTCCGCGTGCACGGGCGTCGTGTACGTCGATCTCGACGAGTTCAAGCCCGTCAACGACAAGCTCGGGCACGCCGCCGGCGACGAGCTGCTCGTGCTCGTCGCGGAGCGCCTGAAACTCGCAAGCCGCGACAGCGACGTCGTCGGTCGTCTCGGCGGCGATGAGTTCCTGATCGTGCTCCGCGACATACCCGGCGCGGACATGGCGATGCGCGCGGCCGATCGCATCTGCGAAGCGCTCACCGGCAGCTTCGAGCTCTCCTGCGGGACCGCCGAGCTGCGCGCGAGCGTCGGCGTCGCGTGTTCGGGCGCACAACCGATCAGCTCGGAGGAGCTCGTCAAGCGCGCCGACACCGCGATGTACCAGTCCAAGCAGGCGCGTCAGTGCACGCCCGTCTTGGCCGGCGCCGCGAGCTAGCTTCCCGCGGCGCGCGCCCGCCTCGAGAACCGGACACCGAGACAGACCTAGGAAAAGCGCCGAAGCGCGGAGAGAGGCGGCCGCTCGGGCGGCCGCCCTCCCCACGCTCCGTGGGTACTGCGTTGCTGCTTACAGACTTACAGACCTATTCTTCTTCTTCGGGCGGTACGAAGGAGATGTTGCCATCCTTGAGCGTGATTTTTTCGAGATCGATCTTGATCACGCCTTCTTCGTAGTGCTTGGCTTCTTTTTCTTTGCTCGTCAAGCAGCCGTTGTGCTCCGGCACCTCGCTTTTGACTTTCTTGAACGCCGTTTCGATGTTCAGCCGGTCGCGGAATTCCCCGAATTCTTTCTCCGCTTTCGGTTTGCCTTCAAGCGATTGTTCTTCGGTTTCGTACAGCGCCGCTTCGAATTCTTCGTATCCTTCTTCGGCGAGTTTGCCCCCCGATTTGAGTGGCACGTGCTGGAAGGGAATTACCACCTTGCACTCGCTGTGGCTCGCTTTGAACATCACCGGGGCTTCTTCGATGGTCGCCGATTCAGGTTCCGGGTGCCCGAGTTCGCCCGAGCGGTTCGAGTGGAACGTGATGCCGAGCGTGAAGCTCGCGGACAGCTTTTCTTTGAGGCCTCCGGAGTCGTTTCCGGCCGCCCTGTAGGTGATGCAGTGTTCAAATTTGACGTCCTGGGTGAAGGTTTCCGATTCGCCTTCTTCCACTTCGCCTCTGGACGTGGACGCTATGTGCTTGCATATAGGTCCGTATTCGCCTTCGCCTATCAGTTCGCCGGTGAACCTGTACGGCCCGAGGGTGAGCGCGCTCACGGTGCCTTTGCCCGTGGCCTTGCCGCTGGTGCTCGCCACGAACTTGCCGAAGATCAGTTTTTCTTTCGGTTTGGCGAACGCCGACGCGGAGAACGTCCCCATGACGCATCCCGCCGCGATAAGCCCGATCACTATCTTCCTGACGCTTCTCATTCTCCTAGGTCCTCGCTTTCGCCTTGAAAGGCCGGTTGAGCTAGATCTGGCCACTTGTAAACGACTTGTTCAGCTACCCGCGGGTCGCTTCAGGGCCCCCTCCTCCGCCACCCCCGGCGTGGAAGCCGGGAGCATATCACGAAATGAGCAGGTTTGGCAGCACGAACAGATGCCCGCCGAGGTGCCCCGGCGGGCTCTGGCGCGGTCGGCGCCGTGCGAGACTGGCTGGCTGGCCGACTTGTCGTACCCCTCCGATCGGACGGGTATGCGACGGGCGACCGGCTGTGAGCTTAGCCTATATGCGCCATCGACGATTTACGACATCGCCGTCGAGAGACAACACGCGTGTGAGCCCAAGCAAATGACCCCAAGCGGACGAGCCTACCCGGGCGACCGCCCGGCGCCCGCCGAGCGCGGTCGCGCGCGTTCGGAGCGCGGTGGCGCGCGTTCGAAGCGCGGTGGCAAGCGTTCGAGCACATGAGCGGGACACGCAAGCGGAACATGTTCGTAGCGCTCGCCGCGGCGTTGGTGATCGCGGGCGTGCTCCTCGCTGTCCTCAGCGCCGGCGGGAGCGGCCACCACAGCCGCCCGAGCTCCGCCGCCGCAGGTGGGCGCGCGCGCATCCCCGCCGACCCGAGCGAGACCGCGGTCGCGGCCGCCTACCTCGGGCTCAGCAGAGCGCAGCTGCGCAGCAAACAGCGCTCCGGACTGAGCCTCGCCGAGATAGCCGACGCGAGCGCGGGCAAGTCCGCGAACGGCCTGCTCGAAGCGCTCGTGTCCGCCCGCCTCAAGCGACTGAGCGAGAACGATCGCGAGCGCGGGCTGTCGAGCGCCGAGCGCCGGGCGCGGCTGATGCGCGTGCGCAGGCGCATCGAAACCCAGCTCGAGCGGATCCCCGGCTACGTCGGGCTCGCGGCGAGCGCCGCGTACCTCGGCTTGAGCGCCGCCCAGCTGCGCAGCGAGCTGCTCTCGGGCCGCAGCCTCGCGCGAATCGCCGACACGCGGCCAGGCAAGTCGGCGGCCGGCCTGATCGACACGCGCGCGAGCAGCAGGGAAGCCGCGCTCGAGGCGGCAGCCGCGTCGGGCAGGATCAGCGAGGCGAAAGAGCGCGCGCTGATCGCCACCCTGCGCGCGCGCATCACCGCCGAAGTCACGCGCACGCCGCCGCGCGCCTGACGCGCAGGGGTCCCCGCCGCCCGCTCGGCGACGGGGCGGCACCCGCCCCCAGCTGCGCGAGCCGCGGCCCCCGATCCGCGGTTTTGCCGCACTCCGCGGTTTTGCCGCACTCAATACCCGCGCAACCTACGGTGCAGAGGTAAAGCGCACGTAACGAAGGGTCGATGCCTCCCCCAAGGACACGTCCGTGTCCGCAATTCCAGAAAGGGGGACCGACGTGTTCTTCCATTTTAGCAAACGAGGCTCTATCAGCCGCAAACGCAAGACAGCGGGGGTGCTCGCACTCCTGGTCGCTGGCGTGATCGGGCTGGGCGCGTACGCGTTCACCGCCGCCAACACCGTCCCGGCACAGTCCGCCGGCGCCGGGACCACGGTCATCGGCAAATACACCGAGAAAGGCGTCGACTTCGAATGGAACGTCGAAGGGACGAAGAACACCGCCATCACGTTCATCCTCAAAGGCGAACAGATACCGACGGACGTGAAGATCGCGCTGACCGAACCGGCGCAGCCGGCCGCGGCAGGTGAATGGGTGGACTGCGTGGAAAGCGGCGGCTCCATCACCGAAAAAGCAGCCAAAGAATATGAAGTCGAATGCAAGTTCGCGCCTCCGATCGAAAACGCGAAAGCGGACAACCTGACGATCGCAGCCGTCAGCGAAGGCGAAGTCAAGATCGAATCATAGTCACAGTCACAGCAACGATGGACGACGCGGAGCGGCCGGCGCACCGGCCGCTCCGCGCCCGTTCCGACCATGAGCACTCGTCGCGCCCTTCAGCCATGCGAGCTCACCGCACCAGAAAACTGCTGTCCCTCGCCCTGGGGCTGACCGCCCTGGGGTGCGTGTGGTTCTTCTTCCTGCCGGCCTCGATCGGCGGCCTGACGACCTACGTGGTCACCAGGGGCTCGAGCATGGAACCCCGCTTTCACTCGGGCGATTTGGCGCTCGTGCGCAGCCAGAGCAGCTACCACGTCGGCGAAATCGTCGCCTACCACAGCAAGATGTTCCACACGATCGTGCTGCACCGGATCGTCGGGCGCGAAGGCGCCCGCTACCTCTTCAAGGGCGATAACAACAACTTCGTCGATTTCGAACATCCGCTCGCCAGCCAGCTGGTCGGAGCCCTGTGGCTGCACATCCCGGGCGCGGGCGCGAAGCTGCAGTCGATCCGCTCGCCCGCGTTGGTCGGCATTCTCGTCGCCCTGGGCACGCTCTGCCTCGGCGGCTTCGCGTTCACGCGCCGGCGCCGCCGGCGCCGGCGGGAAGCGCGCGCGGGCGCGGGCGCGGGCCGCGCGCCCGGCGCGAGTCACCTGCACGTGCCGCGCCGGACGGTGCCCGGCGCGGAACTGCTTCGCGGCGTCCTCGCTTGCGGCCTGCTCGCCCTGCTCCCGTTCGTCGCGCTGGCGGTGCTGGCGTTCACGCGCCCGGCGACGGCGCCGCACCACTTCAAGATCCCGTACAAGCAGAGCGGCAGCTTCTCCTACTCGGCCGCCGCCGCGCCCGGCCCCACCTACCCCGCCGGCGTGGCCGTCACAGGCGAGCCGCTGTTCACCAAGGTGCTAAGCGCGGTCCAGCTGCGCTTCGCGTACCAGTTCGCAAGCAAAGCTCGCAGCTCGCTCGCCGGTACGGCCCAGCTCGCGGCGACGGTCACCTCCACGAGCGGCTGGCAGACGACGTTCCCGCTCGCGGCGCCCACGCGCTTCCGGGGCCGGCACGCGCTCGTCACCGGCACGCTCGACCTCGGCTCGCTGCTCGCGCTGATGCACAGCGTCCAGACCACGACGCGCGTGAGCGGCGTGTACACGCTCGCGATCGCGCCGCAGGTGCGCGCGGCGGGCAGCGTCGAGCGGGTGCCCATGCACACCAAGTTCTCGCCCGAACTCAAGTTCACGCTCAGCGAACTGGAGGCCAGGCCGCTCCTCTCCGGCTCGGGGTCGCTGATCGCCGCACAGTCCCCGAGCAAGCAGTTCACGCCAAGCGCGTCCGGCTCGGTGAGGGGCGTGCGTCGCACCCCCCAGGTGCTGGCGCTGGGGATCGCCCGGCCCTCGGTAGCGACGGCGCGCACGATCGCGCTCGCCGCGATCGTGATCCTGCTCGGCGCGATGCTCGCGATGCTCGCGTTCATGCGGCCGCTCCTCGCGCTCCTGGGCCCGGCGCGCCACGGGGAGTCGGCGGCGATCCGCGCGCGCTACGGCAGGCTGATCGTTCCGGTCGCCCGCGTATCGCAGCTGCCCGGGGTTCCCGTGATCGACGTCGTCGACATGGACGCCCTCGCCCGCATCGCCGATCACTACGACCGCTCGATCCTGCACGAGCGCCGCCCGGGGTGCGACGCCTTCTGGGTGACGGACGAGAGCGGCCAGTTCCGCTATGCCCTCGGTGCCGACGCGGCCTCTGCGCGGGAACGCGAGCCCCGCCCGCAGCAGCCGTACGCGAGCGCCGCAGACGCCGGCGCCGCCGTGCCCGCGGCCGCGCAAGCGCCGGCTGCCGGCGCGCAGGCGCCAACCGCGTCATTCGCGCCCGACGCGCAGGACCGGCCGGCCGCCTCGCTCGCGCCTGAGCCGCAGGCGCAGCCAACCGCGTCATTCGCGCCGGACGCGCCCACTCTGGTCGTCGAGCCCCGGCCCGTCGCGGGCGGCACACCCGCAGCCGGGCTCGCCTCGCGGGCCGCGGGGTTCGCGGCCTCGGCGGCGGCTGCGCAGCCGGCCCCGCCCCAGCCCGCCGCGGCGGATCCCGCGCCGGCGGTCGAAGCCGAGCCGGACGCCGCGCCCCGCGAACGGCCGTGGGTCGCCTTCGGCGAGGCCGCCGCGGAACGCGCCGCCGAGTACATGGCCGACGAGCTCCACGCCGACGAACTCGATCTCGGGGCCCTGTCCTCGCCGCCCGCGCGGATTGCAAGCTAGGGTCACGAGCCGAACTGCCAGACGCCGAGGACATTGCCCGCGGGGTCGGTGAACAGAGAGACCGTCAGGCTGCCCTCAGCGAACGGCTGCTCGAGGACCTCGCCGCCGTTGGCCGCGATCTGCTCGACGGTCGCGCGCACGTCGTCGACGTAGATGTAGGGACGCACGCCCGAATCGCCGGCTACGGACTGGTCGCTGACGAAGTGCCCGATCACGTGACCGGAGCCGTCGCTGAAGGCTGGGTTGTGTGCGTCGGGGTCGCGGATGCTCCAGCCGAACACCTCCTCGTAGAAGGACGCGCTGAGGCGAGGGTCCCCGGTCGGGATATGCAGGTATGACACGCCACCCGGCCTGGCCGGCGACGGCTGCTCCGCGGTCGGGGACACGACTCGATTTTCGCACGATCTCCGGTGTGCGCGAGTGTCTCGCGCGGGCTCTCGCTCAGCGGGCGCTCGAGAGTATGCCGGTCGTCACGCGCAGGACCGCAGCTGTGACCGTGGCCCGGGGGACGTCGGGATTGTCGAGCCACCACAGCGCGAGTCCGGTAAGACAGCTGCGGGTGATCTCGCCGAGCGGCTCGAGCTCGTGCTCGGGTAGCTGCGGCGCAAACTCACGCAGAAGCGCGACGTCGGCGGCGCGCTGGCGGCGTCGCAGCTCGCGCTGAAGCGCCCGGACATCCGGGTCCCCCGTGACGTCCTGGAAGAGGAGTCGCGATGTGTCCGGGTGCTGTTCGACGTGGGCGAACCACGCGTCGATCATCGCGGGCAGGCGTTCCTCGTGGTTCCCGTCGGCTTCGAGGAAGCGCTCCAGCGGGGCTGCGGCCAGCTCGTCGCGGCGGCGCTCGAGCAGCTTCATGTGCAGCTCCTTCTTGGACTCGAAGTGCCTGTAGAGCATCGGCTTGCTGACGCCCGCCTCGGCGACGATGTCCTGGACGGTGGTCGCGGCGTAGCCGTGTCGGGCGAACAGGCGAGCCGCGGCGTCTTCGATCAGCACCCGCCGCTGCCCTGCCGAGAGCCTCGTTCGTGGCTCGCTCGGGCGGTTGGCGATGTTCGCATCGGTTGAAGTTACCATTTGGTACACTCAATAGTAACTTGCTTCGCCCTCACATCCAAGACGCCCCGTGATCGTCTCCGTGCATCTGGCCGATCTGAGCAGGCGCTCGGCATTGCGCCTCACGCGGACGAGGCTGGACCCCTCGACGGCGCACGGTGTGCGCTATGCGGAGATCACTGTCGCGGCCCCCCTGAGCGGCCGTCTGCTACCCAGGCCGAACCTCGGCCGGGTCGGGCTGATCGCCAGTTGGGATGACGAGCCGGCCCTCGATGCCTTCCTCGCCGCCCACCCGCTCGCCGAGCAGCTGGCGCACGGGTGGTACGTACGGCTGCTGCCCACTCGGGTCTTCGGCTCCTGGCCGCAGCTGCCCGGGCTCCCGGCCACCGAGGTGCCCATGGGCGACGCGGAGCCCGTCGCGGTCCTCACCCTCGGTCGTCTCAAGCTCTCTCAGACCCTCCGCTTCCTTCGGGCCAGCGCTGCGGCCGAGGGCCTTGCAGTGCGCGAACCGGCCCTGCTGGCCTCCACGGGACTAGCCCGGCCGCCCGGACTGGTCGCGACCTTCTCGCTGTGGCGCTGCACCTCCGCCATGCGTGCGTACGCTCGCGGCGAGCGCAACCCGGAACACCTCTCGGCAATCCAAGCGCACGCCGTCCGACCCTTCCACCACGCCTCGGCGTTCGTGCGCTTTCGACCGTACGCTGCCGCAGGCGAGTGGGACGGTCGCAACCCCCTGGCCGCGGCGCAGCCCGAGGCGCTGGGAATCGCCGAAGGTTGACACGCCCCCTTCGGGAGCGTCGCCGCCCGCTCGTTCGATGCGTGGATCGCATTCGCCAGACTCGGCGCTGCGCCGTCGCTGCCGGCGCGCGCAGGCGGCGGCCGGCGTTCGGCCGCTGCGCTTCTTCGACCTGCGGCATCGTTCGGGTCACTGCTCGCGGCCAACGGAGTCGATGTCGTCACGATCCAGAAGGCAATGGGGCAGAGCGCGCTTGCCACGACGAGCCGCTACCTGCACGCGCCCGGCGTCTGAGCAGGCGCAGGTTGTTCACGGCGGCATTCACGTCGAGCTTGCCCGAAGCCGCGGGTACGGTGGCTCGGTGAAGCAGGGTGCGAGGGGTGTGGAGGCTCCGCGATTCTCCAAGGGGCAGGTCAGCCGTGCCGGGGTGTTCCACGAAGCGCTTGGCGCTTGAGGGTCCTCAGCCGGCGCGCTTGGGCCTCGTCCCTGGCGCTGGTGAGTGGGCCTTCAATCGGACGCTCGCTAAGCGCGCAAGGCACCAGCGCGCTCGGTCCGCGCCGGCTCGCCTGCGACCCGCGTCCGCGAGCGACACCGCCGACCGGCAGCCAGCGGCGCTCGCACACGAACCGCGCTTCGCCGTCTGGGGCGCGCGGGTATGCTTCCCGCGAGAGCTCTGCCGGTGGGGACGGCGCTTTCCTTATATCTGGACCAACTGAAGGAGACAGAAATGGCTGGAGGCGCAATACTTGCTCTGGTCGTCTTGGTGGTGATTGCCTTCGTGTTCGCTGCTTTCTGCGGGGTGATCGCTGAGGGTTCGCAGCGCAAACACGGCGGCGGGTAGTAGACCGCGCTGTCGGCACTGGGTCGGCGGGCCTGGGGCGGCGGACCGAACTCCTGCCCCAGGACCGGCGAAGCACGAGCTGATTGGCGCGTTTGCTCGGTGGGTGTTCGAGCTCTCTCGTTCGCGGCCCTCTCGGCACTGTCGATGGGAAGCGTCGCGCAGGCGAAGGCGGTGCTGGACGCACCTGGCTTTTACGAAGGCCCGAGGGTCGTCAGCGGAGGGGCTGCTGTGGTCGGGTTCGAAGGGCGTGTCGCTGAGCACTGCCACCGGCACACGCCTGCTTGTGCAGGGCGCTGAATTGTCGGCCGGTCGACGTGGAGGATGGTTGGGTGGTCGTTACCGAGGCGTCGGGAGCGAAGGTGGGGGCGGATCTTGCAACGACTCTCGGTCGTTGAGGGACTGCGGCGGTGCTGTCTCGCTGGCAGCCGTTGGGCGCCGGCTCGCGCTGGCCTACGAAAAAATGGCTCTGCGATGCCATTTTCTGCACGCGCCCTGAGAGATTCGAACTCCCGACCTTCGGTTCCGTAGAAGAAAGGTTACTTCAAGATGCTCATGTAGGTGCATCTTGATGCGCTAGACTCGACGGATGCGCACCACCGTTACGCTCGCCGACGACGTCGCCGCGGCTGTCGAGAAGCTACGGCGGGAACGCTCCATTGGCCTCAGCGAAGCGATCAACGACCTTGTTCGCGCCGGGCTCGTCGAGCGAGATAAAGCCCCTGCATTCCGCCAGAAGGCTCACGACCTCGGTGACGGGATCGACTTCTCCAACATCGCCGAGGCGATTGAGACGCTCGACGGGCCAAGCGCCCGCTAATGCTCATCGACGCCAACCTGCTGCTCTACGCAGTACACAAACGCGCCCCGCAGCACCAGCGCGCCGCCGCGTGGCTGACAGAGCAGCTGAACGGACCCAAGCGCGTAGGACTGCCCTGGCAGAGCCTCGCGGCGTTCCTGCGCATCGCCACCCACCCCCGCGCCTTCCAGCGCCCGCTCGCTCCAGCCACCGCTTGGGAGCTTATCTCCGACTGGCTCTCCGCACCCACCGTGTGGATTCCACAGTCCGGACCAGAGTACGCACGCATCCTCGGCGAGCTCATCACCACCTACGAGATCCGCGGCAACCTCGTGACCGACGCCCAACTCGCAGCGCTCGCGATCGAGCATGGCGTCCCAGTCTGCTCCAACGACACCGACTTCGCACGCTTCCGCGAGCTAAGCTGGATCGACCCACTCACGGGCGCGGACTGAGACGTTCGATTACACCGCTCGGAGCGGCAGCGGCTAGTGCGGGGCGCGTTCCCCCCTTTCGGGAGAAAATCTCGGGAGGAAACTGCTCCCCGGATCTGGCATCCCGCGCTAGAGTGCGCGGATTAGCAGGTCCTTTCCTAGCGCGCCCTGAGAGATTCGAACTCCCGACCTTCGGTTCCGTAGTGGCTCAGGAGGCGTTGCTTATGCTTCCTAGAGCCATTTCTCAGGGTTCTGAGTGCGGCTCAGTGCCTCTCAGATTTGCGCAGTTCGGGACACATTTCGGGACATGGTTTGGCGGGCGAGGCACGGTAGGCCATCGCCTGACTTCGGCCTGAGCGAGCGGAGTCCCGAGGGGACCACCGCCGAAGCGGGGGAGCCTTGCCTGGGACATTCGCCGACAAAGGATACGCACGGCGAGTCCAGCGTCGCGGACGCCGGTTGCCTTGAGGGAGTACGTGTTACCGCGGAGCGGCAGTGGCCGTCATCGCGTGGCGTACCCTGCGTCGATGGCCCGGTAGTGTCCGGTCTTGCGTGATCCTACGCGCGTCACGAGACCGGCGTCGCGCAGCGCTGCAAGGTCGCGCTCCAGCCTTCGCGGCGCGATTTCGAGTCGCTGCAACAGCACTTGGGCGTCGAGGCCCTCCTCCTGGGAGAGTGCGTCGAGAATGGCTTGACGGCGGCGGGCGACCTCGCCCTTGCCCAGTCCGGCCGCCGCGTCAGCCGTTCCGCCACTTATCCCGCCACTTATCCCGCCATGTTGGCGGGATGGCGGCCGGCGTGAGCCGGCGAGGGACGGGTGGGGCCAGAGGGTGGCACAGAACAGCGGGCCATCTCCGTCGAAGCGAGACTCCGGGTAGCCGTTTGCCATCTCGGCTTGGATCTTCTCCCATGCGGTGCCAAACCGCTCCATGTAGCGAATGCGTCGCAGAACGCTTGCGATGCCGCGGTTGCGGATCTTCGAGCGGCCGTTGCGGATGTCCTCGGTCGTCAGGCCGGGCAGCATCGGCCCGGGGTTGAGGATCTCGACGCGGTCGTCGAACACGAGCACCTTGATCGTCTAGCCGGCCCTGGAGTAGTCGGCGTGGGCGATCGCGTTGACCAGCAACTCGCGGACCATCACCAGGGAGAACTCCGCAAGGCGCTCACGCTGCAGCCGCCCCCGCGGGATCGGCTCGGCCTGGCGGGTATTGCGCCGGATGAAGCGCTCGGCGACGTCGATCGCCTCGAGCACCGTGAGCTCCTCGTCAGGGTCAAGGATGTCCTCGATGTCGGCTGCTCGTGTGGCTCCCGCGAAGCGTGCTCCCTCGACACGCGCGTCCCTGAAGTAGCGCCTGCGCGTCGCGTCCTGACCAAAGAGAATCACGCCGGCGTTCGTCGCGACAACCTTGCCCTGGTAGCGCGTGAGGACGCCGAGCGCCTCCAGCTTCGCAGCGCGCAGCGGCACGTCGTGGCCCTCGAACGCGGCCTTCATCCGCGACTCGTGGAGGTCACCAAGGGCGACGCCCGAGCGCGCGAAGAGGTCGAAAGACTCCCCGGCAGCCTGGCGGCGAAGCTCGGCGAGCGTCTCGGGCTCCGCGCGCCTGCTCGTGGACCCGAGTCGGACGTACACGCCGCGCTCCGGGCCCTCCGCGCGCAGGCGAAACGGCGCGGGGTGGTGGGCAACCTCGATGACCAGCAGTTCGTGCTCGCCGTGAGAGACGGCATACACCTCGGGCAGCAGCTGCGGCTCGATGCCGTCGCTGATCCTGCTGGAGAGACGTTCCTCCTCACGCAGAGGGTCCGCGACGCCGACGACCGAGCCGTCGTCGTCGAGGCCGATCACGACGGTGCCACCCGCCGTGTTCGCAAACGCCACGATGTCCTTCAGGACCGACTTCGGGGAGGACAGATCCCGCTTGAAGTCCAGACGCGGCCCCTCTCCTCGTGCTATCGCGTCAGCGATCTTCACACGCGCATCTTCTCAGCAAGCTCACTCATCTAGGATGCGCAAGACCAGCTCCTGCCACTCGTACAAGCAGTAGGTCGCCGAGCCCAACCGCCGGCACGCCCCCGGCAAACGCTCCCCAACTCGAACACCGCATCTGACGACGGGCGCTCCGTGGGCTCCAACAGCATCCGGCCCCCTGGTACGAGATCGAGGTATCCAGTACACATCGACGCCGATGCGCCCTGCCTCGGTCAGCGAGCCCAGCTGTCGGCGGACTCATTCGTGACCTCCGCCATCACGCGCAACCCGGCTTGGGCCTGCTCGCGCCGCTCATGAAACGTGCGGATGTCGGCGACGCGTATACGACGCTGATTACCGACCCGCCTGTACGAGATCGACTCGATATCCAACAACTCGTTCAGATGCGGACGCGAGACACCCAGCATGCTCGCCGCAACCTCCGAGGAAACCTCCTCATCGGAATCGAACACCAGCAGCTCACGCCCATCGACCTCCTGCGCCTCCAGGTAGCGCCGCAGCAACCCCACGGGCACCAGCGCCTTGGTCGCCGCCTTGGCGGAGATCCGCACTCGAAACGACTCGTGATGAGAGGCGAGCGAAGAAGACGTGATGAGCGGATGCATGGCGCCGGGCCGCCGGATCACCAGCGCGCGCCGCCCACCGATTCCTGCTCGATCTCATTGAGCCACCGCAGCACGGCCGAGCGCCGGTAGCGCACGTAGCGTCCGAGTGAGACGTGGAGGATTCGGCGTGCGCGTGTCTGTGTGTAGACCCAGGCCTTCGTGACCCGCAGGAGCAGGGCGAGCTCGCCGGCGGTCATCAGCGGGTCGTCGGGGTCCCAGCGGCGAGCGCCGCCCGCGGCTCCCCGGCGCCGATGCCGGCCGACGGCGCGAGGCCCGGTCTACCCATCGTCCTCACCCCGGCGCAGCTTCTCCCACCCCTCGATCACGTGCCACCCGTCGACGCGGCGTTCGAACACGCTGCCCTCGTTGCGGCCGAGGTGGGCGTGCGCGTTGGCTGCGGGGATCTCGAGTGCGGCGGCGATCTCCGCGGGCATCGCTCCGGGGTGCTGGCGACGTATTCGGCGATCTGCTCCCAGCGAACCCGCTTCTTTGTGCCTGCGGGCGCCGTCGAGCGCGGCGAGTGCGCGGGTGAGGCGCTCGCGGCGCTCGACGAGCTCGTCGCAGGGCGCGAGCTTCTTGACGGCGGCGAGTTCACGCGTGATCCTACGGCGCGCCGTGTCGAAGCGTCCTGGCATGTCCCGTTTAGTTGTCGGTGCCTGCCTGTCGGCGGGCAGCTGCGGGCGGGTGAAGGTCACTGGCGTTGAGCGCGCCGGCGCGCTGCTGGCGCCGTTGCTGGATGCCGCCAGCCTGACGGTCCGCCCGATCGAGGACGTGCTGCATTGGATACCAACTCCTTGGGACATATTTGGGCACGGTTACTTTTCGATAGCTACTTACCTTAACGAAAGTGGCTCTGCGATGCCATTTTCTGCACGCGCCCTGAGAGATTCGAACTCCCGACCTTCGGTTCCGTAGACCGACGCTCTATCCAGCTGAGCTAAGGGCGCAGAGCGCCCCAGTCTACCGCCGGCCTGGCTCGTGCCCCCAGACGGTTGCGACGATCGAGCGCGCGCCGCCGCGATCGCGGTGCTCGCACAGGTAGATGCCCTGCCAGGTCCCGAGCGCCGGACGTCCGTCGCCGATCGGCAGCGTCAGCGTCGCGCCGAGCAGCGAGGCCTTGATGTGCGCCGGCATGTCGTCCGGCCCCTCGAGCGTGTGCGTCCAGTTCGGGCTGCGCTCGGGCACGGCGGCGTCGAACCAAGCCTCGAAGTCGCGGCGCACCTCCGGGCTGGCGTTCTCGTTGAGCGTCAGTGACGCCGAGGTATGGCGGATCAGCAGGTGCAGCAAGCCAACCGTCACGTCCGCCAACTCCGGCAGCGCGGACAGGATCTCGCGCGTGATCAGATGAAAGCCACGCGGGCGCGGGTCCAGTGTCAGCTCACGTTGTAGCCACACGGCCTACAACCTAGACGCAACTCCCGGCCTCTCACGGTGTTCCAGTCCGTGAGAGCCCTGCCGCGACTGCATGGCCATCGAGCCAGGCGGGTAGTGGCCCTGGCTGTCAAATTTTAGATGAGGAGGGATAAGCAATGCGCAAAGCAACCTTTCTAGCCGTTCTCGGAGCCGCCGTGCTGGCCGTGCCGGGCATCGCCTCGGGGGCGCCGACGGTGACGTTCAAAGCGCAGGCCGTCCCGATCCACGGCTTCCGCGGCACGGGGAACTTCCGCGGCGCCGGCGCCGCGGTGCAGACCGAATACCAGATCTCCGGCACCGAATACTTCGGCTCGCCGCCGCCGATCATCGGCATCAACGTTTACCTGCCCAAGGGCACGGTCCTGCACCCGGGCGGCTTTCCGACGTGCAAGGAAGAAGTCGTGCGCGACAAGGGCCCGATCGGCTGCCCGAAGGGATCCGAGGCCGGCCCGATCGGCACGGTCCTCGGCTACGTCACGCTCGGCGGCGAACGCGTCGAAGAGACCGCCGAAAACTTCTCCTTCTACAAACCGGGCGGTGGCTTCATCTTCTTCACCGACGGACACACGCCGGTGTCGCTCGAAGTGTATTCGACCGGCGGCTACGTCAACTTCACGGGTAGCGCCAAATACGGCCCCGAGCTGAAGGTGAAAGTCCCGGAGGTCGCGAGCGTCCCCGGCGCACCGTACGCCTCGGTGAAAACGATCAAGGTGAAGGCCGGCTCGGCGTACAAGTCGCACGGCAAAACGATCTACTACGGCCGCGTCCCGAAGACGAAGTGCCCGAAGGGCGGCTTCCCGATCAAGACGGAAGTGATCTTCGCTGAAAACGGCGAAGAATCAACCCCGGTGACCGTCACCGCCACCTCCAAGGCGGCCTGCCCCCGCAAGTGACCAGATCGGCTTTGCTGGCCCGCGAGGGCCGAGGCGACGGTCTGACTGCACCCGCTTCGCCCCGGACGTCCACGCCGGCCCCGGGGCGATGTGGGCGACGAGCTCGCCGCTGCTTCCATCGGCGAGCGGCCGCAGCAGCATTCGCGGGGATGGCGCACGGCCGTGTGGCCGGATGATCACGCGCTCGTGCCGCCGTCGATCGCGAGCTCCGCGCCGGTCACGTACACGCTCTCGTCGCTCGCGAGGTACACGATCGCGCTCGCGACCTCCTCCGGCGTGCCGATGCGCTGCATCGGCACGCTCTGGATCAGCCTGTCGATCAGCTCGGGGGTGCGCTCGCGCTGGCGCGCATTCATGTCGGTGTCGATCTGGCCGGGGTGCACCGAGTTGACGCGTACGCCAGCCCTCGCCAGCTCCCTGGCGGCGACCTTGGTGATGCCCCGCACGCCCCACTTGCTGGCTGCGTACGCGGCCAGGTAGGGACTGCCCATCAAGCCGGCGAGCGAGGAGACGTTGACGATCGAGCCGGCCCGTTGCGCGGACATGATCGGCGCGAGCGCGCGCATGCCGAGGAACACGCCGGTCAGGTTGACGTCGATCACCCGCTGGAAGTCGGTCAGCGAGGTCTCCGCCAGCGGCGCCGCGAGGAACACGCCGGCGTTGTTGACGAGCGCGTCCACGCGCCCGTGGGTCTCGAGCGCCCACGCGCTCACGTCCCCCCAGCCGGCCTCGCTGGTCACGTCTTGCTCGCGCGCCGCCGCGTCCCGGCCGAGGTCCCGCGCGGTGCGTTGCGCGCGGGCGCCGTCCGCGTCGGTGCACAGCAGCTTCGCGCCCTCGGCCGCCATCGATCGCGCGACGCACGCACCGATCCCGGCGCCCGCGCCCGTGACCAGCGCCACCTTGCCGGCGAGTCGTGGCGTGGACACAAGCCCAACATACGCGATCCGCCGGTTAGGCTTTTGATTCTTTCGGTTGAAGGAGCGCAAGTGGTCTGCCCGGCGTGCAAGGCGGAGATCGGAGACAGCGCGAAGTTCTGCACGGAGTGCGGCACGCCGCTGACGCTGCGCTGCCCGAGCTGTGGCGCGCAGCACCTTCCCGAGCAGAAGTTCTGCGGCGAGTGCGGGGCGGCCCTGGCGGGCGCCGCCGCGGCCGCGGCGGCGCCCGCCGGGACGCCGCGCGCGCCCTCGCCCTCGCCGCCGCCCGGCCCGGCGCCGGGAGCGCCCGGCGGGCCGGCGGTGCCCTCGACCGTTGCGGAGCTGCGGCTCGTGGCGGTGCTGTTCGTCGATCTCGTCGGCTACACCTCGCTGTCGGAGTCCCGTGAGCCGGAGGACATGCGCGAGCTGCTCGGGCGTTACTTCGAGTCGGCGCGCACGATCGTCGATCGTTACGGGGGCACACTCGAGAAGTTCATCGGCGACGCGGTGATGTCCGTGTGGGGGGTCCCGGTCGCGCGCGAGGACGACGCCGAGCGGGCGGTGCGCGCCGGCCTTGAGATGGTCGACGCGGTGAAGGTCTTCGGCGAGGAGGTCGGCGCGCCGCAGCTGCGGGCGCGTGCCGGCGTCGTGACCGGTCAGGTCGCGGCGACGGTAAGCCCCGGCGAAGGGCTGGTCGTCGGCGACCGGGTGAACACGGCCTCGCGGGTTCAGTCCGCGGCTCGGCCGGGGACGCTGTTCGTAGACGAGGTCACCCGCGAGGTCACCTCGGCCGCGATCGCATACGAAGACATGGGCGAGCACGACGTCAAGGGCAAGGCCGAGCCGCTGCGCCTGTGGCGGGCGGTGCGTGTGATCGCCGGCGTCGGCGGCACTCAACGCGAGTCGGGGCTCGAGGCCCCGCTCGTCGGCCGCGACGCCGACCTGCGTCTGCTCAAGGAGCTCTTCCACGGGGCGCTCGAACGCCGGACCGCAAGGCTCGTGGCCGTCTCCGGTGTGGCCGGCGTCGGCAAGACGCGGTTGCGCTGGGAGTTCGACAACTACGCGGACGGCCTCGCCGAGATGATCCTCTGGCACTCGGGACGGTGCCTGTCCTATGGCGACGGAGTCGCTTACTGGGCGCTGGCGGAGATGGTCCGCCAGCGCCTGGGGATCGCCGAGGAGGCATCCGTCGAGGACGCAGCCGCGAAGCTCGCCTCGGGCCTCGACCGCTGGGTGCCCGATCACGCCGATCGCGAGTTTCTCGAGCCGCGCCTGGGGGCGCTGCTCGGCGTGGCCGAGCCGGGTCTCGGGCGCGCCGACCTGTTCGCCGGCTGGCGGATGTTCCTCGAGCGCCTGGCCGAGCACCTGCCCGTGGTGCTCGTGTTCGAGGATCTGCAATGGGCCGATGAGGGCCTGCTGGACTTCATCGAGCATCTGCTCGACTGGTCGGCGGCGAGTCCGATCTTCATCCTCGCGCTGGCCCGGCCCGAGTACACGTCCGGTCGCGAGGGTTGGCCGGGCGCGCGCCGGGGCACGACCCTGCTCGAGCTCGAGCCGCTCGACGACGATGTCATGGGGACGCTGCTGGACGAGCTCGTCGAAGGGCTCCCCCGCAGGGCGCGCCGGCAGATCATCAAGCGCGCCGAGGGCGTGCCGCTGTACGCGATCGAGACGATTCGCGCGCTCGCCAACCGCGGCGTGCTCAGCGAGCGCGACGGGCGCCTGACGGCGAGCGGCGAGCTCGGCGACCTCGACGTGCCCGCGAGCCTGAGCTCGCTGCTCGCGGCCCGCCTCGACGCGCTCGAGCCGGCCGAGCGCGGGCTGGTGAAGGCGATGTCGGTCCTCGGGGGCGCCTTTCCGCGCTACTCCGCAGCCGCCCTCGGCGGCCTCCCCGACGATCAGCTCGACGCGGTGCTGGCGGCGCTCGTGCGCAAGCAGGTCCTGAGGATCCGCGCCGATCCGCTCTCGCCCGACCGCGGGCAGTACGCGTTCGTGCAGAGCCTGCTGCGCACGGTGGCCTACGAGATGCTCTCGCGCAGGGAGCGCAAGCCTCGACACCGCGCCGCCGCCGAGCACCTCAGGAGCGTGTTCCCGAACGACGGCGAGGAGATCGCGGAGGCGATCGCCTCCCACTACCTGAACGCCTACCGCGCCGCGCGCGGCGACGCGGACGTCGATGAGCTGCGGATCGAGACGATCGCGGCGCTGCGGCGCGCGGCCCAGCGCGCGGCAGCCGTCGGCGCGCCGGACTCCGCGGAGCGCCACTACCGCACCGCCATCGAGCTCGCAAGCGAGCAGGACGAACGCACCCAGCTGACCCGCGCCGCCGGCCAGATGGCGCTCCATGCGGGCCGCCTGGAGGCGGCGCTGGAGCTGTTTGACTCGGTCGTCGTCGCGCAGCTCGAGGCCGGCCGCGAGCACGAGGCCGCCAGGATCGCGGGCCAGATCGGGCGGGCGTTGAGCCGGCTCGGGCGCAACGAGGAGGCGATCGAACGGATCGAACCGGCGCTGCGCACGCTCGGGGCCGACGAGCTCGACGCGGAGGTCGCCGCGCTGCACGCGGTGCTCGGGCACGCGCTGCTGTTCGCTGGCCGCTACGAGCAGGCCGAGCCGCCGCTCGAGACGGCGCTGCGGATCGCGCGCGAGCTCGAGCTGCCCGCGGTGCTCAGCGGAGCGCTGATCGACAAGGGCCTCATCTGCCTGCAGCGGAGCCGGCCCGAGGAGGCGCGCGGATTCCTGGACGCCGCGCTCGCGATCGCCGAGCGCAACGACCTTCCGGCGGAGCTCATGCTCGCTCGCGGCAACAGCGGCAGCCTCGGCATGCAATGGGACCTGCCGGAGGCCGCCGAGCACTACGCGGCGGCGCTGGCGCTCGCTCGCCGCCACGGCGAGCGCTTCCTGGAGAGCGTCGCGGCCGGGAACCTCGCCTACCTGTACGTGGTCGCCGGACGCTGGGAGGAGGTCAGGCACCTCACGGCGGAGCTGCTCGAGGACTTCGGCGACCGTCCCGGCGCCGAGTTCCTGCACTCGCCGCTCGCGATCGTGCACACGCTGCGCGGCGAGCTCGAGGCCGCGCACGCAAGCTTCGCGAGCATGACCGGATGGGAGCAAGGCGACGATGACGAGCTGCGGGCGATTCACAGCTCGGTCGCGGTCGGCGTCCGCCTCGCCGAAGGTCGCGCAGCGGAGGCGCTGGCGAGCGGGATCGCGCTGCTCGCCCCGGCGATCGACACGCTCGGCATCTCCCACGACGCGGTGCGAAACGCCTGGCCGGACACGCTCGCGGCCGCGCTCGAGCTCGGTCGCCTGGACGCCGCGGCGCAGCTGCTCGAGCTCCTCGGCGAGCAGCCGCCCGGTCACATACCGCCATACCTGCGCGCCCAGCTGCTGCGCGGAGGTGCGCTGACGGCCGCCGCCGAAGGCGAGCTGCGCGCGGTCGAACGAGACCTCGGGCGCGCCATCGAGGGCTTCCGCGCCCTTCGCTACCCGTACTGGCTCGCCCGTGCGCAAACGGACCTCGCCGCATGGCTGATCGAGCAGGATCGCCGCGGCGAGGCGGCGCCGCTGCTCGGCGAGGCGACCGCCACGCTCGAGTCGCTCGGCGCCACGCCGGCGCTCGCTCGCGCCCGGGAGCTGGCGCGCGGGAGCTCGAGCCAACCCGCAGCGCTCGGCTGAGCCGCGAAGGGCTCCCGCTCGCCGGCCACCGGTGCGTCGCAGGTCGCGCCTCGAGGATCGCAAGAACCCACCTTTGCACTCATCCAAGTATCGTTCGACCGATCGGGCAGTGGGTGGGATCGCAAGTCCAAGCTTGGAGGTGCGCACGATGAGGACCTTCGGATGCCGGGCGAGCTTGATGCATGGAGCATCCCCGCGGATCGACACAGCCGCGGGAGCGCTCGAGGGTGCAGGCGGCGCCCCCGTGGGTAGCGCGGGCGCGCTAACCGAGCGAGCGGGCGCGCTAACCGAGCGGGCGAGCGCGCTCTCGCGGCGGGCGGGCGCGCTCACCGGGCGGGCGGGCGCGCTCACCGCGAAGGCGCCGGCTGTGCGGGCAGTGCTCGCCGCCGCTGTGCTGTCGCTCGCGCTCGGGGTGTCGCTGTATGAGACTTTCGCCCGCGGGCACGCCGTGCCCCCCCTGGCAGCGGCACATCAGCGCTCCGAGCGTCTCGCGCGGGCGGGCCTGCTCAGCCTTCCGCTGGCGGCGCAGGGTCCGGTGTCGGAGATGCTGGGCTCCGAAAGTCGCGCCTACCGTGTGCGCGCCTCGGCGGGCGGCTTCTCGGCGGCCAGCCCCGCGCAGCACCTGCGCGCGAGCTTCGCGATCACCGGCGCACGCGTCTCCTCGGGCTCCGCGAGCGTGGGACTGGCGCTGCACGCCGTCGGCTACGGCTCCTCGCTGCGTGCGCTCGGCGCAGTCGCGCCACACGCCAGAGCCAACCGCGTTGCCTATAGCTACCCGGGCGTGAGCGCGTGGTACGCCAACGGGCCTCTGGGGATCGAGCAGGGCTTCACGCTCGCCCGCCCGCCGGCGGGAGCGGCGAGCGCACCGCTGAGCCTGTCGCTCGAGCTCTCGGGGAACCTCCGCGCCGCGCTGTCGAGCGATCGCCGGACCGTCACGTTCACGCGCTCGGGCCAAACCGTGCTCCGCTACACGGGTCTGTCCGCCGGCGACGCCCGCGGACGTGCGCTTCACAGCTGGCTTGAACTGAAGGGCCGCTCGCTATTGCTGCGCGTCGAGACGGCCGGCGCGCGCTTTCCGATCCACATCGATCCGTTCCTGCAGCAGGGCAAAAAGCTCACCGGCGGCGAAGAGGTCGATCACAGCGACCTCGGCTTCTCGGTGGCGCTGTCGGCTGAAGGCAACACCGCGCTGATCGGCGGACGCGAAGACGACGAAGCTCTCGGCGCGGCGTGGGTGTTTACGCGCTCGGGCTCGACGTGGACCCAGCAGGGCAAAAAGCTGACCGGCGGCGAAGAGAGCGGAAAGGCCTGGTTCGGCTACTCCGTCGCGTTGTCAGCCGAAGGCAACACCGCGCTGATCGGCGGACCGGAAGACGACGACGAGGTGGGCGCCGCGTGGGTGTTCACGCGCTCCGGCTCGACGTGGACCCAGCAGGGCAAAAAGCTCGTCGGCAGCGGTGAGACCGGAAGTGAAGGGGCGATCTTCGGCGAGTCCGTGGCGCTGTCGGCCGAAGGCAACACGGCGCTGATCGGCGGTCCCTACAACGATGATGCGGTCGGCGCGGCGTGGGTGTTCACCCGCTCCGGCTCGACGTGGACGCAGCAGGGAGAAAAGTTCACGGGCAGCGAAGCCGCCGGCGGCCCGGAATTCGGCGAAAGCGTGTCGCTGTCCGCGAACGGCGACACGGCCCTGATCGGCGGTCCGGCCGACAACGGCGTGGGTGCGGCGTGGGTGTTCACCCGCTCGGGCTCGACGTGGACCCAGCAGGGCAAAAAGCTGACCGGCGCCGGCGGGTCCGGGAAAAGCTTCTTCGGCTTCTCCGTCGCGCTGTCCGCCGAAGGCAACACCGCGCTGGTCGGCGGACCCGAAGATCATGACAATGCGGGCGCGGCGTGGGTGTTCACGCGCGCCGAAGAAAAATGGACGGCACAGGGCAAAAAGCTCACGGGCGGCGGCGAGAGCGGCACCGGCGACTTCGGCTACAGCGTCGCGCTGTCGGCGAACGGGAACACCGCCCTGATCGGCGGCCCCTTCGACGACAGCGACACGGGCGCCGTGTGGCTGTTCACGCGCTCGGGCTCGACCTGGGAACAGCAGGGCAAAAAGCTGACGGGCGGCGAAGAGAGCGGCAGCGGGGAGCTGGGTCACAGCGTCGCGCTGTCGGCCGACGGCCAGATCGCGCTGACCGGCGGACCGTTCGACGGCAGCGACGGCGCGGCGTGGGTGTTCGTGAACTCGCCGACGGTCACGACCGGATCCGCGTCGGACCTGACGCCGAGCGCCGCGACCCTGAACGCGACGGTCAACCCCGACGGCAAAGAAGTCACCGAATGCAAATTCGAATACGGCCCGACGGCCGCGTACGGCTCGAGCGCCCCGTGCAGCCCCTCGCCGGGTTCCGGCGAAAGCGCGGTCAGCGTGTCCGCGTCGCTGACCGGGCTCGCGACCGCCGCCAGCTTCCATTTCCGGGTCGTCGCGAGCGATGCGGCGGGCACGAGCGCCGGCGAAGACGAGACCTTCGCGACCCTGCAGACGAGCGCGACCGGCACAAACAAATCACCCGAAAAACCCGCCGAAGCCGTCGACGGCGAACTCGTGGCCAAGGCAACCGGCGGCACCGGCTCGGTCACGGTCGGCAGCTACGGCGCGAACTCCGGCGGGACGCGGCTGTTCGGGAGCGGCGGCGGTTATGACGACCTCTACCACACGGCTGCCAGCTCCTTCACGAAGATCGAATTCGAGGACTGTGAACTGCACGGCGCCAAAACCCTGTTCTGGTTCAACCCCGAAGCGAACGCCGGCGCCGGCGAATGGGCAGAAGTGACGCGCCAGTCCTACAAAGCCGGCTCGCCTGCGTGCATCAAGGTCGAAGTCGAAGCGTCGGGCACCTCGCCGACGATCGCGCAGCTCGACGGGACGCGCTTCGGCGACGCCACCAAGATCCTCGCGCCCGAATTCGCCAAGTGCGTGGCGGCCCCCTTCAAAGGAGAAGGCAAGCAGAAGACCTACGAAGGCTTCTTCACCACGAGCACGTGCACGGTCAAGAGCGAGAGCTACACGGGGGCGCCGACGGGCAAATACGAACTGGAAGTCGAAGCCCTGCAGAAAGCGTCGTTCAAAACGAAGCTCGCGAGCGGCTCTATGACGCTCGAGTCCGCTGCGGCGAGCTCGAAGGTGACGTGCACGGGCGAGTCGGGCGGCGGCGAATACACCGGCCAGCAGACGCTCGCGGGCGCGGCCATGACGCTCACCGGCTGCACCCATCACAGCGAAGCCTGCGCGAGCGCGGGCGCCGCCTCGGGCGAAGTCGTGACCAGGCCGCTCGAAGGCGCGCTCGGGATCGACAAACGCGGGAAAGCCAGCACCGCCGACAAGCTCGGACTCGCGCTCTATCCGGTCGGGAAAACCGGGGCGTTCATGGAATTCAGCTGCGGCGCGACCGACGTGTCGGTGCGCGGCGCCGTGATCGTGCCCGTCAAGAGCGACAAGATGTCGCTCACGCAGGCGCTGAAGTTCAGCGCGTCCAAAGGCAAGCAGAAACCGCAGGGCTTCGAAGGAGAGCCCGCTGAGATCCTCGAAGCGTCCTTCGACGGCGGCGCCTACGAACAGACGGGGCTGAGCGCTTCGATCACGCAGACGAATGCGTCCGAAGTGGAGATCGACGCGGCCTTCTGAGGCTGACGCTTTCGCCTAGCGCGAGTTTCCGGCGGAATCCCTGAAACTCGCGCTAGGACCGGCGCAGCCGGTCGGTGAGCGAGCGCGTGTGTGTGACGGGGCTCGCGCCGAGGGAGGATTGAAAGGTAAGCGCAGCGGCGATCGGCAGGCCGTGGCGCTCGGCGAGGGCGCTGCGCAGCGCCCTCGCCGCCGCCGCGCTCGGCTTGACGGTGAAGCTGACGCTGCCGGCGGCGGACGCGGCAAGGTGACCGGCGCCGAACACGACCTTCGCCGGGCGGCACCTGCCGGCCAGCTCGATCCGGCCCGGACCGCATCTCGCCGTGCGCGCCGAAAACACGCCGAATCTCCGGTTCGCGAATGTCAGCCGCCAGCTCAGAGCGCCCGGCTGACCGAGCGAGACCGTGAACGTGAACGCCCCGGTCCTCGGGTTGATCCTCGGGTTGCCCGAGATGCTGAAGCTGCTGCTCGGAGCCTTCGACGCGGTGAACGACAGCGAGGACGACGAGGCTTCCGTCCCTGGCGACGGCGGCGGCGACACGAGCGTGACTTCCGGGCCGACCGGGAAGGACTGCTGCACCTGGGGTGCGCTCTGATATTCCGCGTCCCCCGCCTGGTCGGCGTCGACCGTGCACGTACCCACGGCGGTGAAGCTGACCGTCGCGCCCGTCACCGAGCACACCGACGGCGTGCCGGAGGATACGGACACGGCGAGCCCCGAGGAAGCGCTCGCGACCACTGTGTACGCCAGGCCGCCGACGCTCGCGGAGGTAGGCGCGCTCGAGCTGATTTCGACCTGCTGCGGCTTCTTGGCCGGCGCGCCCGTCGGCTCGAACGCTTCGATCCCGTCCGGGGTGCCCACCCCGGACGGGCCGTCGTAGCCGGTGGCGACCGTGCAGATCGCCCGTCCGGCGCAGCTTTCGGCCTCCTGCAGCACGGTGCAGCCGGATAGCCCTTCGGCCGTAAGCGGTTCGTAGCACGCGCCGTTTGAGCCGGTTTCGACTTCGTGGAGCGCACCAGGGATCCTGAGCTTGTTTTCATACAGGGTCCTCGCCGGGTATTCGACGTCGCCCGCGCCACCGGCGAGCGCGAACACCGCCGCGACCAGCGGCGAGGCGAGGCTGGTGCCGCCGATGGTTTCCCAGAGCAGCACCTGGCCTCCCGCATCGGGTGTCGAGTCGTAGATGGCGACCCCGGTGTAGGGGTCGGCGTCGGCGGACACGTCGGCGACGGCGCGACTCGAGCCGCAGCCGACGGCTGGCCAGTCGGCGAGTTCCCGTTGCCAGTAGGGAGCGGTGAACCGTTCGCTGCATCCGCCGCCGCTGGCGCCGCCGACGCCATTCCAGATGCTCTCGCTCTCCCAGGTGCTCGAGGGGCCGCTCAACTGCAGGCGGGTGCCGCCGACGGCGACGACGCGCGGCGAGGACGCCGGGTAGTCGACGTGTCCCACTTCCGCTTCTTCGGGGGCGTCCCAGTTGAGGTAGCCGCCGTCCCCGGCGGCGGCGGTGATCACGACGCCGGGGTGGTCGAACGCCGGGCTGTCGCTGCCCGGCTCGGCCTGCGTCCACCACGAGTTGGAGATCTCCGTCGCGCCTTCGGCGACGGCGCGTTCGTCGGCCGCTTCGAGGTCCCCGATTTCGCTCGAGTCGGCCTCCACGAGCAGGATCCGACAGTTTTGGCAGATCGCATGCGCGACCTGGACGTCGAGTGAGATCTCGCCCGCCCAGCCCGACGCTTCTTCGGCCCGTTCGCGTTCGGCCGTGGAGCCGCTGCGAGCGGCTCTCAGTTCCCTTGCGCTGGCGGGGAATGGCGGGCGCCCGGTTTCTCCTTGCTGGTTGATCTCCGTGAAGCAGCCGTTCGCGGCCGTGCACGGCGGCAGTCCAAACACCTTGTCGTAGATTTTGAGGTCCTTTTCTACGGTCGGGTCGTTGTATGCGTCGACGAGCGCGATCGTCTGTGGCGCCTTCGAGGTCGTGGGCAGCGCGTAGGCGCTATGGAGATCCTCGGGCCGCAGGCCGTAGCAGCCTTCGGCGGCCAGCGGTGGTTCGCAGACTCCCTCCCCCTGACCCGTCCCGCGCGCGGTGCGCGTGATCCCCAGCGGATGGGTGTGAGCCCGCGCGGCGGGCGTCTGCGGCACGAGCGCGAGCGCCAGACAGCGCGCGTGTCCCGGCGGCGCGAGCGGGCACACCGGGCGCACCGAGTAGTCGGAGGCCGGCAGCGGCGCGACCGTGACCGGCTGAGCGCCCTGCGCGGCTGCACGCTGCGGGGACAGCCACGCGATCGCGAGCAGGGCGCACAGGGTCGCGGCGCACAAGACGCGCGACCCGATGCCGGGCCCTCCCGGAACGGGCTGGCAACCCTCCAGCATCCCGGCATTCTCGCACCCAACCGGAGAGGGAGGTGTGCACGGAGGGGGAGGGACGAAGATCGAACCCGGACCTGACCTGGCAGCGCATCAAAGAGCTGTACGAGCGGCGCTTCGGCGTGCAGCCAAGGAGCCTGTCCGAGCGATCCGCCAGTCTGGCCGACGATGGAGTTCGACCGCGAGTGGATCGTGCCGCTGGAGCGCGAGGATGCCCGCATCCTGGTTCGCCACGGCGGTAAGCCGATGACGAGCTACGCGGCGATGCTTCAGCTACTGCGAGATGGTCGGTGGCGCACGATTCGGCTGATCGACAACGCCCATGACGTGCACCATATGCACCGATACGCTGGAGACCTCAAGCGGGATGCCGTATCCTTTGAGACAGGCGATCCTCGTGATGTTCTTCCAAAGGCCGTCGCCTATCTGGTGCGAGCCTCGGAGTCGATCATCGCGAGCTGGCAACCATGACGCTCAAGCCATTCTTCGACGACTTCATCGATGAGGCATCTCTGCCGATCGCACGCGCCTCGGCAAGACCACTTTTGGCGCTGATGGAAGATCGCTTTGAATACCCGGATCGAACTGCGTTCGTAGCAGCCGACTCCGCCACGTTCGGATCGACCTTCGCGCGGGCAGCGTTCGATGAGCATCGTCCGGTACTCATCGTGATGCCCGATGGCGTGGAGCTCCTCTACGAGCCAGCTCCAGGGTTGCTGGCAAGTATTCGGCGCCGGCTGCGCTCTCGTCTCGCCGCTCGTCGCCTTCGAGAGATGGGACCTCTCGTGACAGACCCATCGGACTGGATCGACACCGATCCCGTCCCGATACCTGGATATCGGCATCGGCTACGAGGGCCACGGCCAGCGCCGGCCGCATCCTGATAGCAACGCGGTCGGCTCGACCGTAATGGGTTCGAACAATTGCTACGAACCCCAGCCAACAACGGAGAGGGAGGGATTCGAACCCTCGAACGAGGTTTCCCCCGTTACGCGATTTCCAGTCGCGCCCGTTCAACCGCTCCGGCACCTCTCCGGTGCATTCATCGCCGAGCGGACTCGGCGGCGGCCCGAGGAAGGCTACGACACCTGGGCCCCGCTCGTTGCTAGGCTCCGCGAATGCCGCTCGCCGCAAGTGAAGCGTTCGCCAAGACGTTCGGCCTGGTCGTGACCTTCGGGGGCATCGGGGTGATCGTCAACGTCATCGTCGTCTACATCGCCGTCCAGATCCGCGGCGAGCGCCGCCAGAACCGGGAATACCTCGAATCGCGCCGGCCTCCCGGCTAAAGCCGCGCGAGCACGAGCGCGCCCGCGATCAGCACGATCGCCAGCGACAGCGCCGCGAGCGCGCCGTCGAGCGGGCCGAGCAACGCGCCGACCGACAGCTGCTCGACGCTGCCGTCGCGGCGCCTCAGCGTCCCGCTGACCTCGAGCGTGCGCCGGCGAAGCTCGCGCGCCCGCGAGCTCAGGCGCCGCTGCGCGACGCTCAGCGCAACGCATCCGGCGACGATCAGCAGACACGCGGGCGTGACCCTCTCGGCCTCGATGAAGTAGCCGGTCAGCGCCGGGAAGCCGCCCCATCCGAGCGCGAACCACAGGTCGCCGTGGAAGCGCCCGCCGGCCAACTCGAGGTTGTACGCGAGCACGAACGCCGCGCCGGCGAGCACGAACGGCGCGAGCCATGCGCTCACGCTCAGCGCTCCCGCGACGCCGATCGACGCCGCGCCCAGCAACCCCGCCGAACCGAGGCCCAGCAGCGCGCGGTCGCCTATGCCGGTGCGAAGCGGCCGGCCGTGCAGCTCGTCGAACGCGTGCGCCGCGACCCCCACCGCGAGCGCGAACGCCGCGAGGCCCCATAGCAGCCGGTCGACGTACAGGCGCGGCGCGAGCGCCGCGCCGAGCGCGAAGTAGCTCAGGTGCCAGGCTGTGTAGGGCGGGTGCAGGAGCGTCACGAGATCGCCGGCGCGCCCGCCTCCCAGCGCGTAGAAGGCCGGCCGCGCGCGCTCATCCGGGTGCGCGCTCACGCCGGCGCGCGCGCGCTCGGCGCGCGAGTCACGCGTGAGCGTCGCCATCGGCTCGCTTGCTCGCCCACATGATCACACCCCCGCCGAGGCTCATCCGCCGCACCCGCACGTCGCGCAGCCCCGCCTGCCGCCAGTACGCGACGATCCGCTCCAGCGGGTTGCGCTCGTAGAAGCCGCGGATGCTCGGGCCCAGATAGCGCCCCACCCGCGCCCACTCGCGCGAGGCGAGCCGCCCGAGCAGCGGCAGCCCGACCGCCGTGTACAGCTCCCATGCCGCGCGCGCCGGCGGCCACGGCGGCACGCCGAACTCGAGCGAGGCCACACGTCCGCCTGGGCGCACCACGCGCGCGAGCTCGCGGATCGTCGCGCGCGGATCATCGACGTAGCGCAGCAGGTAGGTGAAGGTGAGCGCGTCGAAGCTCTCATCCGCGAACGGCAGCGCCTCGGCCTGCCCCTCGATCAACTGCACGCGCGAGCGATCGACGCCGAGGAAGCGCGCGCGCGCCGCGGCGAGCATCTCCGCGCTCTGGTCTACGCCCACCACCGAGCAGTCCGCGCGCGCGAGCAGCTCGGCGGCCACCATGCCGGTGCCGGTCGCGACGTCCAGGACGCGCTCGCCCGCGGCCGGCGCGGCGGCGCTCACGAGCGCTCGCCGCCAGCGCGGATCCTGCCAGAAGCTGAGCGCAGCCGACAGCGTGTCGTAGCGACGCGGCAACCCCCGAAACAGCTCCAGCGCCTCGCGCTTGCGCGCCGTCCGCGCCCCCGGGGGGGCGGGACCTTCGACGTCGCTGGATGTACGCGCGCTCATCGTGGGTGCCGATCTGACAGGCTAAGGCCTAGTCGTCGAGGGGCGCCACGCCGGCGCCTGAGCTTCGATCGGCGGCGAGCAACCATGGCACAGCCAAACCACCCTTCCGCCGATACGCGCGTGATGCTGATCACCGGCGCATCGAGCGGGATCGGCGAGGCGAGCGCGCGCCGGCTCGCGCGCGAGGCTGGCGCCTCGCTCGTGCTCGTCGCCCGTCGCGAGGAGCGTCTGCGCGCGCTCGCGCTCGCGCTCGGCGGCGCGGACCGGGTGAGCTACGTCGCGGTCGACCTGCTCGACGAGGACGCGCCGCGGCGGATCCGCGATCACGTGCTCGAGCGCCACGGCCGGCTCGACCTGCTCGTCAACAATGCCGGCAGCGCTTGGCGCGCACGCTTCGCCGACACCACGTCCGGAGCGCCTGGCGGCGGCTACGAGAACGTGCGTCGCACGATGGCGATCAACTTCGACGCCCAGGTGCGCCTGACCGAGGCGCTGCTGCCGCTGCTGCGCGTGTGCGCACCGAGCGCGATCGTCAACGTCGCCTCCACCGCAAGCAGGGTCGCGCGCGCGGGCGCCGGCGCGTACAGCGCGTCGAAGTTCGCGCTCGCCGGCTGGTCGGATGCGCTGTGGGCGGAGGAGCGCGCGCACGGCGTGCACGTCGGGCTGGTGCTGCCCGGCTTCATCTCCACCGAGGGCTTTCCCCAAGCGGAGCTCACCGCCAAGCCGTGGACGCGCTGGATCGTCTCCACCCCCGAGCGGGCGGCCGAGGCGATCTGCGACGCCGGCCTGCGCGGGCGCGCCGAGCGTTATGTGCCGCGCCCGTATGCGCTCGCCGCCGCGCTGCGCGTGCTCGCGCCGGGACTCGTGCGTCGCGTGCTCGGCGGTGGCGGCGCCGCGCTGCTGGCGACCACGACGGGCGCCGACCTGGCCGAGCGGCGCAACGGCCGCCAACCGACCGACACGAGCTTCGACGCGGGCGCTCGTCGCGGCTGAGGTCGCGGCCCGCTAGCGCGAGTTCCCGGGATCATCGCGCTAGGGCTGGAGCTCGCCCGCGTGCAGCGCGAACACCGCGCCCTGCGGGTCGGCGAGGACCGCGATCCTGCCCATCTGGATGTCGATCGGGCCGGCCAGCTTGGAGGCGCCCTGCTCGTCGAGCTTGGCGAGCGCCGGATCGAGGTCCTCGAGCGCGAAATACGTCAACCAGCTGGGCGCAGACGGCGGCGTC
This sequence comes from Solirubrobacteraceae bacterium, assembly GCA_035503075.1. GTDB lineage: Bacteria > Actinomycetota > Thermoleophilia > Solirubrobacterales > Solirubrobacteraceae > Palsa-744. Next base: position 67,755 of record DATJTT010000016.1, read on the forward strand.
AGCTCGCGCATCCCGCCGTTGCTTGCGCCGTCGTTGCTGATCACCAGATAGCGTTCCGGCGCGTCCGCCATCGGCTCTAGCTCCCAGCCGAACAGCTCGCCGTAGAACGACGCCGAGGCGTCGAGGTCCGGGGACTGCAGCTCGTTCCACACGAGCGCGCCGGGGACGTTCACAAGCGCGGCGCCGATGTGATCGCCCGGCTGCCACAACATGAAAAACGCGCCCTGCGGGTCCTGGATCACGGCCATGCGCCCGGCGGTGAAGACGTCGAACGGGGGCGCGTGCACGTTCGCGCCGAGCGCCTTCGCGCGCTCGGCGGTCGCGTCAGCGCTCTCGACCGAGACGTAGGAGCTCCACAGCGGCGGCACGCCCGCCTCGCGCTGCTGCCGGGGCTGGGCGGCGATCGCGGCGACGGGCTTGCCGGCGAGCGTCTGCATCGAGTAGTACGCGCCGTCGCCGAGCGGCCGGTCGTCGGAGTCCCACCCGAACAGGCCGGCGTAGAACGCCTTCGCCGCCTCCTGGTCGCTCGTGCTCAGTTCGCTCCAGCAGAACGTCCCGGGCTTGTAGTCGGTGCGCTCGCCCATGCTCGCGCGAGCGTACTAGATTCGCGGCGGTGTCACGCGAAATACCGATCCACGGGCAGACGATCAGGCTCGGACAGCTGCTCAAGCTCGCGGGCGTGATCGACAGCGGCGGCGACGCCAGGGCGCTGCTGGCGCAGGCGCGCACCTGGGTCAACGGCGAGCGCGAGACACGCCGCGGGCGCCAGCTGCGCGACGGCGACACGGTGCGCGTGGGCGAGCAGGAGCTGCGTGTGGTCGGCGCTCGGCGAGCTCGACGTTCGTCCTGAGCGACGAGCGGTCGAACGCGGCGAGCAGCCCGGGATCAGCCCGCGACCAGCTCGAGCGCGCGCGGACCGTCCCTGCGTCACGGGCGCGGATCGCGCCACATCCGCCACATCTTCGGACCGCGCAGCAGCCGGATCTCATCGAGCACGCGAAAGCCATGGCGGGCGTAGAAGTCGACGTTGCGCTCCTTCGAGGACTCCAGATAGGCGCCCACCTGGTCGCCGTCGCAGCGCTCGAGCACCGGGCGCAACACCGCCGAGCCGAGGCCGCGCCCCTGGGCGTCGGGCTCGGTGCCGAGCACGGCGAGGTAGAAGTGCGCGGGCGTGCGCGGGTGAGCACGCTCGAGCCGTTCCCAACCGAGCGCCACCAGCGGCATGCGCGCGAACAGGCGCGGGCGCAGGAAGCACGGCACGAGCATCGCGGTTTCGCGCAGCGACATGTGCCAGCGCTTGGGCGGGGCCCACAGCGCGGCGCTGCTTAGATCGTCCGTCGTCCAGATCTCCTCGCCGCCGATCAGCTGGCGCATGCGAATCGCCTGGAAGCGCTCGAGCGCGCCCGCTCGCAGCGCGTCCGGTCGCCAGGCCCAGCAGGCGACCGGATCGTCGAGGAACGCACGCGCGAGCATCGAAGCGAGCGCCGGCACGTCCCGCGCTCGCGCCCGGCGCACACCCGCGCCGGCGCTCATGCGCTGAGCGCCGCCTCGCTCGCGCCCTCCAGCGCGAACGCGCTCGCGAGCAGCTCATAGCTGCGGCGGCGCGCCTCGTGCTCGTAGGTGATGCACACGACGATCGCCTCCTGGGCGCCGTAGCTGGAGACGACGTCGAGCAGCTCGGCGCGCACGGTGTCGGGCGATCCGACGATCGCGCGCCGGCGCGAGCGCGGCAAGCCCTCGGCGCGAGCGTCGGCCGCGAGGAACCGCTGCGCCTCCTGCGGCGGCGGCACGGCGATCAGCTGCCCGCGGCGCAGGAGCGTGAAGGCCATGCGCCCGCTGGTCGCCAGGCGCTGCGCCTGCTCGTCGCTGTCGGCGCAGATCACCCACACGCCGACCGCGGTGACGGGCGCGGCGCCGTTGTGTTCGCGTTCGGCGAAGCGCTCGCGATACAGCGCGGCGATGTCCGCGCCCTCGGGGTTGATGAAGTCCGCGAACGCGTACGGCAGTCCGAGGTCGGCGGCCCACACGGCGCTCTGGGGCGAGGAGCCGAGCAGCCACGGCTCGGGTCGCTGCGGGCGTCCGGGCAGCGTGCTCGCCAGCCGCGCGAACGGGTGGTCTGCAGGCAGGCTGTCGTCCAGGTAGCCCAGCAGCTCGGCGAGCTGCTGGGGGAAGTCGTCGGGGGCGGCCTGGCGACGGTCGCGCTGCAGCGCGAAGGTGGTCATCGGATCGGTGCCCGCCGCGCGCCCGAGCCCGAGGTCGATGCGATGCGGGAACAGGCCGGCGAGCACGCTGAAGGTCTCGGCGACCTTCAGCGGGCTGTAGTGCGGGAGCATGACGCCGCCGCTGCCCACCCGGATCCTCGCGGTCGTCGAGGCGATCGGTCCGATCAGCGCCTCGGGGCTCGGTCCCGCGAGCATCGGCCCGCCGTGGTGCTCGGCGACCCAATAGCGGTGATAGCCGAGCCGGTCGGCGAGCTGCGCGAGGTCGAGCGTGTTGGCGAGCGCGTGCGCCGGCGAAGACCCCTGCGAGACAGGCGACTGGTCGAGGACCGACAGGCGGAAGGGCGCGGGTGTGCTCGCCACGTGCAGCCAAGGTTATGACGCGCCGGGCGCTCGCGCCGGCTCGCGACGCGCCGGGCGCTCGCGCCGGCTCGCGCGACATCCGGCCGGGTGACGCCAGCGCTCGAAAGCGCTAGGGTTTGACAGCACTCTCGGGGAGGAGCCGGATGTATCAACCGACCTTGTTGCGCGACCGTCCGCGCCCAGAGCAGATCCTGTTGGGCGGCTTCATCCCGGCGATCGCCGGCGCGATCGCGGGCGTGCTGATCGGCGTGTCGGTCGGCGCCTACTGGGGCTATGCGGCGGTGGTCGCGATCGCCAGCGTGCTCGCCGGCTTCGAGCACCAGGACGGCTGGGGCGGCGCCGACCGCGGTCTGATCGCGGGCGCGATCTACGGCGCGGCGCTGCTGATCGTGCACGCGCTCGTCGGCACCCACGCGAAAGTCTCGCTCGGCAGCTTCCCGCCGTTTCTCGCCGTTATCACGGCGATCGCCGGCATGCTCCTGAGCGCCACCGGGGGACGGCTCGCGCGCGCGCAGCGCGAGCGCGCGCAGGCGCGCGAAACGCCTGTGCTGACGAGCGCGGGCTTGGCGGGGGAGGTCGCGGGCGTGCAGGTGGAGAGCGCCGGCGCGCAGGTGGACGGCGCGCGCGTGGAGTAAGCGAGCTGCCGACGCGCGCCGACGATAGGCTGACGGCGCGATGAGCGACGCAGCCAGCGAGCCCGTACCGCCCTTCCACCTGTTCCTCGAGCAGCGCGAGGTCTTGATCACGGCGCAGGCGCTGCGACTGCTGATCTCCGATGAGGCGCATGAGCCGGAGATCCGCCGCCTGGCGCGTGAGGTGATCGACGGGCTCGAGCAGCCGGCCGACGAGCTGGGCGTCACGACCGTGACGCTCGCGCCCCGGCAGATGAAGGTCACCCACAGCGCGGTGCGGCTGCTGCTCAAGGACTTGCAGCGCGAGCAGGAGCCCGAGCGGATGATCCTGCGCGCGATCCTCGAGAAGCTGCCGGACGAGCACACGATGCGCGCGATCGAGCTGGAATAGACGCCGCCGGCGATGGCCGTGGAGCTGCCCGAGCTGATCGTGCTCGAAGCCGAGGCCTGGCGCGCTTGGCTGGGCACGCATCACGCCGACGCCGCGGGCGTCTGGCTGGTGCTCGCCAAGAAGGGCGCAACGGAGCCGACGCGCCTGACCTACGAGCAGGCGCTCGATGAGGCGCTGTGCCACGGCTGGATCGACGGGCAGGTGCGCGGCCGCGACGCGCACAGCTTCCGCCAGCGCTTCACGCCGCGCACGCAGCGCAGCGCGTGGTCGCAGCGCAACGTCGCCCACGTAGCGCGGCTGCTCGAGGAAGGGCGCATGCGCCCGGGGGGAATCGCGGCGGTCGAGCGGGCAAAGGCCGACGGGCGCTGGCAGGCCGCGTACGCCGGGGCGGCGAGCATCGAGCTGCCCGCGGACCTGGCGGGCGCGCTCGCGAACAGCCGCGCTGCGCGAGCCAACTTCGAGCTGCTGAGCGCACAGAATCGCTACGCGATCCTGTATCGGCTGGGGACGGCCAAGCGCGCCGAGACGCGTGCGCGGCGGATCGAGCAGTACGTCGCGATGCTCGCGCGCGGCGAGACGCTCCACCCCCAGCGGCGCCGGCTGCGCAGCTGAGCGCCTCTGACACAATGGCATGCGGTGCTGCGCCGCGTGGCCATCCCCGCGCTCCTGACGAGCGGCGCAGTGCTCGCCGCGTGTGCAGGCGGGCACGCGGCCTCGAGCGGACAGACACACTCGGGCACGAGCGCCGCCCGCATCGCGGGCACGAGCGCCGCGGGCGTCGCGGGCACGAGCCGCGCCCACGCCCGCGGGAGCTCCGCGGCGAGCGCCCGGGCGCGGGCGTTCGCGGCCGCGGTCAACCTGCGCGCGGCCGACGTCCCCGGCTTCGCTCGCTCACGCGCACGCGCGCCAAAGCGCGAAAGCGCCTCGGAAAGGAACCTGGAACGCGAATTCCACAGGTGCGCCGGCGGCTTGGACTCGGGCTCGCCGGTCGCGGAAGCGGGCTCGCCGACCTACGAACGCAAGGTCGGCCTGCTGAACGCCGGCGTGAGCTCCTCCGTGACGGTCGAGCGCACGGCCGCCGCGGCCGCTCGGTCGCTGCAGGCGCTGCACAGCAGCCACATCCGCGGGTGCCTGTCGCACGTGCTCGAGCTGCTGTTCAAAGGCCAGCGACTGGCCGGCGCGAAGGTGGGCGCGGTGAGCGTCCGCTACGGAACACCGCCCGCACCGGGCACCGCCGGAGGCTACGGCCTGCGGGTGAAGACGACGGTCACCGTGCGCAGGGTCCCGATTCCCTTCTACCTGGACGTGCTCGGCTTCGTCGACGGTCCCGCACAGGTCTCGCTGCAGGCCAGCAGCATCGCCGCGCCGCTTCCGGCGCAGCTCGAGGAACATCTGTTCACGCTGTTGCTCGAACGCGCGAAGGCGCACGCCGCCTGAAGGCGGCTACGGCGTGGGCTCGACCAGCTCGAGCCGCTCGAGCAGCTCCTGGCGGTCGGCGCCGTGGACGTGCAGCACGCGATCGAAGTCCTCGCCGTACACGTGCATGACGGCCATCAGCACGTCGGTCGTGGCCAGGGCCGGCGCGTGGCGTTCGCCGGCGATGCGCACGGCGTTCTCGGTCACGAGCGCGACCGCGTCGCGGGCTCGTTCGCCACGTGCCGGGCGCGGGCTCGGCACGCTCTCACCTTCGGCGACCGGCTCCTCGCTGACGCCAAGCCCCTGCAGCGCGATTCCTACGGCGCCGTGCAGGCGCAGCACTCGCAGCCAGCGCTCGACCTCGTCCTCGGGTGTGCGCGCGAAGGGCATCGCGGTCGAGGCGATGCCGAGCGCCATCGCCGCGTCCGCAGCGAGCGCGGGCGCGGCGCTCATCGCAGGGCCCCCGCCTCGACGCGGCGAGCGTGCAGGTAGGCGACCTGGTCGCGCCTGAGCGCCACCTCCGGCGGCCCGTCCGCGGCGCTGACCTCGAGCACGACGGTGCCGGCGCGGCCGGCCGCGCCGCGGGCCGAGCCGATCGCCGCCGCGATCTCCTCGTGCCGCACGCCGCAGGCGCGCAGGAAGCTCTCGGTGCGGGCGCTCGTCGCCTGCGCGCGGTCGATCTCGAGCTCCTCGACGAGCACGCGCGGCTGCGCGTCCTCGCCGGCGACGCTCAGCACGCACGCGGCCATGTCGTCGGGGCGCGCGTCCGCGAGCTCCGCCACACGCTCGAGCAGCTGCGCTGCGCTCGGATCGGGCCCGAGCTCGGCGAGCGTGTCCGTGAGCCGCTGCGCCCCGAACAGCTCCGCGCCGACGCGCGCCTCGGTGACGCCGTCGGTGTAGAAGCACACGTGCGCACGCCCGGGAAGCGAGACGACCGTCTGGCGGGTTCCGGTCCGCATACCCGCTCCAATCGGCGGGGAGGCGCAGATCGTGACCGGCGAAAGCGATCGTGCATCCGGCTGGGGGCCGAGCACGAGCGGCGGCGGGTGCCCGGCGCAGGAGTAGGTGAGGACCCGCTCGCGCGGCTGGTAGGTAGCCGCGACGACCGTCGCGAACACGCCGCCGAGCTGGCGCTCGAGCACCGCACCCGCCGTCTGCAGGGCCTCGCGTGGCGAGAGCCCGGCCTCCAGGTACGCGCGCAGCGTAAAGCGCACGAGCGCGGTGTGCGGGAGCGCCTGGCGTCCGTGGCCCGAGACGTCGCCGACGATCACCGCCAGCTGCCCGTCCTGCAGCGCGAACACGTCGTAGAAGTCGCCGCCGGCCCCCGGACCCGCGGCGGGCCGGTACGCGACCGAGGTGCCGACGGGCCCGAGCCGGGCGGGCGGCTCGGGCAGCAGCGCCGCCTGCAGCAGGCCGACGTCGTCGAGCAGCTCGCGCCGCTGGCGCTCCAGGCGCCGCGCGCGCAGCGCGGAGTAAAGCGAACGCGCCGCGAGCCCAAGCGCGAGCGCGAGCAGGGCGGCGATCAGCTCGCGCACGGCCGTGGGCACGACGTCGACGATCTTGGTGATGGTCGTGACCAGCCGCGAAGCGGGGCCGACGGGGCTCGGCCGGTGTGGATCGGAGGCGTGCGTGCCGCGCGCGGGGGCCGCCGCGGGCGAGCCCGCCGCGAGCGCCCCCGGGGCCGCGAAGCCGAGAGCGCCGGCGAAGGGGCGCACCGCCGCCCGCGCGGGCGCCCGGCCCGTGGCCCCCCGGCGCGCGGCGCGTGGATGGGCGACGTGCAGCGGCTTTGACAGCCCCAAGGCCGCGTGCGCGGGCGTCGAGGAGACGCTCGCGAGCGGCGCCGACGTGAGCGCCGGCGCAGTGGTGGTCGCGGTCGGCGCCTGCGTGGAGCCGCCGGGTGCGCTGCCAGCCGATTCTTCGGGCTTCGATCCTTCGGATTTCCCTTCGCTTTTTTCTTCCGATTTGCCTTTGCCCCGCCTGCCCGATTCCTTCGCGCGCGAGCTTTCGCCGGCGCTTTCCTTGTGGTGGCCTTTCCCCGGTTTGTGCCCGCCCTGCCCGTGCCCCGAGTCGCGTGCCTGCGCCTGCGCTCCGACGGTCGCGTCGCCCGGCGAGGCCTGCTGTTCGGCGTGCTTCGCGGCGCCCGTCGCGCTGTTCGAACGGGCTTCCGAGGCCGGTCGTTTGGCCGCCGGCGCCTGATGGGCGTGCCCGCCCGCGCCGTTGCCGCCGGTGTTCCTGGCGCCGCTCGCGCCGCTGCCCTTGCTCGCGCTCGAGCCGCCGCCTTGACTGGCGCTCGAGCCCTGCCTGCCGCTCGCCGCCTTCGATTCCTGAGCGCCGCTCGCCGCCTGGCCAGCGCTCGAGCCCTGATCGCCGGCCGTTCCCTGAGCGCCGCTCGCGCCATGGCCGGCGGTCGATCCGGAAGCCGCCTGAGTGGACTGTCCGGCCGCGGTCGTCGTGCTCGACGCCGCTTCGCGCTCGCGCTTGGCGGTCGCGGCGGGGATGAACCCGAGCCCCAGCCCGCAACACGCCAGGCACGCCAGCGTCAGGCGCCTGGCCGGCCGGCCCAGCCCGATCCGTGCCTCGCCGTCGCTCGCCATCGAGCCGGCCGCCCGCTCAGCTCGCTTCGGCAGCGCGCTCGCCGGAGCCCGCGAGCGCCTCCTCGAGCGTCGCGCACATCGCAAACGCGCCGTCCATGCCCGACAGCTCGAAGATCTTCAGCAGGCTCGCGCGCGCGCATACGATCGTCAGCCGGCCGCCCTCGTCGAGCGTGCGGTTGACGCCCACGAGCACGCCGAGCGCCGTCGAGTCCATGAAGGTCGTCTCCGAGAGGTCGACCACCAGCCAGCGGTGGCCCTCCTCGAGCGCGTCGACGAGCGTCCACTTCAGCTGCGGAGCGGTCGTCAGGTCGAGCTCGCCCGTGACCGCGACCACGCTCGTGCGTGCGTCGAGGTCGCGCCTGTCGAGCGCAAACGGCGGGGTCTGCAATGTCCTGTCGTTGTCCTCAGATTTGCTGCGCATGTCGATCCTTTCGCTGCCGCGCACGCCCATCCTCTCGCGCACCTGCATGTGCGCGTTCGGTTGCAGGCCGCACGAGGCCTGCGTCCGGGCATCACCGAGGACCTCGACAGCCGGCCGGGCGGCGATGAGGACGGCGCGCGAAGATCGAACAAACGTCCAGGCCCGACCGCCGGAACATGGGCCGGCGCGAGATCCGCGCGCGCCCCGGGCGCGGCGCGTTTTTTCCGCTGTATGCGGGTTGGCGTGTGGCTCGACCCACGGGCAGGCGCGCGTCCGCGGCGCTATTTGCGTCATTTTATTTTTATTATTTTCGTTAAGTGCGTTTGGCGGGCCCGCACAATGGGCAAGCTGCACCAAACACCAAGCTGCTGACGCCTCGCGCGATCAGCGGAGGAGCTGTCGGTTGGTAAAGCAGGAAGCCAGGGCGGACGGCGTGCTCTTGACGGGCGCCACGGGGTTCGTCGGCATGGAGTTGCTTGCGCGCTACCTCGAGCGCACGGATCGTCGCGTGTTCGTGCTCGTGCGCGGGCCCAACGAGCGCGCGGCCGCCGCCCGCGTCCAGCGCACGCTGCTGTACCTGTTCGGCTTCGGTCACCCGTATACGCCGCGCGTGACGCCCGTGCTCGCAGACCTCACGCGTCCCGCGCTCGGGCTGCGCGCCAAGCGCAGCGCGCTTGCCGAACAGGTCAACGAGGTCGTGCACAGCGCCGCGTCGGTGTCCTTCGACGTCGGCCTCGAGGCATCGCGCGCGATCAACGTCGAGGGCACGCGCTGCGTGCTCGAGCTCGCCGAGCGGTGTCAGGCGCGCGGCGGCTTGCGGCGCTTCTCGCACGTATCGACCGCGTACGTCGCAGGCGAGCACGAGGGCTGCTTCAGCGAGGACGACCTCGACGTGGGCCAGCGCTTCCGCAACCCCTACGAGCAGTCCAAGTTCGAAGCCGAGAGCCTGGTGGCGCGCTCGCGCGAGCGCCTGCCGGTGACGATCATGCGCCCGAGCATCGTCGTTGGCGAGCGCGCGAGCGGCTGGACGGCGTCGTTCAACGTCCTCTACTGGCCCTTGCGCGCGTTCGCCCACGGCGCGTACCCCGCCCTGCCCGGGCGTCGCGACGCGCCCGTCGACGTCGTGCCGATCGACTACGTCGCCGACGCGATCTTCGCCCTCAGCCAGGCCCGCGAGGCGCAGGGCTCGACCTTCCACCTGACCGCCGGCGCGCACGTCAGCAGCCTCGGCGAGCTCGTCGAGCTCGCAAGCGCGTTCTTCAGGCGCCCCGCCCCGCGCCTGATCGAGCCGGCCGCGTACCGCCACGTGGTGCACCCGCTGCTCATGCGCCTCGCGCGCGACGAGCGCTACCGGCGCACGCTGCGGCGCAGCGAGACGTTCTTCCCGTACTTCGCCGCGAAAGTCCGCTATGACGACCGCCGCACCCGCGTCGCGCTGCGCGGGTCCGGCATCGCGATGACGCCGCTGCGCAGCTACTTCGACCGGCTGGTCGAATTCGCCCTCGCCGCCGATTGGGGCAGGCGCGAGCTGCCGCGCGCCCGCGCAAGCGCCCGGGCGGTCCCCGCCCGCAGGCGCGGCGCCCGGCGGGGCACGCGTGCCCGCCCCGCCCACACGCGTCTCGCGCTCGTGCGATGAGCAACGCGCGACTGTCCGCGCTGGACGCGTCGTTCCTGTCCGTGGAGAGCCCCACCGCGCACATGCACGCGGGTTGGGTCGCGGTGTTCTCCGCCCCCGAAGGGCGCCCGCCGCCGAGCTTCGCGCAGCTGCGCGAGCACATACAGCGGCGGATCGCGCGCGCGCCGCGCTACCGCCAGAAGCTCGCCGCGGTGCCGCTCGGCGTGCGCGCGCCCGAGTGGATCGACGACCCCGCGTTCGCGGTCGACCGTCACGTCTACTGGGCGCCCGGGCCGCTGCACGAGCTCGTCGACGAGGTCATGTCCGTGCCGCTGCGCCGCGATCGCCCGCTGTGGGAGATGTGGATCTGCGAGCAGCCCCGGGAGCGCGGCTTCGCGATCGTCGGCAAGACCCACCATTGCATGGTCGACGGCCTCGCCGCCGTGGAGCTCGGCTCGATGCTGCTCGACGTCACGCCCGAGCCGGACGCGTGCGAGCCCGATCGTTGGGCGCCCGCGCCGGCGCCTAGCGCCGAGCGCCTGCTCGCGCGCGGCGTGTGGGAGCTGCTCGGCGAGCAGCTCGCGCTGCTGCGCCTGCCGCTGCGCGCCGCCCGCTCGCCCGCCGACTCCGCGCGCGAGGCGCTCTCGGGTGCCGTGCGCACTGCCCGCGCGGTCACCAACTCGCTCCGCGCCGCGCCCGCCAGCGTGCTCAACGCGCCGCTCTCGCCGCTGCGCCGCCTCGCGTGGACCGAGCGCCCGCTCGCCGACCTGCGGGTCGTCAAGGGCACGTACGGCACCAGCCTCAACGACGTCGTGCTCGCTGCCGTCGCCGGCGGCATGCGCTCGTACCTGCTCCGCCGCGGCGAGCGCTCGACGGCGCTCAAGGCGATGGTCCCCGTCAACGTGCGCAGCCCTTCGGACGTGCTCGGCAACCACATCTCCTTCGTGTTCGCCGCGCTCCCCTGCGACCAGCCCGACGCGCTCGACCGCCTGTACCGCGTGCACGCGACCATGAGCGCGCGCAAGCGCGACCGCGAGCCCGAGGGCGCCGACCTCGCGCTCAAGGCCGCCGGGGCCACGCCCGGCGTCGTCCAGCACGCGATCTCGCGGATCATCGCCAGCCCGCGGACTTTCAACCTGGTCGTCTCCAACATCCCCGGCCCGACGGCTCCGATGTACATGCTCGGGTGCCCGTTGCACGCCACCTATCCGGTCGTCCCGCTCGCCGACAAGCACGCCGTGTCGGTCGGCATGACAACCGTCGGCGAGCGCGCCTGCTTCGGCGTGTACGCCGACCGCGAGGCGCTGCCCGACGCCAACGTGCTCGCCGAGGACATCGACCGCGCGCTCACCGAGCTGCTCGCTCGCGCACAACGCACGGCGCGCGTCACGAGCTCGCACGGCGCGCGCCGGTCAGCCGAGCCCGCGCGGCGCTGAGCTCGCATCCAACGCCGCGACATCGGAACGCCGCGACGTCGAACGCGGCGACGTCGGGGCGCGGCGACGTCGGAACGCCGCGACGTCGGAACGCCGCGCCGTCGGGCCGCGGCGAGGAGCCGGGTGCGTCGCGCCAGCGCGAGCCCAGCGGAAACTCCAGCTAGCCGAGCCGGCGGCGGGCCGATTCGAGCTCCGCCGCCACCACCGCGCGCTGGTTTTCGATCCGCAGGCGCTCTTCCAGGACCCCCACCGCGGCCGCCGGGCTGCCGCTCAGCAGCAGGGCGCGCCCGAGGTCGTACAGCGCGTACGCGTACGTCAGGCACGTTTCGCTCGCCGGCTGCACGCACGCCCCGAGGCTCTCGCCCGTCGCCGCCAGCGCGCTGTGCAGGACGGGGATCGCCTCGCGATATTCGCCCGCGTCGAGCAGTTCGTGCCCGTGAGCCTCCAGTTCTGCGGACATCGCGGCCGATGCGCGCGGCGGCTGCGTTGCGACTGCTTCCCGCCCGCCCGCGCCCGGTCGACCACCCGCCGCGCTCGACCCGGGCGTCGATGTGCCGCCCGTCGCATGCGCCGCCCGGCCGGAGCTGCCGGCCGTTGTGGGCGCAGCCGAGCCGGACGCGCCGCCCGATCCGGGCGCAGCCGAGCCGGACGCCCCGCCCGACCCGGGCGCAGCCGAGGCGAACGCGCCGCCCGACCCGGGCGCAGCCGAGCCGGACGCCCCGCCCAACCCGGGCGCAGCCGAGCCGGACGCCCCGCCCGACCCGGGCGCAGCCGAGGCGGACGCCCCGGCGGGTGCGGGCGCAGCCGAGGCGGACGCCCCGGCGGGTGCGGGCGCGGCCGAGGCGGACGCCCCGCCCGACGCGCGCGCCGCAGACGCGGATGTCCCGCCAGGTGCGCGTGCGGCCGATGCGGAGCGACGGGCGCGCGCGGGCGCGTCGCCGTGGGCTCCGGCGAGTCCGAGCGCCCGCGTCGGCTTCCCCCGGCGGGCTGGCGCGCCCGAGCGAGCGCCGCCGCCCGCGCCGACCGCGAGCGCGACGATCGCCAGTGCAAGCACCAGCGCTGGGCCCACGAGGAACATCGTCCGCGCTTGCGCGCGCCTGCCAGCCGGCTCGTGGGCGTCTGCGTCGCGCGCGGGCGGACGCACACGCGCGAGCTGCGCGAGCCCCGCGAGGCTGCCCGCGGACGCGCGCACACGCGCGAGCCGCGCGCCGATCGCACGCGCCCGGCTGCGCGCGCGTGCGTCGGGCGTCGCCGGGCCCTGACGGACGGGCGCAACCAAGCGCACGCCCACGATCCGCTGTGCGCGCAACACGCGCTCGTGACAGCGCTCGACGTCGACGCCCGCGAGCTCCAGCTCTGAGACGACGCTCGCCGGGAACTCGACGCCCGCGTCGCGCAACGCCGCGTAGCTCACCGGCGCGCCGCCGGCCGCGCGCAGCGCTCCGAGCACGATCGCCTGCTGGCGCTCGAGCGCCTCTGACGGCGCTTCCTGTTCGGCGACGCGATGGGAGAAGTTCGTGCTCAAGAGCCGGGCCTCATTGGTTGGACACCACTACCCAAGCCTTGCTTGATTATGCGCCAGCTCGATCGAGCCTGTCGAGCACCCCTCGCCGCCTGCGCGCGTGGTAGCGCCGGCCCACAGGACGAAACTCGCACGTCGAAGGCGTCGGCGGTCGCCGGCACGCCCAGCTTGGCGACGCCACCGTCACGCGCGCGTTCTACGCTGTTCGGGTGTCGCGCCCGGACGGGCCGGGCCGATGCACGCGATTTGCGTCCGATCGCGACGTCCTTCGCCCGCCTACACGTTCTGCGCCCTGTCAAGTGAGCACAGCCACGACACCTCCCGTGCCGCCCCCGCCCGCGGGCGGCCTGCCTCCGGGATCGATCCCACCGCCAGGCGGCGTGTCGCCATCGGGTATGCCGCCTGAGCCGCCGCAACGGCGTTGGTGGCTGGTGTGGCGCTTCCTGGCGGCGGCTGTCGGCGTCGTCCTGATCTCTGGCGGTGCGACGTATGCGATCGCGCGCAACGAGGTCAGCAGACTCGTCGAAGCGCTCAAACAGCACCCGCCGGTGAAGGTGGCGCCCCACGTGCTCGCGCCGACCTATCAGGGGGCGCCCGAGACGCTGCTGCTCGTCGGCAACGACGAACGCCGCCGCACCACCACCTCGCCGGTATTGCCGCACTCGAATGAGATGCTGCTGGTACGCATCGACCCCGGCCAGCCGACGATCTCGATGCTGTCGATCCCGCGTGAGCTGAAAGTCCCAATCGACAAGCCGGACGGCGAAATCGAAGAAAACCGCATCAACGCCGCCTACCAGTTCGGTTGGGAAAACGGCGGCGGCACCGCGGGCGGCGTAAAGCTGATGGTCGAAACGATCAAGCAGGTGCTCGGCCTGGAAGTCAATCACGTGTTCGTGACGAACTTCAGCCAGTTCGCGAAGGCGGTCAACGCGATGGGCTGCGTGTACCTGACGGTCGACAAGCACTACGAACACACCAACGAACCCGGGGGCGAACAGTACTTCGAAGTCCACCTCAAGCCCGGTTACCAGAAACTGTGTGGCGAAGAAGCGCTCGAATTCGTCGCTGCCCGCCACGAAAGCACCTCGCTGATCCGCGATGCGCGCGACCAGCGCTTCCTGCTGGAAACGAAGGCCGAGTACGGCTCCTCGCTGGTTTCAGAGCGTGAAAAGTTCGAGGACATCTTCGGCAAGTACGTGGAAAACACGCTCGAAAACGAAGAACAAGTCCTGCAGCTGATCTACCTGCTGATCGAATCCGCGGGCAAGCCCGTGCGCCAGGTCCAGTTCAACGTGACCCTCGAAAAGGAATTCGACTCGGCCACACCCGAACAAATCCACGAAGCGGTCGGCTCGTTCCTGAACGGCACCGCGGCGATCTCCGGCGTAAACCTGAGCGCGCACCCTGCCGCGCACGCGCACACCCACCACAGCGCCGCCCCCAGCGGTCTCGGTTTCGCGCTCACGCCCACTACCGGCGAAGAGCTCGCCGAAGCGCGCGCGCAGGCGCCCAACCTGCCGTTCCCGCTGGAGTACCCACGAGTCCGCGACAGCTACGCCGGCGCGGAACCGGACGAACTGCGCCTGTATCGCATCCATGACCTCCACGGCCGAACCCACCCGATCTACTGCGTCGTCATCAGCCGCGGCGAAGTCGGCCAGTACTACGACGTCCAGGGGACCACCTGGACCGACCCTCCGGTGCTCAGCCACCCCGGCCAGACCGTGCACCTCGGCTCACGTACGTATGAACTGTCCTATGTCGGCGAACACGTCAAGACAATCGCGTGGCGCGAAGACGGCGCGGTGTACTGGATCGAAAACACCCTCACGAACAACGTCTCGCCGCACGTGATGCTCGCGATGGCACAGCAGACGATTCCGGTCATCAGCACGCGCGCCACGCACGCCGTGCGCACGGCCGCGGTCGCTCCCGCGAACATCGACCTTGCGCCTCGCGCCAGCGCGCCCGCCAGCACGACCGCCAAGATCGAGGCGCTGCTCGGTTTCGTGGGGCTGGGCATCGTCGGGCTGCTGCTGCTGTTCGCGCTCGTCCGCCAGCGCGAGCTGCGCCGGCTGCGCGAGGCGGTCGCGCACGCGCTCGCGCTGGACACACACCAACGCCCGCTGCTCGTCGCCGCGGGCCTGAGCTACGACGCGCCCCTCCTCGCGCCGGGCACCAGCCCGGCGATTGCCGGCGCGGCGTCCGCGGAGCAGCCGCCGACGATCTACCGCGCCGCCCGCGATTGGCGCAGGGTGGCGCTGGCCGGGGTGCTCGCGGTGGCCCTCGCCGCCGCGATCGCCGTCGGCGTGTATCTGCTGCAAGGCGGCTCCTCGACGCCGTCGGCCTCCGTGCACACCCCGGTCGCCGGCGCGCCTCACAATCCGCCGGGCGGCTAGATGTAGCCGGCTGAGCCGAGTGCTGCGAGCGCACCTGCCGCGACTGGACGCGACTGGACGCGCCGGGCCGGGCCGCGCCTTGTCGTGCCTTGTCGCGCCTTGCCGCGCCTTGCCGCGCCGCGCCAGGCCGTGCCTTGCCGCGCCGGGCGAGCCGAGCCGGGCGGTGCGGTGCGCTCGCCGGGACTCGTTTGACGCCTCGGCATCTTATGCATAGACTATCTAAGTATGGCTGCGGGTGAGCTCCAGGGACACGTGGACGGCATGCTGCTCGCGGTGCTCAGCGACGGTCCGCTGCACGGCTACCGCGTCGCCGAGGAGCTGCGGCGCCGCAGCGGCGGCGAGTTCGATCTCGCGGAGGGCACGATCTACCCCGCCCTGCATCGCATGGAGTCCGCCGGCCTGCTGAGCAGCCGCTGGGAGGTCGTCGGCGGCAGGCGCCGGCGCGTTTATGCCATCTCCAGCTCCGGCCGGCGCGCGGTCATCGACCGGCGCAGCACCTGGCGCGCGTTCAGGGGCGCGGTGGATGCGGTGTTCGGCGCCGAGGCGCTCGAGGCCGGCTGATGCGCTCCGCCGGCCCGATCGATGTGTACATGCGCGAGCTCGCGCGCGAGCTGCGCGCGCCGAGATGGAGACGCCGGCGCATACTGCTCGAGGTCCGCGCGCATCTGCTCGACGCCGCCGAGGCCGAGCGCCCACACACCGCCGACGCCGACGCGGCCGCCGGGCGCGCGCTCGCGCGCTTCGGGGTCGCGGCGAGCGAGACCGCGCGTCAGTTCAACCGCGGCCCCAGCACGCGTAGGCTGCTGCTGCGCCGCGCGCTCGTTCCGTGGATCGCCGCCGTGGCCCTCACCTCGATCGCGTGCGCAAGCGTGTGGGCGTTTCAGCCGCGCGCCAGCGCGACGCGCGCACCGCGCACCGCGCACGCAGCCGCGGTCAAGCCGATTCGGATAGGCCGCGCGCGCGGCGAGAGGCTCAATCGGACCCACGCGCGCGCAGGCGCTCGGTCAGCGCCTCCAAAAAGGGCGCTTGGCCGTTGACGAGCTTCTCGCGCGCGGTGGGCACGTCGAACCACGCCGCTCTGTCCACCTCCGGAACTCCTGCGTCCTGCCGGAGCCCCTCGGCCACTCCAGCGCGAAGGTGTTGCTGACGATCTCGCTCACGTCGAGGTCCGCTTCGATCGCGAACGCGTGCACGAGCTTGCCGCGTCGCCAGAACGGGCCGCCCATGTGCACGAGCATCACCTCCACGCCCCCGACCCCTGCCCGGTAGAGCAGCAGCCCCGCACTCAGCGTCCCCGCGGCGTGCACGCGCCTACACGCTACTCCCTTCAAGCCGCTCCCGCTTGGCCAGGATTTGGTGACGGATCGCACGACCTCGGCAATCGCCGCCAAGGGACCAAATTGGTGACAGACCGCACGACCCGCGGCAGCGGCCCGGACCGCGATTTGGTGACAGATCGCACGACCCGCGGCAGCGGCCCGGACCGCGATTTGGTGACAGACCGCACTACGCGCTCGTCGCGGGCACGTGCGAGTGTGTGACGTGCGACACTATCCGTGACCGGCGTAGTGGTGACATGCGGCACGAGCTGCGCGGAGTCCGATTGTAACAAAAATTGGTGACATACCGCACGATCCGCTGTTGCGCTTGGACGGAGGAGCAAGCCCGCGGCGGCGGCTTTGGCCGGCTGGCCACACTGCGCTCATCCGTTGGGCCAACTGTCAAGCGCAAGCAGTTAATTCTCGGCCGGATGGACGTGGTGGACCTGCGAGCGCGTGCTTAACGTCGCCGGTGCCACCTATCCATCGCCGACAAGGGGGTCCCCCCGCCATGAGCAGCACCACTGCCGTGACCCAGCCCGCGCCTACAGGTGGACCGCCGACAAGCTCCGGGGGTCTGCGCCTGCGACCACACGCGCTCGGTTTTCCGACCCTGCTCGCTCAGTCGGTCGCGCTGATCTCGCCGACGATGACCGCTGTCCTGATCATCGCGCTCGCGTTCGGCGACTCCGGGCAGGGCACGTGGGCGGCGTACCTGTTCGGCACGATCATGCTGCTGTTCGTCGTGCTCGGACTGAACCAGTTCGCCCGCCGCTCGGCGACTGCGGGCTCGATGTATGCGTACACGGCGCGGGGGCTCGGTCCCGCCGCGGGCGTGCTCTCCGGATGGGCGCTGATCTGGTCCTACTGGGGCATCGCGACCGCCGGCCTCGGCGGCTTTGCGATCTTCGCGCAGCAGTTCCTGAACGGGATCGGCGTACACGGCAGCGTGAGCCCGTTTCTGCTGTTCACGATCAGCGGCGCGGTGTGCCTGACGATCGCGTGGAAGGACATTCGCGTCTCTTCGCTGTTGACGCTCGCGCTCGAGGCGATCTCGGTCACGTGCATCCTGTCGCTGGCGGCGGTCGTGCTGTTCAAGCACGGATTCTCGGTCGACAGCGCGCCGCTGGAACTGAAGGGCGTGAGCATCAAGGGCATGGACTTCGCGATCGTGATCTGCATCTTCAGCCTCGTCGGCTTCGAGAGCGCGACGGCGCTCGGCAGCGAGGCCAGGAACCCGCTGCGCAACGTGCCCCGCGCCGTGATCGTCAGCCTGCTGATCACGGGCGCGTTCATGGTGTTCATGAGCTACGTCGAGGTGTTCGCGACCAACCACATGGGCGTGTCGCTCGGCGCGCTCGCGACGCCGCTGACGAACATCGCGACGGCGTACAAGGTCAGCTTCTTCCACGTGCCGGTCGCGCTCGGCGCGATGGTGAGCTTCTTCTCGCTGTCGCTGTCCTGCCTGAATGCGGGCGCCCGCATCATCTTCCCGCTCGGCGGGCACGGCTTCCTGCCGCGGCGGGTCCACGCGGTGCATCACAGGAACATGACGCCGCACGTCGCGCTCGCGTCCTACGGCGCCGTGATCTTCACCGTCGCGATGCTGCTGCACGCGACCGGCACGAGCGCGCTCACGCTGTTCGACGACGCCGGCACGATGGCGGCCTTCGGCTTCCTGACGGCGTATTTCATGATCACGCTCGCCGCGCCTTTCTACATGCGCAAGCTCGGCGAGCTGCGCCGCCGGCACGTGGTGATCGCGGTGCTCGCGTTCGCGTGCCTGATGGTGCCGACCGTGGGCAGCTTCTACCCTGCCCCGGAATGGCCGGTCAACCTGTTCCCCTACCTGTTCCTCGCGTTCATGCTGCTTGGGGGCGCGCGTCTCTATCAGATGCACCGCGCCCAGCCGGACGCGCTTCCGGCGATCCAGCGCGACCTCGAACTCGCGCTCGCCGCCTCCGCACATGAGATCGCGGTGAGCGAAGAGGAGCACCAGCACATCCACGTTCCCGGCCCGCGCTTCCACCCCTCCCCGGCGGCCGCCCCGGTCCCGGGGGCGAACATCGCGGGGGTCAACGCGGCCTCGGCGGGAGCGAACATCGCGGGAGCGAACATAGTGTCAGCCGTCGGGCAATCTGACACGGGCAGATAGGAGGTCGCCCAGCGGGAAGTCACCAACCGATCGAGTGGACGGCGGGCGGCCGTCGGCGCGAGCCGACGGCCGTTGCGCGCCGAGCCGGGTGCAGCCGCGCCGAGCCGGGTGCAGCGACCGATCCGCCTACCGTCGAGCGCTGTTCGACCGGCGAGAACGGCAATCCGCGCTCGAACGTAAGATGGCGCCCGAGATGCACGGGATAACGGTTACGGGCCTTGCCATCTATCCCGTGAAGTCATGCGCCGCGATCGACGTGCAGGAGGCGCGTGTCACACCCCGCGGGCTCGAGCTCGACAGGGACTTCATGCTCGTCGCCGACGACGGTCACTTCATGTCCCAACGGAGGGTCCCCGAGCTCGCGCTGATCGTGCCGCGGATCGGCGAGACGTCGATAACTCTGACGGCACCGGGGATCGAGCGCGTCGAGATCCCGCTCGAGCTCGAGCACAGGGATGAGGATCTCGTCGCGGCGACGGTGCACGAAAAGCCGGTCGTCGGTCAGCTGGTGAGCGAGGAGCTGAACGACTGGTTCACCACGTTTCTGCCGCGCTACCGGCAGAACACGCGCTTTCGCCTGCTGCGCGTTCGCGACGATGCCCCCCGCTACGTCGCCGAGCGCTACCACAAGCCGGCGGCCTCCAATCAGCTGGGCTTTGCGGACGGCAGCGCGATGCTGCTCGCATCCGAGCGCTCGCTCGCGGCGCTGAACACCGAGATGGACGAGCCGGCCCCGATGAACCGCTTTCGCCCGAACATTGTCATCGACGGCGAACGCCTGGCGCCCTACGACGAGGATTTCTGGGAGGAGCTACAGATCGGCTCGCTCGAGGCATTCGTCGTCAAGGCCTCCGACAGGTGCGTGATTCCGGACGTCGACCAGCGCACGGCGGTCACCGGCAAGGCGGTGCGGCGCGCGCTGATGAGCCGCAAGGGCGTCAACGCCCACGACGAGTCCAACACCGGCGTGTTCTTCGCGCAGAACCTCAACCACGTGTACGCGCCCGGCGCGAGCGTCAAGGTCGGCGACCCGGTCCGGGTGCTGAGCCGAAGCGCGCAGCCCAACGTCGTCTTGCGCAAGCGCTGAGGCGCTGTCCTCGCGCGCCCGCAGCCGCCGGCGTTCGCACGCCCTCGCGATCGCGAACGGCGGCTCGGCGGTGTTCCACGTCCGAGCCCGCATGAAACTACGGATGCCCGCGCCGCGAGCGCGCTCCTAGGCTGCCCGAGATGGCGTACCGACTATCCGACGCCGGGCCGTGGCCCGGCCCACCGACTGGGATCACAGGAGGCGTGTCTTGCAACCGACGGGCGCAGCCGTGATGGGCGCGGTTTTCAATTTGGACCACCCGGCCCATGTCGTGCATTGGCATTTCATCGACCTGTCCGTGGCGAACGTGGTCGTGATCGGTCTCATGCTGGTCGTGTTCGCGCTCGCGATCGCGCTGCCGTTCCCCGGCGCGGCCAGGCGACGGAGCGGAGGTGCAACGTGAGCGCTGTCGAGAAGGCATCCGTCGAGAAGTCGTCTGTCGAGAGGTCGTGGACGGCGCGCGTGCGCGAAGCGGGAGTCGCGGCGCTGCCGCCGGAGAAGCTGCTGCCCGACAGCCAGCCGACGTACGTCGCGTCGTGGATCTACGTCTTCGGGGTCGCGAGCCTGGCCTCGCTGACGGTGATCATCCTTTCGGGCATGATCCTCGCGCTGAAGGGGCCGGCGTGGTGGCACTACACGGGCGTGGGCCACTTCTTCAACAGCGTTCACCTGTGGTCGGTGGAGCTGTTCTTCTTCGCGATGGTCGTGCACCTGTGGGGCAAGTACTGGATGGCGGCGTGGCGAGGCGGGCGCGCGCGCGTGTGGATGACCGGCGCGGTCACGTTCCTGGTCGCGGTGCCGTGCGCGCTGACCGGCTACGTATCCCAGCAGAACTTCGACGCGCAATGGATCTCGACGCAGGCGAAGGACGCGATGAACAGCGTGGGCGTGGGCGCGTTCTTCAACCTGACGAATTTCGGGCAGATGTACAGCTATCACGTGCTGTTGCTGCCGCTGGCGGTCGTCGGTCTGGTCGTCGCGCACGTGCTGCTCGTGCGCCGCCACGGCGTGGTGCCGCCGTTCGAGCCCGACCGCCGGGCGCTGACGGCGCTCGCCGAGGAGGACGGCGCGCCCGACCTGCCGACGCCGACAGGGGTCGGCTCGTGAGCCGCCTCGGCCGCGTGCTGCGCTCGCACGACGACACACGTCCGTGGCGGGGCGGCTACGCGGCGTATGACCTGGTCAAAGAGGCGTGCATCGCGGTGGGCGTGATCGCGCTGCTCGCGATCGTGCTGACGATCCTGTTCTCCTCGCCGGATCAGAGGCCGAGCACGATCGCGCAGTGGTCACGCGAGCTGCCGGTGAACTTCGTCGCGACCGCCGCCAAGGAGCTCGACGGCACGAGCGCGACCGCCGAATACGGACCGCCGTACAACCACAACTCGGGCAGCGTTCAGCACTTCCTGTTCCTGCACCCGCAGCGCTGGCTCGGGGTGAGCCACCCGATCGACACGTCGCTCGACTACGTGATCGACCCGCTGAAGACGATCCCAGACGACCCGACGCTGAAAGCCGCGCTCGCCGAATACCAGGCGGCGCCGGAAAGGACGCAGAAGGCCTGGGGCGAAGCGTACGCGAAGCCGCTCGAAGAATATGAAACGGCGAGCGAAGAAAACAAGACGCCACCGAAGGGTGTGAGCGTCGAGCCGAGCGGCGCTGTGGAGGTCAACGCGAGCGCTGCCGGCCCGGTCCCGACGCTGATGACAAGCCTGCTGGCGCTCGCCAAGAGCGGCGGCGTGGACGGTAGCCTGCTGACGAGCAACCAGTTCTTCCAGACCGACTACACCAAGCCGTTGCTGTTCATGGCCGACGGCGGGCTGCTCGAAAAACGCGCCGAAGCACAGCACCTGCTGGGCACGCAGTGGGGCATGATGAACGAGACCGGCAGCTATCCGGGCCAGGTGTGGCTGTGGCTGTACACCTTCTGGTACCAGGTCGAACCGTTCAAGAGCTCCCCGAGCGGCGACCTGGACGTGATGCTCGTGATGGCCCTGCTGAGCCTGGCGTTCATCTGCGTCCCGTTTATCCCCGGCGTCCGCGACCTGCCGCGACGGATCCCGATCTACAAGCTGATCTGGAGAGAGCACTACCGCGCCGGGGCCGGCGTCTAGCCTGCGTGGGCTCGCGGCGCCGGGAGTTCGCGGGCGGTGAGCCTCACCGCGGCGGCGTGGCGATGCCCGTGCGATACGCGTAGTTGACCGCCTGCGCGCGGTCGCGCAGACCGGCCTTGGCGAACAGGTGGTTGATGTGCGACTTGATCGTCGTCGGGCTGACGACGAGACGCTCGGCGATCTCCGCGTTGGTCAAGCCTTCGGCTATCAAGCCGAGCACCTCGGCCTCGCGCGGCGTGAGCTCGTCGGGCAGCTGCGGCTGCGATGGCGTGCTCGGCTTGGGATCGGGCGCGCCGCCGCCGGCGAGCGCGGCGACGACGTGGTGCTGGACGGCGGGGTCGAGCGCGGCGTCGCCGGCGGCGACCGTGAAGATCGCCGTGCGGATGTCCTCGCCGCTTGCGTCCTTCGTGAGATAGCCGCGCGCGCCCGCGCGCAGCGCCCCGAGCACGCTCTCGTCGTCGGCGTAGGTGGTGAGCGCGATGACTCGCACGCCGGGATGGCTCTCGTGCAGGCTTCGCGTCGCCTCGATCCCGTCCAGACGCGGCATCCGCAGGTCCATGAGCACGACCTCGGGCCGGTGCTCCTCGCACAGCTCGATCGCCTCCCGTCCGTCGGACGCGGTGGCTACGAGCTCGATGCCGCCGAGCAGGCCGAGCAGCGTGCCGAGGCTCTCGCGCACGAGCCGCTGATCGTCGGCGAGCAGGACGCGGACCGGCGGGCGAGCGCCGCCGGGATGTGATCCGGGAGCGCTCATGCGGGCAGGCGCAGCTCCACGCGGAAGCCGTCGTCCGTCGGCTCGGCGTGTAGCTCGCCGCCGAGCAGCTTGGCGCGCTCGCGCATCCCGGTGAGCCCGTAGCCGTCGCCCGTGAGCCCGAGCGCGGCCGGCGGGGGCGTGCCGGCGCTCGCGTGATCCTCGACGACGAGCACGGTGCTCTGCGGCAGGTACGCGAGCTTCACCTCGATGCGTTCGGCGGCGGCGTGGCGGCGCACGTTCGTGAGCGCCTCCTGCGCGGTTCGGTACACCGCGAGGCGGGCGTCGGGAGGCAGCTCGCGCGGCTGTCCCTCAACCTCGACCGCGACCGGCAGCCCGCTCTGCTCCTCGAACGCGTCGGCGAGCAGGCCGATGCGATCCGGGCCGGGCAGCTCCTCGCCGCGCGCGGTCGCGATCGCGCGGCGCGCGTCCTGCAGCCCGCTGGCGGCGATGTGGTGAGCCTGGTCGAGCGCGCGCGTGAGCTCGCGGCCGACGCCGCGATCGCGCGCGAGCAGGCGCGTGCTCTCCAGCTGCAGAGCGAGCGCCGAGAGCGAGTGCGCGAGCACGTCGTGCATCTCGCGCGCGAGCCGGCCGCGCTCGGCGGCCACCGCGTTGCGCGCCTCGGCCGCGCGCGAGGCGTTGAGCGCTTCGTGCTGATCGGCGATCTCGCGCATCAGTCGCATCACCAGAAACCACGGAACGGCGGTGAACAGCACCGACAGCGCCTCGCCCGCGTGGCCCTCGATCGTCGCCAACGACATGAGCACGGCGAGCGAGAAGGCGAGCGTGAGGACCCCCGTGAGGCGGGGCAGCCGCATCGCGGCGATGATCCCGACGAACACCGGCCCGGCCTGCCACAACCCATGCGGCTGCAGCGTTACGAGCACCGCCGCTGCGAGCGTGACGCACACGAGCGCGGCGACGCGCCCGCGCGCCGACACGCGCGCATTCGGCGGCCATGTGCTGAGCGCGGCGGCGACGAGCGCAATCGTCGCGGCCAGGATCGCAAGGCCGCGACCGTGCAGCGCGGGATGGGGCTTGGTCGCCGCCGTCCCCAGCACCACCACCCCCAGCCACACGAGGCCGAAGCAGCGCAGCACGATCAGCTCGACCGGCGCATGCCCGTCGTTGAAACCGAGCCCCGCTCCGCGCGATCGGCTTTGGGTGAACCATTTCCAGAGCGCAAGCATGTGACTGTGCAAACGATAGGCCCGCCGGCGCATGTGTGTCATCGGCTGGCGGGTGGAGCGCGCGCGAGCGATCCTCCACCCAGGGGTGGAGCGTCAAGTTCGGCGCACGGGCGGATGACAACCGGCGCGCGAGCACGTAGCGTGAACGACATGATCACAAACTCACTCGACGCCGCGATCGCCCAGCGCCGCGCCGCGTCTGGACCCCACCCGGACACCCTCACAGCCGGCGGCGCGCACGCCACCGAGACCCGCGTGGGCTCCTCGGCCAGCCCCGACGGCGATCCGGTCATCTCCGTCCACGGGCTGCGCAAGCGCTACGGCGAGCACGAGGCAGTGCGCGGAATCGACCTCGAGGTGCGCCGCGGCGAGATCTTCGCGTTCCTCGGCCCGAACGGCGCGGGCAAGACGACGACCGTGGAGATCCTCGAGGGCTTCCGCCGCGCGAGCGACGGCCAAGTGCGGGTGCTCGGCGCCGACCCGTGGCACGCGCCGTCGTCGTGGCGCGAGCGCATCGGGGCCGTCCTGCAGGAGTCGGAGGCGGAGCCGGGCCTGACGGTGCGCGAGTGCCTGGAGCTGTTCGCCGGCTACTACCGCGCGCCGCGCCCCGTCGAGGAAACACTCGCGCACGTGGGCTTGAGCGAGCAGGTCGAAGAGCGCGCGAGCGCGCTCTCGGGTGGCCAGCGCCGGCGCCTGGATGTCGCGCTCGCGTTGATCGGCGACCCCGAGCTGATCTTCCTCGACGAGCCGACCACCGGCTTTGACCCGTCGGCCCGCCGGGCCGCGTGGGAGCTGATCGCCGGCCTGCGCGAGCTCGGCAAGACGGTCTTCCTTACGACCCACTACATGGAGGAGGCCGAACGCCTGGCCGACCGAATCGCGGTGATCTCCGCGGGCGAGATCGTCGCCCAGGGCACGCCCCAGACGCTCGGCGACCGCCAGCTCTCGGGCGCGCAGATCACGTTCGCGCTGCCCGCCGGCACGGCCGTCGAGGAGCTGCCGGCGGCGTTCTGCGAACGCACCGAGCGGGAGCTGGACGGCCGGATCGTCCTGCCGAGCTCGAGCGTCGCCGCCGATCTGCACGCGCTGTCCGGATGGGCGCTCGCGCGCGGAGTGGAACTCGAGGACCTCGAGGTCCGCCGACCGACGCTCGAAGACGTGTACCTCAAGCTGACGGCCAACGACCGGAGGAGGAGTTAGCGATGTTTCTGCTCTTGAAAGTCCTGGTTCGCGCGTGGCGTCGCCGCCGGGCGCGCAGCTAGCGATGTTCCTGTTCTCGGACTATGTGATTCGCGTGGGACATCCCCACGACGCCACTCGACTGACAAGGAGCCGACGATGGTCTGGCTAGTGAAATATCTGACCCGCCTGTGGCGCGAGCGCAAGGAACGCGCCACGGGCCAGCCCGCGGTCGCGCACGCACAGCACCCCGACGCGCCGGTCGCGGCGCGGGCGGAAACGGTCCCGAACGAACGCGCGTCGCTCGCCCGGCCGTCCGCCGCCTCGCGGGGGCCGATCGCGCTGCTCGCCCACCAGGTGCGCTACGACGTGCGTGCGAGCCTGCGCAACCCCCGTGCCCGCTTCTTCACGTTCTTCTTCCCGATCGTGCTGCTGGTGATCTTCACGGGCGTGTTCGGCCACGGCAACACGACGATTGACGGCACGCGCGTGAAGCTCTCGCAGTTCTACGTGCCGGGGATACTCGCGATGTCGATCGTCGTCGCCGCGTACGGCAACCTGGTGGTCTCGATCGCGACCCTGCGCGAGAGCGGAGTGTTGAAGCGTCGCCGCGCGACGCCCGCCCCGCCGGCGCTGCTGATCGCCGGCCAGGCGCTCTCGACGCTGGTGATCGTCGTGGTCATGGCGACGCTGCTGCTGGTCATCGGCAAGCTCCTGTATGGCGTGGCGATGGCGCCCGCGGCGCTCGCGGCGATCGCGTGCACGACGGTCGTCGGAGCGCTCGCGTTCGCGTGCGTCGGGTACGCGGTGTCAGGTTTGATCGGATCCCCGGACGCCGCCCAGCCGATCGTGCAGGTGACGACGCTGCCGTTGTGGTTCATCTCGGGCGTGTTCGTGCCGACCGCCAACCTCAGCGGCACGCTGCGCTCGGTCGGCTCGCTGTTTCCCGTCGAGCACCTGGCGGCCGGCCTGCAACGCGCGTCGATCCACACGTCGTTCGCGAGCGCGATCTCGGGCAGCGACCTGCTGGTGCTCGCCGCCTGGGGCTTCGCCGCCGGAGCGTTCGCCGCGTGGCGCTTCAGCTGGCTGCCGAGCACGGCGACGACGTGAGCGGACACGCGTCCCGCGCGATCGCGTGCCGCCGCGCCGGCGGCCGACTCGACTGCTGCGAACGTGCGGGCCGCGGCATCGGCCGAACGCGGGCCCTCACGCCCGCGGGGGTCGCGACCGGCTTGGGGCCGGGAGCGGGAGCTCCGTCAGACACCTTTCGTACAGGTGCAGCAGCTCCGACGCACGCACGTCGAGCGCGTCGGCGATGCGCAGCAAGTTGGCGAAGCTGACGTTGCGCTCGCCGCGCTCGATGCCGCCGATGTATGTGCGATGAAGGCCGCAGCTCGCGGCGAAGGCCTCCTGGGAGATGCCACGGGCGCGCCTGAGCTGTCTGACGGCCTGTCCGAGCGCTATGTGCTGTCGAGATCTGCCCGCCATGTCGCCCAGTAGTCGCCGGCTTGCAGCCTACAGCGACGCGGGGCAGGCGCAAACGGGGCTGGAACCCCCTCCCCAGGAGCGCTCGGCAGACGGCGGATGCGACGCCATGCCCCTCCCCGGCCGCTACCACCCGGCAGCCGAGCTCGATGTTGGCTTCGCCTCAGCCAAGGCCTAGCGCGAGTCGCTAAGAACCCGTGTCGGGCGGCACGCCGCAGAGCCCGAGCTCGTTGCCGTCGGGGTCGCGAAAGATCGCCTTGCGCACACCGTTGGAGTACGGCCGCCGTGTGGTCGCGTCGATCGGCTCGAGCTCGAGGGATGCGCAAGGAATCGTGACTTCGACAGTCAGCCCGCCCCCGGGGAGCGGTTGAACGGTCAGCGTGGCGCGGTGGGCCGCGGCGATCGCCGCGGCGATCGCGAGGCCGAGCCCGTTCCCGCTGCCATGGGCGGTGCGAGTCCCGTGCAGGCGCTGGAACGGTTGCAGCAGGCGCGGCACCTCCTCGCGAGGGATCGTCGGACCGCTGTTCGCGACCGCCAGGAATGCGCGCTGGTGACGGATGCCGGTCGTGATCTCGACGTGTCCGTGGGGGATGTTGTGGCTGATGGCGTTGTCGAGGAGGTTGGCGATCAGGCGCTCCATGAGCCGCGGGTCGCCGGTCGTCGGCGCCGGGGCGAGTGTCGCGCTGACATCGAGCTCGCGGCCCGCGGCGTCTGACTCGCGCGCGAGCAGCGCCTTGGAGGCGAGCGCCGCGAGGTCGAGGTGCTCGCGGCGCTCGAGTCCCGCCTGGCCGCGCGTGAGCGTGAGCAGCCCGTCGAGCATCTGCTCGAGGTGCTGCTCGGAGGCGAGCACACGCTCGTGCGCTTCGTGCAGCGAGCCGAAGTTCGAGTCCGGGTCGGCGAGCGCGACCTGGATCAGCGCTCGCTGGCGTGTGAGCGGCGCGCGCAGCTCGTGCGAGGCGTTGGCGACGAACTGGCGCTGCGCTTCGAACGCTGCGTCGAGCCGCGCGAACAGGTCGTCGAGGGTGTCCCCGAGTTCCTTGAGCTCGTCCTGCGGGCCGTCGAGCGCCAGGCGCTCGTGCAGGCTCGTGGAGGAGATCCTTCGGGCCGTGCGGGTGATGGTGCGAATCGGTCGCAGCATCCTGCCGGCAACGAACCAGCCGGCGAGAAGGGCGAGCACGGCGACGATCGCCAGGGCGATCCCCGAGTTGACCAGAAGCTCGTGGGAGTCGGAAGCGCGCTGTGCGGCTTGGGCCGGCCCCACCCGTGCCAGCTGGCGCACGGCGTCCGCCAGCTGATGCTGGTCCTGTGCCAGCTGATGCTGGTCCCGTTCCAGCTGATGCTGCGCCTGTGTTACCTGATGCTGGACCCGTGCCAGCCGACCCGGCACGGCGAGCGCCAGCCGGGCCGGAGCCTTTGCCAGCTCGTGTTGAGCCTGCCCCAGTTCCTGCTGAGCCTGCGCCAGCGGATACGGATTCCGGATGACAAAGGATTGGCCTGCGGGGATGGGAGCCTTGGCAAGCGCAAGCTGGAGATGCTGGATCGTGGGAGTGTGCGGGACCTGCGGGAGGCGCGGCGTCTTGTATTCGGTCGCCCGCTCGAAGAGGACGTAGGTGGTTGCGACCAGCGCGACGCCGGACAGGAGGAAGAGGCCGCCGTACAGGGCCGTGAGCCGGAGCCGGGCGGTGCGTCGAGGCAATCGCAGCCAGGAGCGTGGCGCGAGCCGGGGGTGCGCGACGCCCATCACCGGTCTCCCATGCGGTAGCCGGCCTTCGCGACAGTCTCGATCACGGCGGGTTCGCCGAGCTTGGCGCGCAGCCGGCTGATGGTGATTCGCACGGCGCCCGTGAACGGGTCGGCGTTCTCGTCCCACACGCGTTCGAGCAGCTCCTCGGCCGAGACGACCCGGCCCTGGGCCGCGAGCAGCAGCTCCAGCGCCCCGAACTCCTTGGGCGTCAGCTCGAGATCACGCCCAGAGCGCTGCGCACAGTGCTTGGCCGCATCGAGCACGACGTCGCCGTGCGCCAGCACAGGCGGGACACTCGGCTGCGCACGGCGGGCAAGCGCGCCGACGCGTGCGACCAGCACGGGGAAGTCGAACGGCTTTGCCAGGTAGTCGTCCGCGCCGAGCCCGAGACCGTCGACGAGATCCTCGCTCGCCGCCGCGCCGGTCAGCATCAGCACGCGACTGCGCCCGCCGGCGGCGACCAGCCTGGCGCACACCTCGTCGCCGTGGAGCACGGGCAGATCGCGGTCGAGCACGATCACGTCGTAATCATTGACCAGCGCGCGCGTCAAGCCAGCTTGGCCGTCGAGCGCCACGTCGACCGCCATCCGCGCGTGTCGCAAGCCGGCGGCGACCGTTGCGGCCAGCTCCTCGTCGTCCTCGATCACAAGCACCCGCATCCATAGCTCCTTCTCGTGAAGGTAGCGCCAGCGTGTTTCAACGCTGTTTCGCCCGCCCCGCCAAACACGACGGCCGTTGGCGTGGAAGCGTGAAACACGGACGAAACAGCCCACCGCGTAGAACCAATCCGGACGGGACGTGGACCGCCGGAGCAGACCGCGGGACGTGGACCGCCGGAGCAAACCGCAGGAGACCAGATGCTGCACAGCGTCCATACCAACAGGCTCCCGCCGCGGCGAGCGCGCGTGCTCGGCGTCGCGCTCCTCCTCGGCGTCGCGCAGGCGCTCGCCGGCTGCGGCGGCTCGTCGAGTCCCTCCGTCGCACACCTCTCCTCCGGGAATGGCGCCGCGTCGGCGAGCGCCTCGCGGGCGGGCGCCGAAGGCGCCAGCACGGCGCCCGAAAGCGCGACGAGCCACCAGCAGAAGGAAATCGACTACGCGAAGTGCCTGCGCGCGCACGGCGCCGGCGAAGTCCCCGAACCGGGCCCGGGCAAAAGCATCGTCAACGGCTATGGCGGGGGAGGCCCGAACCCAGGGCCGCCCGAGGTCAAAGCCGCACAGAAGCAGTGCAACAGCCTGTTGCCGAGCGGGGGCGCGCCGAGCCCGCAGATGCGCGAGCAGGCTGTCGAACGCGCGTTGAAGTTCGCGACCTGCATGCGCTCGCACGGCGAGCCGAGCTTCCCCGACCCCAGCGGGAGCGGGAGCGGCCACATGCGCATCGGCGGGCTCGGCTCCGCCATCGACCTCGACTCTCCCCAGTTCAAGGCCGCCGGGAAAGCCTGCGAGAAGTACTTCGGCCCGGCGGGGTCGAAGGGGCCGCCATGAGCCGCCTCTCGCAAGGAGATTGAACATATGCCAAACGCCATGAAACCCTCCGTACTCGCCGCCGCCGGGCTTGCGAGCGTTGGGCTCGCGCTCGCCGGCTGCGGGGGCTCGTCGAGCCCGGGCGTCGCGCGCCTCTCCTCGGCGAAGGGCTCCGACGACACGAGCTCCGAACGCAGCGGCTCGCCGTCTGAGGGCACGGCGAGCCCCGAACAGGGGGGGCTGGACTTCGCCAAGTGCATGCGCGCAAGCGGCGTGCCCAACTTCCCAGACCCGAGCGGCGGCGGCGGCTTCTTCTTGCACCCGGGCGCTGGGGTTGATCCCTCATCGCCCGCGTTCAAGACGGCGCAGGCGAAGTGCCACAAGCTCATGCCGGGCGGCGGGCCCCCTTCGACGACGAACCCCTCCCCGCAGACGCTGGCGAAGTTCCTGAGGATCGCTCGGTGCATGCGCAAGAACGGCGTCTACGACTTCCCCGACCCTCGGACGTCGGTGCCGGCCAACCCGTTCGGCTCCGGCCGCGCTGGCGTGATCAGCGACATCGAAGGAGTGATCCTCGTGTTCCCCGGCACGATCGACCAGCAGTCGCCGGCGTTCGAACGGGCGGCGGCCGCGTGCGCGTTTCCGCTGCACAACCACTGACCCGAAGGAGGCCGATGAGCACCAACACCAAGCGACCCTCACCGCCGCGAACCGGGCTGCTCGCGACGGCAGCGCTGATGGGCGGGTGCTGCTGGACCGAGCTCGCCGGCGTTCGAGCGTGCGGCGGCCGCGTGCAACTTGCGGTGAGCGGCGGGCACGCTTGACGGCGACTCCCGGGCTCTGTAATCTTGTTATATGATAATAGATAAAGAGTTCAGGCCGGCGGGTGATTCTGCCGGCGACTCGGTGGCGACCTCGGGCGCGCGCGACGGCCTCGCGGTCACCCGCGGGCCGGCATCGCCGATCCCGGGCGCGCGCGACGGCCTCGCGGTCACCCGCGGGCCGGCATCGCCGATCGAGTTCCGGCTCGACGCCGCTTCGGGCGTGCCGACCTACCTGCAGCTCGTGCACCAGGTCGAGCACGCGTCGCGGCTCGGCTACCTCAAGCCCGGCGATCGGCTTCCAAAGGTCCGGGACGTGGTCGCGTCGCTGGCCGTCAACCCGAACACGGTGCTGAAGGCCTATCGCGAGCTGGAGACGAAGGGCCTGACCGTCGGTCGGCCCGGCCAGGGCACCTTCATCCAAGCATCGCTCAGCCAGGTCACGCTGCCGGAGCTGACCGCGCTTCGCCGCTCGCTGTCGAGCTGGCTGACCGCCGCGGACGGGGCCGGCCTGGACGAGGACGGGATGGTGGCCCTGTTCACAAGCGCGCTGCGGGATTTCTATGAGCGCCGCGTCGGCGCCCGCGACCGCGGCGACGCGGCGAGCGACGACATGGAGGGGGTCGCGTGAACGTCCTCGAGGCGAGCGGCCTGGGCAAGCGCTACGGCGGCACGTGGGCGCTGCGCGAGTGCTCGCTCGCGATCCCCGCCGGTCACGTCGTCGCGCTCGTCGGCCCGAACGGCGCGGGCAAGAGCACGCTGCTGAACCTCGCAGCCGGCCTGACGGCGCCGTCCGCGGGCGTCGTGACCGTGCTCGGTGGCCAGCGGCCCGGGTCGCCCGCCGCGCTGGACGGACTCGCGTTCGTCGCCCAGGACACGCCGCTGTACAAGAACCTGTCGGCCGCGGACATGCTGCACATGACCCGCAACCTGAACCGGCGCTTCGATCAGGCGTCCGCCGAAGCCAGGCTTGCCGAGCTTGGCATCCCACTGAAGCGCAAGACGGGCGGGATGTCGGGCGGGCAGCACGCGCAGCTCGCGCTGACCCTGGCGCTGGCCCGCCGGCCGCAGCTGCTCGTGCTGGATGAGCCGATGGCGATGCTCGACCCGCTCGCGCGGCACGACTTCATGGCGAGCGTGATGACGGCCGTCGCCGACGACGGCGTGTCGGTGCTGCTGTCCTCGCACGCGCTCGCCGAGCTCGAGCGGGTGGCCGACTACCTGATCCTGATGTCGCGGGGCCGGGTACAGGTGGCCGGCGAGGTCGACGACCTGCTCGCCGGCCATCGCATCCTGACCGGCCCCGCCGCCGACGCCGCTGGATATTCCGCGCGACCGGTGGTGCACGTTCGCCGAGCCGAGGCACAGGCTCACCTGCTGGTCCGGGCTACCGCCGAGGATCCGCTTCCGGCAGGCTGGGAGGCGCACCCGCTCGGCCTGGAGGAACTCGCGCTCGCCTACCTGCGCGAGCCCGGCGCCGCGGCGCTCCCCGGCCCGGCCCGCGGCCGAGACGACGAGCCGTCGCAGGTGGGGAGATGACCGAGCTGAGGGCGCTGAGCGTGCCCGTCCGTCCGCTTCAGGACGCGAGCCTGCGACCGCTGCCGTGGCGGCGGATGGCCTGGGTCACGTGGCGCCAGCACCGCTTCGCCCTCACCGGCGTGGCCGCGGTTTTGGGCGCGCTGGCGGTGTACCTGTTGATCGTCGGCCACAGGCTGCACCACGCCTACGCCGCCGCGAGCGCGTGCCACCCGGCGAGCTCGATCGCCTGCGAAGAGCTGGTCGGCAGCTTCAACGGCACAGGCCACCTGCTGGCGACTAGCTACGCCCTGCAGGCACTGCCTGCGCTGATCGGGGCGTTCGTCGGAGCGCCGCTGCTGGCCCGTGAGCTCGAGACCGGCACCTTCCGCTACGCCTGGACGCAGGGTTTCGGGCCGTGGCGCTGGACGCTGGCCAAGCTGATTGCGCTCGCCGTCGTGCTGGCCGCCGCCGCCGGAGCCCTCAGCGCGCTGCTCACCTGGTATTACCAGCCATACCTCGCCGCCGGCAACCACACCCTCTCCCTCTCTGAGGTGTCACCGCTCGCCGGCACCGTGTTCGACCTGCGCGGGGTCGCGCTCGCCGCCTGGACGCTCGCGGCGTTCGCGATCGGGGGCCTGGCCGGCGTGCTCATCCGCCGGGTCCTCCCGGCAATCCTCGCCACCCTCGCCGCCTACGCCGGGCTCGCCCTCGCGACCGGGCTGTTCCTGCGCCGGCACTACCTGACGGCCCTCCTCACCAGCAACCCGAACGTGCCCGCGTCCGCGTGGATCACGCGCCAGTGGGGAACCAAGGCCGGCAAGCTCGCATTCACGGGTCAACCCCCCAAGAGCCTGCTCGAAGCACTCTGCCCTCCTTCCGCGGTGGGGCCTTTGGGCCCGAGAGGCAAGCCGTCGCCGGGAACCCTCGCGCAGTGCATCTCGCGTCATGGCTACGCGCTGTGGACGAGCTACCAGCCGGCCGGCCGCTTCTGGACGTTCCAGTGGATCGAGGGCGGCTGGCTGCTCGCACTGTCGATGCTGCTGATCGCCACGACCGTCTGGCTCGTCCGCCGCCGGCGCGGCCTGACACGCCGAGAACGCACCGACGGGCGCCGCCGACCGCGCCGCATGCACACCCACGGCGTCCCGGGCTTCCCCGACCCGACGAGCAGCGGCCAGGTGACCCACGAGATGCTCGCCGGCGCGGGGATCAACGTGCACCAGCCAGCCGTGCTGCAGGACGCCGACGCATGCGTCAGCGTCACCCACGGGGTCCTCACCAGGGAAGCCGTGGCTCGCTTGGCCGCGGGGGATTAGACGGTGGAACCGGGATGCATCACAGGCATATGACCTCGGGAGGCCTCGTGCGTCACACACGACAAAAGATTGAATCGGGACGCAGATGGCGAGGCCGGTTGCGCCGCGCCGCGACGATCGCGCTCGGAGCGCTGGCTGCCGGCGTGGCCGTCGGGGGCTGCGGTGGCGGCTCATCGACGCCCGGCGTGGCCACGGTCTCATCGACGCCCGGCGTGGCCACGGTCTCGACGAACACCGGCGCCACCGTCACCGCCGCCCCCGGCCCCGCGGGCGGCGGCGGTAAGCAAGGGCGGGGACTCCTGGCTTACGCCTCCTGCATGCGTTCGCACGGCGTGCCGAACTTCCCCGACCCCAGCGGCAGCGAAGGGATCCCCAAGCAAGCCGTCATCAGCGCGGCAAAAGCGGTCGGCAACTCCCAGTTCGAGGCGGCCGAACACGACTGCAAGCAGCTGCTCCCCGCGGGAGGCTCTCTGGGCGGGCGCCCCAGCCGGACGGTCACCGCCCAAGACCAGCAGTACTACCTCAAAGCGGCTACCTGCATGCGCTCACACGGCATCGCCGACTTCCCCGACCCCAGCTTCTCCAACGGCGAGGTAGAGTTCCATATGCTTGAACATCTCGTCGATATCCACTCGACGCAGTTCACCGAGGCCTACCAGATCTGCCGAAGGCTCATACCCAGTGGACTCCCCGACAGCGGACCAGGACGCTGAACGTCTGCCGAAGGCTCATACCCAGTGGACTCCCCGACAGCGGACCAGGACGCTGAACGCGAGCCGTGGCCCGTTGCAGCGAAACACCGCCGAAACCGAGGCGATTTAACGCCCGGAGACCCGGGCTTCGCCGCACAGGCGCCTTGCCTTTGCGAGGAGCAGGGAAGCGGGACGCCGGCAGGTCGCGCGTCACATGGCCGATGCGCGCGCCTGCAGGTAGCGGCGCTCTGGGAGGCTCGTCGTTATGCGCGCCGCGGCTCGGTAGGCGGCTGCGGCACTGGCGTTCTCGCCGGCGAGCTCGAGCATGTGCGCGCGCACGGCGTGAAGACGATGGTGGTCGGCGAGGCGCGGGTCCTGGCTGATCAGGCTCAGCTGCGTGAGCCCGGCCTGCGGGCCGTGCACCATCGCGACTGCGATCGCGCGGCTGAGCGAGATCATCGGGTTGGGGTAGATACGGTGCAGCAGGGTGTACAGCGCGAGGATCTGCGGCCGGCGGTTTGATCAGCGCAGGCCGCTTCGCAATGCAGGGCGGCGATCGCGGCCTGGAGCTGATATGGGCCGACGCTGGTGTTGGCGAGCGCGTGCTCGATCAGCGATCTGCCCTCGCCGATCGCGCGCGTGTTCCAAAGCGAGCGGTCCTGGTGGGCGAGGGGGACGATCGCGCCGTGCGCGTCGACTCGGGCTGCGCTGCGGGCGTGTGTGAGCAGCATCAACGCGAGCAGCCCTGCGCTCTCGCCGTCCGCCGGTCTCAGTCGGTTCAACATGCGGGCTAGACGGATCGCTTCCTCGGCCAGATCGATCCGTTGCAGCTGGGCCCCGGCCGTGGCGGTGTAGCCCTCGTTGAACGCCAGGTAGAGGACATGCCGCACGGCGTTCATGCGCTCCTCCAGCTCCGTCCGCGGCGGCGGCTCGAAGTGTGCTCCGTGCGCGCTGATCGTTTGCTTGGAGCGGCTGACGCGCTGCGCCATCGTCGCCTCCGAGACAAGGAAGGCGCTCGCGATCTCAGCCGTGCTGAGGCCAGCGACGGCACGCAGCGTTAGCGCGATCTGGGACGCAGGGGTCAGCACAGGGTGACAGCAGAGGAACAGCAGCGTGAGCGTGTCGTCGTGCTCGGGCGCGCGTGGCTCGTCGGCGGGCGGCTCATAGCGCTCGACGAGCTCGACCGTCGCGTCCTCGCGGGTGCGGCGCGACTGCTCGGAGCGGATCTCATCGATCAGCCGCCTGGTTGCGACGGTGATCAGCCAGCCGCGGGGATTCTCGAGCACACCCTCCTCCGGCCACTGTTTGGCCGCGGCGAGGAGAGCCTCCTGGACGGCGTCCTCGCAGGCCGCGAACTGGCCGTGGCGGCGCACGAGCACGCCGAGGATCTGCGGCGCCAGCTCGCGCAGCAGATCCTCGACGCCTTGCGGACCGGGGCGCGTCACATCTCCTCCCCGCCCCCGTTCTTCATGATCGGGCGGACCTCCATCGCCGCGAAACGCGCGTTCGGCCAACGCGAGGCGATCTCGACGGCCCGCTCCGGCGTCTCACAATCGACGATCAGGTAGCCGGCGAAGTGCTCCTTCGCCTCCGCGAGCGGCCCGTCCGTCACGACGGGCGCGCCCTCGCGCGGCCGCACCGACTTCGTCTGCGACGGGTCGGCGAGCGCCTCGCCACCCACGAGCTCACCCGAGCCCTGGAGCTCGCTCACCAGCCCGTCGATCTCGGCGCCGAGGCTCTTCCCCTCAGGGCCGAAGAACATCTGACGTGTGTCGTCGTTGTCATAGATCAGCAACATGTATCTCATAGGTTCTCCTCATCGCAGTCGTAGCAGTCCGGCTGTGACCCTGTAGTTCCGCGAGCGCCTATTCGACCTTGCGCAGCGTGACGTCCATCGATGGCGCGAACGTGACGCCGTCGGCGCTCGCTTCGTGGTGTGCGATCTGCGTCCTGCCGTCATCGGTGATCGTCGCGGCGCAACGCGTGCACGCCCCGATCCACCGGATCACGTCTCCATCGATCTCCACACGAGAGCTGTGCACGTTGCCGAAGCAGTCATAGAGCGTGGAGAGGTAGGCGTCACCGTCGACACCGATGATCTCGACGCCGCCGACGCCGGTCTCCCCGACCCTCCCGTACGCAGAGTGCACGACGAAGAACCCTCCCGGCGCCAGCTCGTAGACATCGCTCGTGAGGATCGGCAGCGACGGAGCCTGCTCAGTGGCGATCGTGTAGCCCTCGTTGATCCACCTGCCGAGAAAGACCTCGAGCGCACGATGGCGCCGGTCACGGACGGGTGCCGGCTGCTCAGTGCTCTCGACCCCTGAAGCGACGCGGATCACGCGGCCGGGCTGGACTGTGCTCGTACTGGACATCTGAGGCTCCTTTCGAAATGGGATCTACACCCGAACGTCGGAGCCGTCGAGCCCACCTCTACACCGATCCGCTCCCAAGCTCGCGGCGATGCAGGCCTACGCGGCCGCGACATCGACCACGGCCTCCTCCGAGAAGATTCGCGACGCTGCGACGAGCGGTCACGGCGATGAGCCCCGACCTCATCGTCGAGCGCGGCCACAAGCTGCTCGCCATCGATGCAAAGCTCGGCCCAGCACCTGACGAGCGAGACGTGGGCCGCCTCAACCGGCTCCGCATGCGGGGATAAGCTGCCGTGGATGCCGTGCGCGGCTCGGAGGGATCGCGCGACTATTGCAGCAGTGCGAGGAATCGCACGATCTCGTGGAACTTCTGCGCGGGAAGATGTCTGAACGATGGCATCGGCGCTCGCGGGTCCGCGAGGGCGTGGGCGATCTCACGTTCCGAGAGCTTCGAGCCGACGTGCGTGAGGTTCGGGCCCGGCCCCCGGTTCCCGCTATCGCCGATGCGATGGCATGCCAGGCATCCTGACTGCGCGACGACGAGCCTTCCGGCTTCGAATTCTCGCTGCTCGCGCCCTCCGGCGCGCTTCACGGCAGCCGGGATCGACACTCCCAGGCCAGGCTGCACCGGCTGGACTTCACCGGCGAAGAAGATCGCCACGCGGGCGCCGCGAGGGCACCGGCGAGGCTTCGGTAGGTAGCAGCCGGGCACGGTCGCGAGCCTCGCTCGAGAGGACACGAGCCACGCACCGCCCGCTTCTTCGAGATCAAGCTTGATCGGACCCGCGTGGTGGATGGTCGCGGTGGTCAGTCCGGGCTTCTTGGCGACTGTGATGAATGTGAAGCTCAGCTTCAATGTCGCGCGCTGACCAACCACTTCGAGATCCTGAACGGTCGGTTCCAAGGACAAGCGAGCGTCCGGGGGCGGTTCATTCGGGGCGGTCAACGCGAACTCGCGGCTCGCAGCGTTCGCGCAGCCGCCAGCGGCTGCGGACCCCTCTACGAGTTCGGCGGCCACCGCAGGCACGAGGTCGCCACACAATGCCGCAGCGTCATGGCGCAGCGCGTCCTGGAATGGAGCTATCGCTGCGCGAGTGATGGCTGCTTCGGGGCCGCGAGCCGTCGCCTGCCCAGCGAGCACGCTGACTCCCAAAAACGGCAGGATCAACAGTCGTACGCTCAGCATGGCGGGCCGAAGGCTAGCGCTTGACAGGATGGCAACCGTGGCCCCTTGCAGCCGAGGCTCTCAGCTCAGGCGCTGCAACACTCGCGCCGCTCCCGCCCGCACGACCTACGGCACACCCACACTCCCGTAAGGATCGGCGGCCGTCCTCACAAAGATGGTCGCCGTCCCGAAGATGGTCGCCGTCCCGAAGATGGTCGCCGTCCCGCGTCCGCGAGCCTCGAGGACGTCGCGCTGCTGCTCGGCGAGCGCCCCGGCGCCGAGCTCGTAGATTTTGTGTGCGGGATCGCGCGTCCAGGGCTCCTGCGGTCATGCGGGTTGGGCCACAGGCGTGCTCGCGACCGCGGCTGCCCCGCCGCTTCTCAGGTACATGAGGACGGACGTGACGATCGACCAGATCACGACTGCAAGCAGTGCCGGGAAGCTTGCCGGTGGTACCAGTACGGCGATCCCGATCACGATTGCCACCCAGCCAAGCCACTTGGGCAGCGCCGCCCCGCGCAGGATTGCCAGGCCGCTACAGATACCGAACACGAACCCTCCGGCGAGCAGCGGCAGGAACAGTTCGCTGCTCACGAAGTTCAGCGTCTTTGCTGTTTCGCCGCTGAAGTCGTGCAGGTTGTGGGCGAGGCCGTATTCGATTCCGGTGCCTGCGAGTGCCCCCGCGGCCATCAGCACCGCCCCAGCCAGCACGAGCGCGCTGAGTCCCTCGACGGCCGCCGTGCGACGCATATAGGAGCGCAGCGCGCCAGCGAAGAGCATTAGCACAAGAAACGCGAGGGCGAACAGGATGCCGGACGTCTCGACTTCGGAACGATGTTCTGTGTAGTACGCGACGACCTTCGCTGCGCTCGCGCTCGCCTTTGGCGCTTCTGAGCCGTTGGTAAAGACGGCGCCCACCACGATCGCGCCGAAAAGCACACCCGTCAACGACGCCAAACGACCCCAACGATCGGACATCTGACCTCCCCCACGTATTGAGCAACGTATGTTGGCGCGAGTCTACAGTCACCGACGGCGGCTTGTGCGGTCTAGCATGACCGCGTACCGGTCAGGCGACGATCCCGCTGCACCACGGCGGGGCTGGGGTCAGGCCTGAAGGCGGTAGCTGAGGTAGACGAAGCCGTTCGCGAACGTGCGCGTGTCGTTCAGCTGCAGCTTGGAGTGGATGCCTGCCGGGAGGGCGGGCTTGCCGGCGCCGACGATCACGGGCGCCAGCAGGAGCCGAAGCTCGTCGACGAGCCCCGCGGTGATGGCCTGACCGCCGAGCTCGGCGCCTGCGATCGAGAGCTCGGTGGGCGAGGACTCCTTAAGGCGACCGATCGCATCGACGGTCAGGTCACGCTCGATCCTGGTCCTCGCGCTGGAGGCCTCCTGCAGGGTGCGCGAGAAGACGATCTTGTCCGCTGCACGCCAGATCTGCGCGTACTCGCGGGTCACCGCCGACTTCCCACTCTGCGTCTCCCAGAAGACCATCGTCTCGTACATGCGCCGCCCGTAGAGGTAGAGGCCGACGGGGCGCTCCAGCCGGTTGACGAAGGCGTGCACGTCCGGCCCCGGGAATGCCCAGCCGAACTTGCCGTGCTCATCCTCGATGAAGCCGTCGAGCGAGGCGATCGCCGTATACGTGAGCTTGGTCATCAAAACCTCCATCGTCATCGAGGGTTTGCCCATAGGTGGTCACAGCGGCGGTCTCGGGCGCGCACACTATGGCCGCGATCGCGGGCCATAGGTGGTCACAGCGGCGGTCTCGGGCGCGCACACTATGGCCGCGATCGCGGGCCGAGCTTATTGCCATTCGAGTGATCCGACACGCTCGCCGTCGAGCACGACGTCGTACGTGCCGCGACGGATACTCGCGTCCGGCTTTCCCGGCCTGGCGATCTCCCCGAGCGCCTCGCGCGTGCGCAACTCGACGGCTACATCGACCGCATCATCGACCGCGACTTCGACGAACTCGGCCGCAAGGTGCGTCGGCCGGGAACTCTGCGCAACTGGATGCAGGCATACGCAGCCGCGACATCGACCACGACCTCCTGCGAGAAGATTCGCGACGCTGCGACAAGCGGTCACGGTGATAAGCCCATCCGCGCCACGACACAGCCCTACCGGTACGTACTCGAACGGCTCTGGATTCTCGGCCCTGTCCCCCCGTGGTTGCCGACACGCAGCCGACTCGCGCGCCTCTCGGCACCGCCGAAGCAGCACCTCGCCGACCCGGCTCTCGCGGCGCGCCTGCTCGGCGCGGACGCAACGACATTGCTGCACCCGAGCGCCGCTACTGCGCCTATCACGCGCGAAGGTACCTTGCTTGGAGCCCTATTCGAGTCGCTTGTGGGCTCGGCGACGAACTGGCCGACGCTATCATCATCACGACGGGAACGACCGCATACAGACGAGCAGACGGATAGCCGTCATACCCGCGGTGCTCCTCGGTCCGTGACGCCACCACGGCGACTTCGATCAAGCAGGCGTACAGATACTGCGTGACCTCGAAGATCGCTACGAGGCCGCGCCATGGCGATTCGACGCCGAATCGCTGTACGAATCGCTGCATACGCTCGGCCGCACACCGCCTCGTCCGCGTGCGCGGACGCTCGAGCACGCCGTAGAGCGGCTCGTCAGCCCGCTACCCGAGGTGCTCGTGATCGACGACCTGGTGGCGGACCTGAGGCGTCAGTCACGTCCGCAACGGGGGCTACCGTAACGTCGTGCCGGCAGCGCTCATCAGCAGCGATGAGCTGACCGCGATTCGCGAGTCGACGCGGGCGCACCTCGCTGAGTTGCTCGAGCAGCCGGGGATCGCGGATGACGTCGTCGGGCTGGAGCGGATCGGGGTTGCGCTGCTTGCCGCGTTCGATGCTCCGCAGGCGCCCAGGGAGCCCGGACGTGCTGGATCAGACGACCGTCGAGATACATGCGTTCTTCGCCGAGCTGCCCGCGCCGACGGCGACTCCACCCGACAGTTTCCTCGCCGAGCTACGCGCGGCGCTGCCGCCGCGATGGGCGGACAAGGCCGAGGAGATCTGGCGCACACATGCAAACGGCTGGCCCGCTGTCAGCGCTCAATAGACGGCCGGATGCGGCGGTGTACGTGAGGTCGACTGAGTCCGGCGCCCACGCCAACCCGACATGCCAGCGATCCCGAGTTGATTGGGACAGGTGCAGCGGCTATCGTCTAGGACGTAAACCACTGGCGGCGTGATGCCGACATGACTGATGATGGCTTCGACACTCGACACCCACACGACCAGCCAGGGACAGGATCTGCCCGAGGAGATCGTCGCGGTGATAGACGCGGCGGAGTTCGAGACAGCTAGACAGGACCCACGCGTCCGGTCGTTCCTCAATGAGGCCGACGCTTACCTCGTCGAGCTTGAGCAGCAGGGCCGCAACCGCTAGTCCGCCGGTTGCAGCGGCAGCCAGAGCCGCTTGGGTTTCCTCGCTTCGGCCGACGGTCGAAAGCCGTAGCGCTCACGCCACATCGTCGCCGTCTCATCATCGAAGGGGTCGACTACGAGGACTGATGTTGCTTGCAGCTCGGCCGCACGGCGGGCAGTAGCGGCCGCGTGGAGCAGCAGCAGCTTGCCGTCGACCGCCGCTCGCCTGTCCTTGGCGATCCAGGTGATGAGGGCTGCGGGCACTCGTACGGGTGCGACACCGGCGCGCCGGCGATCGCGCTGACTGAGTTCAACCTGCGCCGAGGCGAGCGAGTAGAAGCCCGCCACGCGACCGCCAGCGATGAGCAGGCGGGTACGCGAGGTTCGGTGAGCAGCGACCGCTTGGGTCCGTAGCCATGTGCCTGCAGCTCGAGCCGCCGCGCGATCCCCGGCGTCGAAACCGTCGAGCGCGAGCTGCAACTCACTTGGTAGCTCCTCGTCTCTCGGCGGAAGCGTGATCCACGAAGGCTGCAGGTCTGCGAGAGCCGTGGCGACGGATTCGGCGGTGGCGGCCTCTCCGAGATCCTGGCCCGTCATGCAGCCGCCGCCTTTGCGGCCGCATTGGCGTCTTCGACCGCCTGCATGATCTGTGCATGACTCGGCACCGGCATCCCCGGCGGAACCTGGAAGTAATTCGTTGTCGGCTGGCCCGGCACGTAGCGGAGCGGGGCGTACCGACCATGCCCAAGACGCTGTATCGCACCTTCGTCGGCGAGCTTCCAGAGCGCCCAGGACACCGTCTTGCGGCTGAACTCGGGCATGTGTTCTGCCACCTCGGTGATGTTCGTCGGCCCGTTGATGATGATGACGACCTTCAGAGCTTGGTCCCTTGAGCCTTCCTCGGAGGCGTCAGGCGGAGATGGCGCGCCGCCCCCACTGAGCTGTTCGAGGGTCAGCAAGACGGCTCTCAAGCGCTGTATCTCAAGTTCCGCATCGCTCGCGCGTTGCTGTGCTTGCGTTGCCTGTTCGATGGCCCTCGCTACTCGCTGCTCGGCTTGACGTATGAGCGTCTCGGCCTGCGGTATCGCGTCGGCGATACTCTCAGGATCCTTGAAGTCGACAATAAGCTCAGCCATTTGCCTGAGCTTAGCAGATAATCTCTGAGGATATCTAGGAATACCTGCCGTGCTCTTGATCGACCGGCAAACCATGATGAGTTGGATGTCCGCAGACTACGGGTGCGCACCCGGCCGCCTGAGTGATGTCTACGCCAGGAAGCGGATGAGCTCAAGCGCTCCGACTGAGCGGAGCCGCCGCTTGAAGCGGCTCGCCAAGATGGTTGTCGAGCAGGTGGACGTAGGTGTCGAGCGTGAAGCTCGCCGAGTAGTGGCCGAGCCAGCGTAAGCCCACAGGCATTTCACGGTGCGGAATGGACGACGAAACACAGTCTCCGCATCGAGCACGGGCCCGACGTCTTGCTGTCGGTCGTCACACAGCCAGGACCGACGGGGAGTGGCCCCGGACCGGCCACCCGACTGATCTAAGCCTGCCGCAGCCGCCCGCTGCGCTACGCCGATAGCGGACACCGTGACGCCAGCTCCAGTGCAAACCGAATGTTCGCACTCCCGTTCACACCCCGCCTCAAACCACCAGCCGCCCGACCCCAGAAACCACGAACGCCCTGGCTTTCCAGGGCTTTCGCTATATACAGCGGGGGCGGGACCTGAACACCTATCAGCGACCGGCGATCTCGACGTTGGTCAGGCCCGCCCCTGCCACTCGAGCACGGACGCGCTCGACGGCCAGGCGCGAGAGCTCGTACCCGTGGAACGTCGACTGC
This sequence comes from Solirubrobacteraceae bacterium, assembly GCA_035503075.1. GTDB lineage: Bacteria > Actinomycetota > Thermoleophilia > Solirubrobacterales > Solirubrobacteraceae > Palsa-744. Next base: position 110,375 of record DATJTT010000016.1, read on the forward strand.
GGAAAGGCCTCGGCCAGGGTGCTCAGCGCCACCCCCGCCCCGCACCCGACATCCGCCACAAGCGTCCCCGCGGCGAGCCGGTCGGCCACCCCCTCAAGCGCCGGCAGGATCGTGGGCACGAGGCTGAGACGTGCCCAGGGGCCGAGCATCCGCTCGGTGCGATGCACCCCCTCCGCGCCGTGGCGATCGTAGGGCAGCCCGGTGCCGGTGCGAAAGGCATCGGCCAACTCGTCCACCAGCGCCGGCTCGAGCGGCGGGCCGAAGGCGCCGGCCGCGAACTGCAGGCTCTCCTCCTCGCGCGCGAGCACCAGGGCGCCAGCAGCGGTCAGCTCGAACTGCTCCCCATCATTGGACGCCAGCAGGTCGGCCGCCGCGTTGCCCCGCAGCCACTCCCGCAGCCAGCGCGGGTGCAGCCCCGTCCGGCTGGCCAAGTCATCTGCCGTGAGGAGCCCGGCGCCGTCGAGCACCCGGTACAGCCCGAGCCGGTCGCCCAAGTGGACCAGCAGCGAGACCATCGGTGCTCCGGTTGGTTTGGGGGTGAAGGGTGGTTCATCGCGGTAGCTGGATCGTGATGCTTGAGCAGCACAGGTAGACGAGGGCGATGAGGGGTGTGGCTGAGTGGAACCCGAAGCTGCGGTGGCTGATGAGGCGGATGCGGCTGTTGAGTCCCTCGAGGCGGCCGTTGGTGAGGCGCAGGCGGATAGCGGCGAGGATGCCGTGACGGTGAAGACGGATCGTGCGTGCGAGCTTGATGAACGGAGCGAGCTTGGAGCGTGAGGCCCAGGCGAGCCAGCCGTCGAGCTGCTTGGCGGCGAGGGCGGGACGCTCGAGCTGGTAGATGAGCCGTAGCTCCTCCTTGAGCAGGAAGGCGCGGTAGAGCGAGCGGTTGGCATGCTGGACCTCGTCCAGCAGTGCGAGCTGCTCGGGCTTCTGCTTCTCTGGCGCCTTCAGCAGTGACCAGCGCGTGCCCTTGATCCACCGTCCTTTGGGGGTGTGTGAGCGCTCGTGCGCGTTCCACTCATCACGGCGGACCTGATCCACGGCGCGCTGGGCCAGACGCACGACGTGGAAGGGGTCAAAGCACACATCGGCGCGTGGGAGGGCCTGGCGGATCGCTTTCTCGTAGCCGCCGGACATGTCGATCGAGACGGCCTTGATCGAGTGACGACGCTCGCCGAGGAGCTCGAAGAACCCTTGCAGGGTCTCGGAGTTGCGGCCAGGGGCGCACCATACGATCCCGCCGCCGTGGTGGTCGACAACGCTCGTGAGGTAGCGGTGATGGCGCCGGTAGCTGATCTCATCGACGCCGATCGCGACCAGCCCTTCCAGGCGCGTCTCGTCGAGCCGTTCAGCGACGACACGCTCGACGATCTGCCCGACGGTGCCCCACGCGATCCGAAGCAGCCCCGCGATCGGCGTCTTGGCCATCTGCTGCGCCAGCCATGTCACGACATCCTCGAAGTCACGAGTGTGGTGAGCGTCGGCTCTCGCCCACGGCACGGCCTCCAGGTGCACGCCGCAGTCCGGGCAGCGCAGCCGCCGCAGCTCGCACTCGATCACGCAACGGGTGCGCCCGAGATCCAGGTGGCGCCAGCGCTTAACACGACGATCGTGGATCTGCAGGTGGGCGCCAGTCTGCCCGCAGCGCGAGCACACCCGCCGCTGGCGGCGCAGCCGCACCGTCACAATCACCCCCTCCGCGGCGAAGCTGACGTCGATGACCGCCGCGCCGGGCAGGCGCAACAGCCGGTTGAATGCCGTGGTGACGCGCACGTCGTCCTCCTCTGCGGGCGGTTGAGCTTCATCACCCAGCAGCCTGCACCGAGGACGACGGCGCGTCCCTCACGAACTGCGCAACTTGCGCACAGCAGCCGCGCACGCGAAAGCCAGCCAACGAGCGACGAAAGCGGCCCTCAGACCGCTACCTCACCCCCAAACGGCGAGGAGACCCAGACCATCTCCCCCTGCTTGTAGCCCCACACGCGAAACGCGAACCTGGCGACCTCCTCGGGGTCGGGCGGGTCGGTGGGCGTCCTCGTTGCGCCCACCACACCCTCCTCTTACTCCGCAGCCTCGACCGCTGCCGCGAGCCCTCGCCTGCAGTGGTCCATCAGCACGTCGTAGTCCTCGACCTTCGAGATCTCGAAGTATTCAGCGTCTGTGACGACCTCGAGGTTATGGCCGGGTGCCCAATAGTAGGTCTCCCCGGCCGTGTAGTCACGGGCGCCGTCCGCGCTATGAACGCGCATCGTGCCACTGACGATGTAACCCCAATGCGCGCACTGACACCGATCGTCCGGCATCCCGGTAAACAGTTCGTCAGTCTTGCCGCCCGCCTCCATACGGATGAGACACATGGCAAGACCGTCGAAGTCTACGCGCCGGATCGCTACCCCTGGACCCTCCAAGTCACTCGGGAGATCCTCCCACGCCAAGCCATCAGCCATATCCGCTCCTCCTCTGTCGGATTGGGGATTCGCCACGGCTCGAACATTGCTCGTCCCGGCCGCGCGCGCTGCGGTCGGAACTCTATCCCGGTTCGATGGCGGATGGGCGCTTTTGGCGCGACCTGCCCGCTGTCGCTTGTTAGGCTCTCGCGGGTGAGCAAGGGAGTACCTTCGTCCATGGAGCGCGCGGAGGAGCCCGCTGCGGGCGAGTGGGCTGCGCTGCGCGCCGCGACGCTCTGTGGGGCGTTCCAGATCAGTGCCGCGCGCGTGCCGGACCGGGTCGCGCTCGTCGATCACGCCGATCAGGGACGGGCGCTCACATGGTCGGCCTACGCGGCCGCGGTGCAGCGCATCGCCGGCGCGCTCGCGACCCTCGGCGTGCGCCGCGGTGAGCGGGTCGCCTTCTTCTCGCGCAACCGGCCGGAGCTTGCGATCGCCGAGGCCGCGACGCTGCACCTCGGCGCCGCCGGCGTCGTGCTCTACGCAGCCTCGCCGCCCGCGACGATCGAACACGTGCTGCGCGACAGCGAGCCGCTGCTTTTGCTCGTGGAGTCCGAGCTTCACAGCCGCCTTGAGAAGGTGCGCCACGCGGTGGGGCAGACGCTCACGCTGGACGGTGGGGACAACGGGCGCGGCGCGCTCGCGACGATCGCCGCGCCCGCCGGCTTCGACTTCGAGGCTGCGTGGCGCGCGGTGGCGCCTGACGATCTCGTGGGGCTGCTCTACACCTCCGGCACCACAGGTCCTGCCAAGGGAGTCGAGCAGACGCATCGCGGCGCGCTTGGCGCGCTCGGCAGCTTCGACACCGCGCTTGGCGGGGACGGCGCCATCCACGACATCTCCTACGGCTCGATGGCGAACGTCGGCGAGCGCGGCATCGGTCACTGGTACTCGTTCACGCGCGGTTCCACGCGCACCATCTGCCGCGACCCCAGCCAGCTTGGCGCGGCGCTCGGCGAAGCCCGGCCCACGCGCCTGTTCGGACCGCCGCTCGTCTGGCAGGCGCTGCAGCGTGCGCTCGAAGGATCGCTCGCGGTGGGCGAGCGCGTCGCGCTGGAGCGGGCGGTGCAGCGCGTACGCGCCGTCGCGCATGGGCAGGCCAGCGCGCCGCCAGGCGAGCCGGAGCAGGCGCTGCTCGCGAAGCTGCGCGAGCGGATCGGGCTCGACCGCATGAGCAAGGCGTTGAGCGGTGCGGCGTCCTGCCCGATGACGGTGCACGAGCACTACCGCGCGCTTGGCATCGACTTCCAGGAGTTCTACGCCGCAACCGAGTTTGGCATGGCCTGCGCGCAGCGTCCCGGCACCATCGATCTGGGAACGCTTGGCGGCCCTGCACCGGACTACGAGCTGCGTCTCGCCGCCGATGGCGAGGTGCTCGTGCGCAGTCCCCACGCCCCGCGCGGCTATCGCAACCTCCCGCGCGAGAGCCGCGAGACCTACGGCGCCGACGGCTGGATCAACACCGGCGACCTCGGCGAGCTCGACCACGAGGGTCGGCTGCGGCTGATCGGGCGCAAGAAGGAGACGCTCATACCTGCGCACGGGCACAACGTGCACCCGGCGTCGATCGAGGCGGCGCTGAAGGACGCATGCCCGACGATCGCCCAGGTCTGCGTGATCGGCGACGGGCGCTCCCATCTCGCGGCGCTGCTCGTGCTCGAGCCGCCCCACGCCGCGACAGAGCCCAGCTCGTGCGCGACCGTCGCCGCGGCGATCGAGACGCTCAACGCCGCCCTCCCCCCACTCGAGCGGATCGAAGCGCACGCGATCCTCGCGCAGCCGTGGCTGCCCGGCACCGAGCTGACAGAGACCTTCAAGCTGCGCCGCGCGCAGATCGAGACGAAGTACGCCACCGAGATCGAGGCGCTCTACGCCTGAGGCGTCCTGGCTGGGCGCGCAGGCGAGGGAACAAGCGCTCAACGGTGACAGTCCGGGCGCGGATTCGAGTTCGGTGTCTGCGGCTGTTTCTAGCCCGAGCGGGCGGCGTGGCGCAGCAGCTCCCCGGCGCCGCCGGCGAGCTCGGCCACGATTTCCGCCGCCGGCTGGACCCGGCGGATCTGGCCCACGGACTGGCCGGCGTAGTGAGCCATCGCCTCCACCCGCCCCGTGGTGGCTGCCACTGGGTGAAGGACACAGAGACGAGGGATCTGGGTCGAGCGACCGTCACCCCAAGCCGTCTCGCCCACCAGCTCGTCCTGGCTGGCCATAGCCTCGGTTATGCAGCCGTGAAGTACCCGATGGGGAGCATCCCACCAGGTCGAGAAGGCCGAGGTCAGCTCGGTGTCCTCGGGGCCGGCGTCGATCAGAGCCCGCCGGTAGACCGGATGCACGTCGGCCTCCCGGGCGCCCAAGAAACGGGTGCCCACCCGGGCCCCGGCGGCCCCAGCGGCCAGAACGGCAGCGACCGACCTGCCGGTAGCGATCCCGCCTGCCGCCAATACCGGAACCGCAACCACCTCAAGGACACTGTCCAGCAGGGGCAGGAGCGCCACCTGGCCGCGGATGTGGCCGCCCGCCTCGGTCCCCTGGGCCACCACCTAGTCACAACCACAGTCGGCCGCGGCGCGGGCCTCGGCCACCGACCCCACCTGCCAGCTCACCAGGGCTCCACTGCTGTGGACCATCTCGACCAGACCCGCGTCCGGATCCCCATAAAAGAACTCCACCACCTTGACCCTGCAAGCGGCCTGGGCCACCACCTCGCGATTCATGAATGGCACCAAGAAGTTGACGCCGAAAACCCCCGCCGTCCGGGCGGCCAGCGCGTCCAGCGCCGGCAGCACCAACCGGTCCGGCACGCCAGCCGTGCCCAGCATGCCCAGAGCGCCCGCGTCAGCCACCGCCGCCGCCAATTCCACCGAGGAGGTCGCGCCCATTCCGGCCTGCTGGATGGGGGCCCGGCAGCCCACCAGTCGCGTGAACGCCGTATCCATAGTTGGAGTCTGCCTTAACCGGGCTCGGGGAGGCTGCCGCTCAGATCGTGAAAGGGCAGCGACGCGGATGTGGCCGCCTCAGGCGTGTAGCAGCACCGACCGATCAGAGCGCCGACCGGCCGAGTCCTGCATCCACCGGCAGTGATCGGCTAGAGCCTGGACAGCAGGCCGACCCCGAGCTTTGCCGTCGAGTCTACGAGGCGTTCCACTTCGCCGTCGAATTGGACCGAAACAAGCCCGAGGCGCGACTGAAAACGCGCCTCTCAAGCGCCTTCAGCACCGCCAGCGACCTCGACGACTTCGCGTCCATGGTCGCAAATAAGGCCATAGCGGGGGCGGGATGCAGGCGGATATCCCCGGCTCCCGCCGTGGCGATGGCTCCGAGCATAGCTTCCCTGCGGGGCGTGCCTATAGGTTCGTGGAGCTTCGCGCGCTGCCTTGATACGGTGATCGGCGCAACGCCGTGCGATCAGTCGGGGACCGTCGCATGTCGAGGAGGCTACTGCTGAGGCAGATGGATGAACAGCACCGCGAGCGTCGCGGTGCGCTCAGCCTCAGCTCCGAACACCAGCTTGCCCCGAAGCTCGGTCGTGCTGTGCGTGTCGAGGGCCTTCACCGCGGCGTGGTCTCTCAACGGGAGGCACTTTTGACTACGCCGCCGAGGTCAGCACGATCGACGAAGACGACGAGCGCGAGCTTGCTGTCGTGCCAGGTCGAGTAGCCAAGCAGTTGGTCAAGCGCTTCGCCCAACGCCTTGACGCCGGTCCATCGCTTGCACTCGGCGATGAACACCGCGCGATCTCCGTCTCGGACGAGCAGATCCGTCTTCCCAGCGCCGTTGAACGCCTCTGCCGAAACCTGCCCTGCGTAGTGCGTGTTCAACGCCGACAGCAGAACTTGACGCAGCGCTTCCTCGTTCATCCCGGCGTAGGCGCCCGGTGCCCGCTGCATCGCGTCGCCCTGGAGACGTATGACTTCGAGGACGTGCTCATAGACGTCCTCGCTCAGGCTTGGCTCGAGCGGGACATGCGGCTCGCCCGCTCGGGGAGCCTGCCGCCGTGGGGCAGGTCTGCGCACAAGCGCATCGCTGATGCGAGGCTTTCCCGAGCGCACCGGTATACCGCTAGCCTGCAGCGATGCGCGCGATGCCTTGATCGACGCCACCCGACGCTCGATCTGCCCGCGCGCATAGCCGCTCAGCCCACCGTTGTGCGCCTCGCAATCCTGGCGAGACCATTTCAGAAGGTCCTCGATCTTCGCGAGCTGATCCTTCACGTACCCGCCGGGATCCATCGGCCGGTCGTCAGGCCAAGACAGGTCGAAGATCAGCTCGTTGGCCTCAACCTCCGCCACGGGAGGATTCCACGACCGGGTCGATGCCATCTTCCCGAAGACCTCGCCGTCGCCGTCGAACGGGACGTGGATGCGCACGCGCGTTCCGGGGACAAGCGCTGGACGGCTCGGGTCGCGAATCACCCTGGAGGAGTCATGTCGAACGTCCACCTGGCCGGTCTCGGGCGGCTCGGCCCACCACTCGTCTGCCCTGATCTGCGGCGAATGGACGGCGTATGCCGCGCCGAGCGCGGCAGACCATGCCTCGACGTCGGCCTGAAGTAGCTCGTCGTCGGGCGTATGTTGCACCTCATCGTGCAGCGCCACGTCATAGCTATGCAAGTACGAGGCCAGGTCACGCTCGCAGAACAGAAGTCCCATCCCTTCTGAAACCTAGACGGCCCCGCTGACGTGGACGCCCGTTGCGGGCGACCCGAAATATCCACGCAACGAGGCGGCAACGATGCAGACCATCCAGAGTGTTCTCGAATCAGTCGATTTGCCTTCATCGCAAATGCCCTTGAAAAGAAAACACTGCTAAGCTAACATTGTTTGCGATGCAGGCAAACTTGCCGATATCGGAAACTGACGTGATTGGCGACGCCGTTGCGTGGCTGCGCGACCGGCTGCCCTCCCAGTGGGAGGTCGAGCGCGTCGGCCCCGACGGCAACACGCCGCCTGACGACCAGTTGAGCGATGACGCCGTGCTCTACATCCGCAGCCCGAACCGCACCATCGGGACGCTGGCTGTGCAGGCGCGACCGTCGCTCGAGCCTCGTGAGGCCGCGCAACTGCTGCCGAGCCTCGCTCGAACACTGCGCAGCCTGGCCGGCTCAACCCCGGTGCTGGTCATCGCACCGTGGCTAAGCGAGCGTACGCGCCAGCTGCTCCAGGAGCAGGAGATCAACTACATCGACCTGACCGGTAACGCACTGCTCAGCCTCTCAAGCCCCGGCCTGTTCATCAGCTCCGACGGCGCGACGCGCAACCCGGCCCCCAAGCCGCGCGGGCGAGCGTTGGTGCGTGGTCCACGCGCGGCGCGACTGATCCGGCTGCTCGCCGACGTGCACCCGCCGTATGGCGTGTCTGAGCTCGCGCGCGCGGCGGACCTGACGCCCGGATATGTCTCGCGTCTGCTCGACACGCTCGACAGCGAAGCACTGGTCGCGCGTTCACGTCGCGGAGTCGTTGATCAGGTCGACTTCGTCGGACTGTTGCGACGTTGGAGCGAGAGCTACGACGTCCTGCAGACCAACCGCGCATTCGCCTTCCTCGCGCCAAAGGGCGCGACGGACGCGCTGCAGCGTCTCGCCGCTGAGGCCAGCGACAGTCGGTATCTGATCACCGGATCGTTCGCGGCGGTGCGCATGGCGCCCGTGGCAGCACCTGCCCTACTGCTCGTCTACAGCGACGATCCCATGTCGCTCGCGCGCAAGCTTGGCCTTCTCCCGGCCGACGAGGGCGCGAACGTCGTGCTGCTCGCCCCGTTCGACTCCGTCGTCTGGGAGCGCAGCAGCCGCAACGACGGTCTGCACTACGCGTGCCCCTCACAGGTCGCGGCCGACTGCCTCTCCGGCACAGGCCGAATGCCCGTCGAGGCGGAGGCCTTGCTCGACTGGCTGCTGGCCAACGAACGCACGTGGCGTTGGAAATCGCTCGACCAGCTCCCAATACGAGAACAGTGACCGAGCCTACCTCCCCAACAGCGGTGGAGCCGCTGTACGTAGCGGCCAGAAGCGTGCTGCTCGACGCGCTAACGGCGCTGCAGCCACATGGCCTGTCGGTGATCGTCGCCGGCGCCCAGGCGATCTACCTACGCACCGGCGACGCGAACCTCGCGATCGCCCCCTACACGACCGACGGCGACCTCGCACTGAACCCCTCAAAGCTCGCCGAGACCCCCACGCTCGAAGCGGCGATGCTCAGCGCCGACTTCCAGCTCAGCACCGAGCCCGGCATCTGGCTCGCGACTGCACGCGTCGGTGAAGATGACGTGTGCATACCGGTCGACCTGATCGTTCCCGAGGGCGTCGCCACAGGTGCCGGCCGCCGAGACGCCCGGTTGCAAGGGCAAGGACAGCGCGTCGCCCGCCGCGCGCTCGGGCTCGAGGCAGCACTCGTCGACCACAGCCGACTCACGATCCACGCCCTCAACCCCGACGACCAGCGGTCAATCCAGGCCGAAGTCGCCGGAGCTGCGGCACTACTCGTCGCCAAGCTCCACAAGCTGCATGAGCGCGTCGAGGGCAAGCGTCAGAGCCGCGTCGACGACAAGGACGCAGCCGACGTCCTGCGCATAATGCAAACCACCAAGCCCGCCGATATCGCGGACACCCTCGCCAGCCTCACTCGTGACCCGATCGCTGGCGAGCCGACCACCGCCGCCCTCGCCTACCTGGATGCGCTCTTCGGAGGCCGCGGACGCCCAGGCATCATGATGGCCCAGCGCGCCCTACGAACCGCGCTGCCACCCGAGCGGATACTCGCGCTCTGCGTCAGTTACACGGCTGCTATACGCGACCGACAAGGGCAGGATTGAGACGCATGCTGGACTGCCTGCTCTTGACCTCCAACCGCCTAAGCGTTAATCGACCCGCGCGCATCAAGAACCCAACACGCCGAACATTCTGAATTGCGGATGGTTATGATGCCGCCGTCGCCTTGGCTGCGCCAGGGAACCCGACAGAACCGTTCGGTAAATCGCGACCGTTCGGTCCAGCCAAATATGACATCGACTTCGACCCCGATCGCCGAGCACTTCGAAAGCGCGACCGACGTCCTGGATCTCGCCCGACTGCTTGGCATCGGGTGCCTGGATGAACACGCTGTGGCTCAGGAACTGAGCAAGACCCGGGCTGTCAAACGACTCTGTGGCAAGCTCGAACAGCTAATCGCTGCCATCGATCGCGACGCGTGGCTTTCGCCCGGGCCCGATGGTACGTTTTCCCATATCCTCGACCTGCCTGGGCTGCGCGCAGCAATCGAGCGTGCGGAGACATGCCCACCAGCCGCCTATCGGGCTGTCTTGCGGGGCCTTTGCGCAGGTGGTGTTCCCCGCCGCTACTTCGTAGAGGAAGGGAAGATAACGCTCGACCGCGGAAGCATTGTCCAGCTGGTTGGCCCGCGGATTGACGAGATCATTGAGGAATCAACGCCGCATCACACCACGACAAACGCTGGCCACATACTTGAGGGTCTCGCTCAGCAGATTTACCGCTTCAGCGCAGGTGATCTGGCCATGGTGCAGCTCGACTTCACTTATCGCAATGAGCTGGATGAGCTGACCTGGACAAAGGCGGGTCGCCTTCCTCGCATCGCGACAGTTCAGAGCATGTCCCGGTCGGCGTGGAGTTTCGGTGACGGCCTGGGTGTGAATCTCAGGCGGTCGTGAGCGTAGCGGCCTCCTTGGATCGGTGGGTGACGAGGACCACGGGCTCGGCGACCTCGCGCTCGACGGCGAGAGCGAGCTTGGCGAGGTCCTTGTGGCCGACGATGCGCCGGAACTGGCGCTCGGCCTCGAGCATCCCGGCGGCGGTCCAGCGCAGGCACATCTCGCCGGATTGCCA
>DATJTT010000017.1:0-356997 GCA_035503075.1 Solirubrobacteraceae bacterium
GCGTGCCGAGCAGCGCCAGCGCCGAAGCCCCCTCGTAAACGCCGATCTCCACCGCCCGCCTGGCGCCGCGCGCGGCGTCGAGCAGCACGCGCACGTCCTCGGCCGAGTGCATCGTGCGCGGCGGGATCAGGCCGAGCCCCACCGCGACGGCGCGCGCCCGCACGTCGTCGCGCAGCCGCGCCGGCGTCAGGCTGCGCAGCGCTTGCGGCAGGATCGCCATGCCCGCTGGGAGGGGCTCGCCCCGGCCACCGCGCGCGCTCCGGCGCCGCGCCGGCCGCGCGCCCTCACACCGCCGAGACCTGCTCCTCTTCGGCCACGCGGAAGGACGAGCCGCAGCCGCACGCGGCCACGACGTTGGGGTTGTTGACCTTGAAGCCCGCGCCCTGCAGACTCTCCTCGTAGTCGATCGTGGAGCCGCGCACGAACTGCAGGCTCTCGCCGTCCACCAGCAGCTTCAGGCCGTGGCTCTCGAACACGACGTCGTTCTCGCGCTGCTCGTCGAAGGCCAGCTGGTACTGGAAGCCAGAGCAGCCGCCGCCGCGCACGCCCACTCGCAGGCCCGCAACGCCCGCGTCCGCCTGCTGGGCGGCCAAGAACTCCTGAACCTTCTCGGCGCCCTTGTCGGTGATCTCGATCATCGCTTCGCTCCTGTGTGCGTCTTCAAGGCTTTCCAAAGTATAGCGTCGCCCCGCAGGGCGCTCGCGCGCCTGCACGGACCTTCTACTCTTGATGGCGATGCCATCCGCCGATGACATAAAGCAGCGCATCGAGACCGCCATCCCGGGGGCCCGCGCGGAGGTGGAGGATTACACCGGCGGCGGCGATCACTTCCGCGCCACCGTCACCGCCGCCGTGTTCGATGGCCTGGGGCGCATCGAGCAGCACCGTCTCGTCTACGCCGTGTTCGGGGCGGAGATCGGCGGAGCGATCCACGCCCTCGCGCTCAAGACGCAGGCCCCGCCGAAGATCCCCACCACCAACTGAAAGCCAGGAGCCCACCATGCCCGCCGACCAGTTCCAGCCGCTGCCGATGTCCGCCGAGCCGCCCGCGCCGTCGACGAGCGCGGACGCCGGCGAGAGCCCCAGCCCGATCCGCGACGCGATCGCCCAGGCGATCGACGAGCACAAGGTGATCCTGTTCATGAAGGGGACGCCCGAGGCGCCGGCGTGCGGCTTCTCCGCGCGCACGGTCGCCGCCCTGCAGGCGCTAGAGGCTCCGTTCGCCGCCGTCGACGTGCTGCCCGACCCTCGCATCCGCCAGGAGCTGTCCGCGCTCTCGCAGTGGCCGACGATCCCCCAGCTGTTCATCGACGGCGAACTCGTCGGCGGCTGTGACATCGTCCTCGAGATGTACGAGTCGGGCGAGCTGGCGCAGGCGCTGTCCCGGTAGCTGCTTGCTGTAGGGTCCCGCGCCGCATGGCCACCGTTGCGGTCGCGACCGACAGCACGCATTACCTGCCGCGCTCGCTCGCGGACGCGCAGGGCGTGCACCAGGTGAGCCTGTACGTGGGCTGGAAAGGGGAACCCGCGCGCGAGCTGGACATGGACGGCTTCGACGCGTTCTACGAGCGCCTGCGCGTCGACCCAGAGCTTCCCAGCACCTCGCAGCCGTCGATCGGCGACTTCCTCGCGGTATGGGAGCCGTTGCTCGACGCCGGCCACGACATCGTCTCGATCCACCTCGCGGGCGGCATCTCCGGCACCTGCGAGGCCGCGCGCCAGGCGCACCAGCTGCTGGGCGAGCGCGGCTTGGGCGAGCGCGTGGAGGTGATCGACGGAGAGACCGCGTGCGGCGGGACGGGCCTGTTGGTGCTGGCCGCTTGCGCCGCCGCGCGCACGGGCGCCGACAAGGACGCCGTCGTGGCCCGCGTCAGGGAGACGCGCACGGCGCTGCGGATCTGGTTCTGTGTGGACACGCTCGAGTACCTGCGGCGCGGCGGGCGCGTCGGCAAGGCGCAGGCATGGCTGGGCGGCACGCTCAGGATCAAGCCGATCCTCTCGCTCGAGCGCGAGATCGTCCCCGTGGAGCGCGTGCGCACCGCGGGGCGCGCGTTCGAGCGCATGGTCGCCTACGCGCAGGAGCTGCACGACAGCGCCGCCGACGGCTGGGTGGTGCAGCACATCCAGGCGCCCGAGCAGGCCGAGCGCCTGATCGAACGCTGCCGCGCGATATTCGACTCCGACCCCGTGTTCACCTCTGAGGTCGGCCCCGTGATCGGCGCGTACACCGGCCCGGGCCTGATCGGCGTCGGCGCCGTCCCCCGCGCGCTGCTGGCCTGAGCGGCGCGGTCAGTCGCCGCGCCGGCGACGGCGTCGCAGCACGCGCGCGCCGATCATCAAGCCGACGACCGCCGCGCCCACCGTGATCTGCGTGCGGTGGCGCTCGACGTGCGCGCGCCAGTCGGTCACGCGCTGGACTTCGCCGCGCAGGCGCTGGACGGACACGGCCAGCTCCATACGGTTTGCCTCGATCGAGCTGCGGATCTCCGCAGGGGTGCGGCCCGCCGCCATCAGCTCTCGCCCCCCGTGCTCGACGCCCACGCGCCGGCTCCGCGTTCGCCGGCGGCGTCCGACGCCTGCGCGCCATCGGCGGGGGTGGCGCCGGGAGCGACGCTCTCACGGATCTTGCGCGCCTCCTCGATCGCCATGTTGGGCACGGGCGGAGAGCCTTTTTTGACTGCTTTCGCGGCGATCAGCCCGGCGATCACCCCGAGCGCCACCAGGATCACAGCCATCGCGAAGAACCCGTAGAAGTACGTGTAGTCGTTGCCCAGCGGCAGGAGGTAGTAGAGCAGCCACGCGCAGCCGAACAGCACGAACACGAGCGCCGTCAGGAAGAACACGCCAGCGGCGATACCGACGACGGCGCCCTTGACGAGCTTCGTCGCCTTCTCGCTCATCTCCGCCTTCGCCAGCTCGATCTCCTCGCGCACCAGCAGCGTCGCGCGCTCGGACACTTCCGCGATCGCCGAGGCGATGTTGTGGGCTTCCTCCTTGCGCTCGCCATCCTCCCATCGCTCGCCCGCAGGCGGTGGTGCAGCGGCGTTCACTCGGGCGGCTCCTCGTCGAACAGCTGCCGCCACACGGTCGCGGCCGCCCGGTTGGCGACCATTCCCACCAGCGCGCCCACGCCCGCCAGCAGACCCTGCCACATCAACCGCTTGACCGTGTCGTTTTGCATTTCGCGCAGTCTATTGCTCCAACCCGCTGCACACCGTCTCCACCACGAGCCACTTGGCGCGCTCGTAGTAGTCACTACCCGTGGGCAGCAGATCGAATATCCAACCCGTGAGCAGCTGCTCGATCGCGCCGTAGAACGCCATCGCCGCGAAGCGCGCGTCGATCTGCGCCTTGAACACGCCCTCGGCCTGAGCCTTGGCGATCATCCCCCCGATCAGCTCGTACGCCTCGCGGATCGTCGCTATGTGGGTGGTCCCGAAGGAGTTGGCCGCGCGCGTGACCTCCACGATGATCACCTTCATCAGGTCCGGGTCGTGGCGGTAGCTCTCGACGATGAACGACGCGATCTCGCCCAGCTTGTCCCGCACGGGAAGCGGCTCCCCCTGCGGGGACGATGCGGCGTCCACCTCGCGGATCAGCTCCAGCATCACCTCCCAGCGCTCCAGGAACAGCGTGTCCAGCACCTCGTCCTTGGAGGCGAAGTAGTGGTAGACGAGGCCGTACGCGACGCCCGCCTCCTCCGCGATGTCCGACACGCGGCACGCGTGGAAGCCCTGGCGGGCGAACACCCGCACCGCCGCGTCCAGGATCAGCCGCCGCTTGTCCTGCGCCTTCGCGCGCGGCGCGGGGGGGCTGCCGGCGGGCCGCGCGGGCGCGCGGCGGGAGCTGGGCGCGGGCGCGCGGCCGGCGCTCACGCCGCGACCTCCGGCCAGCGGTACGCCGACGGGCGGCGGTTGGCCAGCGAGGGCAGGCGCGCGCGGATCTCCCGCTGGCGCTCGAGGTCGAGGTCGGCGACGACGTGGCCCTCGCCGTCGGGCGCCTGCGCCAGCACCACCCCCCAGGGATCGACGATCATCGAGCGACCGCCGGAGTGCTGGCCGGCGGGATGCTCGCCCACCTGGTTGGCGGCGATCACGAACGCCTGGTTCTCGATCGCACGCGCGCGCACCAGCGTTGGCCAGTGGTCTCGCGTGGTCGCCAGCGTGAACGCCGCCGGCAGCGCCACCACGCGCGCCCCGCGGACAGCCAGGATCCTGTACAGCTCGGGGAAGCGCAGGTCGTAGCAGATCGACAGCCCCAGCTGCACGCCGTCCGCGGTCCGCGACAGCACGATCTCATCGCCCGGCTGCTCGAGCGCCGACTCGCGGTAGGCGCGCCCGTCGATTTCCACGTCGAACATGTGCAGCTTGCGATACACGGCCGTCACCTCGCCGCGCGGGTTGACGTGCACCGAGGTGTTCGCGAGCTTCGCGCGACCGGGGACGCGCTCGAGGATCGAGCCCGCCACGAGGTCGATCTCGAGCTCGCGCGCGATCGCGCGCGCCCATCCGATCGCCGCGCCCTCGAGCGTCTCCGCGCCCGCGCGCAGGTCCTCCTCCGAGCCCATCGCCGTCCACTTCTCCGGCAGCACGATCAGCCGCGCGCCGTCCGCGGCCGCCGCGCGCGTCAGCCGATCGGCGCTCGCCAGGTTCGCGACGTGGTCGGCCGACGCGCTAAGCTGGACAGCCGCGACCCGCACGCCCGGCGGACTCCTGCGATCGACAGATTGACTGGTCAGTCAATGCGTGCAGAGCATAACGCCGAGCGCATGCGCCCGGCCACCGCGCCGCCACGGCAAGGACGCCCACGCGCGATCCGTCGCGCGATGCATGCGCGGCGCTCGCGCCGGCGCGCGTCGCGTCACCCGCCCGCGCGGTGTCTGCTCAGCGCAGTGAGCAACAGCTTGGAGTGGATCGCGCCGATCAGCTCGCGCAGGGGCTCCACGCCCGCGGCCACGATCTCCAGCGCGCGCTCCACCTGCACCTCGCCCGCCAGGCGCTCGAGCAGCGCGCGCACCTCCTGTTCGACCAGCGGTTCGAGCGCCTCGCGATAGCGCAGCGTGTCATACACGGTGAACCCCAGGGCCTCCTCGTAGCCGCCCGCGCGGAAGCTCGCGATCGCCTCGATGATCTTCAGATCGTCGCGGTCATAGCCGCGCCGGTTGGGCGTCAGCACGCCGATCTCGGCCAGCCGCTCGAGCACGTTGCGCGGCACGCCGTAGCGCGCCTGCGCCTGCTTGCGCGAGACGCGCTCGCGGTCGTTCGCGCCCTCGAGCGCTCGCTCGAGGATCCGGTCCTCGAGCTCGATCAGGGCGCGCATGCGCTCGGGGTCCTGCGCGAGCGCGGCCCTGATCACGCGCAGCGGCATGAAGCGCTCCTCCTGCAGGCGCTTGATCAGCGCGATCCGCTGGACGTACTCGGGCGGGTAGTACGCCATGTTGCGGCTCGTACGCAGCACCTCGCCGTCTGCCCCCAGCAGGCCCTCGCGCAGGTAGTAGCGGATCGTGCCCGCGCTCACCCCCGAGCGCTCCGCCAGCTCGCTCATCTTCAGCAGGTGCGGATGGGCGCTCATCGCCCGCTCACGCGCGGAACGTCGGCGCGGCCGGGGAGCGCTCGCCCGCCGCCTGCGTCGCTGGCCGTGCGCCCGTCGCGAGCGTCGCGTCCGGCGCCGGCCCCGCCGCCGCGCCCGACGCGAGCAGCTCGGCGATCCGCGCGGGCGCGTAGCCCGCCGCCAGCAGCAGCTCCTCGGTGTGCTCGCCTAGCGCCGGGCCCGGCAGGCGCGCGTGCTGCCCCGGCGTGCGATCGAGCTTCACCGGGATGCCCAGCTGGCGGACCGCGCGCCGCGCCCCCGGCTGCTCGAGCTCGACCACCATCTCGCGCTCGGCCACCAGCCGCGAGCACAGCGCCTCGTCGAGCTCCAGGATCGGCTCGAGGCAGCAGTCGTGCTCGCGCGCGAACCGCTCCCATTGCGCGCGCGTGCGCGAACGGAAGATCTCCTGCACCCGCGCGTGCGCTTCCGAGCCCGGACGCTCGAACTGCATCGCCACCAGCTCCTCGCGCCCGACGCCGCGGCACCACGCCTGCCAGAACTTCGGCTCGAGCGCGCCCAGCGACACCCAGCCGTCGGCGCATTCATACGGGCGGTAGCAGATCAGCGCGCCCGCCAGCGGCAGCTCGCCGCGGCGCGGCACCACGCCGTCGGCGAAGTACGCGGCCGCGACCATCGCCAGCCACGACAGCGCGCCGTCGGACATCGACACGTCCACCAGCTGCCCCTCGCCCGAGCCGGGTTCGGCGGGACGCCCGTTTCGGGCCGGCGCGCCGTCGCGCTCGCGCAGCGCCGCCATGATCCCGAACGCCGCCATCAGCGCGCCGCCGCCCAGGTCCGCGATCTGGCCCGCCGCCTGCACCGGCTCACCGCCCGAGGCGCCCGTCAGCCCGAGCAGCCCGACGAGCCCGAGATAGTTCGTGTCGTGGCCCGAGGCCTCCCGCTTGGGGCCGTCCTGGCCGTAGCCGGAGATCGCGCAGTACACGATCCCCGGGTTGACCTCGCGCATGCGCGCGTAGCCCACGCCCAGGCGTTCGAGCACGCCCGGGCGAAAGGACTCGAGCACGACGTCGTATTCGCGCACCAGCGCCAGCAGCGCCTCGCGGGCGGGCTCCGTCTTGAGGTCCAGGCGGATCGAGCGCTTGTTGCGGTTCAGCGCCAGGAACAGCGCCGACTTGGCGCTGTCGTGCGGGCCCTCGTAATACGGCGGCGACCAGCGGATGTAGTCGCCCATGCCCGTGTCCTCCACCTTCACCACGTCCGCGCCGAAGTCCGCGAGCAGCAGCGAGCAGAAGCCGCCGGGCAGCAGGCGCGAGAGGTCCAGCACGCGGACGCCTGCCAGCGCCAGGCTCACGACCTTTGCCCCGTCACGGGATCGAGCGCCGCCTCGCGCTGGGGGACCGCGAGCATCGCGCGGGCCTCCCGCACGCTCGCCGGCCGCCGCCCGACGTCTTCGGTCATCTGCCTCGCCTTCGCGACCAGCTCGCCGTTGGAGCGCGCCATCGTGCCGTCCGGCAGGTACAGGTTGTCCTCGAGGCCCACCCTGATCGAGCCGCCCAGCGTCAGCGCCGCCGCGACCACCAGCCACTGCTCGCGCGAGATCCCGATCACGCCCCAGTGGGAGCGCACCCCGCCCACCCCGCCGTCCGGCTCGGCGGGGATGTTCTCGACCATCGCCGCCAGGTTGCTCGCACTCGGCGGAATCCCGCCGAGGACGCCCATCACGCAGTCCACGTGCAGCGGCCGGCGCAGCACGCCCATGTCGATCAGCGGCGCCAGGCTGCCCACGTGGCCGACGTCGAAGCACTCGTGCTCCGGTTTGATGCCCAGCTCGTTCATCGCCTCCAACAACTCCACGATCTCCTCGAACGGATTCGCGAAGACCATCTCGAACACGAACTGCTTGCGCGCGCGCGAGTACTTCGCGTAGTTCATCGAGCCCATGTTCAGCGCCGCGACCTCCGGGCGGCACGCCCGTAGGTATTCAATGCGCTTTGCCACCGGGACTCCGATCGTGCCCGTCGAGAAGTTCACTATCGCCGCGTCGCCCACCTCCTCGCGGATCGCGTGCGTGATCGCCTCGAAGTCCTCGACCTCATAGCTCGGCGTGCCGTCCGGTTTGCGCGCGTGGATGTGGATCATCACGCCGCCCTCGTCCACGATCCGCCGCGCCTCCGCCGCGTACTCGCCCGGCGTGTACGGGATCGCCGGGCACTGCTCGCGGTTGGCGATCGCGCCGGAGATCGAGCACGTGATCACCGCCGGGTCCTCGAGGCTCATCGTGTCACGCCCTCGGACGCCGCCCGCCGGGCACGGGTTGGGAGCGTGTTCGTTTTCGAAGTCGGTGCGGAGTGTGTTCGTTTTCGAAGTCGGTGCGCCATGGCTATACGGGCACGACCCCGTGGCGCTTCCAAGGGCGCTCGACTTTCTTGTTCTGCGCCATCTCCAGCGCGCGGCAGATCGTCTCGCGGGTCTCGCGCGGGTCGATCACGTCGTCGATCACGTCGTTGCCCGCGGCGACGTACACGTCGAAGATCTTGCGGAAGCCCTCGATCAGCTCCGCCTTCTTCGCCTGCGGATCCTCCGCCTGCTCGACCTGCTTGCGAAACGCGATCTCGACGACGCCCTCGGCGCCCATCACGCTGATCTCCGCGCTCGGCCACGCGACGATCAGGTCCGGCTCGTACGCGCGGCCGTTCATCACGTAGTAGCCCGCGCCGTACGCCTTGCGCGTGATCACCGTCACCTTCGGGACGGTCGCGTTGGCGACCGCGTGCAGCATCTTCGCGCCGTGGCGGATGATGCCCTCGGCCTCGACCTTCGTGCCGACCATGAACCCGGGCACGTCCTGGATGAACACCAGCGGGATCGCGAACGCGTTGCACAGGTTCACGAAGCGCGCGGCCTTGTCCGCGGAGTCGTTGTCGAGGATCCCGCCCAGCTGCTTGGGCTGGTTGGCGACGATCCCCGCGGGGCGCCCGCCGAAGCGCGCGAAGCACGTGATGATCGTCTTCGCCCACTGCGCCTTGATGTCGAGCAGCTCGCCGTCGTCGACGATCAGGCGGATCACCTCGTACATGTCGTACGGCTTGCGGTTGGACTCCGGCAGCACGTCCAGCAGCGCCTGCTCGCGGCGCGCGATCGGGTCGCTCGGCATCCTCAGCGGCGGCGCCTGTTCGCAGTTCTGGGGCATGTATGAGAGGTATTGCTTGATCCGCTCGATGCACTCGGCATCGTCGGCCACCTCCATGTCGCCCACGCCCGAGGAGCGGCAGTGCACGCGCGAGCCGCCCAGCTCCTCCTGGGAGACGTCCTCGCCGATCGCCGCGCGCACCAGGTGCGGGCCGGCGAGCGCCATCGAGCCGCGGCCCTTGACCATCGGCACGAAGTCCGCGAGGCCCGGGATGTACGCGGTCCCCGCCGCGCACGGCCCCATCAGCGCGGCGATCTGCGGGATCACGCCGCTCATCACGACCTCCTCGCGGAACAGGTGCCCGGAGCCCGCGAACATCGCCCCCGCCGCCTCCTGCACGCGCGCGCCCGCCGAGTCGAGCAGCCACACGAACGGGATGCGCTCGCGCAGCGCGAGCTCGCGCAGGCGCGTCACCTTCAGCTCGCCCGTCATCCCCATCGAGCCGGCCATCACCGTGAAGTCATACGCGCACACCGCCGTCAGGCGCCCGTCCACCTTGCCGTAGCCCGTGATCACGCCGTCCGCCGGCGCGTCCACGCCGTCCATCGCGCGCTGGGAGAAGTGCGGGCGGCCGTGGATGCCGAGCTCCACGAACGTGCTCTCGCCGGTCGTCTCGTCCGCGTCGATCAGCAGCGCGACGCGCTCGCGCGCCGTCAGCTTCTCGCGCGCGTGCTGCTCGGCGATCTTCTCCTCGCCGCCGCCCATGCGGATGTGCGCGCGGCGCTCCTCGAGATCCGCGACCAGCGGGCGCAGCAGTGAAGTCGTCTCGGGAGCGCTCATCAGCGGCCTTTCCATTGTGGCTCGCGCTTCTCGAAGAACGCTGTTACGCCCTCGACGATGTCCTCGGTCGACAGCGCGAGCGTGAGCTGCGCGCGCAGGTAGTCGAGCGCGTCGTCGAGCGGCATGTCCAGCTGGCGGCGCATCGCTTCCTTGCCGAGGCGCATGATCACCGGCGACTTGGTGGCGAGCCTGCCCGCCCACTCGGCCACCGCCGCGTCGAGCGTCTCGTCGGGGACGACCTTGTTGACGATCCCCGCCGCGTGTGCCTGCTGCGCGTCCCAGCGCTCGCCCAACAGCAGCAGCTCGTTGGCCTTCTTGCGCGGGACGTTGCGGTAGATCAGCGCCATGATCATGAACGGGAAGGTGCCCACGTCGATCTCCGGCGTGGCGAACGTCGCGCCCTCGCCGGCGACTACCAGATCGCACGCCAGCGCGATTCCCAGCGCGCCCGCGAGCACGTGCCCGCGCGCCGCGCACACGGTCGGCTTGCCCAGCTCGCCGATCAGCTTGAACAGGCCGACGAAGCGCTCGGAGCCGAAGTGCTTCTCGACGAGCGGCGCGTCCGCGCCGAAGCCCCCCAGGCTCGCGCCCGAGGAGAACGTCTTCTCGTGCGAGGACGCGAGCACCACACAGCGCACCGCGTCCTCCTCGCGCGCGCGCTCGAATGCGCCGATCAGGCCGTTCAGCAGCTCCGGCGAGAGCGCGTTGCGCGTGTCGGGGTCATTCAGCGTGATCCGCGCCACGCCCGAGCCGGCGAGGTCATACAGAACCTTGTCGGTCGACGCCGCGTCGTGGGACGTCGTCTCGCTGGGCACTGGCGCATCCTAGCCACAAACCGGGCTTCGCGGGAAGTAACGAGCGCTACTTCGTACTTGTGCGAAGCCTGAGCCGGCGCGCGAGCCTCATGGGTCCATCCGGCACAGCGACAAGTAAGCAGCTCTACTGTTTACTTTTTGATCGGACTGCGTTAGCGTCCGCGAGAGCGCCGTCGCCCCAAATCGCGAACGGCATCACATCGGACAAGGAGACGCACGACCCCATGGCTGCCACCGTCGCATCGTCCCCCAAGGGGGAGAGCGTGCTCAAGCCGGACTTCCAAAGCCGGCGCAAGCACTTCATCTTCACCGACGAGCACGAAGCCCTGCGCGAGTCGATCCGCAGCTTCGCGATCAAAGAGCTCGCGCCGCACGCCGAGGAATGGGAGGAGACGACGTTCCCCGACTCGGTGTTCGCGCGGATGGGCGAGCTCGGCTTCCTGGGGCTCGACAAGCCCGAGGAGTACGGCGGGCAGGGCGGCGACTACTACTCGAGCCTGGTGCTCGCGGAGGAGATCACGAACGCCAACTCCGGCGGGCTGGCGATGGGCCTGGCGGTGCAGACCGACATGGCGATGCCTCCGATCCTCAAGTTCGGCACCGAGGAGCAGAAGCGCGAGTGGGCCGAACCGGCGATCAAGGGCGAAAAGATCCTGTGCCTGGGGATCACCGAGCCGGACGCCGGCTCGGACGTCTCGGGCATCAAGACGCGCGCGGTGCTGGACGCCGCAGGCGGCGGCGAGGAGTATGTGATCAACGGCTCCAAGACGTACATCACCAACGGCCACCGCGCGCATGTGATCGTGCTCGTCACCAAGACCGATCCGGATGCCGGATACGACGGCTTCACGCTGTTCCTGGTGCCGATGGACGCGCCCGGCGTGATCCGCGAGAAGCGCCTGGAGAAGCTCGGCATGCACGCGTCGGACACCGCGCTGCTCGCCTTCCAGGACGTGCGCGTGCCCGCGAGCGCCGTGCTGGGGCAGGTGGGCAAGGGCTTCTACCAGATCATGTGGGAGCTCCAGGGCGAGCGCCTGATCGGCGCCGCCGGGTGCGTCGCGGGCGCGCAGAAATGCTTCGAGCGCACGCTCCGGTACGCGTCCGAGCGCAAGGCGTTCGGACGCGAGATCGGCAAGTTCCAGGTGATCCGCCACAAGTTCGCGGAGATGGCCACCAAGATCGAGTCCGCGCGCCAGATGGTGTACGTGACGGCCTGGCGCTTTCACAACGGCGAGTACCCGGTGCGCGAGATCTCGATGGCCAAGCTGCACGCCGCGCGCGTGGCCTGCGAAGTGGCGGACGAGTGCATCCAGATCCACGGCGGCGCCGGCTACATGCGCGAGTACGGCGTCGAGCGCGCGTGGCGCGACGCGCGCTTGAACCGCATCGGCGCGGGCACCGACGAGATCATGCTCGACGTGATCGGGCGCTCCTACGGGCTGTGAGTCAGTCGATCGAGCCGCGCGGCACGACCCACTCGGTCGGCTGGCCTGTGACTCCGGCGATCAAGTCGAAATCGGCGTCGTAGTGGAGCACGGTCAAGCCGGCCCGCTCGGCTGCCGCGGCGACGATCAGGTCGGGGATGCTCGCGGCGCGGTGCTGGGCCTTGTCTGCGAGCAGCCCTTGGACTTCGACGGCACGGTCGAAGTCCCGCTGATCAAGCGGAACGCGGACGAAACGCAGCGCGAGATCGTCACGTCGCGCGCGATGCTCCTCGCCGTTACGCGCGCTGAACAGAAGCTCGAGGTCCGTCATCGAGCAGGCCGCCAGCGCCCCCGACAAGATCATCGGCTCGATCCGCGCCGCCACGGGAGCCTTCGCCGTGCGGGCCAAGACGCTGTTGTCTACGAGATGATGGGTGGCGTCGGCCACGCGCGGTCCATGATCTCGGGATTGTGCAGATCCTCGTTCTCTTTGAACCACGCGATCAGCCGCTTGCCCGCCTCGCGGCGCACGACCTCGCGCAGCGCCTCGTCAACCGTGTCCTTCACACCACGCGTCCCCAGTATCTCTCTGGCTTTTGCGAGCATATCCTCATCGATATCCAATGTTGTCCTGCGCACACAATCAATATAGCCTGTTGCTGCAATTTCAGGCATACAGATCCCTTTCTCGACTCCGATGACAACATCCTCTCCCCCCTTCTCCGACGAGCACGAGCAGCTGCGCCAGTCGATCCGCGGCTTCGTCGAGCGCGAGCTCGCGCCCCACGCGCAGCGCTGGGAGGACGAGCAGTGGTTCTCCGACGACGTCTTCGCCAAGATGGCCGCCCAGGGCCTGCTCGGCCTGAAGTACCCGACCGAGTACGGCGGCCAGGGCGGCGACTACCTGCACGAGGCGGTGCTGTGCGAGGAGATGGCGCGTATCGGCTCGGGCGGCACGGCAGCGGGGTTGGGCGCGCACGTCAACATCGCCACGCCGCCGATCTGGAAGTTCGGCACCGAGGAGCACAAGCAGCGCTATCTGGTGCCTGCGATCGCCGGCGAGAAGATCGGCGCGCTGGGCATCACCGAGCCGGGCGCCGGCTCTGACGTCGCCGCCATCGCCACGCGCGCCGAGCGCGTGGACGGCGGCTTCGTGGTCAACGGCGAGAAGACCTACATCACCAACGGCGTGCGCGCGCACTTCATCGTCACCGCGGTCAGGACGAAGAAGACGACCCCGCCCGCCCGCCACCACGGCATCAGCTTCCTGATCGTAGACCGCGGCGATGGCGTGACGTCGGCGAAGCTGCACAAGCTCGGCTGGCACGCGTCGGACACCGCCACGATCGCCTTTCAGGACGTGTTCGTGCCCGAGGAGAACCTGCTGGGGGAATTGCACGAGGGCTTCAAGCTGATCATGGCCAACTTCCAGTGGGAGCGCCTGGCGATGGCGCTGGGCGCCGTGGGAGCGATGGCGCTCGCGTGGGAGCGCACCGCGCAGTTCGCGCGCGAGCGCAGCGCCTTCGGGCGGCCGCTGTCCGCCCACCAGGCGCTTCGCCACAAGCTCGCCGACCTGGCCACGTCGGTGTACACGTGCCGCTGCGTCACCTATGACGCGCTGCGCCGCTTCGTGTCCGGCGAGGAGCCGCTGCAGGAGGTCACGATGGCCAAGCTGCTCACCCAGCGCGCGGCCTTCGAGCTGATGGACGCGTGCCTGCAGATCCACGGCGGCGCGGGCTACATGCGCGAGTACTTCATCGAGCGCGCCGCCCGCGACGCGCGCCTCGGCCCGATCGGCGGCGGCAGCGACGAGATCATGCGCGAGATCCTCGGGCGCGTGCTCGCGTTGTAGAGCCATCCCCGCGCCGCCTCCCCGCGCCGGCTGAGACGCTCCGTGCACGCCGCGCGAGCGCCGTCCCTCGGCGTTTTTGCGCGGGCACTCCAACGATCGTCCACGCGCTGCTTGCAGCGCTCATGCTCGCTGCGTGCGCTGCCGATAGGGCCGCATGGCCCGGCTGCGTCCGTCTCGCGTTCGCGTTCTCGCCGCCGCGGCCAGCGTCTGCTTGGGCGCCTTCGCGCTCGCCAGCGCGTCGGCGCTCGGCGCCTCCGGCCCGACGCGCAAGGCGCCGGCCGGTCACCGCCACCCCGGCGCGCGCACGCGCCGGGGACGCCACGCGCGGCGGGGACGCCACACGCGCCGGGCGCAGCACAGGCGCCACCACAAGGGCGCCGTGCGCACACGCCCCTGCCCGGGCTCCGGCCTGCAGCCGACCGCCGCCAACCTCGCGCTCGTGCGCGCGGCCACCCTGTGCCTGATCAACCGCGAACGCGAGGTCCACGGCGAGCGCCGGCTGCGCGCGAACGCGCGGATGCAGCGCGCCGCCCAGGGACACAGCCGGAGCATGGCCTTCGGCGACTACTTCGAACACGACGGCGCGAGCGGGCCGGGCGGAGGCACCCCGCTCGCACGGCTGCGCGCCGTCGGCTACATCTCGAGCTCGGGCGCCGGCTATGAAGTCGGCGAGAACATCGCCTGGGGGACGCTCGCGAAGGCCACGCCGCGCGCGATCGTCGCCGCGTGGATGCGCTCGCCCGGGCACCGCGCGAACATCCTCGATCCGCGCTACCGCGAAACCGGCATCGGCGTCTCGCCGCACGCGCCCGCATCGCTCGCGGAAGGCCAGCCGGGCGCGATCTACACGCAGGACTTCGGCGTCATCAC
Organism: Solirubrobacteraceae bacterium; assembly: GCA_035503075.1. Taxonomy (GTDB): domain Bacteria; phylum Actinomycetota; class Thermoleophilia; order Solirubrobacterales; family Solirubrobacteraceae; genus Palsa-744. The sequence continues at coordinate 14,482 of DATJTT010000017.1, forward strand.
CCGCGGCTGACGCCCGCGACGCGCGGCCGCTCCTGCGTGAACTCGCGCTCGGATAGTCTGCGCGAGTTCACAACGACAAGGAGACGCAAAGGCCATGGGAGTACTCGACGGCAAGTCGGCGATCGTCACGGGCTCGGCGCGCGGTATCGGGCGCGCCACCGCTGAGCTGCTCGCCGAGCAGGGCGCGCAGGTCCTGATCAACGACCTCGACGGCGACGTCGCCGAGCAGGCTGCGGGCGAGATCAACGGCGAGACGACCGTGTTCGCCGGCGACCTGACCAAGCCGGGGGCGCCCGACGAGCTGGTCGCGAAGGCGATCGACGCGTTCGGCAAGATCGACATCATCGTCAACAACGCCGGCTACACGATCGACGCGCCCGTGCACAAGATGTCCGACGAGCAGTTCCAGGCGATGCTCGACATCCACACGATCGTCCCGTTCCGCATCATCCGGGCCGCCGCCCCGCATCTGCGCGAGCCCGCCAAGCAGGAGCGTGAGGAAGGCAAGGAGGTGTTCCGCAAGATCGTCAACGTGTCCTCCACGTCCGGCACCTTCGGCAACGCCGGCCAGGCCAACTACTCCTCCGCGAAGGCCGGCGTCGTCGGCCTCACCAAAACGGTCGCCAAGGAGTGGGGCCAGTTCAAAGTCAACGTCAACGCCGTCGCCTTCGGCTTCATCGACACCCGCCTGACCCAGGCGAAGGTCGACGAGAACACGATGCAAAAGGACGGCCAGACGATCCAGCTGGGGATCCCCGAGCAGATGCGCCAGATGGCCTCCATGCTCATCCCGCTCGGCCGTCCCGGCACACCCGAGGAGGCCGCCGGCGGGATCTTCTTCCTGTGCTCGCCGTGGTCCAACTACGTCCACGGGCAGACGCTGCACATCACCGGCGGGATCTTCGGCGGGATGACCGGCTAGCTCCCCCTGCCGTGTGCGCCAACCCGCGGCGGGTGAAAGCCGCCGGCTATCCGCGCGCCGGGCCGCGCAGATCCAACAGGCAGCCCGAGAAGTACGCGCCCGCTGGCGAGGCGAGGTAGGCGGTCAGAGCCGCCGCCTGCATCGCCGCGTCACGACCGCCGCCGGGCGCGATCGCCGTCGTGGTCACGCAGTGGCGGGCCCACTCGATCGACAGCGTCCGCGCGAGGTTCTCGAGGCCCGCGCACGCCGCTTCGGCGTGCGGTCCCGCGCCGGCGGGCGGAGCGAGGTAGACGACGCGCCCACCACGCCCGGCCGGCAGGAAGGCCGCGTTCGCGACCGCGCGCGTGACGTTCCAGCTCGCGTCCAGGCACGCCCGCAACCCCGGCTGCGCGCCGCCCGCGAACACGCTGGCGGCGTCCACCACCAGCACGTCGACGCCGGCGCGCTGCGACATCGCGCGCTCGACCGCCGCTTGCGCCGTGCGCTCGACCGCCTGCTCGAAGTCCGGCGAGCCGGGGTCGCCGAGCGCGCAGCCGAGCACGCGCGCGCCGAGCCCCGTGCACGCGCCGGCGACGCCCGCTCCGAGCGGCTGCTCCGCGCCCACCTCGATCGCGGCGCCCGGGGCCGCGTGGGCCTCGGGCTCCCCAGCCCGATCCTCGGCGAACATACCGACGCCGCGCTCTCCCGCGCCTGCGAGCAGCAGCGTCACGCCGTCCAGCAAGCCGGCGCGCAGCAGCTCGGATGGCGCGATCGCGCTCAGGGCTCGGCCGGGGGAAACGGGCCGGCCTGAAACGATCCCGCGCGGTCGGGCGGGTCGGGGGCTCCGCCGGGGCCCGCGCCCGCGTGCAGGTCGCGCAGGTCGAAGTACAGGACGGCCGCGGCCAGCGCCGACAGGGGCGCGGTCAGCACGCCGATCACCACCCGCACGACGATCGCGACGCCCGTGCCGGCCGAGTCGGCCGCGACCTGGATCGCATCCGAGAGCACGACGACGACGATGATCAGCACGAGGATCACGCCGAACACCTGCCACGCGTTGCCGCGCACGAGCTCCTGGCTGCGCGCGAGCGCTCGCAGCCCGGGCGGATGCTCGAGCACGACGACCGGCGCGAACACGGCCCAGAACGTGAGCAGCACCAGCCCGGGAACGATGAACAGCACGAATCCGACGAGGATCGCAACGCCGGCGACGAGCCCGACGAGGATCAGCTGCCAGAGCACCGGCGAGACGGCGCGCAGCAGCCGGCCGACGCTCGCGTCGCGACGACCGTCGCGCACGTCGGCGACCAGCTCGACGATCATCCCCGTGAACAGCGTCGTGGCGACGAGGTCGATCAGCAGCGCCAGCAGGCTCAGCGAGGCGCTCGCCGTGACCAGCAGCGCGGCGACGATGCCGGTGAACACGAACACCACCGCCGCCGCGGGCATCAGCACGGGGGCCTGGTCGACGTAGATCTGAAACACGCGCCGGATCACCGCGCCGACGTCCAGTTGCCCTTGCATGCCGCCTCTCTCTAGCCCCGCCGGTGGCGCATTTGCAGATGCAAGCCTACGCGAGCGGGCAGACGTCCGAGCGCCCGCGCGCGTACTCAGGCGACGGCCGTGCTCTCGGGCGCGCGACGCTCCGCCCGGCGCTGCTCGCGCACACGCCGGAGCACGCCCTTGCGGCCGTGTTCCTCGAGCCCCGCGTATAGGCGCCTGATCTCCGCGAGCACCTGGTCGGCGACCGCCTGCTGCTGTTCGGCGGTCGGGTTCTCGATCGGCTCCCAGCAGATCGCCTCGCCGTACTGGACGGTCACCTTCGGAAACTGCATGCGCTTCCAGTTGCGCACGCGGGAGGAGCCGTAGATCGCGATCGGCACAACCGGCGTGCCGGTCTCGAGCGCCAGGCGCCCGATGCCGCGCTTGGCCTGTTCGGCGACTTTGCCCGTGCGCGAGCGCCCGCCCTCGCAGTACAGCGCGATCGCGCCGCCGCGATCGAGGATCGTGCGCGCGGTGATGAACATCTCCTCGTCGCGCGCGCCGCGGCGCACCGGGAACACGCCGCCGTGGGTGTAGATGAACTGCATCGGCGGTTTGAACAGCTGCGACTTGGCCATGAAGCGCACCTTGCGGCGGATGTAGCAGCCCATCAGGAAGTGGTCCATGAACGAGAAGTGGTTGGGCGCGAGGATCACCGCCCCCCTCCCCGGCACGTTCTCCACCGAGATCGCGCGCGCGCGCAGGAACGTGTACGCGTACAGCGAGGTGATCTCGCGCGTGAGCTCATACGCCCAATCCGGTTCGCGCGTGCGCGCGCGCTCGTGAAATCGGTCGAAGTGCTCCTTCGGGCGCGCGTCCGTGTAGATCTGCTCGCGCATCGGGGCTAGATCGCTCATCGAACGGTCTACCTCGCGCGCCGCGCAAGGTTACGCTCGCGCGGCCGCGCGAGCGCGACCGCAAGGCAAGCGCGACCGCAAGGTTGGGCGCGCGAGCTACGCGGCCGCGAGCGCGCGAGCTACGCGGCCGCCAGGTTACGCGCGCGCGACGTACGCGCGCACGAGGTCGACGAGCTGGCGCGCACGGTGCGCGAAGCCCGCCGGCGTCCGCCCGCTCGCGCGGTGCGCGAGCGGGAGCCGCAGCTCGATCACCCGACGCCCGGCGCGTACCGCGTCGATCGTCATCCCGAGCTCCATCCCGTAGCCGTGCGCGAACGGCAGCACGTCGCCGAGAGCGCGCGCGCTCAGCGCCCGCTGCCCGGAGATCGGCGCCCGCGTGGACAGCCCGCAGCGGCGCCTGATCGCCCAGCGCGCGAAGCCACGCGCGAGACCCACGCCGCCGCCGAGCGGGTTCGCGAAGGCACCCACTGCGACGTCCGCCCGCCCGCGCGCGATCGCGTCCGCGAGCGCGCCCAGCTCACCCGCCGAGCCCGCGAGGTCGCCGTCGCACAGGACGAACACCGGCGCCGCGCGCTCGTCGTGCACGTGCGCGAGCGCGGCGCGGACGGCCGCCGTCATCGCGCCTCCCTTGCCGAGCGGGCGCGCGCCGCTCAGCACACGCGCGCCCGCCGCGCGGGCGATCTCGGCGGTCGCGTCGCGCGAGCCGTCGTCCGCGACCCACACGTGCGCCCCCGGGAACGCGTGCGCGAGCGCCGCGAGGGTCGCGTCGATGCGCTCGGCCTCGTCGCGCGCCGCGACCACGACCATGACCTCCGCCTGCTCCGCGCGCGTGAGCCGCGCCCGTGCGGATCGGTCGGCGGCGCTCTGCGGCCGCCCCGAGCCGTGCTCCGAGCGACCCGCGGCGCTCCCTCCCGGTCGGTCGGCGGCGCTGTCTATTGTCATGGCCTGAGCAGCGTCGAGCGCGTCTGGAGGATCGAGTGACTGACATCGAGGCTCATATCACGGGCACCGTATGGAAAATCGAGTGCGCCGTCGGCGACACCGTCGAGGAGGGCGACACGGTCGCGATCCTCGAGTCGATGAAGATGGAGATGCCGGTCGAGGCCGAAGACTCGGGGACCGTCGCCGAGGTCTGCTGCGAGGAGGGGCAGGCGGTCAACGAGGGCGACACCCTGATCGTGCTCGAGTAGCTCGCGCCCGAGTAGCTCGCGCCCGAGCGCTCGGCTAGCCTTCGCGCCCGGTGTCCCGCGGCGCTCCCACACGTGAGCTGGCAGAAGGCAAGCTGCTGATCGACGAGCCCGCGGAGGGGGTCACGCGGCTGACGATCTCCAATCCGGCCAAGCGCAACGCGCTCGACCACCCGATCCTCGACGCGATCGGCGCGACTCTCGCCGAGCTCGCCGACGCCCGCTCAAAGGCCCGCTGCGTGCTCGTGACGGGCGCGCACGGGATGTTCTCGGCCGGCTATGACATCGGCGAGATTCCCGCCGAGGAGTTCGAGGAGCGCGCCGAGCGCCTGGTCGCACATCCCTTCACGCAGGCGATAGACGCGCTGGAGGCGTTCCCCTATCCGACGCTCGCGGCACTGCCCGGACACACGATCGGAGGCGGCCTGGAGCTCGCGCTCGCGTGCGACCTGCGCGTCGCGCGGACGGACATCTCGCTGGGCATGCCCCCGGCGAAGCTCGGGCTGGTGTACTCGCACACCGGGCTGCGCCGCTTCATCGACGCGATCGGGGTGCCACGCACGCGCGAGCTGTTCCTGCTCGGCAGCTACGTCGACGCCTCCACCGCGCTGGCCTGGGGCCTGGTCAACCGCGTCGCGGGCGCCGAGGAGCTCGAGCCAGTCGCGCTCGCGTTGGCCGGCGAGCTCGCGGGCAACGCGCCGCTGTCCCAGCGCGGCAACAAGCGCGTGATCGCCGCGCTGCTGCGCGCCCAGGGCGAGCTTCCGGCGGACGTCGAGGCGGAGCTGATCGAGCTGCGACGCGCGTCCTTCGCCTCGCGCGACCTGCGCGAGGGCATGCGCGCGTTCGCCGAGCGGCGCGCGCCGCGCTGGCGCGGGCAGTAGGCGCGCCTAGCCGTCCGCCTCAGCCCGTACGGTTGGCGCATGCCGCCGCTGATCACGCGCGAGGAGGCGCTCAGGCTGGGCGAGCTCGAGGATCACGAGCAGATCGAAGCGCTCGTGCAACGCGCGTGGCAGGCGCGCGTGGAGCGCTTTGCGGACTCCACCGACATGTGCTCGCTGGTCAACGCCAAGTCCGGGGGCTGCGCCGAGGACTGCGGCTTCTGCGCGCAGTCGCGCTTCGCCGAGGCCGAGACGCCGATGCACGCGATGATGGAGCCCGAGCAGATCCTCGAGCACGCGCGCGCCGCCGAGGCGGCCGGCGCCCACCGCTTCTGCATGGTCACCCAGGGCCAGGGGCTCGCGCGGCGCGACTTCCAGAAGTACCTCGAAGGCGTGCGCCTGGTCGCCGAGCACACCAACCTCAAGCGCTGCGCGTCGGTCGGCCACCTCTCCGTAGAGCGGGCCAAGGCCCTGCGCGAGGCGGGCGTGCAGCGCGTGCACCACAACGTCGAGACCGCCCGCAGCTACTACCACGAGGTGACGAGCACCGTCCGCTACGAGGGCCGGCTGCGCACGATCGAGGCGGTGCGCGAGGCGGGACTCGAGACGTGCGTGGGTGGCATCCTCAACCTCGGCGAGAGCCGCGAGCAGCGCGTCGAGATGGCCTTCGAGCTGGCCGCGATCGACCCCACGAGCGTCCCGATCAACATGCTCAACCCGCGCCCGGGCACGAAGTTCGGCGAGCGCGAGTACATGGACCCCTGGGAGGCGGTCAAGTGGATCGCGATCTTCCGGCTGATCCTGCCCGAAGCGCTGTTCCGGCTGTGCGGAGGGCGCGTCGAGAACCTCGCCGAGCTGCAGGAGCTCGCCGTGCGCGCCGGCATCAACGGCGTGATGATGGGCAACTTCCTGACCACCCTGGGCAACCCGCCGGAGGCCGACCGGGCGATGTTCGAGGAGCTCGGCCTGAACGTCGCCGTGCAGCCCGACAACGCCGTCAACCCACGCCCGGACAACCGCTCGGGCTGGCTTGCGGGCGAGACGCCCGCGCGCGATGCGAAGGTGGCGGCCGAGACGCCGGCGCGCGCGGCGGGCCAGCCCCCGGCACCAGGTACGCCGGGCCTTGACGTGCGCCTGTGGGACCCCTCGACCCAGCTGCGCTACCGCGCCAAGCGCAAGGCTCGCCCGCGCCCTGACGCCGCGCTCGACAGCGCGCCGGTCGGCTGACGCGCCGCACGAACATGGACGAGATCGAACAGCGCCTGCACGAGTTGGAGCGGCTCGGTCTCGCCCGCCGCCTGCGCTTGGTCAGCGGACCGCAAGGACCGACCGTGCTGATCGACGGCAAGCCGCTGCTGCTGCTGTGCTCGAACAACTATCTCGGGCTGGCAGACCACCCGCGGGTGCGCGAGGCGGCCGCGGAGGCGGCCATGCGCTGGGGCGTCGGCGCGGGCTCCTCGCGCCTGGTGTCCGGGACGATGACCATCCACGGCCGTCTGGAGGAGCAGCTGGCCGACTTCGAGCGCAGCGAGGCGTGCCTGCTGTTCGGCTCGGGCTATCTCGCGAACATCGGCGTGATCGGCGCGCTGGCGGGCCGCGGCGACACCGTCCTCTCCGACGAGCTCAACCACGCCTCGATCATCGACGGCTGCCGGCTCTCGCGCGCCCAGGTCATCGTCTACCGCCACCGCGACGTCGAGCACCTCGAGTGGAGCCTGCGCCGCCACGGCCGCCCCGACGGGACCGCGCGCCGGGTGATCGTGACCGACTCGGTCTTCTCGATGGACGGCGACGTCGCGCCGCTCGAGCAGATCGCCGAGCTCGCGGAGATGTACGGGGCGCGGGTCGTGGTCGACGAGGCCCACGCCACCGGAAGCCTCGGACCGGGTGGCCGCGGCGCGGTCGCCGAGGCCGGCCTCGAGGATCAGATCGACGTGCTCGTCGGCACGCTCGGCAAGGCGCTCGGCGCGTACGGCGCGTACGTGTGCGCGAGCTCGCAGATCATCCGCTACCTGATCAACACCGCGCGCACGCTGATCTACTCGACCGCGCCATCCCCGCCGGCGATCGCCGGCGCGCTGGCCGCGCTCGCGCTGCTGCGCGAGCGCCCCCACCGCGTGCAGCGACTGCGCGCCAATGCCCGTGCACTGCGCCAAGCGCTGGCACAGGAGGGCTTTCCGGTGGCGGAGTCCGAGATGCAGATCGTGCCGCTGATCGTCGGCGATGAGCACACGGCGATGCAGCTTTGCCAGGAGGCGATCGAGCGAGGCGTGTTCGCGCAGGCGATCAGGCCGCCGACCGTGCCCGCGGACTCCTCGCGACTGCGCTTGACCGCGACGGCCTCGCACACCGCCTCCGAGCTCGAGCTCGCGGGCGCCGCACTCGCGCAGGCCGCGCGCGCGATCGACCTGGAGCCGCAGATGCTCACACCCGCACAGCCCGAGCGCCAGCAGACGTTCGCGCGACACGAGGAACGCGAGCTCGAGTACGCGGAGCTGCACGCGGTCGCGCACGAACGCCCGGACGGCGGCGCGGCGGCGCACGCGCAAGGCAAGCCCGCCGCGGGCGTGTTCGACCTCGAGCGCGAGGAAGCGGGTGCGCCGGCGCCGTTCGACTTCGAGCGCGACGTGCCGGGCGTGCGCGCAGCCTAGTCCCGCCGCCTCGGCGAGAGCCATGCGCGGACTGTTCGTCACCGCGACCGACACGGGCGTCGGCAAGACCGTGCTGAGCGCCTCGCTGCTCGCGGCGATGAGCGCCGCGGGCGAGGCGCCCGGCGCGTACAAGCCGGTCGTCACCGGCCTCGAAGACCCGCACGAGATCGCGGCGCGCGGCGGCTGGCCGGCCGACCACGAGCTGCTCGCACGGCTCGCCGGGATGCGACCCGAGCAGGTCTCGCCGCTGCGCTTCGGCCCGGCCGTCTCGCCGCACCTGGCGGCGGCGCTCGCGGGCAAGCCGGTCGACCCGCACGCGCTGCTCGCGAGCGCCCGGCGGCTCGCACGCGGGGCGAACGCGCGAGCCGCGCTCGTCGTCGAGGGCGTCGGCGGGCTGCTGGCGCCGCTCGCCGACGAGTACTCGGTGTGCGACCTCGCGGTCGACCTCGCGCTGCCCGTGCTGGTCGCCGCGCGCCCGGGGCTGGGGACGATCAATCACACGCTGCTGACGCTCGAGGCAGCCAGGAGCGCGGGCCTGCGCGTGGCGGCGGTCGTGCTCACACCCTGGCCCGCGCGTCCGTCGCGGCTGCAGTCGTCCAACCGCGAGACGATCGCGCGCCTGGGGGCGATCGAGGTCGCGACGCTGGCGCGGGTCGCGCGGCCCGCACCGGGCGAGCTCGCCGACGCGGGCGCTGCGCTGCCGTGGCGGCGGTGGCTCGATGACGCCTGAGCCGCCGGCTCGTAGCGATCGCCCGTCGCCGGGATCGGCGCGATCGCCCGCGAGCGCCGTCTACGATGCGACAAGTGTCCATATGCGCGGGGCTCGGGCCGCCGGCGTTCTAGCGTTGAAGCGCCGACTCGAGCCCGCGCGCGGACCCCGCGCACGACCCGAGCGATCGATTCGCATGAGGCTCGCCGCACTTTCACGACGTCTTGGTGGCGCGCTGGGGATCAGCGTGCTGGCCCTCGCCTGGCTCGCCCCGGCGAGTTGCGCACAAGCGCAAACGCGCTCCCGGATCACCACGCCCTCCGCCCTCTCCTACCCGTTCGGCGAACCGACGACGGAGATCACGGTCAGCGGCACGACCGACATCCCCGGGGAAGTGGAACTGCGCTGCTACGACGGGACGGGAGTGAAATCGTTCCGGCATCTCGTCAAAAAACCGGTCGAAGTGAGCGAAGGCCGCTTCTCGGTCGAAGTGCCGGTGACGGAACTCGGACGCTCGCCGTGCCAGCTGCGCGCGGTGCCGGTCGATTACGCGCAGGCCGGGCTGCCGCCCGGGGAAGAAACGCAGTTCCAGGGCCCGCTGATCGTTCCCTCGCACTTCCAAGCGGAACCCGAATTCTACTTCGCCGTGGCCGACACGCTCGCCGCCAGCTTCGGGTTCGAATCCGCCGGGACGTTCGCGCTCGAATCCGAACTGTACAGCCCCTCCGCACACGAAGACATGGACCTGTTCTTCGGCGAGGCCAATCTCGGCGCCAAACCGCTCGGAGACGAATCCACCAGCTCGGGGGTCCAGGTCGACGGCGTCAACGCCTATCTCCCGTGGGGAGCGCGCGAGCTCGAAACCGAACTCAAAGAAGAAGCCAAAAAAGACGAAGAACCGTTCTCTGCGCTCTCCGACAAGCCGGGGCTGACGGTCTCGGAGTCATTCGACGAAGCGACCCACACGATCACGGTCCACGAGGAAGACCCGGTCGTGAGGTGCACGCCGGAGAGCGTCTACCCGCCGAAGCTGCACACGTGCACCGGCTTCGTCTCCACCGGGGTGACGCTCGTGCGCACATGGCAGACGACCAGCGAAGATCGGGTCGCGCTGATGAGCGACTCGTGGCGCTCGACCGACGGGCTCGCGCACACCGTGAGCGCCCGCTACTACAACGAAATGGCCGCCGCCTCGAGCAGCGAACCCGCGAGCTACGAGTTCCCCGGCGAAGCGACGTTCGCCGAAACACACGCGGGCGAAAGCAAGACGCTGCCCGGCGGCGGGATGATCCTGTATGACAGCAGCATCTCGGAGCCCGAAGCCGGCGACGGCGTCGATCCGCAGGGGGCGATCGTCTACGACACGCCTCCGGGCGAACCGCTGAGGATCATCACCGGCAGCGCCGAACCGGGCGAAGTCGGTCAAAACGCCTTCGAACTCGCCTATCAGCGCGCGGTCCCCGCGGGCGGCTCCTCGCCGACCCTGCGGATGGCCTTCGTGCAGGGCTTCGGCGCGCAAGAAGTCATGCCGCTCGCCGAAGCGGTGCTCGCGAGCTACTACCCGAGCGTGTCGATCAGCTCGCCGGCCGAAGGAACGACGGTGAGCACGCCGAGCGTCAGCGTCTCGGGCACCGCCGCCGACGCGGTCGGGTTGAGCTCCGTGACGGTCAACGGGCAGGCGCTCGGCGCGAGCGGCGCGTGGAGCACGACCGTGCCGCTGCAGGAAGGCGCGAACACGATCACCGCGACCGCCACCAACCAGGCGGGGCTCTCGCAGAGCGCGTCGCTGACCGTGACCTACGTCCCGCCCAACCCGCCGCCCCCGCAGCCCGCGCACGCGCTGGCCCACGCCGTGGGCTTGGTCAGCGGCGCGAACGGCAGGGCGACGTTCACAATCTCGTGCGCCGGCGCCTCCGGTACGAGCTGCGCTGTGCGGGCGACGCTCAGCACGCTCGAGCACCGACGCAAGGGGCGGGCGGTCGCCGTGTCCGCGAGGACGAAGCTCAAGACGTTGGTGATCGGCAGCGCAAGCGTGACGATCGCGGCCGGCCACCGGGCGACCGTGCGCGTCAAGCTCGACAAGACCGGCCGCGAACTGCTCGCGCGCTTCGGCAAGCTGCCCGTGCAGCTGAGGGTGACCTCGAGCAGCGGGAGCGTCAAGACCGCCGTGATCATCCAGAACCTGACAGTCAGGCCGGCGAAGAAGAAGCGCAGGCGTTGACGCCGCGGCGCAACTACCGCGCCGAGCCGACAGCGCAGGCTCGCGCCGCCCGCACCATCGCTTCGGTGACGAGACCCAGGTCCTCCGCGCCGATCACATACGGCGGCATCGTGTAGATCAGGTCGCGAAACGGCCGCAGCCACACGCCGTGCGCGACAGCCGCGGCGGCGGCCGCCTCGACGTCGACCTCGTGCTCGAGCTGCACCACGCCGATCGCGCCGAGCACGCGCACGTCGCTGACGCCCGGCAGCTCGCTCGCCGGCTCGAGGCCGGCCCGCAAGCCGCCTTCGATCGCGGCCACCCGTCCGCGCCAGTCCTCGCGCTCGAGCAGCGCGAGCGACGCGAGCGCGACGGCGCACGCGAGCGGGTTGGCCATGAACGTCGGCCCGTGCATCAGACCGCCGCCCTGCCCGCGCGAGACCGCCTCGGCGACGGCCGGCGTGCACAGCGTCGCCGCGAGCGTCATGTAGCCGCCGGTGAGCGCCTTGCCCACGCACATCACGTCGGGCTTCACGCTTGCGTGCTCGCACGCGAACATCGCGCCCGTGCGCCCGAAGCCGGTGGCGATCTCGTCGAGCACGAGCAGCAGGCCGTGCTCGTCGCACACGCGCCGCAGGTGCGCCACGCACGCGGGCGAGTGAAAGCGCATCCCGCCCGCTCCCTGCACGATCGGCTCGACGATCACCGCCGCGAGCTCGTGCGCGTGCGCGGCGGCCAGCTCGCTGACGCCCGCCGCCCAGCGCTCCTCGAGCGCCGCCCCGAACCCGTCCGGCGGGCGCTCAGCGAAGACGTGCTCGGGCAGCGCGCCCGCGAACAGGCTGTGCATGCCCGCCACCGGGTCGCACACCGCCATCGCGCCCGCGGTGTCGCCGTGGTAGCCGCCGCGCACGGTCAACAGGCGCGTGCGTCGCGAGCGCCCGAGCGCGCGCTGGTACTGCAGGCACAACTTGATCGCGACCTCGACCGCCACCGAGCCGGAGTCGGCGAGAAAGACGCGCTCGAGCCCGTCCGGGGCGAGCTGCGTGAGGCGCTCGACCAGGCGCACCGCCGGCTCGTGCGTGAGGCCGCCGAACATCACGTGCGCCACGCGCGCCAGCTGCTCGCGCACGGCGTCATCGAGCGCCGGGTGGCGGTAGCCGTGGATCGCGCACCACCACGAGGCCATCCCGTCGATCAGCTCGCGACCGTCAGCCAGGCACAAGCGCACGCCGTGCGCCGAGCGCACCGGCAGCGGCGCCGATGGCGCGGGCAGCGCGCCGTACGGGTGCCACACGCGCTCGCGATCGAGCGCCAGCAGCTGCTCCCAGTCGCTCAGGGGCCTAGTCTTCGTACAGGGTGAAGTCCCGCTTACGTGCCCCGCACACCGGGCAGAACCACGTGTCGGGGATCTCCTCGAACGGAGTGCCCGCGGGGATGCCCCCGTCCGGATCGCCCTCCTCGGGATCGTAGATATACCCGCAGGACTCGCAGATCCAGCGCTGGAGGGTTTCCGTCGGGGCGCTCACGCGCGCCCCCTGGTCTTCTCGCTCATGCGCCAAAGACTAGCGGCAGGTAGGGTCAGCAGATGCGCACGTCGGAGGAGGGTGAGCGCCCGCGTCCAGCCGGGGACGCGCGCCCGGCTGCCGGCGAGGAGTACAACCCGGGACCGCCGAGCACGCCCCGCCGGGCGGCCAGCGTGATCCTGCTGCGCGGCGGCGCCGAGGCGCTGCAGGCGCTGCTCGTCAGGCGCACTCCGCGGGCGCGCTTCATGGGCGGCGTATGGGTGTTTCCGGGCGGAGCAGTCGACACCGGCGACGGCGAGGACGAGCGCGCGCCGCGCCTGGCGGCCGTCCGCGAGCTGCGCGAGGAGGCCGGCGTGGCGCTCGAGGATCCAGCCGGGCTCGTGCGCTTCTCGCGCTGGATCACTCCCGAGCAGGTGCGAATCCGCTTCGACACGCACTTCTTCCTGGCCGAGCTGCCGCCCGGGCAGGAGCCGCGGGTCGACGGGCAGGAGTGCGTGGAGCTCGGCTGGTTCACGCCGCAGGAGGCGCTCGACGCCCACCGCGCGGGCGCGCTCGAGCTGGTCTTCCCGACGATCAAGCACCTCGAGCAGCTACGCGAGTTCGCCTCCGTGGACGCGCTGCTGAGCTACGCGCGCGGGCGCGACGTGCAGCCCGTGCGCCCGCGGGTCGTGCTCGAGGGCGAGGTCGCCCGCATCCTGCTGCCTGACGAGCCGGGGTACTGAAGTGCGGCGCTCGCGCATTCAAGCGAGCTATGCCGTGCCCGCTGCGGCGCGGCACGGGCAGCGCTCGGCTAGCCCCGCTGCTGGGCGTCGATCACGTGCGTGACCGCGTTGATCAGCGCCAGGTGCGTGAACGCCTGCGGATAGTTGCCGAGGTGGCGCCCCGATGAGGCCTCGAGCTCCTCGGCGTACAGCCCCATCGGCGAGGCGTAGGAGATCAGCCGCTCGCACAGGTGTTCGGCCTCGCGATGCTCGCCGATCTCAGACAGCGCCGAGACCAGCCAGAAGGAGCAGATCAGGAACGTGCCCTCCTCGCCGTGCAGGCCGTCGTCGGTCTCCTCGGTGCGATAGCGCAGCACGAGGCCTCCCTCGGTCAGTTCGTCGCGGATCGCCGTGACGGTCGCGCACACGCGCTCGTCTTCGGCGGGCAGGAAGCGTACGAGCGGCACCAGCAGGTTGGAGGCGTCGAGCGCGTCGGTTCCGTAGTGCTGGCGGAACACCCCGCGCTGGTCGACGCCGTGCTCGAGGATGTCCGCGCGAATCTCCTCGGCGAGCGCCTGCCAGCGCTCGGCGTGCGCCTGCTCGCCGCGCCGTTCGGCTAGCCGCGCGCCGCGGTCCATCGCCACCCAGCACATCAGCTTGGAGGAGACGTAGTGACGCGGCTCGCCACGCGCCTCCCAGATCCCCTGGTCGGGCTGGCGCCACACGGCGGCCGCGCACTGGACCTGGTCGGCGAGCACCGGCCATAGGCGCTCGGGTATGTGGTCACGGTTCTTGGAGTGCAGGTAGACGGAGTCGAGCACCGCCCCGAAGACGTCGTTCTGGCGCTGGTCGTAGGCGCCGTTGCCGACACGCACCGGGCGCGCGCCCTCGTAGCCCTTGAGATGCTCGAGCGTGGACTCGGTGAGGTCCTTCTGGCCCTTGATCCCGTACATGATCTGCAGCGAGCCGTCCTCGTTGCGCTCCATGTCCGCGACGTACTGGACGAAGTCGTCGGCCTCCCAGTCCAGGCCGAGCGCGTGCAGCCCCCAGAGCGTGAACGAGGCGTCGCGCATCCAGCAGAAGCGGTAGTCCCAGTTGCGCTCGCCGTGAGGCGTCTCCGGCAGCGAGGTCGTGGCGGCCGCGACCAGCGCCCCGGTCGGCATGAACGTCAGGCCCTTGAGCGTCAGCGCCGAGCGCTGCAGGTGAAAGCGCCACGGGTGGTCGGGGTAGACCCCTTCGGCCAGCCAAGTGCGCCAGAAGTGGGCGGTGCGCTCCATGTGCTCCTCGGCCTGCTCGACCGTTTGCGGGCCGCCGAGCTCCTCGGTCCAAGACAGCGCGCAGTAGCGCTTCTCGCCTTCGCTCATCGTGTGCCGGCCGTGCGTGCGGTTGCCCTCGATGCCCATGCGGATGTCGCTGAACAGCCGGAACGCGTTCGCGCCGTCGCTCGCGTCGAGCATGCACACCCCCTCCGCGCCGCTCTGCGCGAGATTCCAGCTCGCCGGCGTGGCGCCGTAGTCGAGCATCGGCTCGCACACGATCTCGACCTGCACCTGCCCCTGGATGCACTCGATCATGCGCACCAGCAGGTGGTCGGCGTCGTAGTCGGTCGGCGGGCGCGTGTGGCTCGAGCCCTCCTTGTTGTCGTGCCACGGGCCGATCGTCAGCGCCTCGACCACGCGCAGCCAGCCCTGCGGGGTCATCCACGTCGTCTCGACGATGTTGGTGCCGGGAATGTAGCGTCGGCCGGCCGGAACATAGATGCCGTACGGGCCCACGCGCCAGCTGCCCGCGCCGCGGTCCAGCAGCGCACCGAACACCGACGGCGAGTCGAAGTGGGGCAGGCACATCCACTCGATCGAGCCGTCCGGTGCGAGCAGCGCGCACGTGTGGCAGTCCGACAGGAACGCGTAGTCGGCGATCGGCGGAAACGGCGAGTCGGGGGAAGCGCCGCCGCCCGGCGCGGGTGCGCCGCCGAGCTGCCCCGCGGGCGATTCGCCCTCGCGGACGCTCACCATTCCCTCCGCTGGAAGCGCGGACGCTCGACGCCCTCCGGCAGCACCTGCTCTTCTTCGAGCTTGTCCAGGTGCGCGGCGAGCGTGGCGGTCGCCAGCGGCGCCAGCTCCTCGGGCACGTCGTACCAGACGGCGTCCAGCAGTTCCTCGATTGTGCGCCGGCCTTCGGCCAGCGCGACGATCAGGCGATTTTCGCGGTCGACGCGATGGGCCAGGTACTCTTCGAGCTTGGCGTGCGCGTCCCACACGGGGGGCCCGTGGCCGGGGCACAGCACGTTGAAGTCTTCGCGCATGCGCAGGCGCGTGAGCGCGAGCAGGTAGCCCGCCATCGCCCCGCGGTAGGGGCTGACGAAGACGCTGCCTTCGCCGAGCACCGCGTCGCCGCAGAAGCACGCGCCATCGCCGACGAGCGCATAGTGATCGACGGCGTGCCCGGGCGTCGGCACCGCCTCGAAGGGGCCGAAGCGCACGTTCTCGCCGAGCAGCACGTCGACCGCGCCGCGACCGCCGGCGAGCGGCGCCGGGAACCGCTCGAGCAGCGCCGAGACCGCTTCGGTGTGGTCGTGGTGGTCGTGGGTGAGCGCCACCCCGCCGAGCCCCCCGCGCCCCTCGAGCGCCGCGCACACCCGCGTCACGTGCTCCTCGATCAGCGGACCCGGATCGATCACCCACGCCGGCTCGCGACCGACCACCCAGGTATTCGTCCCCGACAGCGTCAGCGGCCCCGGGTTCGGCGCCCGCACGCGCAGGATGTCGTAGTGCGCGAGCAGGTCGGCTTCCGATCCGGCCTCCGCCGAGTCGCCGTTTGAGCCCGCCGCGGACTCGGGATTGTCAGCGTGGGGCTCGGTCATCGGCTGCGACGTTACTGACCGCGCGGGCGGAATGACGCCTCGCGCTCCCCAGACGAGCGTCTGCGGGGGGGAGCTCAAGCGAGGTTGGCCATCACGTGCTTGATCACCGTGTAGTCCTCGATCCCGTAGATGCTCAGATCCTTCCCGTAGCCCGACTCCTTCAGACCCCCGTGCGGCATCTCCGAGACGAGCGGGATGTGATCGTTGATCCACACGCAGCCGAAACGCAGCGCCCGCGAGACGCGCAGCGCGCGCCCGACGTCGCGCGTCCACACCGAGGAGGCCAGCCCGTAGCGAGTGGCGTTCGCCCACGCGAGCGCCTGCGCCTCGTCGGCGAAGGGCTGCACCGTGATCACCGGGCCGAAGATCTCGCGCTGGATCAGCTCGTCGCCCTGGCGCAGCCCGGCGACGACCGTCGGCTCGAGGAAGAAGCCCGGCCGATCCGGCGCCTTGCCGCCGGTGACCATCTCGGCGTGGTCGGGACGGCGCTCCAAGAAGCCCTCGACGCGCTCGCGCTGGCGGGCCGAGTTGACCGGCCCGAGCGTCGTCTCAGGCGCGAGCGTGTCGCCGAGGACGAGCCCCCGGGCCTGGGCGCTCAGTCCGGAGACGACCTCGTCGTAGACGCCCCCGGCCGCGAGCACGCGGGTGGCCGCCGTGCAGTCCTGCCCGGCGTTGTAGTAGCCGGTGCCCGCGATCGTCTCCAGCGCGCTCTCGAGATCGACGTCGTCGAAGACGATCACCGGCGCCTTGCCGCCGAGCTCCAGGTGCACGCGCTTGAGCGTGTCCGCGGCGGCGCGCGCGAAGTGCTTGCCGGTGTCCACCGAGCCTGTCAGCGCGAGCATGTCGACGTCGGGGTGGTTGATCAGCGCCTCGCCGGTCGGGCGGCCCGGGCCCATGACGATGTTCAGCACCCCCTTCGGCAGGACGTCCGCGGCGAGCTCCGCGAGGCGCACGGTCGTGATCGGCGTCGTCTCCGCGGGCTTGAGCACGACGGTGTTGCCGGCCGCGAGCGCCGGGGCGAATTTCCAGATCGCCATCATCAGCGGGTAGTTCCACGGCGTCACCTGCGCGATCACGCCCACCGGCTCGCGGCGGGTAAACGACGTGTAGCCCTCGAGATACTCGCCCGCCGCGCGGCCCTCCAGGCAGCGCGCGGCGCCGGCGAAGAAGCGCAGGTTGTCCGCCATCACGGGGATCTCGTCGCTCGTGACCGCCTCGATCGGCTTGCCCGCGTTGAGCGCCTCCAGGCGCGCGATCTCGCCGGCGTGCTGCTCGACCAGGTCGGCGATCGCCAGCAGCGCGTGCGCGCGCGCAGCGGGGGTCGTGCCCGACCAGCCCTCGAAAGCGCGCCGCGCGGCCTGCACCGCGCTCCCGACGTCCTGCGCGCTCGAGACCGGGGCGCGCGCCAGCTCCTCACCGGTCGCCGGGTTGAGCACGGCTTCGGTCTCGCCCCCGGCGGCGACGCGCTCGCCGTCGATGAAGTTGCTCAGCGTCTGTGTCGTGTTCGCCATCGTGTAGTCGCTCCTCGTCGGGGGGTGTGTCGTTCGCGCGTCGGCGCCGGCGTCTCGCCGAGAGCTCGGGCGAGAGCGAGCGTCATCGCGCCGCCGCCGCAGTGGCCTCGACCGGCCCGAGCGCCGCGGCGACCGCCGGGTGGGTGATGCGGCCGTCCTGCACGTTCAACCCCATGCGCAGGCCGGGGCTGGCCGCGAGCGCCTCCTCGACGCCGAGTTCGGCCAGCTCGATCGCGTACGGCAGCGTCGCGTTGGTGAGCGCGTAGGTCGAGGTGATGGGCACGGCGCCGGGCATGTTGGCGACGCAATAGTGGGTGATCCCGTCGACCTCGTAGGTCGGGTCGGAGTGCGTGGTCGGGCGCGAGGTCTCGAAGCAGCCGCCCTGGTCGATCGACACGTCCACGAGCACCGCATGGCGCTTCATCAGCGCGAGCTGCGCGCGCGTGATCACGCGCGGGGCGCGCCCGCCGTGCACGAGCACCGCACCGATCACGAGGTCGGCGGCGGGCAGCATCTCCTCGATCGCGAGCGTCGAGGAATAGACGGTCGAGGCACGCCCCGCGAACGCGACTTCCAGCTCGCGCAGCCGGTCGATCGAGCGGTCGAACACGAACACGTCCGCCTGCATCCCGATCGCGATGAAAGCGGCGTTCATGCCGACCACGCCGCCGCCGATCACGAGCACTGTCGCGGCGGCCACGCCGGGCACGCCGCCGAGCAGGATCCCACGTCCGCCGAGGGGCTTCTCGAGCATGAACGCGCCTGCCTGGGTGGCGATCTTGCCGGCGACCTCGCTCATCGGCGCGAGCAGCGGCAGGCGCCCCTCGGCGTCCTCGACGGTCTCATACGCGATGCACGTCGCCCCGGAGGCCAGCAGCCCGCGCGTGAGCTCGGGCTCGGCGGCGAGGTGCAGGTAGGTGAACAGCGTCTGCCCCGCGCGCAGGCGCCCCACCTCCTCGGGCTGTGGCTCCTTGACCTTGAGCACGAGCTCGGCGTGCGCGAACACTGCGCCGGCGTCGGGCACGATCTGCGCGCCCTGCGCGCCGAACTGCTCGTCGCTCATCGCGCTGCCCTCGCCGGCGCCCGCCTGCACGAGCACCTGGTGCCCGCGCGAAGTCAGCTCGCGCACCCCCGCGGGCGTGATCGCGACGCGGTACTCGTCGGTCTTGACCTCCGTCGGGACGCCGATCCTCAACGCGCGAGCTCCCTCCCTCGCAGCGCCAGCCAGAACTCGATCCGGTCGCGAGCGCTGGAGCAGTCGCGTCCGGTCAGCTGCTCGACGCGGCGGATGCGGTAGCGCAGCGTGTGCCGGTGGCAGTACAGCGCCGCGGCCGCCTTCTCCCAGTGCCCGTTGTGCTCGATGAACACGTCCAGCGAGCGCACGAGCTCCTCGCCGTAGTCGCCTTCGCCCTGCTCGATCGGGTCGAGCACGCTGCGGCAGTAGGAGAGCAGCGCGTCGTCGTCCTGCAGCGAGAGCAGCAGCTGGAAGGCGCCGAGGTCCTCGTAGGAGGCGACCTCGGGGGCGTTGCCGTTGCGCAGGCGCACCGCCTCCAGGGCACAGCGCGCCTCGTGGAAGGCCATGCGCAGCGAGTGCGTGGCTAGGGCGCGTGAGGCGGCCGCGCCGACGCGGCCGAAGCGGGCGGCGAGCTCGGCGCGGATCTTGCGCGCGAGCTCGATCGGCGTGCGCGGATTCGCGTCGCCCGCGGCGCCGGGGTCGATCACCGCGCACAGCAGCCCCGCGCGGATCGCCACGAGGCTCGGGACGCGCTCGCGCGCCAGGATCCTTTCGACGACCGCCGCCGCGAGGTTCGCCTCGCCGAGGCTGAACGCGAGCACGGCGACCTGCTCGCCGATGCCGAACGGACGCAGGCGCGCCTGCAGGTCTTCGGGGTACAGATGCCCGGAGAGCGCCTCGGCGAGCACGTCGCCGACCATGCTGCGCTGCAGCATTTCGTAGCGCTCGTCCAGCAGATGAGTGAAGGCGCGCTCGGTGATCGCGATGAACGGCAGCTCGTAGGGCACCTCGAACAGCGGGAAGCCGCGTCTGTCGGCGGCGTTCACGAGCGCCGCGGGCAGCCGCTTGTGGGCGAAGCCGGTACCGAAGCCGAGGCCCGCGATCTCGTGGTCGGCGAGGCGTTCGACGAACTCGCGTTGCGCCTTCGGCCCGCTCAGCTGGATGCCGGTGGTGAGCAGCAGCTCTCCCCCTTTCAGCCACGGCGTCGGGTCGGGGAGCTCGGTGCTGTGCACCCAGCGCACGTGAGCGTCGGCGGCCTCCTGGCCGCACACGAGCTCGAGGCCGAGCCCGCCGATCAGGCTCGCGACAGTGAGCTCCATCGCCCCATCCGCTCTGAGGCCTCGCTGAGCACCGGGCGCAGGATTGCCTCGATCTCCCCGAACTGCTCGGGCCCGGCGATCAGCGGCGGCGAGAGCTGCACGATCGGATCGCCGCGATCGTCGGTGCGGCAGATCAGGCCGCGACGGTAGAGCTCGCCGGAGAGAAAGCCGCGCAGCAGCTGCTCGGACTCCTGCTGGTCGAAGGTCGCCTTCGTGTCTTTGTCCTTGACAAGCTCGATCGCATGGAAGTAGCCCGCACCGCGCACGTCGCCGACGATCGGCAGCTCGCGCAGGCCCTCGAGCATCTGGCGCAACGCGCCCTCGTGCTCGCGCACGTGCGCGCACAGCTCCTCACGCTCGAGCACGTCGATGTTCGCCAGGCCGACCGCGCACGCCACCGGGTGCCCACCGAAGGTGAAGCCGTGGCTGAACGCCTCCTTGCCGTGCAGGAACGGCTCGGCGATGTGGTCGCCGGCGACCACCGCGCCGAGCGGCGCGTACGCGGAGCTGATGCCCTTGGCCGTGGTGAGCATGTCGGGCTGGCAGCCGTAGCGTTCGCAGCCGAACCAGTGGCCGAGCCGCCCCCATGCGCAGATCACCTCGTCGGAGATCAGCAGCACGCCGTGGCGGTCGCAGATCTCGCGCACCCGCTGGAAGTAGCCGTCCTGGGGCACGAAGCAGCCGCCGCCGTTCTGCACGGGCTCGAGGATCACCGCGGCGACCGTCTCGGGGCCCTGGAACTCGATCGCCTCCTCGATCGCGTCGGCCGCCCACAGCTGGTCGCGATCTTCCCGCCAGCGGTAGGAGTTGGTGTTGGGCACGTGCACGCCCCCGGGCGTCAGCGGCTCGAAGGGCTCGCGCAGCGGCGTCAGCCCGGTGGCCGCCAGCGCCCCCATCGAGACGCCGTGATAGGCGAGCTTGCGCGAGATCAGCTTGTGGCGATTGCGCTCGCCGCGCGCGCGGTGGTAGGCCTTGGCGAGCTTCCACGCGGACTCGACCGCCTCAGAGCCCCCGGAGGTGAAGAACACGCGATTGAGGTTGCCGGGCGCCAGGCCCGCGACCCGCGCGGCGAGCTCGATCGAGCGGGGGTGCGCGTAGCTCCAGTTGGTGTAGAAGGCCAGCTCGCGAGCCTGTTCGGCGGCCGCGTCGGCGAGCTCCTCGCGCCCGTGACCGACGTTCACGCAGTACAGGGCGGAGAGGCCGTCGAGGTAGCGCTTGCCGTGCTCGTCATACACGTAGCAGCCCTCGCCGCGGACGATCACGGGAATCGCGTGGTGCTCGTCGTATGAGCCCATCCGCGTGAAGTGCATCCACAGGTGCCGCCGCGCCTGGCGCTGCAGGCGGTCGGGGTCTTCCGAGAGAGCCACTCCGCTCGGGCCGGGCGCCCACGGTGTCGAGGTCGAGGACTCGAGGGGCCGCGCGCCGCGCGATCGATCGTTCAGGTTGGCGGAGCTCGACATTGGTTTCAGACTCCCTCCCGGACGCCCTCGGCGCCCTTGCGTTGCCCGCTGGACACTAAGGACAACAGTAGCTCGGTGCCCGCTACGTCGCAATGACGACTCCGGTCAACGGTGGGCGCGAACACTGTACGTTCTGTACATGCGAGGGGCGCCTTTTTGGGGATGTCGCCCATTGCGATACCTCCGCGCCAAGCCGTAGCTTGTGAGCATGCGGCGCGCTGCGCCGCCGAAACCTGGGAGAGGAGCAGCCGATGGCCACAGACGCCGTCCCCCTAGCCGGAGCGCCCGCCTCGGGGAGAGTCGAGAGCAAGGGGCTGAAGAGCAACGCGATCGGCTACCTCTCGAACATCGTGATCAGCGTCGCCTCGACCGCGCCCGCGTACTCGCTGGCGGCGACGCTCGGCTTCATCGTCGCCGACCCGGGCGTCGCGACGCGCGCCCCCGCGGTGCTGCTCGCGTCGTTCGTCCCGATGCTGCTGATCTCGCTCGGCTACCGCTACCTCAACAAGGCCGATCCGGACTCCGGTACGACGTTCGCGTGGACGGCGCGCGCCTTCGGTCCTGGCTTCGGCTGGATCAACGGCTGGGCGATCTTCCTCGCCGACATCCTCGTGATGGCCTCGCTCGGATACATCGCGGCGACCTACACCTTCGAGCTGTTCGGCTGGCACTGGGCGGAAGTCCACAAGGGCGCCGCGCTCGTCGGCTGCGTGCTGTGGATCTGGCTGATGACCTGGATCTGCCACCGCGGGATCGAGCTGTCCGCGCGCGTGCAGCAGCTGCTGCTCACCTACGAGTTCGCGATGCTCGTCGTGTTCGCGGTCGTCGCGCTGGTCGACGTCTACAGCTCCAGCGCCGCCGTGCATTCGATCCAGCCGCAGGCGACCTGGTTCGACCCGTTCGCGATGAAGTTCCACGATCTGCTCGTCGCGATGCTGCTCGGCATCTTCATCTACTGGGGCTGGGACTCCGGGGTCGCGGTCAACGAGGAGTCCGAGGACGCCAACGACGGACCCGGGCGCGCGGCGGTCGTCTCGACGCTGCTGCTCGTCGCGATCTACCTGGTCGTGGCGGCGGGCGCCCAGGCGTACCACGGGACCGCGTTCCTGGCGAGCGAAGAAAACGCGAGCGACGTCCTGCACGCGCTCGGCAAAGGGGTCCTCGGCGCGGTCGGCGTGAAGTTCCTGATCGTCGCCGTCCTGACCTCGGCATCGGCCTCGACGCAGACGACGATCCTCCCGACCGCGCGCACGACGCTCTCGATGGCCAAGTGGGGAGCGATCCCGGCGGCGATCGGCAGAATCCATCCACGCTTCCTGACGCCGACGGTCTCGACGTGGGGCTTTGGGGTGCTGTCCGTCGTGGTGGCCGTCCCGTTGATCCTGATCTCGGCGGCCGTGCTCGAATTGTCGGTGGTCGCGCTCGGGATTCCCGTTTGCTTTTACTACGGCTCGACAGGCTTCGCATGCGCCTGGTACTACCGGCGCGAACTGTTCGCGAGCGTGCGCAAGCTCTTCCTCGTCGGGCTGGGGCCGGTGATCGGCGGCCTGATGATGTACGGGATCGGCGTCTACGCGATCGTCTACTACGGTCACAAGGCGAACGCCGAAGGCAAAGAGTACCTGCACCTCACGCTGCCGATCTGGCTCGGCGGCATCGGCATGGTGATCGGCGCGCTGCTGATGCTCGCCTCGCGCGGCCATTTCCGCTCGTACTTCTCGCGCCGCCCGGAAACCGCCCCGCCGGGCCTGCTCGACATGGCCGTCGAGCACACGCCGGCGCATCTGATGGGTCCCGAACACGTCACCCACGGCGTGCACTTGCTCACGCCCGAGGCGGACGACGGCCCCCCGTCCCAGAGCGGTTGAGCTGGAAGGCCGCCGTCAGAGGAGCGGCAGCTCCACCTGCCCGTGCGGCGAGCCGTATTCCCCTAGCAGAGCCAGGAACGGCGTCGCGGGGAACGCCTCCGGCCCGAGCACGCCCAGCCCCCTCCAGTCGCCGCGATCGAGCAGCTCCAGCGCGACCGCGGGGTTGACGGCCGTCTGCCACACGACCGCCTGGCTGGCGTACTCGCGCATGGTCGTCTCGTTGTCGGCCACGTGGTAGAGGTAGGTCGAGCGCGGCCGGCCGTCGACCCCGGTCCCGCGCACCCACGTGCCCGCGCACGTGCGCCCGCTCATGCGCTCGCCCAGCGTCGCCGGGTCGGGCAGCGCCGCCGCGACGAGGTCGCGCGGGGCGACGGGCGTGCCGCGCACCGACACCGGCTCGGTCGAGTCGAGGCCGAGCTTGCGCAGGGTCTGGAGCACGTCGATGAACTCCCGCCCGAGCCCGTACTTGAAGGTCACGCGCTCGCAGCGCACCCAGCGCGGGATCAGCACGACCTCCTCGTGCTCGACGTTCACGCACTCCACCGCCCCGATGCCCTCGGGGAACTCGAAGACCTCGGGCTCGGAGAACGGCGCGGTCGTGTAGAAGCCGCGCTCGCGCTCCCAGACCAGCGGCGGGTTCAGGCACTCCTCGATCGTCGTCCAGATCGAGAAAGTCGGCGCGAAGTCATAGCCCTCGACGACCAGGTCGGCGCCGTCGCGCACTCCGACCTCCTCGACGCTCGAGAACAGCTCGTCCGCGGCGTGACGCGCGAACACGTCCGACAGGCCCGGCTCGACGCCGATCCCGACGAGCGCGAGCACGCCGGCCTGCTCCCAGCGCTCGTGCTCGGCGAGCTGGCGCTCGCCCAGCATCTCCCCCGGCAGCTCGTACGGGCGCTCGGGGTGCGGGTGGGACAAGGTCATCGCCATGTCCAGGTAGGTGACCCGCGCGTCGAACGCGGCGGCGAAGATCGGCTCGTTGAAGCGCGGGTCGCACGCGTTCAACACCGCGTCGGGTCGCACGCGCTCGATCAGCCGCACGAGCTCCTGGCGGCTGGAGGCGTCGACCCGCTCGGCCGCGAAGCGGTCCGGCTCGCCGAGCCGCTCGGTCGCGGCGCGCGCACGCTCGAGCGCGACGTCGGCGAGCACGACCCGCTCGAAGGCGGCGCGCCGCTGCGCGATCGCGGCGAACGCGCCGCCCACGCCTCCGGCTCCGATCACGAGCACCTTCACGCGGCCAAGTCTGACGCAAGCCGCAAGTTCGGGACGGCACAAGTGCGGGACGCGCGTACGACGCAATGCAGCAGGCGCCTACCGTATGCTGCGGCGATCGGCGCGGTCCCGAACACCACCCCAAGAGCCACCGGATGAGCACCGGGCTCCCGAGTCCCCCGCGCACCCCGTTCGCATCGCCCGCCTCGACCGACGCCGCCTCCCCGGCGGGCGTCCGGGAGCGGGGCGCGCACGAGCGGCGTGCGGTCCGCTGGGCACCCTCGCCGTCGTTCACGCGCGCGGAGATCGCGCTGGCGGCGCTGGCGGGCGTGCTGCTCGCCGTGCTCACGAGCTGGCCGCTCGTGCTGCACATGTCCACCCGGATCGCTCCCGATCTCGGAGACCCGGTGCGGACCGCCTGGGAGATCGCGTGGGACGGCTACGCGATCCTCCACCAGCCGCTGCACGTCTTCGACTCGAACGCCTTCTACCCGCATCCGCTGAGCCTCGCCTTCTCCGACTCGCTGCTCGGCTACGGCCCCGCGGCGTTCTTCGGCTCCGGCACGGTCGCCGCGCTCGTCCGCTACAATCTGCTGTTCCTGTGGGCGTGGTCGTTCTGCTTCGTCGGCGCCTACCTGCTCGCGCGCGAGCTCGGCCTCGGTCGCCTCGCGGGCGCCGCCGCCGGCCTGGCGTTCGCGTACGCGCCCTACCGCGTGACCGAGGCGGGCCACCTGCACGTGATCTCATCCGGCGGGATCGCCTTCGCCCTGTTCCTGCTGCTGCGCGGCTACCGGCGCGGCTCTCGCGGGCTCGTGCTCGCCGGCTGGCTGGTCACTGCGTGGCAGATCAGCCTCGGCTTCACGCTCGGACTCCAGTACGCCTACCTGCTGGTGGTGCTCGGCGCGCTCGTGCTCATGTTCTGGTGGCGCGGGCGCCTGACGCCGGGACCCGCGTGGCGGACCGCCGGCGAGTCGCGCCCCCAAGCTCGCCCGGGCGGGCGGATCGTGCCGCGGGCGCCCGGCGAGGACGAGTCGGCGCCCGCGGCCGCGCCCCGCCGATCGCGCCGTGCGCGGGGAGCGCTCATCCCCCGCCGGCTGCTGGCGGTCACGCTGACCGGCATCGCCGTCGTCGCCGCCGTCACCGTGTACGAGGCGCGACCGTACCTGCGCGTCGCGGCCCTGTACCCGACCGCGAAGCGCACGCTCAAGGAAGTCGAAACCTACTCCGCCGGCCCGGCGGCGTTCCTGGCCGCCTCCTCGGAGAACCGCGTGTGGGGCTCGCTCACCTCGGGGATGCGCGCGAAAGTCAACTCCAAGAACGAGAGCGTGTTCTTCCCCGGCGGGCTGATCCTCGTGCTCGCGCTGCTCGGGCTCGGCGCCGGCGTGTACACGCGACGATTGCGCATCGGCCTGGCGGCGGGGATCGTCGTGTGCTCGATCCTTGCGCTCGGCTTCGGCCTGACCGGCGCGGGCTATCCGTATCGCCTGCTCTACGACTACGCGCCCGGCTGGGACGGCGTCCGCGTACCCGGGCGGATCTTCACGCTGGCGACGCTCTTCTACGCGCTGCTGGCCGGCGCGGGCGCGCAGCTGCTCGTGCGCTGGATCGGATCGTGGGCCGGGCGCCGCCGGTCTGAGGCTGTGACGTCGAACGGCCGTACAGCGCCCGGTCGGCAGGCGCTCGGGCGCTCCGCGTCCCGCAGACCGGCGCTTGCGATGTCGGCGCTCGGGCTGCCGGCGCTGGCGGGGCTCGTGCTGCTGATCGGGATCCTCGGCGAAGGCGCCGGGCACCTCGGCCACCCGGTCGTGCCGCAACCGGTGAAGGCTGAAATCGGCCTGCCCGGTCCGTTGCTGGACCTGCCCACCGACGGCGCGCTCGATCGCGTCTGGCAGTACTTCTCGACCGACGGCTTCTACAAGATCCCGATCGGCAACAGCACCTTCGACATACCCGCCGTGGACGATCTGCGCGGCGGCATGAACGGCTTCCCCGACCGCGCGAGCGTCGAGAAGCTGCGCTACTACCACATCCGCACGGTCGTGCTGCACACGGTGCTCCCCAAGGGCCTGCCACCGGAACACGGCGCCGTCATCCCCGAGCCCCCCGACCCGGCGGCCGCGGCGAAGAAGCCGATCGCCGGCCTCGGCATCACCCGCCGCCAGGTCGGATCGGTGGTGATCTACGAGATCGGGCCGGGGCCGGCGGCACTGCACGGCACCGATTGATGGACGCCTCGGCGGACGGACACGACAGACGACCGGGCGCAGCCGGCCCGGCCGGCGCTCGACGCGGGCGCTCGGGCAGGCGGCGGCGCCGGCCGCGCCTCACGCGCCCGCGGATCGCGCTCGTGGCGACCCTGCTCGTGGGCCTGTCCTACGCGGTGATGATCCAGAGCTTCTCGTGGAACCAGACATCGCACTACGACCTCACGCGCGCGCTGAACGACGAAGAAACGACGATCGACCGCTACCAGGCGAACACGGGCGACAAGGTCTTCTACAGGGGCCACTACTACTCGGCGCGCGCCCCCGGGCTGGCGCTGTTCTCGATGCCGTTCTACGACGTGCTGACCGACGTCGGCGCCGAATCGTGGACCGACCGGCACGTGGCGCCCCCCGACCACCCGGGCGACGAGATGATCTACCTGCTCGGGCTGTGGGGCAACGTTCTGCCGGGCCTGCTGCTCGTGCTGCTCGTATGGCGCGTGGCCGAGCGCTTCGAGCCCGGCTACGGCGTCGCGGCGGCCGTGGCGCTCGGCCTGGGCACCATGGTGTTCCCCTTCTCGACGCTGCTGTTCTCGCACGTGTTCACGACGTTCCTGAGCTTCGCGGCGTTCACGCTGATGCTGTGGGAGCGGCGCGGACCGCCGAGCGCGGCGCTGCTCGCGATCGCGGGCCTGGCGATGGGCTACGCCTTCTCCTCGGAGTACCCGACGTTCTTCGCCGCGGTCGTGCTCGGCCTGTACCTGCTCTCCCGCCGGGACACCCGGACGCCGCTGGGGGTCGCACGCCGCGGCGGCGCCTACGTGGCGGGCGGGCTCGTCGGGATCGTGCCGCTGCTGCTGTACAACCACTACGCCTTCCACTCGTGGACGCACCTGGCCTACTCCGACGTGCCGCGCCAGCAGAAAGGCTTCTTCGGGATCGGCGCGCCGAGCCTGCGGGTGCTCGTGACGCTGCTGTTCGACTCGCGCGGTCTGCTGACGATCTCGCCCGTGCTGATCATGGGCGCGATCGGCACCGCGATCCTCTACAAACGAGGCAAGCGCGCCGAGGCGCTGACGATCGGCGGCATCTGCCTGTGCTACCTGCTCTACAACTCCGGCTACTACCTGCCCTTCGGCGGCGGCTTCATGGGGCCGCGGTTCCTGGACACGCTGCTCCCGTTCCTGGCCTTCCCGATCGCGATCGCGCTCAAGCGCTTCCCCGGGCCGACGGTCGCGCTCGCGGCGGTCTCGATCACGACGACGGTGATCGCGACCATCACGCACCCGTTGGTCGGCTATGAGACCGAGACGGTCACCTGGATGCGCTACCTGTCCGAGGGCCTGTTCCAGCCGACGATCGCCTCGGCGTACGGCCTCGGGCGCGGGTGGGGCGGGATCTGGCCGTTCTTCCTGGCGGCCGGCGGCGGGATCGCGCTCGCCGTGTGGGCGACGCCGCGGCTGCGCCTGTCCGGCGCGTCGATGCTCGCGGGCGTGCTGGCGCTCGCCGGATGGGCGCTGTTCGCCGCGCTCGCGCCGACGCTGCTCGGGATCGACCACGCCGGGCTGCGCAGCATCTACGAAGCCGGCGACCACACCGCCTTCAACCTGAAGCTGCACTCGGGCGCGACCTACCCCCTGAAGACGCTCGCCCCCACCGCCGCGGTCGCAGGGCTGCTGGCGCTGGGCGCGATGCGTGTGCTGCGCGGCGAGCCGCCGAGCCGCCGCCGGCGCCCGGACGACACCGGCGGCGCCGCCGGGCGCCGGGCGCCCGCGCTCAGCGCCTGAGCGGCGCGCGCAGGGCCCGAGCGCGCGCCAGCGCTCGTCAGTTGTCGGCGACCTTGACGTTGCACTTGGCGCCGTGGAGCTGCTTGCAGACCACGACATAGCCCTCGCGCGGCTGTTCCTTGGCGTTCGTCAGGCCCGCGTCAAAGCGCGTCGAGGCGGTGCCGCCGTTCCAGTCGTAGATGTACAGGCGCTTGATCTGCGAGAGGCCTCCGGCGAGGCCGAACATGTACTTGAGCACCTTCGCCGCGCGCGTCAGCCCGGAGCCGTGCTTGTTGGGGAACGAGCCGCCGAATTTGACGATGCCGCCGGTCTCGGTCAGCCACACCTGGCCGCCGAGCGCCTTGACGAGGTCGCGCGTGCGCCAGCTTTCCAGGCGATTGACGTCGGAGTAGTTGTGCAGGCCCCAGATCTTGGGCATGATCGTCTCCAGGCGGTAGATCTCGCGCTTGAATTCGGCGATGTACTGGAGCGTCGGCTGGATGTACTGGGCGTCGAGGACGTCGAGGCCGATCACCGTGCAGCCCTTGCAGACACGCAGCAGCTGCTGGTAGTACTGGGCGGTCCTGGTCGCCGAGGGGCTCGAGAACAGCGGCGGTTCGTTGCCGCGGTTGGACTCGTCCCACGCCTCGTACTGACGGACGTGCGGGAACAGCTTGATGAACTTCTGCACGTCGCGCTGGTAGCTCTTGAGGTTCGGCAGCTTCATAGGCGTGTATTCGGAGTGATAGAAGGCGACGAGCACTTCCTGGTGGGCCGCTTCGGCGGCGCGGATGAACTGGGTGGCGAGCTCGAGCGAGTAGGGGTGTGCGACGGCGTCGTAGGGCGCGACGTAGCGGACGATCTTGGTGTGCAGCTGCCGCCACAGCGCGTTCTGGAACATCTGCGGCTGCTCGTTGCCGAGGCCCGTCACGTAGCTCGGCCCGCGGGAGCTCGACTTGCGCGCGACGCCCGCGCGAGCGGCGGGCTTGCTCGCGGCGGCTGCCTGGCCGATCGCGACGGCGCCGAGGGCGGCGAGCAGGAGCGTGAAGGCGAGAAGTTTCAGTCGGCGGCTAAGAGCTCTCATACGGCTCCGCAACAGCGTAGGCGGGAGATCGTTGCGTGGGTCCCACCAGTCTTACGAGCTGCTTAGGCTGCGCCCTGCCGCCCGCGGCGAGTTTTTAGATCAGGTTTAGTCTGCGGCCGGTTCGGCGAGCCCCGCGTCTTTGGCCCCGTGCGAGCGCAGCGCGGGGTCGGCGACGATCCGCACGTCCACGCCCGGCAGGCCACGCAGCAGACGCATCAGCAGCGAGCGCTCGGCGCCTCCCGCCAGGCGCGCGAGCCCGCGGGGCTCGGCGGGGGTGCCCATCAGCACGTACGTCGCGCCGAGCGAGCGCGCGACCCTGATGGCGACCGCGGCCACGTCTTCGCCCTCCTCGACGCGCAGGCCCGCCCCGAGCATCGAGGTCAGACGTCGCAGCTCCTCGAGGCGCTTGCGATCCTCAGAGCTCGGCGGGCGCCCGGGCGGGCGCACGACGAGCACGTCGAGCTCCGCGTCGAGTCGTTGCGCGGAGCGCCAGGCGCGGCGCACGACGTGCTCGGAGTGGGGCGCGAGCGTCGCGAGCGCGAGCAGGCGCTCGGCGATCGCCTGGGGTCCATCCGCGCTGATCACGGCCAGCCCCTCCTCGTCGCGGCGCGGCAGCGGGCTCGGCTCGCGTACGAGTCGCTTGATCTCGACGTCCTCTGCGACCTGGCGCAGCGCCGTCTCGCGCAGCGCCGCCAGGTTCTCCACCTTGAAGAAGTTGTTGAGCGCCGCCGGCACGCGCTCGGGCGCATACACCTTGCCCGCGCGCAGGCGCGAGATCAGGGTCTCGGGGGTGATGTCGATCAGCACCACCTCGTCGGCGGCGGAGAGCACCTCGTCGGGGATCGTCTCGCGGGTGCGCGAGCCGGTCAGCTGCGTGATCTGGTCGTTGAGGCTCTCCAGGTGCTGGACGTTGACGGTCGAGAACACGTCGATCCCCGCTTTGATCACGTCACGCACGTCCTCGTAGCGCTTCTCGTGCTCGACGCCCGGGGCGTTGGTGTGGGCGAGCTCGTCGATCAGGCACAGTTCCGGCTTGCGCTCGAGCACGGCCGGGAGGTCCATCTCCTGCAGCGGCGTGCCGCGGTATGTGACCTGCCGGCGGGGCACGGTCTCAAGACCCTGCGCCTGAGCGACCGTCTCGGCGCGTCCGTGCGGCTCCAGGTAGCCGATCACCACGTCGCGGCCGCTGTCGGCTTCCGCGACGCCCTCTTGGAGCATCCTGTAGGTCTTGCCCACGCCGGGGGCCATCCCGATGAAGACCTTCAGGTGTCCCCGTTCGTCGGGCATGGGGGCATTGTCGTGCACCGCCTGGCGGCAGCGGCGCCCTGCGGCGTGCTCCGGCCCCGGGCTGCCGCCGCGGGCGTCAGTGCCCGCCGGAGCCGGCCGCCGCGAGCACCGCCTCGTAGTAGTCGCGCACGTCGACGCGGTCCCGCTCCTCCGGCACCGACTCCTCGCTCGCGCGCAGGATCATCTCGGCCTGCTCGAGCAGCACCCCGCGCTGTTCCTCCGAGGCGTAGCTCATGATCTTCGCGAGCCCTTCGAGCTGGCGGATCATCACGGCCGGCATCGCACGGCTGGCCTGGCGGATCTTCTCGTGCGCGCGCTCGACCAGGCGCCGAAAGCCGGCGGTGACGATGATCACGCGCACCCGGCCGGTCGCGTCGCGGTGCACTGCCTGCGGGCGCCAGCGGTCGGCGATCTTGCAGAGCCCGTCCCCGAGCCAGTCGATGCACGCGAGCGCCGTGAAGGTGTCGTTGACCGCCGGCGAGAGCGCTCGGATCCCGATCTCGACGAGCTGGTCGACCGCGAAGGACAGGTCCTGCGTGAGCGTGCGGTGCGGGCCGGTCGCGTGCGCGCCGCCGAGCGCCCGCGCGACGCCCGGCGCAGCGTTCGCCGGCCACACGTCCGCGAGCGGCTGGCCCTCGACGACGAAGTGCCCGGGCCTGTGCAGCAGCCGGATGACCGCGCTGCTGCGGGCGGAGATCTCGATCAGGGTGTCGATCCGCACGAACTGCAGGTAGCCGCTGCGGGGCGCGCGCACGACGCCGCTGTCCTGGTCGAGGCGCGTGAGGATCTCCGAGAGCGAGGGTCCGGCCTTCAGCTCGGAGGCGGGCGGCAGGCGCGCGTCGGCGTCGATCGCGCGCGCTAGGTCGCCCGCGATCGATGCGATCACCTGCGGCAGCTGGATCGACTTGGCGATGTGGTCGATGAACACGACCAGCACGGCGACGTCGACGATCACGAGCGCCATGGTCATCGTGACCGACACGTGCGGAACGAACATGCCGTGATCGGCCGAGCCGACGGCCGCGAGCGCGAGCACCGCGTACACGAACGTCGCGACGAACGTCCCGAGCGTGACCTGCGTGATGCGATCGCGGATGAAGTTGCGCAGCATCCGCGGCCCGAACTGCGTGGAGGCGAGCGTGAGCGTGACGATCGTGATCGAGAAGACGAGCGTCACGACCGTGATCACCGCGGCGGCGATCGCCGTGAGGATCGTGCGGGCGGCATCGGCGCTCCCGACCGCGATCCACGGCGGCAGCCGGAGCGTCCCGTCGGCGGCGGCGCGATCGAGCGCGTAGGTGCCGGCGAACAGCACGACCGCGAGCGCGATCTCGACGGTCGGCACCAGCCACAGGTTCGTGCGCAGCGCCTCGCGACGCCACGCCGAGGGTACGGGCGGGGCGAGCCTCACGCGTGCGCGGCTCCAGCGGGCGCGCGGCGCGCGCGCGGCGCCCGCACGCTTGCAAACGAACGGTGGCGGTTGCGGTGGCTCATCGGAGTCGGGACAGGCGGAGACGACGCCGACCAGGCTTCCCGGCTCACCTTGACAAACGATACCGTCCGGCGCCAGCCGGCCATGCTCGCACTACCTCGTCAACTCGTCGATGGAGGAGGCGATCCGGTCGAGCTGGTGCTACATCGTCGATCGCGCCCGCGGGGTGCTCGCGGCCCTGCGAGGGCTAGCCGCGGGATGCTCGCGGCCCTGCGAGGGCTAGCCGCGGGGTGCTCGCGGCCCTGCGAGGGCTAGCCCCCGAGCAGGTTGTGCACGAGCAGGTCGATCAGCTTGATGCCGATGAACGGCGCGATGATGCCGCCGAGACCGTAGATCCAGAGGTTGCGGCGCAGGAGCGCGCTCGCGCCGATCGGGCGGTAGCGCACGCCCTTGAGCGACAGCGGGATCAGCAGCGGGATGACGATCGCGTTGAAGATGATCGCGGAGACGATCGCCGAGCGCGGGTCGCCGAGGTCCATCACGTTGAGCACGTGCAGCGGACCCTTGCCCCCCGGCGAGGTGGCGTATGTAGCGATGAAGATCGCGGGCAGGATCGCGAAGTACTTGGCGACGTCGTTTGCGATCGAGAAGGTCGTGAGCGCGCCGCGGGTGATCAGCAGCTGCTTGCCGACCTCGACGATCTCGATCAGCTTCGTCGGGTTGGAGTCGAGGTCGACCATGTTGCCGGCCTCGCGCGCGGCCTGGGTGCCCGTGTTCATCGCCACGCCGACGTCGGCCTGGGCGAGCGCAGGCGCGTCGTTGGTGCCGTCGCCCGTCATCGCCACGAGCCGCCCGTCCTGCTGCTGTTCGCGGATCAACGCGAGCTTGCGCTCTGGCGTGGCTTCGGCGAGGAAGTCATCGACGCCCGACTCCTCGGCGATCTTGGCGGCTGTCAGGCGGTTGTCGCCGGTGACCATGATCGTTTTGATGCCCATCGCACGCAGCTGCTCGAAGCGCGCCGCCATGCCCTCCTTGATCGTGTCCTTGAGGTAGATCACGCCCAGCACCTGGTTGTCGCGGGCGACCGCCAGCGGCGTGCCGCCTTCGTTGCCGATGCGGTCTAGCTGCTCCTGCAGCTCGGGCGGCGGCGAGCCGCCTTCGCTCTGCACGAGCGCGATGATCGCGTCACCGGCGCCCTTGCGCATCCGCCGCCCGTCGAGGTCGACGCCGCTCATCCGCGTCTGCGCGGTGAACGGCACGAACTCGGCCTGCAGCGTCGACATGTCGTGCTCGCGGATGCCGTACTGCTTGGCGAGCACGACGATCGAGCGACCCTCGGGGGTCTCGTCGGCGAGCGAGGAGAGCTGCGCGACCTCGGCGAGCTCTGACTCGGGCACGCCCGGCATCGGGATGAACTCCGAGGCGAGGCGGTTGCCGATCGTGATCGTGCCGGTCTTGTCGAGCAGCAGCACGTCGACGTCGCCCGAGGCCTCGACCGCGCGTCCGGACAGCGCGAGCACGTTGCGGCGCACGAGGCGATCCATGCCCGCGATCCCGATCGCCGAGAGCAGTGCGCCGATCGTCGTCGGGATCAGCGCGACGAGCAGCGCGATCAGAGTGGTCTCGGAGATCGCGGTGCCCGCGAACAGGCCGAACGGCCGCAGCGTGGCGACGACGATCATGAAGATCAGCGTGAGCGCCGCGAGCAGGATGTTGAGCGCGATCTCGTTGGGCGTCTTGCGTCGCTCGGCCCCCTCGACGAGCGCGATCATGCGGTCGAGGAACGATTTACCCGGCTCCTGGGTGATTTCCACGACGATCTCGTCGGAGGTCACGCGCGTGCCGCCGGTGACCGCGCTGCGGTCGCCGCCGGACTCGCGAATCACGGGCGCTGACTCGCCGGTGATCGCCGACTCATCGACCGTCGCGATGCCCTCGATCACGGTCCCGTCGCCGGGGATCAGCTCGCCGGCGGGGACGATCACGACGTCGCCGCGCGTCAGCTCGGAGGCGGCCTTCCTCGAGCCGTCGCGCAACCGCGCCACGGTCTCCTTGCGCATCGCGCGCAGCGTGTCCGCCTGGGCGCGCCCGCGTCCCTCGGCGAAGGCCTCGGCCATGTTCGCGAACACGACCGTCAGCCACAGCCACACCGCGATCACGAACGTGAACCACGCGGGGTCGCTGCCGCCGCCGAGCGGCTTGCCGCCGAAGACCTGGATCAGCCACGTGACGGTCGTGATCAGCGAGCCGATCTCGACGACGAACATCACCGGGTTGCGGATCTGCACGCGCGGGTCGAGCTTCTTGAAGCTGTCGATCAGCGCGCGCATCACGATGTCCCGTTGGAACAGCGAGATCGCCTTGCGCTCGTGGGTCGCGGCCATGCTCGGGCCTCGTTCGGGGCTCGTCGGAGTCTGCGCGGACATCAGCTCGCACCTCCCTGCAGACGGTCGAGCGCCAGGTTCAGCTCGAGCACGTTCACGCCCGGTTCGCCCGAGAAGCCCAGACCGCGCCCGGAGGTGTACTTGGAGACCAGCCCGTCGACCCTCGCCAGGGACAGGTGGCGTACGGCCGCGACGCGGTACGCCTGGATGTGCGCGTTCGCTTCCGAGATTTCGGGGTCCAGGCCGGAGGCGGACGTGTTGATCGCGTCGACCGGGATCTTCGCCACGGTCAGACCCGGGTCGTATTCGCTCTTGGTCACCGGATCCTCGTTGAGCTCCAGATACGCCTTGATGTTTTCTTCGTCGGCTTCCTTGGTCTTCACGCTGTTGGGGCCTTTGTTGGAGAAGGTGCTCGCGGCCGCGTTGTCCGCCCCGCCTTCGGTCGCCGACGGGCGCGTCTGGAAGTAGCGCGGGTCGGGTTCGGTGAGGACCGCGCCTTTCACTTCCTTGGGCTTGCCGTCCTTGCCGAGCACCGGCGTGCCGAAGCTCTGGCCGATGATCCTCGAGCCCACGAGCTTTCCGTCGAGCTTGACCTGCTGACCGTTGGCGTTGCCCGGAAACGCGAGCTGGCTGATGCCGGTGATCGCCAGCGGGTATACGAGCCCGAGCAGGATCGCGAACACGATGACGCCGATGATCGATGTGACGATGTCGCGCTTCATCTCAGTACAGGTGCCCCGTCAGGCCTTGCACGATCGGGCCGAGCAGCAGGGCGGGGAAGAACGTCAACGCGCCGACGAGGATGATCACGCCGATCAGCAGCACCACGAACGTCGGGTTGTCGGTGCGCATCGTGCCGAGGCCGGCGGGTGTGACGCGCTTGCCGGCCAGCGCGCCGGCGACGGCGAGCGCGAACAGGATCGGGGCATAGCGCGCGAACACCATGTCAAAGCCGCCGAGCAGGTCCGCGAAGGTGATGCCGTGGGAGCCGAGGTTGCCGGCGTTCGGCTGGATGAAGCCGGTGTAGCCGGCGAACGCCGAGCCGTTGTTGTTGGCTTGGGAGAGGTAGGCGTAGAAGGTCTCGGAGAATGCCTGCGGCGTCGTGGCGCCCGTCTTCGAGAGCGCCGCTTCGGAGATCGACGCGCGCCCAGACTTGCTGGCCGTCGCCAAGGCCGTGCAGAAGAGCGCCGCCAAGGGCGTGATCAGGATGCCCAGGCCGGCGAGCTTGATCTCCCTGGCCTCGAGCTTCTTGCCGAGCCACTCGGGCGTGCGGCCGACCATCAGCCCGCCGATGAACACGGCCAAGAGGACATACAGGAGGATCGAGTAAAGCCCCGTGCCGACGCCTCCGAAGATCACCTCGCTGGCCGACAGGTTGGCGAAGGGAACGGCGCCGCCGATGCCGGTGAACGACTCGATCGCGCTGTTGACAGCGCCGCAGGAGGTGACGGTTGTGATGACGTCGAACAGCGCCGAGCCGGCGATCCCGAAACGCTGCTCCTTGCCTTCCATGTTGCCGCCACCGGACCCCGAGACGACCGCCGTGTGCAGGCCGGCGGCGTGCTGGGCTGGCGAGCCGTGCGCCTCGGCGACGTAGGCGACGCACACCGCGCCGAGGAACATGATCATCATCGTCGCGTAGATCGCGTAGCCCTGACGACGAGAGCCCGTCATCCGCCCGTACATGAACACGAGCCCCGCCGGGATGATCAGCACGAGCAACATCTCGAAGAAGTTGCTGAACTGCGTTGGGTTCTCGAACGGGTGCGCGGAGTTTGTGTTGAAGAAGCCGCCGCCGTTGGTGCCGAGCTCCTTGATCGCCTCCTGGGAGGCGACCGGCCCCATCGCGATCGTCTGCTGGAGGCCCGTGACGGTGTGAACCACCAGGTAATTGGAGAGGTTCGCGATCACGCCCTGGGAGACGAGCACGATCGCGGCGATCACCGAGATCGGGGCCAGCACGTACAGGATCGTGCGCACGAGGTCCTGCCAGAAGTTGCCGATGCCATTGCCCGAGCGCCCGATGATCCCGCGCACGAGCGCGATCGCGACGACGATGCCGACCCCCGCCGACAGCCAGTTCTGCACGGTCAGCCCGATCATCTGGCTGAGGTAGCTCATCGTCGTCTCGCCGCCGTAGTACTGCCAGTTGGTGTTCGTCATGAACGACGAAACCGTGTTGAATGTCACGTTCCACGGCGCCGAGTGATAGCCGAGCGGGTTCAGCGCGTGCGGCACCCACGGCGCGTCCTGCGTGCGAAGCACGAGATACAGGAACAGCCATCCGAAGAGCGAGAAGACGATCAGGCTTTTCGCATACTGCTTCCAGTCTTGCGCGCGCTCGGGATCCGCGCGCAACAGCGTATACAGGAGACGCTCGGGCCCGGCGAATATCGGTGACAGGAACACCCGCTGGCCGGTGTAAACCTTCGCCATGTAGCCGCCGAGCGGAATCGACAGCGCGGTCAAGACGACCGCGAACAGCACGATCGTCAGCCAACCGTAGAAGGTCACAGCTTCTCGCCGCGGATCAGTGCATAAAACAGGTAAGCGATCACCAGCACGGACACGACCAGGCCGAAGACGTCGGCGCCGGTCATATGCGCGATCAGATATCCGAGCGGCGGCGCGACGCTCACACCCGGTCGATTCCCTCGATGACCAGCAGCAGGATCGCGAACATGGCGATGCCGAGAACTATCGATACGGCGTCCATGCGAGCAATATGGGGGCTCGCGCATGACGGCCGCGTGACAAATCGCGCCCGACGTATAACGATTTCGTGACGGGCCCCTAGCGGCGCGATGGGTCAGGCCGCGAACCTGTAGCCGACGCCCGGGTCGGTGACGATCAGTCGATGCCCGCCCGCGCCGCCGGCCCCGGCGATCGCCTCGGGCTCGATCTTCGCGCGCAGCCGCGCGATGTGCGTGCGCAACGGCTGCACGTCCTCGACGTACTCCGGGCCCCACACCTCGGCGAGCAGCTTGCGGTGGGTCATCAGGCGTCCGCGGTTGCGCACGAGCGTGCGCAGCAGGTCGAACTCGATCGGAGTGAGGTGAACCGGCTGCCCTTCGCGGCGCACCACGCGCGAGGCCAGGTCGATCTCGAGGCCATCGACGTTGAAGCTCGGCTCGTCCTCCGCGCGCCCGGCGCGGCGCAGGGCGGCCTGCAGGCGCGCGACGAGCTCGCGCGGGCCGAACGGCTTCGTGATGTAGTCGTCGGCCCCGGCCTCGAGCGCCTTCACCTTCTGCTCCTCCTCGCCCATCGCGGAGAGCACCAGGATCGGCATCTCGCTCCACTGGCGCAGGCGCCGGGTGACCTCGACGCCGTCGAGGTCGGGCAGCACGAGGTCGACGATCGCCGCCTCGGGCGGGCGCACCGCGGCCAGGTCGAGCGCGCCGGAGGCGGTTTCCGCGGGGACCGCCTCGAACCCGGCCTCGCGCAGGACGACCTTCAGCGCGCGGACGATCTGCGGCTCGTCGTCGACGACGAGCACGCGCGGACGCCTCGTCGCTGCGACATGCCCGGGCTCGCTCACACCGGTCGCTCGCGGCCCGGGGTCCGCGCAAGGACCTCGCGCTCGCGGCCGCCCGCGCTGCCCGTCGACGTCTGCTCCCCGGCGCCGGCGTCATCGAGCGAGCCGGCTCCGTCCTCCGTCAGCGGGAACTCGAACACGAACGTCGCCCCCTGCCCGGGCAGCGACTCCACGTGCAACGACCCTGCGTTGGCCTCGGTGAAGCCGCGGGCGATCGAAAGGCCCAGCCCCGAGCCGCGGTGCCCGCTGCCGGCGGTGCCTGCGCGGTAGAACGGCTCGAAGACGCGCTCGAGCTGCGCCGGCGGGATCCCGGGACCGCGATCGACGACGCGTACGATCACGCGGTCGCCCCGCCCGCGATGCTCCTCGGCGCCCGCGCCGTCGGCGTCCGCGCGCGTGGGCTGTCGGCGCGCGCTCGCGAGGCTGCGCACCGCGCGCCCCCGGACGGAGACGGGATGGCCACCGGAGTGACGGCGCGCGTTCTCGAGCACGTTCACGAACGCGCGCTCCATCTGGACGGCGTCGACCCTCACGAGCGGCAGGTCGCGATCGATCGAGAGCGCGAAGTCCTCGGGCCGGGCGGCGAGCTCTGCGACGGCCGCCCTGATGAGCTCCTCGACCGATACCCATTGCCGGCGCGGCTCTGCAGCGCCGGCTTGCAGGCGCGAGAGGTCGAGCAGGTTGTCCACCAAGCGCGACAGGCGCCGCGCCTCCTCCTGGATGACCGCGGCCATCTCTTCACGTTCCTCGGGGGACAGCGAGGGCGACCCGACCGCCGCGCCCGCCGCCGTGATGGCGGTGAGCGGCGAGCGCAGATCGTGTGAGACCGCGCGCAGGAGCGCGGTCTTGACCGTGTCCGCTCGGCGCAGCGCGGCCGTCTCGACCACCCCCGTCAAGAGCCCCTCGCGCTCGAGCGCCGCGCTCAGCAGCGCCTCGAGGGCCGGAACCACGCGCTCCTGCAGCCTGCGCAGCTTGGCCTCGGAAGTGTCGGCGCCGACGACGAGCGTTCCCAGCCGCCGTGTGCCCTCGCGCAGGGGAAACGCGATCGTGCGCTCGTCGGCCTCGACGGTCTCCATCTGGATCGAAGCCGAGCCGAGCTCGAGCATCTGCGCCAGCCGCGCGGCGGCCGTCGGCAGCGCCTCGGCCAGATCGTCGCCGCGCAGCAGCAGCCGCGCCATCTCGGCCGCGAGGTCCGCCTCGCGCCTGCGCTCGTCCGCGTCGCGCGCGCGTGCGCGCGTGACCTCGGCGACCGAGCTGGCGAGGATCGCGACCACCAGAAACGCGCCGAGCGCCACCCAGTTGCTCGAGTTCTGCAGCGTGAAGCGCCCGACGGGCGGCAGGTGGAAGAAGTTGAACGCCGCCGCGCTGATCACCGCCGTGGCGAGACCCAGCCACACGCCCCACGTGATCGACACGACGAGCACGGCCGGGAGATAGACGACGCTCAGCGAGACGACCGGCGCAATGTGCGCAAGCGGGTAGACGATCAGCGTGCTGAGCGCCACCGCGGCGAGGGCGACGGTCGCGCCGACCCTGCGCGGGGGCGGTTCCGGGGCGAGGAGCAGGCCGAATGACGGCGACACGGACATCAGCGTAATGCTCGGGCGTGCGCCCTCACGGGCGCCTGCGACCGCGCCCACG
Organism: Solirubrobacteraceae bacterium; assembly: GCA_035503075.1. Classification (GTDB taxonomy): domain Bacteria; phylum Actinomycetota; class Thermoleophilia; order Solirubrobacterales; family Solirubrobacteraceae; genus Palsa-744. Next base: position 54,212 of record DATJTT010000017.1, read on the forward strand.
TGCGCCCGCGTCCGCGCATGGCGAACGGGGCGGGTCCGCGCATGGCGAACGGGCGGGTCCGCGCATCGCGAACGGGGCGGGTCTCGCCTCCCGCCCCGTTCGGTGCGCCCTGCGCGGTTCGGTACGCTCGGGACCCACCTCTCCGGCCCTCGACCGGGAGAGAGAGGGCATTCCTTGCCGTGTCCCACCGTCCCGCTCGCAATCATCGATGAGCGCGCTCCCCGCCTCGTGACCCTCGCGTGACCAGCGTGTGACGATCTGGTGATCACGCCTGCTGTGCCTATTCGTCGAGCGCCCCTCAAGCGAACCCACGGTCGCGCCGAGATCATCTGCGATATGGCTCCGGAGACCGTGAAGACGCGCTCGCGCCGTCGCGCCTGGCTGGCTGCGGCCGCCGCGGCCATGCTCCTGCTGCTGTGCGGACAGGCGAGCGCCGCCGAAACTCGCTCGCCGCTGCCTGAATCGGACTACTCGGTGCGCGCCGTGTGCCCGCCGCCGGCCCCCGGCGAAGCGGCGTGCATGGCGCTCGCGCTCGTCCCCCGGACAGAACAGGCGCGGGCGCACACGCACCCGCTCGGCGTCCTTCGGGCGAGCTCCCCGGCGACGCATTCGGCCGCCGCGGGCGACTTCGGCCTGAGACCGCAGGATCTCCACAGCGCCTACGACCTGCCCACGAGCGCTCCGAGCACCCAGACGATCGCGCTGGTCGACGCCTTCAACGACCTGACGGCCGAAGAAGACCTCGCGACCTACGACACCGAATTCGCCCTGCCCCAGTGCACGGCGGCGAGCGGGTGCTTCAAGAAGGTCAACGAGAACGGGGAAACGGGCAACCCGCCGTTCCCCGCGACGCAGTCGAACCTGACGAAAGAAGAAACGGCCTGCAAAGGCCACAGCGAAGAGGCTTGCGAGCTCGTGGCCGACGCCGATCGCTGGACCGTGGAGATGTCGCTCGACGTCGAGACCGCCCACGCGATCTGCCAGAGCTGCAAGATCGTGCTCGTCGAGGCCGACACACCCTCCTACGCCAACCTCGAGACCGCGGAGAACACCGCCGCGCGGCTCTCGGCACAGGAGATCTCCAACTCCTGGGGCGGCCCCGAATGCATCGAAGGCGAATGCGAAGCGGACACCTCGCCGTTCGACCATCCCGGGATCGTGATCACGGCGTCCGCGGGCGATGAAGGCTATCTCGACTGGCTCGCCGAACCGCGATCGCCGTACGCGAACTACCCCGCGTCGTTGCCGGACGTCGTCGCGGTGGGCGGGACCCGGTTGCTGCTGGGCGAAGACGGCGAACGCGCCGGGGAAACCGTGTGGAACGACGGCGGTGAAAGCGAAGGCTCCGCGGACGGATACGGCGCCGGCGGCAGCGGGTGCAGCGTGCAGTTCCTCGCCAAGCCCTGGCAGCGGGCCGTCTCGGACTGGTCGAGGGTCGGCTGCGGCGGAGCCCGCGCCGTGGCCGACGTCGCGGCCGATGCGGATCCGTATACGGGCGTCGCCGTCTATGACTCGAACCGCGAATGCGAGAGCACCTACAGCGAAGGACCGACCCAGCATACGGTCCACTGGTGCACGATCGGCGGGACGAGCCTTGCCTCGCCGCTGATCGCCGCGACCTTCGCGCTCGCGGGGGGCGCGCACGGCGTGGAATTCCCGGCGCGAACCCTCTATGAAAACGCCGCCAAATCGACGACGGCGCTGTACGACGTGACCGAAGGCTCGAACGGCGAATGCCTGGGGCCGTTCGACGAAGAAACCGCTGAAACGGCCTGCGAACCGGCCGAAGAGGCGCAGACGAGCTGCTCGGGCCAGCTGATCTGCCTGGCGGGCCCCGGCTACGACGGCCCGACGGGGCTCGGGACGCCCGCCGGCCTCGGCGCGTTCGAACCGCCCGCCCAGGAAGCGGAAACGGAAACGGAAACCGGGGGCGGCGGCGAAGAACCCGCGCCGGCGCCGCCGGCGCTCGCGCCGGTCGTCGAACGCAGCCTGCGCCCGCCGGCGAGCGTGTCGAGCGTGAGCCCGCCCACGCAGGTGCGTTTGGCGGGGCTCGCGCTGACCGTGAAGGCGCTGTTCGCGCTGAACGCGAGCCATCCGAAGATCTCCCAGATCGGTTTCACGTTCGTGAGCAACCTCGCCGTGCGCGTCGGGGTCTCGCTGCAGAAGCTGACGAGCAAGCACCGTCACACACGCTGGCGGCCGCTGATTCGCACGCTCGCCGTGAAGGCCGTGAGCGGACGCAACAGCGGCCGGCTGACAGGGCGCCGCGCGCTGGGCGCGGGCACCTACCGTCTGCTGCTGACGCCCGCGAACGGCGCCGGCGACGCGCTCGAGTTCAAGATCGGTTAGGGCTCGAGCGCGCGGCGGGCGAGAGCTCGGACTCTCCCAGCAGCAGCTCTCCGCGCTCGGTCAGGCGCCACGCGTTGGGCGCGCCGCGCGCGCGCCCCTCGCCGACCTCGACGATCAGCCCGCGGGCGCGCAGGCGGGCGAGCAGCTTGGAGGTCTGGCCCTGATCGACGATCCCCGCGCGCTCGGCCACCTCGCGGTTGCTCGCGCCCGGATACTCGCCGATCGCGCCGAGTACGCGCGCGGTGCGGTAGGTGAGTCGCACGCCGGCGCCGGGCTCTCGCCCCGCCTCGGCGCCCGCCGGCCGGACGCCGGCGAGCGCGCGGGGAAGCGGCGCGGAGCGCGCGAGCTCGCGGCGTGCGACGCCGGCTCCGAGGTAGGGCAGCACGACGATGCTGACGAGCGGCCCGAACAGGTCCCTGACGCCCGCGGGCCGGCGCGCGAGCAGGCGGTTTCCCAGCACCGCGAGGACCGCGCCGACGACGCCTTCGGCGATCACCGGGGGCGGCCCCTGCCTGCCGGCGGGAAGCTCCAGGCGGCCGCGATCGACCACGCGCGCGAGCGCCTCGAGCAGCTCGGCGCGGCGGCGCAGCAGCCGCCGGCCGCCGCCGAGCGAATGCGCGACCAGCAGGGCGCCGAGCGCCGGCTCCTGTTCGATGAACTCGAGCGCCGCCGCGAGCGCCGCCTTGACCGCGTCAAGCCAGTGCGGCTGCGTTTCGTAGGCGTCGAGCAGCCGCCGGCGCGCCCGCTCGACGCCCAGCTCGAACGCCGCGAGCAGGCATGCTTCGCGGTCGGCGAACTGCTCGTGGAAGACCGCCGTCGAGACTCCCGCGCGCGCGGTCACCCGGCCGAGCGACACGCTCCCGACGCCGGCGCACGCGGCCGTCTCCTCGGCCATCGCCTCAAGGATCCTCGTCCGCCGAGCCTCGTCCACGCCCCCCAGCCCCCCGCTTGACACCGATCGAGTGAGACTATCTACCTATTGTCTAGCCGGGAGCGGCGGGGGCGAGCTCCTCCGGCGCTCCATACGGGGTCAGGCACGCCGGCAGCCGCACGCTGCCATCCGCGCGCTGACCGTTCTCGAGCAGCGCCACGATCGTGCGCCCGACGGCCACGGCGGTGCCGTTGAGCGTGTGCAGCGCACGCGTGCGGGTGGGTGGGCTCTCATTCATGCGAACGCGGATGTTCAGGCGCCGGGCCTGGTAGTCGGTCGTGTTCGAGCACGAGGTCAGCTCGCGGTAGCGGCCCTGGCTTGGGATCCAGGCTTCGCAGTCGTACTTCTTGGCGGCCGAGTTGCCGAGCTCGCCCACCGCGATGTTCACGACGCGATAGGCCAGCTGCAGCTCGCCGAGGATCTGCTCCTCGATCGCGAGGATCCGCTCGTGCTCGTGCGTCGAGTCATCGGGCGCGACGAAGCTGAACATCTCGACCTTGTCGAACTGGTGCACCCGGAAGATGCCGCGGGTGTCCTTGCCGGCCGCCCCGGCCTCGCGCCGGAAGCACGGCGAGAAGCCCGCGTAGCGCAGCGGCAGCCGCCCGGCGTCGATGATCTCGCCGTCGTGCAGGGAGGCGAGCGCCACCTCCGAGGTGCCGATCAGGAACAGCTCGTCATCGGGCAGGCGGTAGAGCTGCTGCTCGGTGTCCGGCAGGAAGCCCGTGCCGAACAGCGCCCGCTCGCGCACCAGCACCGGGGGGATCACCGGCTCAAAGCCGGCCGCCCCCAGCAGCTCGAGCACCCAGCGCACGAGCGCCAGCTCGAGCAGCACGAGCTCGCCTTTCAGGTAGGCGAAGCGCGTGCCCGACAGGTTCGCTGCGCGCTCGGTGTCGATCCTCGTGCCCGCCAGCTCCAGGTGATCGCGGGGCGCGAAGTCGAGCCTTGGCACGGTGCCCACCTCGCGCACGAGCTCGTCCTCGGGCCCGTCGGCGGCGCTCGGGTCGGGCAGGTTGGGCAGCGGCGCGAGCGTGTCCGCAAGCGCCTGCTCGACCTCCGCCAGCTCTCGCTCGAGCAGCTTGGCGCGCGCCGCGACGTCGCGCATCGCCTCGATCTCGCGTTCGCGCTCGGCGCCGTCGGCGGCAGACTTGATGCGCGCATTCGCCTCGTTCTGCGCGGCGCGCAGGCCCTCGAGCTCGGGCAGCAGCTCGCGCCGGCGACGGTCGAGCTCGATCACGCGGTCGAGATCCTCGACGGCCGGCGGGCCGCGGCGAGCGAGCCCCAGGCGCACGCCCTCCGGGTCCTCGCGGATCAGCTTGAGGTCGAGCACGCCGGGAGCAGCCGCGACCGGCGGCTACTTCGTGGACAGCGTGATGTTCGTGCTCGGCACCTTTTCGGCTTTCAGGCCCGAGTACTTCGCCAGGAAGTGCGCCACGTCTTCGGCGTCTTCGCCCACGAGGATGTTCTCCGGCATGATCGCGCCGGAGAAGCCGCCGTTGCGCAGCGCGTAGAGCACCTGCTGGTAGTCCTCCTTGCGGATGTTGAAGTTCGGCGCGTTGGTCTTCACGCGGTCGGAGATCTCCGTGGCCGAGCCCTCGGCGCCGACGACCGCCAGCGTGTGGCAGCCGGAGCAGTGGTCGAGGAACAGGACCGCGCCTTTGTAGTACCGACTGGTCTTCGCGAGCTGGATTTCCTGCGATCCGCACGCGCCCAGCAGCACGGCGCACGCGAGCAGGGCGATCGTGCTGGCTGCGAGCTTCATGCGCGGGGGAATATATAGGCCCACCGGGAAACGGGCCTCAGAAGCCGTGGGCGGTGCTCGCCGCGCGCAGCGCGAGGAACACGACCACCAGCGCGGAAGCGGCCATCACGCCGATCTCGCGGCGCACGATCGCGGCTACCAGCAGGTGCTGCTCCTGCCGGGGCAGGCTTCCGACCGCCGCGGCGTTCTCCAGCCCGTGCTGGTCGAGGATCGTCTGCGCGGAGGCCACGCGCAGCTGCTCGGCCACGAACGCGACCGCCAGCGGGAGCAAGGCGTACAGGTAGAAGAGATGGTCGCTCGAACCCCTGCCGACGGCCGCGAGCACGCCGACGGCGAGCGCGAACACGAGCGCCGCTCCCTGGCCGACGCGCAGCGTCAGCCAGAACGCCCGCGCCCAGCGCGAGGGGGTCTGCGGCGCGGCGCCGGCGCGATACCAGACGCTCGCGCCGAGCACGCCTGGGAGGGCGTTCAGCCCCGCCAGCAGCAGCGCGCCGGCCACGACGGCACCCCTCACCGGGCGGATTTCGAGCCGATTGCCACTATGTAACACGGTGCCACAAGCAGTGATATAACAGCGCTCGGTGCTGCGCAGTTATCTCCCGGCGATCGTCTTTCTCGTTCTCGGCGGGGCGGTAGGCGGCGCATTTGCGGCGCTCAATTCGGTCATCGGGCCGCGCCGCGCGGCCCCCCACAAGCAGGACCCGTACGAGTGCGGGCTGCCTTCCGAGATCCAGCGCGCGATGCGCTTCGGGATCAGCTTCTACCTGATCGCGATGCTGTTCATCCTGTTCGACATCGAGGTCGTCTTCGTGTACCCGATCGCAGTGGAGCTGCGCGCGTACGGCAGCTTCGCGCTGATCGAGACGATCGTGTTCATCGTGCTGCTGTTCGTGGCCTTCGTGTACGTATGGCGCAGAGGAGCTTTGGAGTGGAGGTGAGACGCCAGCCGGTGCACGTCGACGCGGACACGCTGCGCGTGCGCTCGCTGAACGCGCACCAGCTGTTGCGGGGCGGCGACCTGGAGGGCGCCAACCAGCCGGCGCACCTGCAGGGGACCGAGCTCGAGCGGTACGTGCAGGAACGCGTCCTGATGACGACGCTCGAGGCGACGGTCGCCTGGGGACGCTCGAACTCGTTCTTCCCGCTCGCATTCGGGCTGGCGTGCTGCGCGATGGAGCAGTTCCACACGGCCGGCCCGCGCATGGACATCGCACGCTTCGGCTTCGAGGCGTTCCGCGCGTCTCCGCGCCAGGCCGACCTGATCATCCTCGCGGGGCGGGTGTCGATCAAGATGGCGCCGATCATCCGCCGCCTGTACGACCAGATGCTCGAGCCCAAGTGGGCGATCTCGATGGGTGCGTGCTGCTCGTCGATGGGCGTGTTCAACAACTACGCGCTGGTGCCCGCCGACAAGTTCATGCCGATCGACGTGCACGTCCCCGGCTGCCCGCCGCGTCCGGAGTCGCTTATGCACGGCATCCTCAAGCTGCGCAAGATGGTCCAGGACGACCCCGACATGGGCTGGCGCGAGCGCTACGGCGCGTACGGCACCGAGGAGGTCATCGGGGCGGGCGGGACGCTCGACACGGACACCGCGGAGACCCGGGCCGCCGCCGAGCCTTCAGTCGCGGCGGCAGTCGCCGTGCAGGGGGCGGGTGAGGACCGAGACATGGACGCTGCCGGTGCTTGACGCCGCGGGCCTGGAGCTGATCGCACAGCAGCTACGCGAGGCCGAAGGCGCGGGCGCGGTGGTGGACACGGTGTTCTTCCGCGGCCGGGGCACCGTGGAGGTCGATCCGGCGCGCGTGCGCTCCGTGCTCGCATACCTGCGCGAGCAGGGCTATGACTTCCTGGCCAGCGTGCACGGCGTCGACTACTACCCGCACGAGCCGCGCCTGAGCGTCCACTACGAGCTGTTGGACATGCGCCGCGTGGACCGCATCACGGTCAAGCTGCGCGTGAGCAGCGATGCGCCGGAGGTCGAGTCGGTGACGGCGGACTGGCCGACCGCCGACCACCAGGAGCGCGAGATCTACGACATGTTCGGCGTGGTCTTCCGCGGCCACCGCGACCTGCGGCGGATCCTGATGCCCGAGGACTACGAGGGCCATCCCCAGCGCCGCGACTTCCCGGTCGGCGGCGAGCCGGTGGCGTTCACGTTCAACGAGCGCGACATGCTAGGGCCGATGTGACGGCCCCGCCGAGCCCGACCGAGCAGCCGGTCGTCCCCGGGCACGGCCGGCGCGAGCAGGACATCTCGCTCGACCCCGTGCGCGCGCAGATCGGCGAACGCGACGCCGCGGGCGCGACCGAAGAGCTGCTGACGCTCAACTTCGGGCCCCACCACCCCGCCACCCACGGGGTCCTGCGGCTGCTGGTGACGCTCACGGGGGAGATCGTCCGCGACGTCAAACCGGTGATCGGCTACGTGCACACGGGGATCGAGAAGACCGCCGAGGACAAGGCCTACTGGAAGGTGATCCCGGTGGTCGAGCGCATGGACTACCTGTCCTACTACTTCAACGCGATGGCGTACGTCGGCGCGGTGGAGAAGCTGGTGGAGGTGGAGGTGCCCAAGCGCGCCCAGTACCTGCGCGTCATCCACCTGGAGCTCAACCGCATCGCCTCGCACCTGATCTGGCTGGGCACGAGCGCGCTGGACCTGGGCGCGGTGTCGATCTTCCTGTACTGCCTGCGCGAGCGCGAGCTGATCCTGGACCTGTTCGAGATGTCCTCCGGGCAGCGCATGCACACCCGCTACTTCCAGGTGGGCGGGGTGATGGAGGACATCCCCCGCGGCTTCGAGCGCAAGGTGCGCGAGTTCCTGAAGATCATGCCGGCGCGCGCCGACGAGTACGGCGCGATCCTCAACTCCAACGAGATCGTCCTGCAGCGCCTGCGCGGCACCTGCCCGCTGGACGCGGACACGCTGCTCTCGCTCGGCGTGACCGGCCCGCTGCTGCGCTCGGCGGGCAACCCGTGGGATCTGCGCAAGGCCGACCCGTACAGCAGCTACGAGGATTTCCAGTTCAAGATCCCGGTGGGCACGGTCGGCGACAACTACGACCGTTTCGCCGTGCGCCTGGCCGAGATCTACGAGTCGGTGAAGATCGTCGAGCAGGCGCTGGACGGGCTGCCGGAAGGGCCGCACATCACCGAAGACCGCAAGGTCGCGCTGCCGCCGCGCCACGAGCTGGCGACCTCGATGGAGGCGCTGATCCACCACTTCAAGCTCGTCACCGAGGGCTTCCGCGTGCCGCCCGGCGAGGTGTACAACCCGATAGAGTCGCCGCGCGGCGAGCTCGCCTGCTACGTGCGCTCGGATGGCTCCTCCAAGCCCGCGCGAGTGCACATGCGCGACCCGAGCTTCGTCAACCTGCAGGCGCTCTCGCACATGGTCGAGGGCAACTACATCGCTGACATGATCGCCACCGTCGCCATGCTCGACCCGATCCTCGGAGGGATCGACCGGTGATCCCGAACACGCATGGCGGCGTCGGATCTGCGTCCTCGGTCGCTCGCGTACCGAAGCCGGGAGACACTCGCTGCGCTCGCATCCCCGTTTCGGCCGGCACGCCACGCCCCCTGCGTCCTTGCCCTGCGTGCCCTGCGAGCCGAGGATGTGCGCTGTGACCGCCGTTCCACGCTTCGAGCACGGCTCGCGCGTGCCGGGCTGGGACGCGGCGGTGGACCTGGAGAAGGACCCCGCCGGGATCCCCGGGGTGGGCGGGTCCCCATCGCCGGAGGTCCCGGCCGAGCTGCGCAGGGAGATCGAAGGGCACCTGACCCTGTACCCCGACCGCCACTCGGCCGCGCTGCCGGCGCTCGCGGCGGCGCAGCGCCTGCACGGCTGGTGCTCGCCGGAGGCGCTCGAGCAGGTCGCGGCCGTGATGCGCGTGACGCCCGCGTACCTGGAGTCGGTGGCGACGTTCTACGACATGCTCGAGACCCGCCCGGTGGGCCGCCACAGCGTGTACGTGTGCACGAACATCTCCTGCTCGCTGTGCGGAGCGGACGCGCTGCTGGAGGCGATCCAACGCGCGGCCGACACGGCTCCCGACGGCGCGGCCGAGTTCAACGTGCGCGGCTTCGAGTGCCTGGGCGCGTGCGACATCGCGCCGATGGCGTCCGTCGACGGCGTGTACGTCGGCCCGCTGAGCGCCGCGGACGTGCCGCAGCTGCTCGACGACGCCCGCGCCGGCCGCCCGGTGCTGCCGGAGAAGCAGCTCGCGCGCCGGCTGGTGGCCGACCCGCGCGCGAACAGCCGCGAGTTCCCGCTGCACCCGCCGGAGCACGAGCGCGCCGGCGTGCGCTCCGGCGCAGGCGACGGCGCAGGCGAGCGCGGGGCGGCCTGAGATGGCGACGACCGCCCCGACGATGCTGCTGCTGAGCGACATCGACGAGCCTGGGCTGTCGACGCTCGAGGTCTACGAACGCCGCGGCGGCTACCAGTCGCTGCGCAAGGCGCTTCAGATGACGCCCGAAGAGGTGCTCGAACAGCTGAAGACGTCGGGGCTTCGCGGCCGCGGCGGCGCGGGCTTTGCGATGGGCACGAAGGTCTCGTTCCTGCCGAAGGGCTCGATGGACAAGTTCCTGGTGTGCAACGCCGACGAGTCCGAGCCGGGGACGTTCAAGGACCGCGAGCTGATGCAGAAGACGCCGCACACGCTGATCGAGGGGATCGTGATCGCCTCCTACGCGGCTGGCACCGGGCGCGCGTACATGTACATCCGGGGCGAGTACGTGCTGCAGGCGGACATCCTCGACGAGGCGCTGCGCGAAGCGCGCGCCGCGGGCTACGTGGGCGAGAACGTGCTCGGCTCGGGGCACTCGGTGTCGCTGGTCGTGCACCGCGGCGCGGGCGCGTACATCTGCGGCGAGGAGACGGGGCTGCTCGACTCGCTGGAGGGCAAGCGCGGCAACCCGCGCCTGAAGCCGCCGTTCCCGGCGATCCAGGGCCTCTACCAGGGCCCGACGCTGATCAACAACGTGGAGACGCTCGCGACGGTGCCGTCGATCATCGCGCTGGGCGGCGCCGGGTACGCGGAGCTGGGCGTGGAAACCTCGACGGGCACGAAGGTGGTGTCTGTCTCCGGTCACGTGCGGCGCCCCGGCAACTACGAGGTCGAGCTCGGCGTGCCCTCGCGCGAGATCGTCTACGGCCTCGCCGGCGGCCCGCCCGAGGGCCGGCGGGTGAAGTGCTGGTTCCCGGGCGGCTCCTCCTCGCCGGTGCTGAAGGCCGAGGACCTGGATGTGCCCTACGATTTCAACTCGCTGGCGCAGGCCGGCAGCATGCTCGGCTCCGGGGCGGTGATCGTCGTCGACGACTCCACGCCGATCCTGGAGGTGGCGATGAAGGTCGCGAAGTTCTACCGCCACGAGTCCTGCGGCAAGTGCACCCCCTGCCGCGAGGGCACCACCTGGACGGTGAAGATGCTCGAACGCATCGACGCCGGCGAGGCGACGCCGATGGACCTCGACGTGATGGCCTCCGTGCAGGACCACATCATCGGCAACTGCCTGTGTGTGCTGGGCGACGCGATGGCGATGCCGATCGGCTCGATGATCGAGAAGTTTAGAGAGGAGTTCGAAGCTCACAACGAGGCGGCGCGCATGCGCAACGGCCTCGGCGCCTCGCCGGCGTCGAACGGCGGGCTCGCGGCGCGCCCCGTAGCGGGGCACGGCCCCGTCGGCGGGGGCACACCCCCGCCGGGGGCACAGGCGGGGCACGGCCCCGTCGGCGGGGGCGCACCCCCGCCGGGGGCGCAGGCGGGCGGGCAAGGGGCGCCCGATGCCTAGACCGCAGCCGCACGTGATCACGTTCACGATCGACGGGCGCGAGGTGCAAGCCCCGGAGAACATGATGCTCGCGGATGCGGCCAAGCTCGGCGACGTCGAAATCCCGGTGTTCTGCTACGAACCCAAGCTCGGCCAGCCGGTGGGCGCGTGCCGCATGTGCCTGGTGGAGATCGAAGGCATCCCCAAGCTGCAGACGGGTTGCTCGACCCCGGTGAAGGACGGGATGGTCGTGTACACGGAAAGCCCGCGGGTGAAGACCGCGCAGCAGGCGGTCGTCGAGTTCCTGCTGATCAACCACCCGCTGGACTGCCCGGTGTGCGACAAGGGCGGCGAGTGTCCGCTGCAGGACATCACCTTCGGCTTCGGCGGCGGGATCTCGCGCTTCGTCGAGCCCAAGCGCCATTTCGTCAAGCCGCTGGAGCTCTCGCCGCTGATCGCGATCGACCGCGAGCGCTGCATCCTGTGCTACCGCTGTGTGCGCTTCTCGCAGGAGCTCTCCGAGGACTACCAGCTGGTGTTGCTCGAGCGCGGCGCGCAGTCCTACGTCTCGACCTTCGACGGCCATCCGTACGTGGCGCCGTTCAGCGGCAACATCGTCGAACTGTGCCCCGTCGGCGCCCTGACCTCGCGCGCCTACCGCTTCCGCGCACGCCCGTGGGACGTCGAGGATGCGGGCTCGGTGTGCACGCTGTGTCCGGCGCAGTGCAACGTGACGCTGACCGTGCGCGACGAGCGCGTGCTGCGCGTGCAGGCGCGCGACAACGCGGAGGTCGACGACGGGTGGCTGTGCGACAAGGGCCGCTTCGCCTATCAGTCCTTCCACGTCGACGAGCGCGTGACCGAGCCGCTGGTGCGCGACGGCGGCCAGCTGCGGGCGGTGTCGTGGGCGCGGGCGCTGGAGGAGGCCGCCGCGGGCCTCGCGCGCGCCGGCGCGCGCACGGGCGCGATCGCAGCCGCCGGGAGCACCAACGAGGAGGGCCTGCTGCTCTCGCGCCTCGTGCGCGAGGCGCTCGGCTCGCCGCACCTCGATTCGCGCCGGGCGGGCGCGCTGGCGCCGGAGCTGCACCGCGCGCTCGCCGAGCCCGGCCTGCAGGCGCGGGTCTCCGACCTGGAGTTCGCGCACGCGGTGCTCGTGCTGGACGCCGAGCCCGTCGACGACGCCCCGATCCTCGATTTGCGCTTGCGCAAGGGCGCGCGCCGCAACGGGGTGAAGCTCGCCGTCGCCTCGCCCCACGCGAGCGTGCTCGACGCGAACGCCGCGCTGTCGGTGCGCTATCCGGTGGGCGATGGGGCCGCGTTTGCGAGCGCGCTCGCGGACGCGCTCGCCGCGGGACCCGGCGCGCAGCCGAATCGATCCCAGCCACCCTCGGTGGGCGAGCTGGCGAAGCTGCTGCGCGAGGCGGGCGAGGAGATCGTGGTGCTGTGGGGCGAGCGGCTGACCGCCGGCCCGAACGGCGCCGCGGGCGCGCGGGCGCTGCTGCGGATCGCGCAGGCGCTGGGCATGGCCGGCGTCGAGGGCGCGGGGCTCTTGGAAATCCCGGCGTTCGCCAACGGGCGCGGTCTGCGCGAGGCGGGCGTGCTCCCCGGGATCGGCCCCGGGCTGAGCGCGGCCGGCGTCGGCGCGGGCGCCGTGAACGGAGCCGGCGCCGGCGCCGGCGCGGACGCGGCGAACGGAGCGCGCGGCGCCCCGCGCGACGCGCACGCGATCGCCGCGGGTCTCGCCGAGGGCGAGCTGAGCGCGCTTTACCTGCTGTGCTGCGAACCGCTGCGCGACCTGCCCGGCGTCGAGCTGTGGGAGCGCGCGCTGGCGCACGCGAGCACGGTGATCGCGCACGCGTCGTTTCTCACCGACGGTCTGCGCGAGCACGCGAGCGTGGTCTTCCCGGCTGAGGTCTACCCGGAGAAGGAGGGCACGATCGTGCACCCCGACGGGCGCGTGCAGCGGCTGCGCCCGGCGATCGCCCGCGCGGGCGGGGTGCGCGCGGGCTGGCAGGTGATCGCCGAGCTCGCTCTGCGGCTGGGCCTGGACACCGACGTGCTCGGCGGCGCGATGGCCTCGCGGCGGCTGTTCGAGGCCGTGCCGTTCTACGCGGGGCTGACGCTCGAGGAGATCGGTGGGCGGGGCGTGCGCTGGCAGGAGCGCGACGCCGCCGCGGCCTACCCCGGCGCGACGCCCGAGGCGAGCGCGGCGGCGGGTCCGCTCGCGCGGGCGGGCGAGGACGCGGGCGAGCTCGCCGGCTACCGCTCGATCTGGGACGCGCCCGAGGTGGAGTTCTCGCCGGCGCTCGAGTTCCTGTTCGGACGCGAGCGCGCGGTGCCGGCGTTGACGCAAGTCGGAGGTGAGCGGCCGTGAGGACGATCGCGCTGGTCGGCTTCTACGAAGCGTGGTGGGTGCAGATCCTGAAGTCGATCGTGATCTTCGCGGTCGCGCTGCAGCTCGTGCCGCTGGTGCTGCTCGCCGAGCGCAAGCTGCTCGGGCGCTTCCAGGCGCGCTACGGCCCCAACCGCGTCGGCCCGTACGGCGCGCTGCAGCCGCTGGCGGACATCGTGAAGCTGCTGACCAAGGAGCAGTTCCGCCCGAACAGCTCCGTGGGCGTGCTGTTCGCGCTCGCGCCCGTGATCTCGATCCTCACCGCCGTGGCGGCGTTCTCGATCATCCCGTTCGGCGACGTGCAGCACATCTTCGGCGAACGCGTGGGGCTGTACGGCGTGGACGTGTCGATCGGGCCGCTGTACCTGTTCGCGTTCGGCGCGATCGCCTTCTACGGGATCGTGCTCGGCGGCTGGTCCTCGGGCTCGAAGTACTCGTTCCTGGGCGCCATGCGCGGCGCCGCGCAGCTGATCTCCTACGAGGTCTCCCAGGGGCTCGCGCTGGTGGGCGTGATCATCACCGCGCAGACGCTGTCGCTGACCGGGATCGTGGACGCCCAGAAAGGCATGTGGTACTTCATCCCCCAGCTCGCCGGGTTCCTGATCTTCCTGACCGCGAGCTTCGCCGAGACAAACCGCGCGCCGTTCGATCTGACCGAGGCGGACGCGGAGCTCGTGGGCGGCTACAACACCGAGTACGGCGGCGGGCGCTTCGCCTCCTACTACTTCGCCGAGTACCTCAACGTGCTGGTCGTCTCGGGCGTCGTCACGACCGTGTTCCTCGGCGGCTGGCTGCTGCCGTTCGGGATCCACCCGCCGGGCTGGGTGGACCCGTTCGTGGTGCTGTTCAAGATGACGCTGATCACCTTCCTGTTCATCTGGGTGCGCGCGACCCTGCCGCGCCTGCGCTACGACCAGCTGATGAGCTTCGGCTGGAAGGTGCTGCTGCCGCTGGCGACGCTGAACGCGCTCGTGACGGCCGTGGTCGTGGTGGTGACGCACTGATGGCCGCCGTCCCCGACAGCGCGCCGGTCGGCCGCTCCTCGCCGCTGACGGTCGAGCGCTGGAGCCCCGGCGGCGACGTGATCGAGGTGACACGCACCCCGGCGCCCGGCCCCGCCCGCAGCACCTGGCGCACGTTCCGCGAGACCGTGCGTGGCCTGAAGACGACGTTCGGGCGGATGATCGAAGCGCCAACCACGATCCAGTACCCCGAGGAGAAGACGCCCGTGTACCCGCGCTTTCGCGGGCGCCACAAGCTGCACCGCTTCGAGGATTCGGACCCCACCCACCCCAGCCTCGAGAAGTGCGTGGGCTGCTCTCTGTGCGCGGCTGCGTGCCCGTCGGACTGCATCCGCGTGGTGGCCGCGGAGAACACGCCGGAGAACCGCGTGTCCGCGGGCGAGCGGTATGCGGCGGTGTACGAGATCAACATGTCGCGCTGCATCTTCTGCGGCTACTGTGAGGTCGCCTGCCCGTTCGACGCGATCACGATGGGCCACGACTACGAGCTCTCCGACTACGACCGGGCCGATCTGATCTTCACCAAGGAGATGCTGCTCGCCGAGCCGCTCGAGCGCACGCCGCTGAAGAACGAGGGCGAGTGAAGCGATGAGCGCCGTGCTGTTCTTCATCGCCGCGATCGGCGTGATCACGGGCGCGACCGGCGTGGTCGTGCTGCGCAATCCGTTCTTCGCGGTGCTCGCGCTGGTCGGCCACCTGGTGTCGCTGGCGGTGCTGTTCCTGCTGCTGCGCGCCGAGTTCGTGGCGGCGGTGCAGGTGGTCGTGTATGCGGGCGCCGTGATGGTGCTGTACGTGTTCGTGGTCGCTTACGTGGGCGGCGAGGGCGAGACGATCGGCGAGCGCCTGCACGCGGGCGGCGAGGGCGAGACGTTCGGCGAGCGCCGGCCGGCGGGCGGCGCGCGCGGCAACTCCGGGATGCGCCTCGGCGGCGCGATCTTCGGCGGGGCGCTGCTGGTCGAGCTGCTGATCGCGCTGCTCGGCACGGGCCTGGAGGCGACGAGCGGCTACGGCGCCGGCTACGTGCCCGGACCGCAGGCGTACGGCACGCCTGCGTACATCGGCAAGCTGCTGCTGACGCGCTTTCTGCTCGCCTTCGAGCTCGCCTCCTTCCTGCTGCTGATCGCCGCCGTCGGCGGCGTCGTGCTCGCGCGTCGCCGCGGCGGGATCGACGAGCTCTCCGGACGTGAGGCGCTCGCGCCGCTCGACCTCCTGCGCCCGCGCGGCACGGGCACGACCGCCGAGGCGGTCGGGAGCGCCGCGTTCCACGACGGCGGATCGAGGTACGGCGCGTGAGCATCGACTGGTACCTGGCGGTCTCCGCGATCGTGTTCGCGCTCGGCGCGCTCGGCGTGATGACGCGGCGCAACCCGCTGGTCGTGCTGCTGTGCCTCGAGCTGATGCTCAACGGGGGCAACCTCGCGCTGATCGCGTTCGCGCGCATGTGGGGCAACGGCGACGGGCAGATCCTCGCGATCGTCGTGATGACCGTCGCCGCCTGCGAGGTGTGCATAGGGCTCGGGATGATCGTCGCGATCTTCCGCCGGCGCCTGCCGATCGACGTGGACGAGCTGCGGGAGCTGCAGGGCTGATGGCGACGACGACGTGGGGGTGGCTCGTGCTGGCGTTCCCGCTGGCGGGGATGCTGGCGACGGCGCTCGGCTTTCGCCGGTTGCCAGGCCGCTCGGCCGGCTGGCTGGGCACGGGCGCGATCTTCCTCGCGTTCCTCGCGGCGCTCGGCGCGCTGATCTCGCTCCAGGGCCACGCGCCCGCGCACCGCGAGCTCACCTCCTCGCTGTGGAGCTACGCGAGCACCGTGGGCGTCGACGGCCAGCTGTCGATCCTCGTGGACCCGCTGTCGGTGTTCATGATCCTCGTCGTCAGCGGCGTCTCCACGCTGATCCACCTGTACTCGATCTCCTACATGGAAAGGGACCGCGGCTTCGTCCGCTACTTCTCCTACCTGAACTACTTCGTCTTCTCGATGCTGCTGCTGGTGCTCGCCGGCAACTTCCTGCTGCTGATCGTCGGCTGGGCGTTCGTCGGCGCGGCCTCCTACCTGCTGATCTCCTTCTGGTACCGGCGCACGACGGCGACGAGCGCGGGCATCAAGGCGTTCGTGATCAACGTCGTCGGCGACGCGGGCCTGGTGCTGGGGACGTACTTCATCTTCAAGCACACGGGCACGCTCGACTTCTTGAAGAGCTTCCACGCGGCGGAAGCCGGCGCTTTCGGACACGGCACGAACAACGGCGACCTGGTCGCCGGCTGCGTGCTGCTGCTGGTCGGGGCGTTCGCGAAGTCCGCGCAGATCCCCCTGCACACGTGGCTGCCCGACGCGATGGAGGGCCCCACGCCGGTGAGCTCGCTGATCCACGCCGCGACGATGGTGACCGCCGGCGTGTACCTGATCGCGCGCATGCACCCGCTGTTCGAACGCGCGCCCGCCGCGCAGGACGTCGGCGCGGTGGTCGGCGCGCTGACGCTGTTCATCGCCGGCACGATCGGCCTCGCGCAGACGGACATCAAGCGCGTGATCGCGTACTCGACGATGTCGCAGATCGGCTACATGATCATGGGCGTCTCCGTCGGCGCGTACGCGGCGGGCCTGTTCCACCTGATGACGCACGCGTTCTTCAAGGCGCTGCTGTTCATGGCCGCCGGCTCGCTGATCGGCGCGATGGCGGGCGAGCAGTCGCTGGAGCGGATGGGCGGCTTTCGCAAGGCGCTGCCGTTCACGTACGCGTGCTTCATCGTCGGCGGCCTCGCGCTGTCGGGGATCCCGCCGTTCTCGGGGTTCTTCTCCAAGGATGAGATCCTGCTGGCGGTGGGCGAGCGCGGCGGCTGGCACTGGGCGCTGTACGTGCTCGGCTACGCCGGCGCCTTGCTCACGGCGATCTACACCTTCCGGATGATCTTCCGCGCCTTCCACGGCCAGCCCGTGGCCGAGGCGCGCGAGCTGGAAGGCGGCCACGTGCATCACGCGGACGTGCCGCGAAACCCGGCCACGGGCGAAGAGGAGGACACCGACGTGGGCTTCCCCGGCCCGGCGCACGCGATCGCCGAGCGCGCCTGGCCGATGCGGATCGCGATGGGCTTGCTGGCGCTCGGCGCGGTCGGAGCCGGGCTCGTGCAGATCCCGAAAACGGACTTCGTGATCGACGACTTCCTGCGCCCGTCGTTCGCGACCGCAAAGGCCTATGAACCGGCGAGCAAAACCGGCCTGCTCGTGGTCGGGCTGACGCTCGGCACGCTGCTCGGCCTGGCGGGCATCGCGCTCGCCTACCGCGTGTGGGTCGTGGGCGGGCGCGACGCGCAGGGGCGCTTCAGCCTCGCGATCGGCATTCGCGAACGGGTCCCGGGCGCCGAGGCGCTGTACACGCTGTTCCTCGAGAAGTGGTACTTCGACGAGGCGATCGCGCTGCTGGTGGTGGCGCCGGTCGCGGCGTTCGGGCGTTTCGCGCGCGGCACGTTCGAGCGCGTGTTCGTCGATGAGACGCTGATCGGCGGCGCGACGGGCATCGTGCGCGCCGGCTCGGCCGCGGTGCGCGCCGCCCAGAGCGGCTTCGTGCGCTACTACGCCGCGCTGCTGATCGTGGGCGTCGCGGCTGTCGGCTTCTACTTCCTGCTGCAGACCTGATGCCCGCGCTCTCGATCCTCCTCTGGCTCCCGCTCGCGTGCGGCGTGCTCGGCGCGCTTCTCGCAGGCCTCGGCGCAGCCGCGCCGCGCGTTCGCGGCGAGGGGCCGGGGGGCGAGCGCGAGGGGCCGGGGGGCGAGCGCGCGGGGCCGGGGGGCGAGCGCGCGGGCACGCGCGGGTGGAGCGTCCCCGGCCTGATCGCGCTGCTCGGCTCGGTTGCGGCGCTGGGGCTGTCGATCGGCTACATCGCCGACTTTGACACGAATGGCCCACCCCTGCAGCACGTGACAGACGTCGTGTGGATCGCGGAACTCGGGATCCACTACAAGCTCGCGATCACCGGCCTGAACGTGTTCCTGGTGGGCCTGACGACGCTGCTGTTCGCCGCGGCGGTGCTCGCGTCGAACCTGCGCGTCGAAAGCCCCCCGGACCGCCCGCGCCTGTACTACTTCAACTTCATGCTCGCCGAGTCGGCCGTGCTCGGCGCGTTCCTCGCCCAGGACCTCGCGCTGTTCGTCGCGTTCTTCGACCTGATGCTGGTCCCCTTCTACTTCCTGATCGGAGGCTGGGGCCAGGGACCCGATCGTGTGAAAGCGACGATCAAGCTCGTCATCTACACGCTCGTGGGCTCGCTCTTGATGCTCGCCGGGGCGGTCGCGACGGGCGTGCTCGCGGCGCAGCAGAACGGCGGGCACGTCACGTTCGTGCTCTCGGCGCTGCAGGGACTGCCGCTGAGCACCGGCTCGCAGGAGTGGATCTTCCTGTTCTTCGCGGCGGCGTTCCTCGTGAAGATGCCCGCCTTTCCGCTGCACGGGTGGATGCCGGACGGCTACCGGGCGATGCCGATCGAGGTGCTGATGGTCTTCTCGGGCGTGCTCTCGAAGGTCGGCGCGTACGGCTTCCTGGCGATCGTGCTGCCGCTGTTCCCGCGCGCGGCGGTGCACTTCCAGACGCTGATGCTGCTGATCGCGCTGATCTCGATCGTGTATGGCTCGGTCCAGGCGTTCAGTCAGACGAACGCGCGCCTGATCCTCGGGTACTCCTCGGTGGCGCAGCTCGGCTTCATCACGCTCGGCATCTTCGCGCTGAACCCGCAGGGCGCGCAGGGCGCGCTGCTGCAGATGGTCAACCACGGCCTGGTGATCGGGCCGTTGCTGTTCATCGTCGCGCTGCTCGCCCGCCGCGCGGGCGGGTCGGAAGACATCCGCGAGATGGGCGGGATCGCCTTCCGCGCGCCGGTGCTCGCGTCGCTCGCGTTGATCGTCACGCTGGCGACGCTCGCGATGCCCGGCTCGGCGAACTTCGTCGGCGAGTTCCTGATCCTGCTCGGCGTCTTCAAGGCGAAGCTCGCGATCGCGATCATCGCGTTCGCCGGTGTGGTGATGGCGAGCGTGTATGCGCTGCGCCTGTTCATCCGCGCGTTCCACAACCGCGTGGGCGGGCGCGTGCAATCGCGCGAGCTGACGCTCGCGGACGCGAGCGTGCTCGTGCCGCTGGTCGCCGTGATCGTGCTCTTCGCCGTCTACCCGCAGCTGGCGCTGCGTCGCAGCGAACGCTCGGTGAAGACGGCGGTCGCCTCCGCCCGGACGGCCGCCACCAGGCCTGCGCAAACGGCCTCCGCGAGCGTCGAACCGTGAGCTACGCGCCGCTCTTCTCACCGGCGATGGCGAGCGCCCACCTGAAAGGCCCGCACGTGGACTTCGCGGGGCTCTCGCCGCTGATCGCGCTGCTTGGCGGCGCGGTGATCGTGCTGCTGGTGGGCATGGTGGGCGCGCGCTGGGTGCGCGCGCGGGTGGTGCCGGCGCTGAGCCTGATCGCGCTGGGCGCGGCGCTGGGGCTGACGATCTGGCAGTGGAACGCGGACAAGGCGATCGTCTCCGGCGCGCTGCGGATCGACGACCTGTCGCTCGCGCTGAACCTGATCCTGATCGCGGGCGGCGCGTGCGCGGTGCTGCTCGCGTGGCGCTCGCTGGCGGCCCACGAAGCCGCGCACGGCGAGTTCCACGCGCTGCTGTTGACCTCGCTCGCGGGCATGTCGGTGCTCGCGAGCTCGCAGAACACGGTCGCGCTGTTCGTCGGCCTGGAGCTGCTGTCGATCCCGCTGTACGTGCTGTGCGCGACCGAACTGCGGCGCGAGCACTCGCTGGAGTCGGGGCTGAAGTACCTGATCGTGGGCTCGGTCGGCTCGGCGACGCTGCTGTACGGCCTCGCGCTGATCTACGGCGCGACCGGCTCGACCGACTTCGGCGCGATCGCCGGCGCGCTGCAGAGCGCCAGCCTGGCGACCGACCCGTTGACGCTGACCGGCGTCGCGCTGTGCGTCGCCGGCCTCTGCTTCAAGGCCTCGGTGGCCCCGTTTCACCAGTGGACGCCGGACGTGTACGAGGGCGCGCCGACTCCGGTGACGGCGTTCATGGCGGTCAGCACGAAGGTCGCGGCGCTGGGGGTGTTCCTGCGCTTCTTCGACGTGGCGCTGATCGGCACTCAGCAGAGCTGGGGCCCGGCGGTCGCGGTGCTGGCGACGATCACGATCATCGTCGGCAACGTCGGCGCGCTCGGGCAGTCATCGCTGAAGCGCATGCTCGCGTACTCCTCGGTCGGGCAGGCGGGCTACATGCTCGCGGGCGTGGTCGTCGCCACACAGCTGGGCGTCGCGGCGAGCGTGTTCTACCTGGCCGTGTATTTGATGATGAATATGGCGGCGTTCGCAGTGATCGTCGCCCGCGAGCGCGAGACCGGTCGCGGCGACTCGCTCGACGCGGTCGCCGGGCTGGGGCGCGAGCGCCCGTGGCTTGCGTGGCCGATGACGATCGCGATGCTCGCGCTCGCGGGCATACCTGCGACGGCGGGCTTCATCGGCAAGTTCTATTTGATCGACGCGGCGGTCGCCGGCGGCTACACGTGGCTGGCCGTGGCGATCGTGGTCGGCTCGATGATCTCGCTCGGCTACTACCTGCCGGTGATCGCGGCGATGTGGATGCGCGAAGCGCCCACGGGCGAGGCGCCCGGCCCGCGTGCCCCGGCCGCGCCCACCGGCGGTCCGCTGCCGGCGCTCGCGGGCGGCTCCTCGGAGCTCGACGCGCAGACGTTGCGGCCGAGCGCCGGGCTGGCGAGCGACTCGGTCGAGCTGCGGGCCGGGCGCGGCCCGCAGCCGGAGGTCGTGCTCGTGGCGGTGCTCGCGGGCGCAGCGACGATCTTCTTCGGGATCGTCCCCGGGCCGCTGTTCGACCTCGTGCACCACGCGGGCGGCGCGCTCGGCGGCTTGTTCTGAGCCTGTTCGCGCCCGCCCCGCCGTCTACAACCGCCCCGACGCCTGCGCCGCCGCTTCGGCTTCCTGCAGCTGGCGCTCGACGAGGTCGAGGCCCGCGGTCCAGAACTGCGGGTCGGCGAGGTCGACGCCGACGATCGCGCCGATCTCCTCGGGGCTTTTCGAGCCGCCGGCGGCGAGCATCTCCAGGTAGCGCGGGACGAGCTCGGGGCCGCTGTGCTCGTAGCGCTCGTACACCGACAGCGCGAGCAGCTGGCCGTAGGCGTACGCGTACACGTAGCCGGGGCTGCCGATGAAATGCGGGATGTAGGACCACCACGTGCGGTAGCCCTCGGTGAGCTCGACGGAGTCGCCGAACAGCTCGGACTGGCTTTCCGCCCACAGCTCGCCGATGCGCTGAACCGACAGCTCGCCCTGCTCGCGCCGGCTGGTGTGGACGAGGTCCTCGAAGCGGTTCATCGCGATCTGGCGGAAGACCGTTGCGATCGTGTCCTCGAGGTTCTCCGCGAGCAGCGCCAGACGCGAGGCCGGCGAGGTGTCTTCCTCGAGCAGCCGCCCGAAGACGATCGTCTCGCCGAACACCGACGCGGTCTCGGCGAGCGTCAGCGGCGTGCTCTGGTGAAAGACCCCCTGCGGCGCGGCGAGCGCGAAGTGCACCCCGTGGCCGAGCTCGTGCGCGAGCGTCAGCACGTCGCGCCGGCGGGCGGTGTAGTTGAGCAGCACGTACGGGTACACCGACGGCACGGCCGCGGCGCAGAACGCGCCGCCGCGCTTGGCCGGGCGCACCGGCGCGTCGATGTGGCGCTCCTCGAAGAAGCGCTTGGCGAGCGCGCCGAGCTGCGGCGAGAACGAGGAGTAGCAGTCGAGCACGATCTCGCGCGCGTGCGCGAACGGGAAGCTGACCTCGTCCTCGGTCACCGACGCCATGCGGTCGTAGTCGGCCAGGCGCTCGAGGCCGAGCAGCTTGGCCTTCAGCCGATACCAGCGGCGGGCGATCTCATAGCGCCCGCGCACCGCCTCGACCAGCGCCTGCACGGACTCGTCGCTCGCCTCGTTGGCGAGGTTGCGCGCCGCCAGCCAGTGCGGATAGCGGCGCAGGCGATCGTCGGTGGCCTTGTCCGCGAGCAGCGTGTTGAACAGGAACGCGCGCGTGCGCAGCCCCGGCGCGAGCGCGGCGGTGACCGCCTCGGCGCTCGTGCGCCGCAGCTCGCGGTCGGCCAGCGTCAGGCGGCTGAGCGCGACGTCCAGCGCGACCGTCTCGCCCCCGCCCGCGCCAGCCTCAGCCGCGCCGCCGTCACCCGCCCGATCGCTCGGCTCGCCGCCCGCGCCGGACGCAGCCGCGCCGCCGTCACCCGCCCGATCGCTCGGCTCGCGGGTGTCCGGGAGGGCGACCTCGATCGCCGAGGTCAGCTCCTCGAACAGGCGCGTCCACGCGCTCGCGCCAGTGAGCGCCTTCTCCGTCAGGATCTTCTCCTCGGGCTCGCTCAGCAGGTGCTCGCGGTAGCGGCGCACGTTGCGCAGGTGGTGGGCGCAGAACTCGAGGCCGTCGCCTGAGAGCAGCTGCTCGGCGCGCTCGTCCGGGAGCGCAGCCCACTCGAGCTCGAAGAACAGCAGCGTCGTCTGGATCGCGGTCTCCTGCTCCTGCACCTTTTGCAGCAGCGCGCCGTTGGCCGGCTCGGCGGTGTCGGTCGAGAAGCGCAGCGCCGCGTAGTAGCCCGCGCGGGACACCAGCTCGTGGATCAGCGCGAGCTCGCTCATCGCCTCGCGCAGGTGCGCGCTGTCGAGCTCCTCGCCTGTCCCCGTAACGGGGAGCTTGCCCGCGTACGCTCGCGCGAACGCCCGCGCACGCGCGAGCGCGTCGCCCAACCGGCGCTCGACGCCCTGCTCGCCTTCGCCGTCGACCAGCGGCTCCAGATCCCAGGCCGTCGCCTCCAGCTCGGGGTCGCTCTGCTCGGCGGACGCTGCGGTGGCCATCGCCGCGCAGCTTATCCCCCGCGCCGCGCGCCCATGAACGCGCCGCGCGCCCATGAAAGCGCCGCGCGCCCGTGAACGCGCCGCGCGCCGCCAGCGGGGGGCGGCGCCGGGGCGAAGCGCGGCTACTCGCTGGTGAGCGCCGCGAGCACGTCGAGCTTGGCCGCGCGCCGTGCGGGCAGCTGGGCGGCGAGCAGGCCGGCGAGCGCTGCGAGCACCAGCAGCACGATCAGCGTGCCGACGGGGATCGAGAGCACGTAGCCGGACCCGGACAGCGCGAGCTCGGTCACGAGCACCGCCCCGACGACGCCGATCAGCAGGCCGAGCACGCCGCCGATCAGCCCGGTGATCAGCGATTCGTAGCGGATCATCTGGCGGATCTGGCGGCGCGAGGCGCCGATCGCGCGCATCATCCCGAGCTCGTGCGTGCGCTCGTAGATCGAGAGCACGAGCGTGTTGACGATCCCGAACAGCGACACGAGCACCGACAGCGCCAGCAGCACGTACACGAGCAGCAGCAGCTTGTTGATGTTGTCGCTCTGTTCGTGCGTGTACTGCGCCGCGGTCTGCGAGTGCGCCTGCGGGAAGTCGCGGTGCAGCAGCGCGTCGATGCCGGCACGCGCGTGCGCGGCGTTCGCGCCCGCGGCGTAGGAGACGAAGTCCACGCCGTCCGCGCGCTGCCCGAACGCCGAGCGCGCGAGCGAGCGCGAGACCGTGAGGTTGGCCATCAGGCTGAGCACTTCTTCCTTGACGATCCCGAGCACCGTCAACGTCACCACGCGGGCGGACGGCGTGAGCACCGACAGGCGTTCACCCACGTGCAGCTTGTGCGCGCTCGCGAACTTCTTCGTGATCACAGTGCCGCTGCGCCCGAGCGAGGCGAGCGTCGCGTCGGAGCCGTGCTCCCAGTCGATCTTGTACATACGCGCGAACGACTGTGGTTCGATCGCGGTCACCGCGCTCTTTTCGTCGATCACCGGCGAGCCCGGCTTGGACAGGTCGCTCACCCTGGCCTTCGTGAACGCGACCGCCGTCACGGTGCCCACCCCCGGGACCGCCCTGATCGCCGGCGCGACCGCCGCCGGGATCCCGCCTTCTCCGCTCTGGGTGTTCTGGACGATCAGGTTGCCGGCGAAGGAGCGGGCGACCGCCTGGTCGATCGTCGTCTTAGTGCCCGCCGCGAGCACCGAGATGAACGCGACGAGCCCCAGCCCGACGGTCAGCGCGAGCGCGGTCACGAGCGTGCGCCCGGGCTGGCGCACCGAGTTCTCGCGCGCGAGGCGCCCGGTGACGCCGCGCCAGCTCACGATCAGGCCCAGCGTACGGCCGAGCGCGGGGATCACGCGGTAGTGGCGCGGCTGGCCCGCGCGCCGCACGCGGGAGACGAGCATCGCCCCACGCACCAGCCACGCCACGAGCAGCACGGGCAGGATCACGTGGCCGCCGACTGCCTTGGAGACGAGCAGCACGACGACCAGCCCGAGCACGAAGCGCGCGATCAGCCTCTGTCTGGAGGGCAGCGGGCGCGGCGGGATCGCGACGCCCTCGCGCATGGCCGCGATCGGGGGCACGCGCGTCGCGCGCAGCGCCGGGAAGAAGCCGGCGAGCACGGTCACGACGATGCCCACGCCGACCGAGACGATCACCGTGCGCGCCTCGAGCACCGTGCCGTTGTCCGGCAGGTCCGCGCCGAAGGCCTTGAACAGGCCGTCCAGCGCCGGCGCGAGGGCGATCCCGCCGGCCAGCCCGATCCCCGCTCCGATTATCCCGAGCAGCAGGCCTTCCTCGACGACCGCGCGCATGATCTGCGCGCGCGAGGCGCCGAGCGTGCGCAGCAGCCCGAACTCGCGCGTGCGCTGGGCGACGGTGATCGAGAAGGTGTTGAAGATGATGAACGCCCCGACGAACAGCGCGACGTAGGCGAACACCAGCAGGAAGGTGCGCAGGAAGCCGAGTTTTTCTTCCAGTTCGGAGGTCTGGTTGGCGGCTTCCTGGGCGCCGGTGCGCACGACCAGCGTGCTCGGCAGCGCGGCGCGCACGCGCGATGCCAGTTCTTCGGGCGAGACGCCGGGGCTGGCGGCGACGTTGACGCTGTCGTAGTGGCCGGGTTCGCCCGCGACGTACTGGGCCTGGGCGGGGACGAGCAGCGCAACCGTCGCGCCGCCGAAGGATTCGCTGCCGGCGAACCTCGCGATCCCGGAGAGCGTGTAGCGCCGAGCCGGAGACCTGCCCGCGATCACGATCTGCTCGCCGAGCTTCAGGTGCTCGCGCTGCACGGTCGCCTGGTCGATCGCGACCTCGTCGGCGGCGTTCGGGAGATGGCCCTCGGCGGCGGTGAACGACTCGAAGCGCGGCGGCTGTACGGCGTTGACGAGCCCGCCACCGCCGCCGCTCGTAAGGCGTTTGCCGCTGGTCGTGAGCAGCGTCGCCCGGCTCGAGACGCCGCCCGAGGCGCCCGCCACACCGTGCACCGCGCGCACGCGCGCGAGCGTCGCTTCGTTCAGCACGGACGCTTCCTGACCGTTGCCGCGACCGAGCGTTTCCTTTTCGGTGACAACCACCGCCTTCTTCTTGTAGGCGCTGGCGAAGACTTCCGCGAAGGCGTGGTTGATCGTGTCGGTGAGGATATATGTGCCGGCCATCAGCGCGACGCCGAGCGCGATCGCGATGCCCGTCAGCAGCACCCGAACCTTGCGCTGGGCAAAGCCGCGCAAGACGAGCGTGCCCATCAGCCGATCGCCTTCATCAGGTCGAGCGCCTGCTCGGCGCTCGCCGCCTCCCCGTCGTGCACGATCGTGCCGTCCGCGAGCAGCAGCAGCCGGTCGGCGAACGAAGCCGCGTGCGCGTCGTGGGTGACCATCACGACCGTCTGGCCGAAGTCGTCGACCGCGTGGCGCAGCAGCTCGAGCACGTCGCCCGAGGCTTTCGAGTCGAGGTTGCCGGAGGGCTCGTCCGCGAACACGACCGCCGGGCGCGAGATCAGCGCCCGCGCGACCGCCACGCGCTGCTGCTGGCCGCCGGAGAGCTCCGCCGGACGGTGGCTCAGGCGGTCGCGGATCCCAACCGTGTCCACGAGGCGATCGAACCACTCGCGGTCGACCGTGCGCCCGGCGATCGACAGCGGCAACAGGATGTTCTCTTCTGCGCTCAGCACCGGCAGCAGGTTGAAGGTCTGGAAGATGAAGCCGATGCGGTCGCGGCGCAGCTTCGTCAGCGCGCCGTCGTCGAGCGCGGTCAGCTCCACGCCGCCGACCTGCACCGTGCCCGAGGTCGGGCGATCGAGCCCCGCGAGCAGGTGCATGAGCGTCGACTTGCCCGAGCCCGACGGACCCATGATCGCCGCAAAGCGTCCCGCCGGAAACCCGACCGTCACTCCGGCCAGCGCGTCCACCGCCGCCTCGCCCTCGCCGAACCGACGGCGCAGGTCTTGCGCCTGCACGATCGGCTCAGAGCCGTTTTCGCTACCCGCGCCCGCGATATATGAGAAATCCGAAGCCATTGGTAGTCAGGGGCGCGGTGCCACGGAGGCCCGTCTCCCCATTCCCCTTTCAATCCGTGCGTGCGGTTTTCCCGCACACGGCTTACCGATGATCTTCATGATGGTCACGACGCTGCTACCGGGTAGCGAACGGTGCCGCGCAGGCGGTAGAGGCCGTGGGCCTCAAACCATTCGCGCGTCCAGACGACCGGCTGCCCTGGGCGTAGGTTGCGGCCATAGCGCTTGAACAGCAGACCACGTAGACGCCGCACGACATAGCTGTCGATCTGGTTGAAACGGATGGCGGCATTCCCGGTGCGAAAGTAGCTGCCCCAGCCGCGCAGGATCGGGTTGATCCACGAGATCACCTCCCGGATGTCCATGCCTGAACGGCCGCGACCGGTCAGCGTCTTGATCTTGCCCCGGATGCGCTTCATAGCCGCCTGTGAGGGCCAGCGCTGCAAGTAGTAGCGGCGGATGCCGCGTTCAAGCAGCCTGCCCGACACGCGAGCGTGGAAGTGGCAGCCAAGGAAATCAAGACCTTCCCGGCCATCGCTGAGGTCAACGACCCTCGTCTTCTCCCGGTGCAGCTCCAGCCCGAGATCGGCCAACACCTGTCTGGCCAGCTCCCGAGCCTCATGGGCCTGCGCCTCGCTCTTGCACATCACGACGAAATCGTCCGCGTAGCGGACCATCCGGCCATGAGCGCCATCAGCGAACGCGAGGTCCAGCGTATGCAGGTAGATGTTCGCCAGAAGCGGCGAGATCACGCCGCCCTGCGGGGTCCCCGCAACCGAGCGTCGCAGCGCCCCTTCCTCCATCACCCCCACGCGCAGCCACTGCCGCATGAGCTTGAGCACCCGCCGGTCCGAGACCCGCTCCGCGACCTTCCCGAGCAGTCGCTCGTGGTCGATCGTAGAGAAGAAGTCGCGGATATCGGCCTCGAACACGAAGCAGTACCCGTCGATGAACGATCGACGCAGCACCTCCTTCGCCTCCGTCGCCGACCGGCGCGGGCGGAACCCGAACGAGACCTCCAAGAAGTCAGCCTCGAAGATCGGCTCAAGCACGATACGCGCGGCCTGCTGGACGATCCGATCCCTGACGGTCGGTATGCCAAGCGGCCGCACGCCACCCTTGGGCTTGGGGATCGACACCCGCCGAACCGGCCGCGGACGATAAGACCCCCCGCGCAGGTCACGCTGCAACTCGGCCAACAGCCGCTCCGCACCGTACTCCTGCACGTCCGTCAGCGTCTGCGAATCGACGCCGGCGGCACCCTTGTTCTTCTGCACACGCTTCCACGCCTCCAACAGGACGTCACTCCTGAAGATCCGGTCAAATAGGGCGTGGAAACGCCTTCCCGGCGACCGCTTGGCGGCCACCCATAGCTTGCGCTGAAGTCCTCGCAGATCCCCACCAGTGGCCTCCAACACCATTTCGCTGGCCGGGACACCGAGCTGATGCCCAGCGGGGTCGATAGGTCGAGCGGCCTCGACCATGCCCTACCGCTTACCTTCCACGCTCACGCGATCAAAGCAGGGGTCCTTCGCTCCCGGCGCGTTGTTCTGCACGCCGATCCGCACTACTACGACCCCCTCGGACTCCCGCTGGGCTCCGCTCGACTTCGCACACGGCTTATACGAGCGGTCTTTGCTGACGAGGCTGCCCAGACGGGCCTCCCTTGTTCCGTGACCAGACCTTGCGCGCGTGCAACTCCCCGTACCCCGCAGGGACCCGCCGCACCCGATCCGGAACAAGGACTGGCGGACATGGCCTTCGCCGTGACATGAGCGACTCGGCTCCCCGACTGTAAGTTTGACGAGGCTGCAGTCGCAGCCCGCGCGCTTGCTCCCTCCAAAGAGGCTTTCGACGCCCCGCTCAGCCCGCCACCTCTCGACAACGAACCGGGGCCTGCTACCGGGCGCTCCGGCACCTACCCGGGTCGGACTCTCACCGACCGGCCTGATCCAGCTTTCAAGGCGCAACATGCGGCCACCGTAACGCACGCGCAAGCGGCCTGTCATCGGCGCGCGGGTCGATGTTGGCCCTCCACCCGTGGGTGGAGCGGCGCGTGCGGGCTACGCCCCACGGGCGACCCCGGCGCGCTCGCCCGCTCACGCCGCGCGCCGCCGGGCCCACGGGCGACCCCGGCGCGCTCGCCCGCTCACGCGTCCATCGTGTTCGTGCGCCACACGCCGAGGCCGAGGAACACGACCAGCCACAGCGCCAGCACCGCGGTGGCCGTGCCACCGGACATCAGCACTTCGGTGCCGTGCCCGTCCTTGATGCCCGCCGGGCCGAAATGGGCGATCGCCTGGGTGAGCACGAAGTCGCGGCCGCTGCCCAGCGAGGAGATGCTCGAGATCAGCGGGCTGGCGATGACCTGCCAGGCGATCAGCGCGATGATCGCCCCCGGCTTGGAGTCGATCAGCGAGGAGAAGCCGACCGCCACCGCGCACAGCACGCCGGTCGCCAGCAGCACGAAGCCCCAGCCTTCGAGCACCTGCGAGCCGCTCGGCGTCGGCAGGTTGGACACGAACACGAACGTGCACAGCAGGATCAGGGCGTAGGAAGCCGTGATCACCGTCCAGCACAGCGCCAGCGCGGCCGGCACCCGCGTCGCGAACAGCGCCAGGCGCGAGCGGCCGGTGACGATCAGGTCGCGCAGCACGCCGTCGGAGGAGTCGGTCGTCCCCGCCTCCACGCCGATCAGGATCGCGACGAGCGGACCGAAGAACACCCCGCCGAGAAGCCGGATGCCGATGTGGAAGCTTTCGATCCCGCCGGCCGCTTCGTGGCTCGAGTTGGAGGCGTGTTCGACGACGTTGACCGCATAGAAGATCACGACCGGCAGCAGCGCGAGCACCAGCGCCCAGATCACCGTGCTGCGCTTCTTGCGCAGCTTGAGCAGGTCGGCGCTAGTCATGCGCAGGGCGATCGCCGTCACGTGCGCACCTCCTCGTGCGCCGCGCTCGCGGGCGCATCCGCGGGCTTCGCGTCAAGACGCGCCGTGATCTCCAGGAAGCGCTGCTCGAGGCTGTGGCGCACGGGCTCGAGGCGCACGACGCCCACGCCGGCGCGCACCAGGCTCGCGTTCACGCCGGCGGCCGTCTCCGGCGCGCCGCTCAACACCACCCGCAGGCCCTCGTCCGAGGGCGTGGCCTCCTGCACGAGCTCGCTGGCGACGAGCGTGCGCAACGCGAGATCGAGATCGTCGACGCCGACGAGCAATTCGTTGCGCGCGCCCTCGCCGCCGCGTGAGATCTCGGCGATCGGCCCCTGCGTGACGATCTTGCCGCGGTCGACGATCGCCGCGACGTCGCAAATCCTTTCGACCTCGTCGAGCAGGTGCGAGGAGAGGAACACGGTGCGCCCCTCGTGGTCGACCATCGCGCGGATCATCTCGCGGAACTCCTGGATGCCGCCCGGGTCCAGGCCGTTGGTCGGCTCGTCGAGGATCAGCAGCAGCGGGTCCGCGAGCAGGCAGCGCGCGACCCCCAGGCGCTGGCGCATGCCCATCGAGTAGCTCTTGACCTTCTCGTCCGCGCGCTCGGACAGGCCCACGCGCGCGAGCGACGGGGCGATGCGCGCGTCGGTCTCCGGCCCGCGCGCCGCGGCGATCAGGCGCAGGTTCTCGCGGCCCGACAGATACGGGTGAAAGCGAGGCTCCTCGACGATCGCGCCCACCCGTCGCAGCGCCGCCTGGCGCTCGGCGGGCAGCGGGTGGCCGAGCACCCGCATGCTCCCGGCGCTCGCGCGCGTCAGCCCGAGCAGCGTGCGGATCATCGTCGTCTTGCCCGCGCCGTTCGGGCCGAGGAAGCCGAACGCGCAGCCGCGCGGCACGCGCAAGTCGACGCCGTCGAGCGCCGTGCGCGCGCCGAAGCGCTTGGTCAGCCCGCTGGTCTCGACGGCCAGCTGTGGGGTTGCATCGTCCATGTGCTCGCGATTGTTATCAGCCGTTGCGGCCGTCCCCGCCGCGGGCGCCTCGCCGCGAAGGCGATCCGGGACTATCGCAGGGCAACCCCAAGCCGACATAAGGATTCCCCGTGCGCGGGGATCGAAACTACGAACGCCGCACGCGGCCGGCAGGCCGCCTTCATTAAAGATTTCAGTCCTCTTGGGCGCGCAGCTCGCGAATGCGCTCGTGCAGCTGGTCCATCACCGCGGGATCGCGCAGCGTGGTCACGTCGCCCAGCGCGCGGCCTTCGGCGATGTCGCGCAGCAGCCGGCGCATGATCTTGCCCGAGCGCGTCTTCGGCAGGTCGTCGGTCCAGATGATGCGCTTCGGGCGCGCGAACTTGCCGATCCGCTCGGCGACCGTCGCGCGGATCCCCTCGAGCGTGCCCTCCTCGCCCTGGCCGCCGCCCGCGGCGGCGGCGCCCTCGCCCTGCAGCGTCACGAACGCGACGATCGCCTGTCCGGTGTCCTCGTCGAACTGCCCGATCACCGCCGCCTCCGCGACCTGCGGGTGCGCGACGATCGCCGACTCGACCTCCGCCGTGGACAGGCGGTGCCCGGAGACGTTCACCACGTCGTCGATCCGCCCGATCACCCAGAAGTAGCCGTCCGCGTCGCGCCGCGCGGCGTCGCCCACCAGGTAGGTCTCGCGCCCGAAGCGGCTGAAGTACGTCTCGATGAAGCGCTCCTGCTCGCGGTACAGCGTGCGCAGCATCGACGGCCACGGCCGGGTGAGCACGAGCAGGCCCTGGCCTTGCTCGAGCGGCTCGCCTGTCGACTCCTCGCGCACCTGCGCGAACACGCCCGGGAACGGCTGCGTGGCCGAGCCGGGCTTGGTCGCGGTGATGCCCGGCAGCGGCGTGATCATGATCGCGCCCGTCTCCGTCTGCCACCACGTGTCCACGACCGGGCAGCGTTCTGAGCCGATCACCTTGTGGTACCACAGCCACGCCTTCGGGTTGATCGGCTCGCCGACGGAGCCGAGCACGCGCAGGCTGCTCAGGTCGTGTTCGTTGGGGTACTGCGCCCCCCACTTCATGCACGCGCGGATGGCCGTCGGCGCGCAGTACAGGATGCTCACGCCGTAGCGCTCCACGAGCTCCCACCAGACGCCCTTGTGCGGGTAGTCGGGCGCGCCCTCCCACATCACCGAGCTCGCGCCGTTGCACAGCGGCCCGTACACGATGTAGGAGTGTCCGGTCACCCAGCCGACGTCCGCCGCGCACCAGTACACGTCGGACTCCTCCTTCAGGTCGAACACGTAGCGGTGGGTCGCCGAGACGCCCGTCAGGTAGCCGCCGGTCGTGTGCAGGATGCCCTTCGGCTTGGCCGTCGAGCCCGACGTGTACAGGATGAACAGCGGGTGCTCCGCGTCGAGCGGCTCGGCCGGACACGCCGGCTCGGCCGCCGCGAGGATCTCGTCGTAGAACACGTCGCGGCCCGCGCGCATCCGGCACGGCGTGCCCTTGCTGCGCACGACCACGATCTTCTGCACGCTCTGCAGATCGCCCATCACCTCGTCGACGCGCTCCTTCACCGGCGCCGTCCTGCCCTTGCGCGCGGCGCCGTCGACCGTTATCAGCACCTTCGCCCGCGAGAACTCCATGCGCTCGCGCACCGCCTCCGCGGAGAACCCGCCGAAGACGACGTTGTGGGGCGCGCCGATGCGCGCGCACGCGAGCATCGCGACGAGGACCTCGGGGATCATCGGCAGGTAGATCCCGACGACGTCGCCCTGCCGGACGCCCAGCTGCTTGAGCGCGCTCGCGCAGCGTTCCACCTCCGCCAAAAGCTGCGCGTAGGTGATCTGTCGCCGCTCGCCGCTCTCGCCGTGCCAGTGGAACGCGACCCGCCCGCCGTTGCCCGCGATCACATGACGGTCCAGGCAGTTGTACGAGGCGTTCAGGGTGCCGCCCGTAAACCATTTATAGAAGGGAGGGTTATCGTCGTCGAGCACCCTCGTCCAGCGCCGGGACCAGTGCAGCTGCTCGGCCTGCTCGGCCCACCACGCCTGCGGGTCGCGCGCCGCGCGCTCGTACACCGCCGGGTCGTTCAGCAGCGCGCGCTCGCGAAACTCGCTTGGCGGCTCGAAGCGCTCGAGCTCGAGCAGCGCCGCGAGCTCGTCTTCGAGCTGCTTGCCGCTCGCGCGCCGTGCCCCGGCCGACATCCGGCCCCTCAGCGCGCGCCGCGCTTGCGCCGGCGCTTGCGCGAGGAGCCGCCGCCCGTCGGCAGCGCCGGCTCGACGACCGCGGCCGCGCCCGCCGCGCTCGGAGCCGAGCGCGCGCCGCCGGCGCCTTTCGCCGCCCGCAGCTGCGCCTGCGAGGGCCACGGGCGCGCTTCCCCGGCGGCCCACGCGGGCGGCTCGCCGTTCGGCCATTTGCCCGCGTACAGCACGCCCATCATCACCATCCAGAACGCCAGCACGATCTCGCCCTCCTGTCCGAGCAGCGGCAGGAAGATCAGGATCGCCGCGAACATCCCGAGGATCGCCATCCAGCGCACGATCAGGCCGACCCGCAGCGCGGCCAGCATCGTGCCGATCATCCCCGCGGTCAGCGCGAGCGTCCCCAGCAACGCCAGGTAGTTGACGACGCCGTTGACCGTGCCCGCCGTCAGCGCCTGTTCGGCCGCGTGGATCGAATGATCGTGCCCGACCACGAAGTTGTGCGCGAGAATCGCGCTCGCCAGCTCGCGACCGACGCTCACGAGCGCCGCGAGAATGCCGCCGTACAGCACGAGCGGACGCGCGGGGCGCCACGTCTCCGGGCGGCGAAAGCGCGCCGCGTCGAGCAGCACCAGCAGGATCAGCGTGAGCATGCCGAGCGCGATCGCCGACAGCGCGCCGCCGGCGATCAGCGCGAACCCGTGGCTGCTCAGGAATTTGACCTCCTGCGTGCTCGGGCTTTCCGCGGGGTTGGCTACGCCGTTCAGCGCCGGGCCGAGGCCCTGCAGCAAGCCGACCGACGGCGCGCCGTTGAGCGTCTCGTAGACGATCAGCGCGCTCAGCAGGTACAGGAAGCCGGCGCCGAACGCCGACACCGACAGGCGCTGGCGGCGCGCGGACTCGCGTGCGACCTGTTCGCGGATCTCGCTCGAGCTCGGCATGAACAGCGCAGTCTATGATGCTGCAATGGAAAGCGGTGGACTCGGAGACCTGTTCGGCGACCCCGACGAGCTCCAGCGCCGGCTCGCAGAGTTCGCGGAACAGATGCAGGGCAACCAGCGCCTGGTGTGGGCGGACAACGCGATCAAGCTCGCCGTCGACATGACCGTCGCCGCCGTCAACCGCGTCAACGTCCAGGGCAACGCCGAGGCGCAGGCCGAGCAGATCCGCACGGTCATCGCGCGCGTCTTCCCCGAGGCCGTCGCGCTCGTGCGCGAGGCGCGCGAGGGGCTTCAGTAGAAAGTCCAGCCGGCGCAAGCGCCGTCATCGACGAAATTCAATACTCCAGCGCGCCCGCGCGCTCGGCGGCGCGCTCGGCCTCGCGCGAGGCGCGACCCGCGTGCAGCACCTCCTTGAAGGAGCGGAAGCGGAAGATGAACACGATCGCGCCGAGCCCGACGAGCGCGGTGAACGCGGCGATCGCGATCTGCTGGCCGACGGAGTAGGCGGCCGCGACGGCAGCGCCGCTGGAGGCGAAGACCTTCACGAGCAGCGCCTGCTGGACGCCGGCGCCGCCCGGCGTGAACGGCACCGCGCCCGCGACCTGGCTGACGGCGAACACGAGCAGCACATTCTCGACGGAGCCGCCGATCCTGAACGCGTCGAGCAGGAACCAGAAGGCGATGAAGCGGCACACCCACGCGAGCGCCTGCAAGCTGACTACCTCGCGCACGTAGCGGCGGCGGTCGCTGAGGATCGTCAGGCCCTGGCGCACGCGCACCCAGAACGCGCGCGCGCGCTCGGCGAGCAGCGCGAACGCGAGCACGCCCGCGACCCCCAGCGCGGTGATCAGGAACAGCGTCAGGTGGAAGTGCTCGGCCAGGTAGGAGATGTCGAACGAGCTGAGCTTCGAGAAGTCGGGCGGCTTGGGAAAGACGCCCTGGGTGAACGCGAAGATCAGCACGAGCACGCCCACGCACGCGTCGAAAATCGACTCCACGAAGAAGCACGCCGCGACCGTCGGGTAGCGCGAGCCGGGGATCGAGGAGCGCGTCAGGAACAGCTTGATCACGTCGCCGCCGCGCGCGGGCACGATGTTGTTGAAGCCGACCGCCGCGAAGTACGCGCCCCACACGCGCCGCCACTGAAACACCGCCGCCGGGTACGCCGCGCGCAGGCTGTTGAAGAAAGCGCGCGAGCGCAGCGTCAGGTTCAACCCGAAGAACGCCAATCCGAGTGCAAGCGCCCCCCAGTGCACAGAGGCGAGGTCCGAGAAGAACTGCCCGGCCGCGTGCAGGAACGAGCTGACGCTCTGGCCGATCGAGGTGGACGCGGTGGGCACGAGCGGCGCGAGCACCTCCCAAGCCTACGCGGCGCGCGCCGGGCGCCATGGCCGGCGCGCGCCGGGCGCCATGGCTGGCGCGCGCCGGGCGCCATGGCTGTACGGCGAGGCCCGCCCCGCGGTGGCGGAGCGGGCCGGCTGCCGTTGCAGATGTTCGCGTCCTCCTACTTGCCTATGTCTTCGAGATACGGAACCAGTTTCTTGAAGAATTCGTTGATCGACGGCGTCGCCCCGGCGGGATCGTTGTGGGCGTAGCTTTCTTTCTCTTCGATCAACGTCAGGCACCCTTCGGCCGCGGAGGTCGCGGCCGTGCATTCTTCGGTCGAGATGCCCGATTGTTCGGCCAGCAGTTTCGCCTCCGTCAGCGTCGTCGTGCTGCCTCCGAGGAGCTTGTCCAGTTCGGAGTCGATCGCGATGATGTGCAGCGATTTCGGCAGTTCCGTGCCCATCGTCGAGTGCAGGCCCAGCACTTCCTGTGCGGGATTGGCCAGGCCGTTGCCGACCGCGCCGGTGTCGAGCGTCAGGCGCGCCGGGAAATACCACTCGCTGCCGCTCTGCTTCAAGCCGGCGCCGGCGAGCATTTCGGCATAGCGCGGCACGGGAGTCAGCGCGCCTTCGCCGTTCCAGCCGTGCAGGCCGTCCGCTTCGGCCGTTTCTTCGACGCCCTTGCCGCCGTGGATTTGCGCGGCCACCAGCGATTCGGGCGAGGTGCCGACGTTGACGGAGTAGCCGAATCCCGCTTCGTTGGTCACCGGCGTTATCGGCGATCGCAGGTCGGGCGGCAGGAAGGCGAACTGTTCGAGCTGCGAGGCGCCTTTCGGTTCCTCGAGCGTGAGCGCCGAGCCGACCGCGGAGAACAGCCCGAGGTCCGGCGCGGGGATCCCTCCGAAAGCGAGCCACGGCGTTTCTTCAGGTTCGTCGAGCTGCGCCAGCGACGCTTCCGCTTCTTCCTTGGAGATCGCCAGCGGGCTGCTGCCGCCGTCGTCGTAGACAAGGCCGGAGAGGCCTTCGGCGCCCGGGTGGCCCGCGAAGTCCCAAGTGGCATACGCGGTCACCACAGAGCCGCCGAGCGAGTGTCCGCCGAGGACGACCTTGCCGCCCATGCTCTTGGCGTGGCCGACCACGACTTTCAGGTCGTTGACGGAGACGTTCATGCCCCAGTTCTTCGCGAACTCGATACGCGATTCGTGGACCGGGAGATAGTGGTTGGTGACGCTCGGGTTGCCGAAGTAGCCGAGGTAGAAATCGTAGAATTCCTTGGCGCTGATTTCTCCGGCCTTGTACTCGTTCAGAACCTTCTGGTTCTCGAGGAAGTTCTCGCGCCGTTCGACCGCCCACACCTGCCAGCCCGGCACGGCTTCCACGAGCGACTTCGCGAACGGCACGAAGTATGCGGCGGCCGCCGAGGTGCCGGGCTCGAGCACGAGCACGTTCTTCGCCCTTTCGCCTTCGGGAGAGACCTTGATGATGCCGACGCGGTTGAGGTTCACGAGGCCGACCTGGGGGACGCGGAACACGGGTGGCGTTCCCGGCGCATGCGGCGCGGCGAGCACGACCCGGCTGACGACCGGCACCGCAGCCCCGGCCGTCGCGACGAGCGCCACATACGCCAGCAGCGCACAAGCGCTCCCAAAGGCGAGCCGTCCGAGCCTTGCGCCCGTTGCACCCATGAGTCTTTCCTCGATCATCCCTCTCTCCATCTCCTCGGCGTGTGCACTTCCCCCCGCGGAAACGTTCCGCGCCACTGCTGCCATCCCACGGTACGCCGACGCGCCGGCGTTGACAATGACGTTCTGCTGAATTTGCGCCCGTCGCTTTGTGCACTTGCACAAAGGAGCCGTTCCTCTGTGCGTCCGACAGGGTGCACTCGAGCGTCAGCCGGCGTGGGGCAGCTGCGGCTGATCGGCGAGCGCCACATACACGCACACCAGATCGCGCGGGCTGGCGAGGTCCAAGCGCGCGATCTCCTCGATCCGTCTGAGCCGGTAGGCGAGCGTGTTGCGGTGGATGTGCAGCGCCGCGCTCGTCGCGGTGCGGTCCAGGCGGCAGTCGAGCAGCGCTCGCAGCGTGCGCGCGAGCTCGGCGTGCTCCTCCTCGGCGAGCGGACCGAGCACGCGCGCGCGCAGGCGCGCGACCAGCCGCGGCGAGCGCGCCAGCAGGATCTCGAGCAGATGCTCCTCCGCCTGGACGCGCCCGAGCAGGCCGACGCGGCGCGCGTGCTCGGCGAGCACGACCACCTCCTCGCGCGCGGCGGCGAGCTCGCCGCGCGGCGTCGGCTCGCCGATCGCGAGCACGATCTCCGCGCCCTGACCGAGGTCCGCGAGCTCGAGTGCTCTCCAGGTCAGGCCGGCGACGCACTCGCCGTGCGTGATCGCCAGCCGGAAGCCGCGGTGGCGCAAGCGCGCCGCGAGCGCCGCGTGGCTGTGCGGCGGGCGTTCGGGCATCGCCACGGCGAACGGCCGGTAGGCCTCCTGCACGGGCACGCCGAGATGCTCGGCGAGCTCGCTGTCGGCGCCGTCCAGCGACGTCGCGCTGCACAGGCGATCGAGCAGGCTGCGCGTGCGGCGCTCATCCTCTGAGACGAGCAGCTCGCGCTCGGCGAGATACGTCTCGGTGACGATCGCCGCGACGCGGTCCACGTACTGCGCGAGCGGCGCGGCCAGCTCGAGCAGCGCCTCGGTCTCGTGCGCTCGCGCGTGGCGGCGCAGGAGCTCCCAGCCGAGCTGGTGGGCGGCGCCGAAGGAGCGCAGCAGCTCCTCCAGGCGCATGCCGTCCGCGGCCCGCGCGCGCGTCCACTCGCGCAGCGGCTCGAAGTCGCTGTCGGCGGGCATCACGCCGGTGGACACGAAGCGCGACCAGCGCCTGAGCGTGCGCTGCAGACCGCTGATCACGTCCGCGCGCGAGCTCTCGGAGAGGCGCTCGAAGACGGCCGCGTGCCGGTTCAGGTCGGCCGCCATCTCCAGCGCCGCCTGCCGCGGCGGGATCCGCGCGACGATCGCCGCCGCACCCGTCGCCCGCTCGCTCATGCGGCGCCGGGCACCGCTACAGCGGGCTGGTCATGACCGCCGTCTCGGTGCGGATCGTCGCGAGCTCCTCCGCGCGCAGCCCGCGTGCGAACTCGTCGAGCTTGCGCCGCGGCCCGGTCACGTGAAAGGCCACCTGCGTGCTGAGCAGGTGCGGATGCTCGATGATCTCGCATTGCAGCCCGAGCTTGTCCGCCCAGTCGCGCATCGTCTGCTCGAATTCCGCGCGCACGAGCCTGCCCGAGCTCGCAACCAGCGTACGCGTCTCGATCGCGTCCGCCGCGCGCCTCGCGGCTTCGGCCGCGACGCGCTGCTCGGCGCTCGGCGGCGGGTCGGTCTGAACCCATTCGTCGAGCTCCTGATCCCAATGGCTGACCCGCACGCTCGCCGCGATGTGCTCGCGCGCGAGCACCGTCTCGACGGCGCGTCGCGCCGCAGCCAGCGTCGCCTGGTCGGCGGCGTACGCGAACAGGAGCTTGCCGTCGTGCGTGATGACGACGTCGCGGGGCACCGTCGCCTCGATCTCCTTGACGACGTCCGGCCCGCGCAGGCGCCCGACCAGCTCGCGCACGGCGCCGCCCGCGTCCTCGCTCGCGAGCTCGGCCTGCATACGCCAGTCCTGCTCGTCGCCGTCCTCGGGCTCGCCGTCCATCGCCCGGACGATATACCGCGGGGCAGCGTGCAGGGCCGGTCGCCGCCGCCGCAGCGTCGCGAGTCGCCCTCGCCGCGCAGTCCCGACGCTCGATCAATAGTCAGCTACCTGAATATTCAGCGCGCGCCTTATCCCCCGCGCTGCAAGCCGCCATGATCTGGGCGTGCGATGATCGTCGATGACCTCTCCATGGCGCGAGCAGGCAGGACCGATGCCAAGAGCAGCGGCGCGCGGGGCTCTGTCCGCTCCCGGCCCGACGGCCCGGTTGCGGTCGAGCTGACCAACGCCCAGGTGGAATCGATCATCCGCGCGACCACCGAGGCGCAGGGTCCGAGCCTCGGCCTGCTGCTCTCCGGACTGATCGGCGAGCGGGCGATCTCGGAGGGCTCCCTGGAAGACAGGTACAGCGCCGAGCTGGAAAGCGGGCGGCTGTCTCACTCGCTGTTCCGGGGTCTGCTGATACTCGCGTTGTTCATCTCCGGCGGCGAGGGCCGCGGGGTGGTCGAAGTTGCGCGACAGCTGGGACTCAGCCCGAGCACGACCCACCGCTACATGACGACCCTCGTGGCGTTCGGGCTGCTCGTGCAGGATCCGGCCACGCGCAAGTACCGGCTGCCGCTGTGAGCGGGCACTCGAGCTTCGACCGCGGATGTGGGACGCAGCGCCGCGGGCTCGTGGCTATGCGCGGCTACCTCGCCGCCAGCGCATCACTGCGAGCATGGGCCTCGTGGTCACTCCGAGACACGCGAGCGTGCGCTCGGCGGCAGGGCGAGCGAACTCGCTGTTCGCCTCTGGGGCTGAGAGGTAGAAGCTGGCGATGCCGGCGATGATCACCGCGTGACGCGCGCGCTTTGCGAGCTTGCCCGAGAGCTCGCGCGCTTCGCCGGCGATCGCCGCAAAGCGGCTCGCGCTCAGCGCGCGCGTCGCGTAGTGGGCGACGAAGCTGTGGTTGGTGCCCGCGAGGTCCTGCGGACGATCGATCAGGCTGTCGAGCAGCGCGCTGATCGCGCACACCGGCGGGTAATAGGCGGCGTCGATGCGCTCGGCCTGCTCGAGCGTGCTCGCGCACGCGGCCGCGGCGAACAGCGCGTGGATCGCAAGGCAGGAGATGCCGGCGGCGGCCAGCTCCCACCACAGGTAGCGGCTGCCCTGCGGCTGCGCTGCCGTCCACTCGATCAGCTGCCGCTCGCCTTCGACGAGCACGGCGTGATTGCGGCTCTGCGCCTCTCCGCAGCGCTGCACGGCACGCACGAGCACCGGTTCGATCGCGGCGGTCGAGGGCAGCGCGCGGACCGCCGCGCGGCAGGCGCTCACGAGCTCGACGAGATATCCGCCGTCCTCGTGCCGGGGGTGATGCAGGTAGTAGCGCCCGCCCGAGGGCGCCGAGCTGACCGCGTCCGTGAGCGCGCGGTGCAGCTGCATGCCGTTCTGCAGCCAGGCCGTGTCGGGCTGCTCGTTGATCGCGTCCAGGTAGTCGTAGGCGATCTGGAAGTCGACGATCAGGCGCACCAGAGGCCCGCGCCGGCGCCGCGGCGCGAGCACCGCGAAGAACGCAGCGCCCTCGGGGTTCAGCTTCTCGCCCGTCAGCTTCGCCAGCGCGTGCGCGCGCAGCGTCGGGTCCTCGATCGCAAGCGCACGGCGCCTGCAGCGTCGTACCTCGAGCCGCACGCGCGGGTGGATCGTCAGCCAGTAGTCGATGCCGGTCCCCAACAGCGCCAGGAGCTCGCCCGCGCTGGACGAACGTTTGAATCTCATACAGCGATGCTGGTATGAGAGGGCCTCACTTTCCAGCGAAGCAAATCAATGTTCTAGTACTCGATTTTCGGCGTGTATGCGGTCACTCTCGTTGCAGCGCAAGCTGCGGCGAGACCTGCGCGGCGAGATACCCTGGCACGGCCAGCACGAGCAGGGCGCCGATGACGATCAGCATGATCGTCTGAATCGTATGGGCGCCTTCGACGGAAAAGGGCGCGGGGAACCCGGTTGTGAGCCTCAGGTAGCGGTCGCACAGCAGGTGTCCGTAGACGCCCGCGGCGGCTCCCACCAGACCGCCGGTGCCGAGCACGAGCACCGACTCGCACGCGAGCACCCCGCGCAGCTGCCAGGGGCTGAAGCTGTGGATTCGCAGCGACGCCAGCGCGGAGCGTCGCTGCCAGATGCCCGCGCCGATCGCTGCGGCCATCGCGAGCGCAGCCGCGACCATCAGCAGCAACGTGATCTGGCTCATGCGACTGAGTCCCTGGCGAGCGAGCGCGTCGGCCTGCGCCGCGCGTTCGCCGCTGCTCTGCACCGTCAGCCCGCTGTTCGCGCCGAGCACCCGCCGCAGCGCGTGCTTGACCGCCACGAGGTCGGCGCCCGGCCGCGTGTCGACTTCGAGCGCGCTCGTCGCGCTCGTGGCCCATGCGCGCGTGTAGTCGGCCGTGCTCAGGATGATCGCGCCGGCGCTCCAGCCGAGGTTGGTGGTGGTGGCGGCGATCCGGAAGCTGACCGGTCCCGTCGGTGTCGGCAGCGTCAGCGGATCGCCGACGCGCACGTGGTGAGCTTCGGCGATCTGGGCCGAGACGGTGATCCATCCGCCCTCGCGCAGGCGCGCGGTGGCCGCGGAGAGATCGCCTTCCAGCAGCTGGCTCGCGGGAATCGGCCCGGGGGTGCCGGCGCCGCGGGCGATGATCCACACGCGCCGCCCGGCGAAGTCCAGAAACCCCCCCTGGTAGCCGCGCACGGCGGTCACGCCCGGAACCGCCGCGACCCGTGCGGGAAGCCTCGCCGCGCTGAAGCTTGCGGTGGCGAGGTCGTCGTCGTTGTTCACGATCCAGAGGTTGGCGGTCGAGACGTATTCGGAGTAGTCGCGGTACAGCCCGTGGAGCAGGTCGTTGTGGGAGTCTTCCGCGACCACGCAGCCAAACACGGCGATCGCACCCGTCGCGGCGAGCGCGAGCGAGCGCACGGTCGTGGCGCGCAGGGCGCGCACGGCGACCGTGACCACGTTCAGGCGCGCGGAGACCGACGCCAGCTGGGCCGCCAGCCACACGACGCACTGGAAGGCGAACGGGATCGCGAGCAGCGTCGCGACGGCAAGGCCGATGGTCGCCGGCACGATCGCCGCGGGCCATGCGAGCAACGGGCCGCTGCTCGCGAGCAGCACGGCGGCGCCCGCCACGAACAGCCACAGCGGCGCGCGGCCGTCCAGCGCCTGACCCGGTTCCCCGTCCTCGAAGTACACCGCGTCGACCGCGCGCCTGTGGCGCAGGTCGAACAGCGGCGGCGCCGCCGCCAGGCACGTCGCCAGCACGCCGCCGGCGAAGGACACGAGCAGCGGGCGCAGCCCGATGACCGTCTGCGTGCCGAGCGCGAAGGCCGCGGACAGGTACGCGGGCGTCGTATGGAAGATCGTGCGCGAGAGCGCGTCGCCGACCGCCAGCCCCACGAGCGAGGCCGCCACGCCGAGGCACGCCGCCTGGAAGGCGAGCATCCTCACCAGCTGCCATGGCCTGACGCCCTGCATGCGCAAATCGGCGATCATCCGCCTGCGCTCGGGCACCGTCAGCAGCATCGCGTTGAACGCCAGCAGGAAGCCGACGACGGCGCTGACGAGCACGAAGAAGCCGGTCGCCTTGGTGTTCGGCCCGACCGCCTGCCTGAGCAGGCTGACGTCCTGGTTCGCCGGGGCGACCGTCAGGCGCCCGCCGGCCAGCGCGGTGAGCTCTCGTTCGACGGCCGCCTGGCGGCCGGGCCCGGTCGTGACGAGGATCCGCGTCACGCGCCCCGTCAGGCCCGTGAGCCGCTGCACGAAGCTCAGCGGGCCGATCGCCGCGAGCGCGCCCGACAGCGCTCCGATCTCTTCGGGGCCGAGGACCGCGATCACCGGCACCGGGCTGGCGCGCCCGTCGACCTCGAGCAGGACGCGCAGCGGGCCGCCGTCGAGCGACGGGCTCGGCGAGGAGGCCAGGCCGAGCGCGCCCGCCGTGGCGCTCGGCAGGATGATCCCGGGCGTCGAGAGGTCGTGCAGCGAGATGCTGCGCGTGATGCTGCCGTCGAACGCGAGCAGGCTCGGCGCGGCGCTCGCGAGGTCGATCGCCACGCGCCGCCCGCGGGGGCCGACGAGCGAGGCGTTCTCGTCGAGCACCGGCGCGGCCTGCGCGACGCCACGCAACCGGCGCACGCGCGCGAGCAGGTGCTCGTCGAAGCCGCCGGAGTCGCGCGCGCGCAGCTGCAGGCTGGCGTTGCCGGCGATCCCGCGCACGATCGCGCTGGAGGCGTCGGTGATGCTGCTGTTGGCGACCTGCACGGCGAATAC
Source organism: Solirubrobacteraceae bacterium (assembly GCA_035503075.1). GTDB lineage: Bacteria > Actinomycetota > Thermoleophilia > Solirubrobacterales > Solirubrobacteraceae > Palsa-744. The sequence continues at coordinate 97,171 of DATJTT010000017.1, forward strand.
GAGCGCCACCCCGATCGCGATGCCCACGCCGGCGAGCAGCTCCTGGACCGGACGCGTGCGCAGCCGCCGGCCGTACAGGTAGAACAGCCCGGACAGGCGCACGCGTCTAGCCCCGGGCGCGGCGCGCGAGCAGCGCCGGGGAGACCGGCGGCGCCGGCCGCCGGGCGGCGAGCATGCCGTCGCGCAGCGTGCACACGCGATCGGAGATCGCCGCGGCCTGCGGGTCGTGGGTGACGAGCAGCACCGCGACGCCCTCGCGGTGCGCGACGTCGGCCAGCAGCGCGAGGACTTCGCCGCCGCGGCGGCTGTCGAGGCTGCCGGTCGGCTCGTCCGCGAGGATCAGCCGCGGGCCGTTGACGAGCGCGCGAGCGATCGCCACACGCTGGCGCTCGCCGCCCGAGAGCCGGTCGGGGGTGTGGTCCAGGCGGCTGGCGAGGCCGACGCGCTCGAGCCATGGGATCGCCGCGCGGCGCGCCTGCTTGAGCGCGACACCGCCGGCGAGCAGCTTGATCGCTGCATTCTCGACCGCCGGCACGCCCGCCATGAGGTGAAAAGACTGGTAGACGAAGCCGATCTGCCGGCGCTGGTAGTCGGCCACCTGGCCGGCGGAGAGGGCCGCGAGGTCCTGGCCCCGAAAGCGAACGACGCCCGCGTCGGGTCGCATCAGCGCCGCGGCGAGCATCAGCAGCGTGCTCTTGCCCGAACCGCTCGGCCCGTGCAGGGCCACGAGCTCTCCCGCGTCGATCGTCATGCTCACGCCGTCGACCGCGCGGACTACCTCGCCGCCGAAGCCCGGATAATGCTTGACGACCCCGTCGAGCTCGAGCAGCGAGCCGTGTGCGCGCGCGCTCACAGCCGGCGAGCTCCCGATTCCGCGCGCCGCAGCCGCACGACGTGCGGCTGCGAGCCGACGACCTCGCCGCGCAGCTCGCCGGCGTCCATCGAGAGCGCGCGGTCGACGCCCGACAGGCCCTGGGCGTCGCCGGTGCTCATCAACACCGCCGGGCCTTCGTTGGCGATCGAGCGCAGCAGCGCGAGCAGCGGATCGCGCTCCAGCTGGTCGACGCCGGCCGTCGGCTCGTCGATCACGAGCAGCGCCGGAGCGGTGACGAGCGCGCTGGCGATCGCCACGCGCACGGCCTCCGCACCGGCGAGCTCGTGACACTCAAGGCGCGCGCAGTCCTCGGCGCCGACGCGGAACAACAGCTCCTGGCCACGCCGGCGCGCCTGCTTGGGCAGCGTGCGCTGGGCGAGCAGCCCGGCGGCGACGTGCTCGATCACCAGCCCGCGCTGGGTCGAGGACAGCGAGGTGTGGCAGTAGCCGATGCGCCGCCCCAGCACGCTGTTGCGTGACTGCGCGAGGTCGCTTCCTTCGAACATCACCCTGCCCTCTTCCGGGAGCTCGATTCCCGCGGCCACCCGCAACAGCGTGCTGCGCCCGGAGAAGCGCGCGCCCCACACCGCGACCAGCTCGCCGGGGTCGACATCGAGCGAGACGTCTCTGACGGCGACGCGCTCCAGGCGCCCGCGACGGTAGCGCTTGGTGACGTGCTCGACCGACAGCAGGCTCATCGCAGCTCATCGAGCGCGTGCGAGCCGGCGGGCATCGCGCGAAGCTCGGCCCGCGCGTAGGTGATCCACGCCAGTTGCGCGTCGATCATCCGCCGGCGCTCCTCCACGAGCAGTCGCTCGAGCACCCTGGAGACGCCGGCCGAGCCCGCCGCCGGCGGCTCGCCCGGGCGCGCGAGCTCCTGCGCCTCGCGGACGCATTCCTGCTCGTAGGCAGCGATGAAGTCGAGCGCCGCCTCGATGCTGCGCACGCCCGCGAGCGCCATCCGTCCGAGCATCTCGACCCGCTGGGGGTCGCTGCGCACGCGCTCGGCGAGCCAGGCGCGGTAGGCGCGGGCGCCGTGTGCGGTGGCGCGATAGGCCGCGCCGGCCTTCGCGCCGCGGCTCACGCCGGTGCTCGAACGGCTGGCCATCTTCTCGATCAGATCGGCGTCCGTCAGGCTCGAAAGCGCCGCGTAGATCGCGGATCTGCCGACGCTCAGGAACGCTCCGAAGCGGCGCTCGAAGCGCTGGCCGATCTCATAGCCGTGACTCGGCTTCTCGATCACCAGGCCAAGCACCGCGCACGTCACCTGCGAACGCAGCGCCGCTGCGCCCGCGAAGTCCGCCCCCCGATCCTGCAACGCCTGTCCGGAAGTCACCGTCATCTAGACCCCTGTGGAACTTCTACCCGCGTGTCCTTTCGACCTGTCAAGAATCGTATCGACGTTCCAAAGCTTGCAGTTAACCAAGTAGATAGAAACGTTGTCTATCTCGATCGTCCACCCCCGCCCCGACGGGCGGCCGCGGCGAGGCCGAGACAGACGGGTTGCGGGCGCTCGGCCGGTAGCGCGACTCAGACGAGCGCGCTCAGCACGAGCGCGTCGTGCTCGGCCGGCTTGACCTTGCGCAGCACGCTCGTGACCGTCCCGTCCGCGTCGATCACGAACGTCGTGCGCTCGTTGCCCCAGTAGGCGCGCCCGTACATCGACTTCTCGACCCACACCCCGTAGGTGTCCGCGACCGCGTGGCCCTCGTCCGCGAGCAGCGGGAAGTTGAGCGCCTGCTCGTCGTGGAACTTCTTGAGCTTGGCGACCGGGTCCGGAGAGACGCCCAGCACCACTGCGTGCGCGCTCGCGTAGTCGGCGCGATGGTCGCGCACACCGCAGGCCTGAGTGGTGCAGCCGGGCGTGTCGGCCTTCGGATAGAAGTACACGACCACCTGCCGGCCGCGGAAGTCCGAGAGCTTGACCGGCTCGCCGTCCTGGTCGGGGAGCTCGAAGTCCGGGGCGTGGTCTCCCTGTTCGATCACCGGCGCATCCTAGCTTCGTCGCCCACGACGATCCCGCGCCCGCTCACCGCAGCAGCCGCGAGAGGCGGCGATCCTTGAGCACCCGTCCGTCGGTCTGGCAGGCGGGGCAGTAGGCGATGACGTAGTCCTCGAAATGCACAGCCTCGAGCCTCGTGGCGCAGCGCGGACACGGCTCGCCCTGGTGACGGTGCACGCGCAGCGGCATTGGCAGCTTGTCGGGAATCGGCACGGCGATGGTGTGCTCGTAGTGAGCGAGCGCCCGATCGAGGGTGTCGGCGATCGCCTCGCGCAGCCGCTCGGCCTCGGCGGGCTGCAGGTCGCCGCCGCGCTTGTACGGCGAGAGCTGCGCCTCCCAGAGGATCTCATCGACCCACGAGCGCCCGATGCCGGCGATCACGTGCTGGTCGCGCAGCAGCGCGTGCAGCGGGCGCGGCGCGTCCAGGAGCGCGTCGAGCTCGGGAGGCGCGGGCCACGCCTCGGGTCCGAGGCCGGCGAGCGCGTGATCGTGCTCGAGCTCGGCCACGCGCAGCAGCTTGACCCACGCGGCCTGCTTGGAGCCGAACTCGCGCAACCGCAGCTCGCGCCCGTCGTCGAGCCCCACGAGCAGCCGCGAGGTCCGGTCGCGCGCGCCCGCGGGCTTGTCGTAGAGCTGCAGGCGCCCGGCGGACATCAGGTGCACGAGCAGGACGAGGGGCTCGCCGTCGGTGGTGGTGGTGGTGGTGGTGGCCGCGGCGCCGGCGCCAGCAGCAGCAGCGGACACGGCGGACGCGTCCTCGATCCGCACGACCAGGTGCTTGCCGCGGCGGCTCACGCCCGCGACGCGCCTGCCGGCGAGCTCGGACAGCGGCGGGTCAAAGGTCTTCAGCGCGTTGATCCCGGGCGCTCGCGCGTACCGCACGTGCGCGCCCGCGACCGCGGCGTCGAGCAGGCGCGCGGTGATCTCCACCTCGGGTAGCTCCGGCATCGCCACTCATCGTAGGCAGGCGCCCGTGGACCGGCGCGCAGCTCAGTACGCGCGGATCTCCGGCCCTTCGTACTTGACGTGTTCGGGGCTCGTCCAGCGCACGCGCCAGTATTCGCCGGCGGTCGAGGAGTCGAGGCTCCAGTAGCCACGGCTGTTGGTGTGCACGGTCTTGAGCGTGCGCCAGCGCTTGGCGTGCTTGGCTTTGACGAGCACCGTCACGGTCCTCGCTCCGGTGCCCGGGCGCACGAGTCCCCAGAGGGCTACGCCGCCGCGGGTCCTGGTGACGGTCAGCGGGATCGGCCAGCCGTAGTAGAGCGGCTTGGGCTGACCGCTGACGTACTCGAGCCCGGTCTGGAAGCCGACCCTGCCGCCGTGCACGCTCGCTCCGGGCGCGCCGCCGAGCGGATCGTCTTTGAGCAGGTACTGGGAGAAGGCCGCCACGCGTGGGTTTTCATAGGCGATGCGCTCGGCGATCGCGTCGTATTCGGCCTGCTTGGCGACCGGGACCCCCTCCTGCCTGTTGGGGTAGCTCTGGATGCCGAACTCGGTCAGGTAGATCGGCACGCCCGCGGGGATCGCGTGCGCGCGCGCGGCCAGGTTGAGCGCATTCGACAGCCGCGAGAGCGAGCCGATCATCACGTTGCTGCGCTGCACGGGCACGTAGAAGGGGCCGGCGGCTTCGGTGTAGGCGTGGTGGCTGTAGCCGGCCATTTGCAGCTCGCTGCACGTGGCCGATTTCTTGTAGGCGGCGTTCAGGCACAAGGCTTCGCGCAGGAACGTCAGCGGCGCGACCTCGTGCAACGGCGCATCGGCTTTTTCCTTGCGGTTGCGGCTGCGGACCATGCTCCTGACCGATTCATAGCCGGTCGGCGCGGTTTCGCCGAACAGCACCCGCGGGTGCGCGAGCCCGGCAGCCTGCAGGCCCTGGTAGCCGGCCTCGTACAGGCCACGGTAGATGTGACCCGAGGCGGGGCTGCCGTTGGCGTTGAACTGCGGCATCAGGAACGCCGGGTGGTTGGGCTCGTTCCAGATCGCGTAGGTCGAGACCTCCGGGCCGAACTCGCGCGCTACGGCGGTCATGAATTCTTCGAAGTCCTTGCTGTCGGGGCGGGTGACGTACGGCGCCGTGCCGTTGGACGTCGCCCAGCGCGGCACCGGCGAGGTGACCGTCAGCAGCACCTGCCAGCCCAGGCGCTTGGCTTCGGCGAGCACCGCCGGGTACTGCCCCCAGTGGTAGGCGGCGGGGCTGGTCGCTTCGAAGTCGGGCTTGGTCGCGCTGTTCGCGCCCGGCGCCACCGATTCCCAGTAGAGCTCGATGCGCAGCGCGTTCACGCCCTCGTATTTCAGCTGGGCGATCGTGTGCGCGCGCGTGCTCGGGCTCAACAGGTCTTCGGAGGCCTCGAAGTAGGTGATCTGGCCGTGCGACGCGAGGGCCTGCGCGGCGCCGGCAGAGCCCGCGAGCAGGGAGCCTGCGAGAAGCGAGAGAAGGAGGATGCGGATTCTGGGCATGGTCGCTTGAGACACTTCGGCGCAGGGAAGGTTGCGGTGTATGTAGCGTTGTGCTCGGTGAGCGCGCCGATCGCACCGGATGACATCGTCGAGAGCGCGGCGGACGCGCACGCTAACAGCCGCCCGCCGCTGCTGGTGCTCGGACCGCTGCGCGTGTTCATGGACGAGCAGCAGATCGGCGAGGGCGAGATCGTCGCGACGCCGATCGGGGAGGGACACTCGAACGTCACCTACCTGATCGAGCGGGACGGCCGTCAGGTCGTGCTGCGCCGCCCGCCGCGCCCGCCGCTGCCGCCGAGCGCCCACGATGTGCTGCGCGAGGCGCGCCTGCTGCGCGCCCTGCGCCCGACCAGCGCGCGCGTTCCCGACGTGCTCGCGGTGTGCGACGACCCCGCCACGATCGGCGCGCCGTTCTACCTGATGGAGTACATCGACGGCGAGGTGATCGTCGCGAGCGTGCCGCCCGCGCTCGACGCCGCGGCCGAACGCCGTCGCATCGGCGAGCAGCTGATCGACGCGCTCGTGGAGATCCACGGCGTGGACTGGCGGGCCGTGGGCCTGGAGGGCTTCGGCAAGCCGACCGGTTATCTGGAGCGCCAGCTGCGGCGCTTCGGCGGGCTGTGGGAGCTGAACAAGACGCGGGAGATTCCCGCCGTGGAGAGCGTCGGCAAGTGGCTTGCCGAGCACCTCCCGAGCTCGGGACCGGCGACGGTCGTGCACGGGGACTACCGGCTGGGAAACACGATGTTCGCGCGCGAGGCGCCCGCGCACCTGAACGCCGTGCTCGACTGGGAGATGGCGACCATCGGAGACCCGCTGGCGGACATCGGCTACCTGTGCATGATGTGGACGCAGGCCGGCGACCCGGAGGGGGGCCTGCGCGCGCACCTGGGCAACGTCACGCGCGCCGAGGGCTTTCCCACGCGCGAGCAGCTGATCGCGCGCTACGAGGAGCGCTCCGGGCGCGCGGTCGGCGAGGTCCGTTGGTATGTGACGCTCGCGCTCTGGAAGAGCGTCGTGTTCATGGAGGGCAACTACAAGCGCGCGATCGCGGGCAGCACCGACGATCCCTACCTGCATCAGTTCGGCGACGGCGTCGTCGAGCTCGCACAGCGCGCCGAGCAGGTGGCCTTCGATGGCTGAGGCGGCCGGCGCCGAGGACGCCGAGGAGCGCAAGGCGCCGGCAGCGGGCGGCGCGAGCGCGCGCAAGGCGCCGGCGACGGGCGGCACGAGCGCGCGCAAGGCGCCGGCAGCGGGCGGCACGAGCGCGCGCAAGGCGCCGGCGACGCCACGCGGCGAGGCCGGGCTCGAGCGGCGCACGGCCCTGCTGATCGATTGGGGCGGCGTCCTGACGAGCAACCTGTTCACGTCGTTTCACGCCTACTGCGTGGACGCGGAGATCGATCCGCGACGGCTGCTCGGGCGCTTTCGCGACGACCCGCAGGCGCGTGAGCTGCTGATCGCGCTGGAGAAGGGCGAGCTGGACGAGCTGTCCTTCGAGCGCCGCTTCGCGGCGCTGCTCGAGGTCGAGCCCGACGGCCTGATCGACGGCCTGTTCGCGGGCGTGAGGCCGGATGAGGCGATGGTCGGCGCGGTGCGCCAGGCGCGCGCGGCGGGCGTGCGCACGGCGCTCGTATCGAACTCCTGGGGCGTGCACCGCTACCCGCGCGACCTGTTCGCGGCGTTGTTCGACGGGATCGTGATCTCCGGCGAAGAGGGGATCCGCAAGCCCTCGCGACGGATGTACGAGCTCGGCGCCGAGCGGGCGGGCGTCAGCGCGCACGAGTGCGTGTACGTCGACGATCTCCAGTTCAACCTCGCGCCCGCGCGCGAGCTGGGGATGGCGACCGTGCACCACACGAGCGCGGAGACGACCATCCCGCGGCTCGAACGGCTGCTCGGGGTTCTGCTCGGCGAGCCCGAGCGGTGCGCGCCGGCGGCGCGCGGCCGGTAGCGGCGCGCAGCCCATGCGTCGGTCGGGCGCGGCCAGGAGCGGCGCGCGCCGGCGGCGCGCGGCCGGTAGCGGCGCGCAGCCCATGCGTCGGTCGGGCGCGGCCAGGGCTCATGTGTTGCGGGGTTCGCGCCGACATGCAACATATGACCATGCTTGTCGCGGGCGACGAGCCGACCACGCCGGCGGACGTGAGCGTCGACACGGGCTTGGATTCGAGCCTGATGGCGAAGATGCTCGCCGGCCTGTTCGCCGCGGGCGCGACGCTCGCGCTGGCGACTGTCGCGCTGCCTCACCCCGCGCACGCGAACGACCCGGGGATGCTCGCGGTGATCGGCGTCGCGTACCTCGTCGCGGGCATGCTCGCGTGGAGCGCGAGCAGCGCACCCGGCTGGAGCCTGCGCCTCGCGCTCGCGGGCGGCACGACGCTGATCACGGGCGCGGCGTTCCTGTCGGCGCAGAGCCCGAGCCCGCTGGTCTTCTTCTACCTGTGGGTGTTCCTGTACTCGGCGTACTTCTTCACGACCCGGGAGATGGTCGCGCAGCTCGCGTACGTGGCGCTCGCGTACGGTGGGCTGCTCATGCTGCACACGCCCGCGGGCGGCGTGCCGGCGTGGTGGCTCGTGGGCATCGGCACGCTGCTGGTCGGCGCGATCCTGATTCGCTCGCTGCGCCAGCGGGTCGAGCTGCTGATCGCCAGGCTGTACGACGCCGGGCGCACGGACCCGCTGACGAAGCTCGCGAACCGGCGCGGCTTTCGCGAGATGCTCGACCTGGAGATCGAGCGCGCCCGCCGCGGGCGCAACCAGATGGCGTTGGTCGTCGGCGACCTCGACCGCTTCGCGGAAGTCAACGGTCGCTCCGGCCAGCGCGTCGGTGACGCTGCGCTGCAGCGGGCGGCACGCGTCTTGGAGGAGGGCAAGCGCACGATCGACGCGCTCGCGCGCGTGGGCGGCGAGCAGTTCGCGCTGATCGTGCCCGACACGGACGCGCACAGCGCGTGGGTGCTCGCCGAGCGGCTGCGCAACCGGCTGCGCGAGGAGTTCGCCGCGGACGCGGTGCCGCTCACGGTCAGCTTCGGAATCGCCAGCTACGGCCAGGCCGGCGAGACGGCGGCGGCGCTCGTGAGAGCCGCGGACGAGGCGCTGTACGCGGCGAAGGCTGGCGGCCGCGACATGAGCGTGATCTACACCCGAACCCTCGGCCAGACGCCTCGCGCCCACGGCGGCTCGCGTGACATCCAGGCCGAGCGCTTCCTCGCGGTGATCCTCGATCTGGCGGAGACCGTCGACCTGCGCTTCAGCGGCAGCGCGCGGCACTCCGAGACGGTCGGGCGCTACGCGGAGATGATGGCCCGCGAGCTCGGTCTCTCCGAGGAGCGCGTCGCGCGCGTGCACCTGGCGGGCAGGCTGCACGACATCGGCAAGGTCGGCGTTCCCGACCGGATCCTGAGCAAGCCCGCGAAGCTCACCGACGAGGAGTTCACGGTCATCCAGCGCCACCCGGACCTCGGCGCGCAGATCCTCGAACACCCGAGCCTCGCGGACGTGCGCGCGTGGGTCGGCGCACACCACGAGCGCCCGGACGGTCGCGGCTACCCGCTCGGGCTGAGCGCGCAGCAGATCCCGATCGAGGCGCGCATCCTCGCGGTCGCGGACGCGTATGAGGCGATGACCAGCGACCGTGCGTACAGCGCGTCCGTCGGGCAGGCGGAGGCGTGCGCGGAGCTCGAACGCTGCGCCGGGACGCAGTTCGACCCGCGCGTCGTGCAAGCGCTCCTGAACGTGCTCGAGCGGGACGCAGCGCATGCGCAGGCGGAGGCCGCGATCGCGCGCCGCCGCTCCGACACGCTCGTCTAGCGCGCTACGCGCCTGCGCTCGCGCCAGGCGCCGAGCGCTCCGCGCGTGCGCTCGCGCCAGGCGCCGGTCTGACTCGCGGGTCCAACTAGTCGCGCTTGCCGCGGCCGTACAGGAACTTGAAGAAGCGGGCGAGCAGCCGCGAGGTGCGCGATTTATACGGGTACATGAAGACTTCCTTCTTCATCGCGACTTTGGGCGTGACGACGATCGCCTGCTGGGAGCAGTACTTGCGGATGCCGCCCGCGCCGTGGCGCGAGCCCAGGCCCGAGGCCTTGGCGCCGCCCATCGGCAGCTCGAGCACGGTGTAGTTGATCATCGCGTCGTTGACGTTCGCCGCGCCCGCTTCCAGACGCCGCGCGATCGCCTCGCCGCGCGCGGTGTCGCGCGAGAACACCGACGCGCCGAGGCCGTACGGCGAGTCGTTGGCCAGGCGCACCGCCTCCTCGACGTCTGCGACCTTCATGATCGGCAGCGTCGGGCCGAAGGTCTCCTCGGTCATGCACTTCATCGAGTGATCGACGTCGACGAGCACGGTCGGTTCGAAGAAACGCCCGTCGCCCGCGACGGCGCCGCCGCCGGTGAGCACGCGCGCGCCCTTCTGCACCGCGTCGTCGACGTGGTCCTTGATGGTGTCGAGCTGCGGCGGGAAGGTGATCGCGCCGACGTCCACCGAGCCGGGGCCCTCGGGCTTGCCGACGCGCAGGGCGCGGACTTTCTCCGAGACTTTCGCGACGAACTCGTCGTACACCGGCTCCTCGACGTACGCGCGCTCGATCGAGATGCACGTCTGGCCGGCGTTCTGCATCGAGTAGTACACGGCGAAGTTGGCCGCGCGCTCGAGGTCTGCGTCGGAGAGCACGAGCATCGGGTCCTTGCCGCCGAGCTCGAGCGACGCGGGGATCAGCCGCCGCGCGGCCGCCTCCGCGACCTTCCTGCCGGTGTTCGTCGAGCCGGTGAACATGATCATGTCGACGTGCTCGACGAGCGCCGCGCCGGTCGCGCCGCGACCGGTTGCGATCTGCAGCACGTTCTCCGGCAGCCCGCACTCGCGCAGCCCTTCGGCCATCAGCAGCGAGGTCAGCGGCGTGATCTCCGACGGCTTGAGGATCACCGCGTTGCCGGCGGCGAGCGCCGGGATGCAGTCGCCGAAGGAGTTCGTCAGCGGGTAGTTCCAGGGGCCGATCACACCGATCAGCCCGAGCGGCCGGTAACGCAGGATGATCTTCTTGCCCTTGACCAGCAGCTGGCTGGTCTTGACGCGCTCGTCGGCGAGGTAGTTGGCGGCCTCCTTCGCCCAGAAGCCGAAGGCGTTGCCCGCGTAGCCGATCTCCGCGAGCTCGGCGTCCTCGAAGGTCTTGCCCGTCTCCGCGCAGATCGTCTCGACGATCCGCGGGGCGTTGTCCATCACCCACTTCTGCGCCCGCAGCAGCACCCGCGCGCGCCCGTCGAAGCCGTACGCCTCCCACTCCGGCTGGGCCGCGCGCCCGCGAGCTGCGAGCTCCGCGACGGCGTCCGCCCCCAGGTCGGGGACGCTGCGGATGGTCTTGCCGGTCGCCGGATTCTCGACCGGGATGCTCGCCGCGCCCGGCGCGCCGAGCTCGTCCTCCCGCGCGGTCTGCTCATCCCCCTTCGGGGACGATGCTGTCTGGGCCGGGTGCTGCTCGACAGTCGCCATCTCTTCTCCCCTTCGTTCGCTCTTGCTCAAGAGGCTACTCCTCGACTGCGCGGCTGTCGTTCCAGTCGGCGCATGGCGCGCGCGGGCCTGCCGCGCGCGCTCGGCATCCGGCGTCGCCTCGATGCGCGGCGCCCGCGTCGTCCTGCAGGCGGGCAGTGCAAGCACTGCCCGGGGGACCGCACATGTGCGGTCCCCGAGGACGGCCGCATGCGGCCGTCCTGCGACCCGTGCATGCACGGGTCGACGGTGGGCACATGTGCCCACCGGGGCGGCGGAGCCGCCGCTCGGGCCGGCTACTGCGAGAGCTCGACCGTGTCGATCCCGACCGGCTCGGTCGGACGGTCCGAGCCGTCGGTTGGGACGGCCTCGAGCTTGTCGACCACGTCCATGCCCGCGCTCACCTGACCGAAGACGGTGTGCTTGCCGTCCAGCCACGGGCAGGACTCGGCGGTGACGATGAAGAACTGCGAGCCGTTCGTGTTCGGGCCCGCGTTGGCCATCGCCAGGGCGCCGCGCACGATCTTGTGGTCGTTGATCTCGTCCTCGAAGGTGTAGCCCGGACCGCCCGTCCCCGTGCCCCGCGGACAGCCGCCCTGGATCATGAAGTCGCTGATCACGCGGTGGAAGCTCAGCCCGTCGTAAAAGCCCTCGCCCGCGAGCTTGCGGAAGTTCTCCACGGTCTTCGGCGCGTCCTCGTCGAACAGCTCGAACACGATCGGCCCCTCGCTGGTCTGCATCGTGGCTTTCGTAGGCATCGGCCTACTGTACCGGCGCAGGCGCCGGTCAGCAGCGCCCCCGTGCCGGGCGAAAGCGCGATGCGCAGGTCACCTACCTGTGATCGCCGACGCAGCAGACGTCGAAGTCGAACACCAGACGCGACTGGCGCTCATATCGATCGCGCAGAGATGGAACCAGCCCTATCGCGGTCGCGAGCGGATGCTCGCCTGTACGGTCTGTTGAGGACGGCACAGACGTGATGAGATCCCAGCCACCGCCACCGCCGGCGGCGGCGATCGCGATGCAGCGGTCGTGCTTTTGCAGGAAGTAGCCGAGCAGCGCGGCCGTCTTGACGAGAAAGTCCCGCGCCATCTGGCTGCCGTTGCCGTCCTTGTAGTGCTTGAGCTGGTAGTGGAGCTGGAAGCCAACCTCATACAAGCTGATCGGCACGATCAGCGGGCAAGGCTGCGACACCTGGCCCTCCACCTGCTCGGCGACGCGCGGCACAGGCGTGCAGATCGTTGCGAGCGGTAGGGCAACCTCGCGGACCGTCGTCATCGCCGCCGCCCGTGTGCCTAGAAAAGCTGCAGCTCGGTGACCGGCTCGCGGTCTGATTCGAGCGCCGCAACCACATCGTCAACACCGTGCACGACTTGGGCACCGCGTCTGCTCCTGTAGCGCTGTGCCCACTCCTCCTGAAGGACAAGGCTCTGAATGAGAAAGAGACGCTTGCCGTGCTCCAAAGCAAGGCGTGCCTGCATCTTCGCGCCGCTGGTGGCGCTCGCCTCGATCACGACCGTGCCGATGGCAACACCACTGGTGACCACATTACGCAGCGGGAAGTTCGATCCTCGGGGCGGAGCACCAGGCCAAAACTGAGAAAGCAGCGCACCATTGCCCGCGATGCGGTCAGCAAGCTCGGCGTTCTCCTTGGGATAGACACGGTCGATGCCAGTGCCCATCACAGCGATGGTCCGACCGCCTGAATCGAGAGCGGCGGTATGGGCCTCTGTGTCGATTCCTGCGGCCATGCCCGAGATGACAGTGACGCCGCGCTCGGCAAGTGCCGCGGCGATATCGCGCGCAAGGGCCCGCCCTGCATCCGAGGCGCGTCGTGTGCCAACGATCGCGACCGATCGCGAATCGTCGTCTTGGAGCGTGCCACGGGCGAACAAGAATGGCGGGCGGTCATACACGCGACGTAGATTCTGCGGGTAATCATCGTCGAGCACAGTCAGCAGACGAGTGCTGGGCCGCTCCGCAAGCGCTCGCTTGATGACCTTCTCCCAGTGGTTGACCATTGCTTCGCTGACGCGATCAGCAAGCAGGCGCGCAATAACAGCCTGACCCTCGTCGTAGAAATCGTGGCTTCTGTCGGCGACAGCAACCGCGCTACCGGCTTCCTCGACAACATCGGCGACTTGATACCAGGGACCAGGAGCAACCTCTGTCAGTGCAAGGATCGTCGCTTGCTCGCGAGTATCATCGGTCGTCATTGCGAACATATGTTCGACTGTACCACCCGCAGGAGACGCTCTCGCAGACCGGCTGGACGAGCACTGAGCCAAGCCACGGGATCATCGTACCCGCCGCGTACGCCACCAAAATCGCCGGTCTCAGGGGCGAAGCCGTGCACCGTTCCCTCCGGCCACCGCCAGCTCGCGGCACCCAAAAGAGCGTGCAGCACAGCTCAAGCGCCCCGGCCAGCCAGCGGTTATGGGGACATCTTGACGACGGTCTGCATGGCCGCGTTCGACATCCGTCCTTACCTTATAGGCACGCGCGCGAGGCTCACCGTCCGGCGGCCTGCGCCGGTCCTGATCGCGTGGCCGTCGAGCGCCTGGATCACGCGCTCGGCCTCCGCATCCGGTACCGACAGGAACGAGAAGCGCTCGAGCACGAGCACGTCGCGCACGGCCTCGCCGTCGAGCCCCGCGGAGGAGGTGACCGAGGCGACGATGTCCGCCACGCTCAGACCCTCGGCGCGCCCGCCGCCGAGCACCAGCTTGGTGTACGACTCGTGATCGTCGCGCCTGGAGATGCGCGGCTTGGAGTGCCTGCGCGGGCGCTCGCGCACGGGTGTCGGCGCCGCCACGGCGCCCTGCTCCCACTGGGCGATGTGCGTGCCGATGTGGCGTTCGATCGCCTCCAGCTCGTGCTTCTGGCGGCGCTCCACGAACGTGATCGCGCGTCCCGAGCGCCCCACGCGCCCGGTGCGCCCGATCCGGTGCACATACGTGTCCGGGCTGGTCGGCACGTCGTAGTTGACCACGAGCGTGACCGTCGAGATGTCGAGGCCGCGCGCGGCCACGTCCGTCGCCACGAGGATCGGTACGCGCCCGCCCTTGAACGCCAGCATCACCCCGTCGCGCGCGCCCTGGGTCATGTCGCCATGCAGCGCGCGCACGTTCATGCCGCGGTCGCGCAGGGTGCGAAACAGCTGCTCGCAGCGGATCTTCGTGCGCACGAACACGATCGCCTGCTGACCGCCCTCGCCTTCCTCGCGGGCGCGGGACCCCGAGCGCATCTCCGAGCGCAGCACCTCTACGAGCTTGTCCGGCTTCTCCTTGGTCTCCACCGGCAGCTGGAACTGGGCGACGGTGTCGATCGTGAGCGTCGCCGCCTCCACCTGCACGATCGTCGGGTCGTACATGTAGCGGTCGGCCAGCTCGCGGATCGGCGGCGGCATCGTCGCCGAGAACAGCGCCGTCTGGCGGCTCGAGGGCGTCAGCGAGAGGATCTTCTCGACGTCCTCCAGGAAGCCGAGGTCGAGCATCTCATCGGCCTCGTCGAGCACCACGAAACGGCAGTCGTGCAGTACCAGCGAGTGCCGTGAGATCAGGTCGAGCACGCGCCCGACGGTGCCCACCACCACGTGCCCGCCCGCGCGCAGCTGGCCCTGCTGGGTGCGGATCGGAGCGCCCCCGAACACGGCGACCACGTCGACCCCGCTGTGCGCGCCGTACGTGCGCAGCGCCTGGGTGACCTGGATGCACAGCTCGCGCGTGGGGGTCAAGACGAGGGCCTGCACCGTCTGCTCGGAGGGGTCCACGTACTCCATGATCGGCAAACCGAACGCGGCCGTCTTGCCGGTTCCCGTCTGCGCCTGGCCGATCACGTCGCGGCCCTGAAGCAGCTCCGGGATCGCCTGTTCCTGAATCGGGCTCGGCGACTCGTAGCCCACGTCGCGCAGCGCCTGCAGGGTGGACTCGGAGAGCCCGAGCTCGGCGAATGACTTGGTCATGACGGTGGACATTGGAGCTTAGGAGGTGAGTGCGCGCCCCCGCCCGCCGGCCGCGCTCACGCGGACGGGTCGAGCAGCAGCTTGCCGCTCGTGTGCCGCGCGCGCAGGTCGATCTGCGCCTGCGCGGCGTGCTCGAGCGGATAGGTGTGTCCCACGATAGCCCGCAGCCGCCCGGCGAGCGCGCGCGCGTACAGGTCGTGGAGCGCTTCGCCGAACATCCCGGGCCGCTCCAGGGTGTGAAACAGGTAGAAGCCGACGACCGCCCGCGAATGGCGCAGCAGCGAGCCGGTGCGCACCTCGTTGGGTTCGCTCGTCGCGATCCCGCACACGACGATCCGCCCGAACGGGGCGAGCGCCCGGTAGGAGGCGTCGAACACCGCGCCCCCGGACATGTCGAACACGACGTCCAGCTCGCGCCCACCGTTGGCGTCGAGGAGCCGCTCGCTCAGCCCCTCGGGCGCGCCGTCGATCGCGACGTCCGCCCCGAGCTCGAGCGCCAGCGCGCGCTTGCCCTCGCCGGTCGCCGTCGCGATCACCCTGCCCGCGTGCATCGCGCGGCCGAGCTGCACCGCGATCGAGCCGACGCCGCCGGCCGCGCCGTGCACGACCACGCTCTCGCCCGCCGCCACGCGCCCCGCAGTGCGGTACAGGTGCCACGCGGTCGTGCCCTGGATGATCATCGCGAGCGCCGTGCCGTCGTCGACCCCGTCGGGGATCCCAAAGACGCGGTCGCTGTGCGCGAGCGCGTACTCGGCGTAGCCGCCGCTGCCCACGAGCGCGACCACGCGCTCGCCGGTGTCCTCGCGCACACCCGCGACCTCGCCGCCGGGCACCAGCGGCAGGGTCGCCTCCCGCACATACGTGTTCGTGCGCGTGTGCGTGTCCGCGAAGTTCACGCCCGCGCGCGAGACCTTGATCAGGACCTCGCCCCGCCCGGGCGCCGGCGCCGGCAGCTCGACCAGCTCGAGCACCTCCGGGCCGCCGAACTCCCGCATCTGGATCGCGCGCATCGCGTCGAGGCTAGCGAACCGCCTTGGACCCGCATCGCGCCCGTCGGTCGCCGTGCACGGCGCGCAGGTCGCGCGAGCAGCGGGTTGCTCTAAGGTGCGCGCCCATGCCAATCACCGTCGTCGGCTCGATCGCCTATGACACCGTCAAGACGCCGTTCGGCGAGCGCCAGCGGATGCTCGGCGGCGCCGCCGTGCACTTCGCGCTCGCCGCGTCGTTCTTCGACGAGGTGCGCGTCGTCGGCCCCGTCGGCGATGACTTCGGCGAGGAGCAGCTGCGGGTGCTGCGCGCGCGCGGCGTCGACGTGGCGGACGTCGAGCGCGTCGCCGGCGGGCGTACGTTCTTCTGGCACGGCGAGTACGGCTGGGATCTGAACTCGCGTAAGACGCACGACACGCAGCTGGGCGTCTTCGAGGGCTTCACGCCGAAGCTCTCCGAGCGCTCGCGAGCGAGCGACGTCCTCTTCCTGGCCAACATCCAGCCCGACTTGCAGCACGAGGTGCGTGTGCAGCTGCCGCACGCGCGCTTCGTGGCGCTCGACTCGATGAACCTTTGGATCGACGTCGCCCGCGACTCGCTCGTGCGCGCGATCGAGAACGTCGACTGCCTGATCCTTAACGACGCGGAGCTGCGCCAGCTGACCGGCCGGCCCAACCTGATCGCAGCCGCGCGCGAGATTCTCAGTTGGTCGCCTTCCCCGCCCTCCGCTTCCCCGCGCTCCGCTTCCCCGCGCTCCGCTTCCCCGCGCTCGGCTTCCGCGGGCGCCGCCGAGCCGGCGGCCGGGGACGGCGCGGGCGCGCTGCGCGGCCCGAGCGTGATCGTCGCCAAGCAGGGCGAGTACGGCGCCGCGCTGATCACCTCCGAGGGCTTCTTCGCGCTGCCGGCGTACCCGCTCGAGACGGTCATCGACCCGACGGGCGCCGGAGACACGTTCGCCGGCGGCCTCGTCGGCTACGTCGCCGCGCACCCGCACGAGCCGCTCTCCGACGAGCTGCTGCGGCGCGCGATGGCACACGCGACGGTGCTCGCGTCGTTCAACGTCGAGGAGTTCGGGACCGAGCGCGTGCAGCGCCTGCGCGGCCGCGAGATCGTAGGCCGCATCCAGGAACTGCACGCGATGACCCAGTTCAGCGGCGCGCCGTTGCAGCTGCGCGGCTGAGGCGGCGCGCCTCGGCGGCGAGCCGCGGCGCGCGGTCGCTCATAATCGGGGTACAGCACTCGCAATCCGCGGACAGGAGATACACATGAGCAGCGAGCGATCGACGATCGGGGGCAGCAACGCCGCGGGTGCGGCCGGCACGAGCGGCAACGGCGCGGCCCCCGACCAGGGCAAGCTGACCGTGACCGACAGCCGCACTGGCGCGAGCTACGAGCTGCCGATCAGCGACGGCACCGTGCGCGCGATGGACCTCAGGCAGATCAAGGCCGACGAGCAGGACTTCGGGCTGATGGTCTATGACCCGGCGTTCATGAACACGGCCTCGTGCCGCAGCTCGATCACGTACATCGACGGCGACGCCGGCATCCTGCAGCATCGCGGCTACCCGATCGAGCAGCTGTGTGAGCACTCGAGCTATCTGGAGGTCGCCTACCTGCTGATCAACGGCGCGTTGCCGACCGGACCGCAGCTGGTCGAGTGGATCTCCGAGATCACGATCCACACGTTCGTGCACGAGAACGTCAAGGATTTCATGCAGGGGTTCCGCTACGACGCCAACCCGATGGGCATGCTCGTCGCCTCCGTGGGCGCGCTCTCGACGTTCTACCCCGACGCCAACCAGATCCGCGACGAGGAGATCCGCCGCATCCAGATCATCCGCCTGCTCGCCAAGATGCCGACGCTCGCGGCGTTCGCCTTCCGGCACAACATGGGCCAGCCCTACGTGTACCCGGACAACGACCTCGAATACGCCGGCAACTTCCTCTCGATGATGTACAAGATGACCGAGCTCAAGTACAAGCCGGACCCGCGTCTGGAGCGCGCGCTGGATGTGCTGTTCATCCTGCACGCCGACCATGAACAGAACGCGTCCACGAGCGCCGTGCGCTCGGTCGGTTCCACCCAGGTCGATCCCTACTCGGCGGTCGCCGCAGGGGTGGCCGCGCTGTACGGGCCGCTGCACGGCGGCGCCAACGAGGCGGCGCTGCGGATGCTCGGACGGATCGAGAAGGTCGAGAACATCCCCGACTTCCTCGCCGGCGTCAAGGCGGGCGAGGAGCGGCTGATGGGCTTCGGCCACCGCGTGTACAAGAACTACGACCCGCGCGCGCGGATCATCCGCAAATATCTCGACGACGTGTTCGAGGTGCGCGGCAAGAGCCCGCTGCTGGAGGTCGCCACCGAGCTCGAGAAGCGCGCGCTCGACGACGAATACTTCACCTCGCGCAAGCTCTACCCGAACGTCGACTTCTACTCCGGCCTGATCTACGAGGCGCTCGGCCTGCCAGTTGCGATGTTCCCCGTGATGTTCGCCATCGGGCGCACCAGCGGCTGGATCGCGCAGTGGCTCGAGATGGTCCAGGACCCCGAGCAGAAGATCGCGCGCCCGCGCCAGATCTACACCGGCGAGCGCGACCGCGAATTCGTGCCGATCGAGCAGCGCGGCTGACGCTCGGCGCGGGCCGCTGGCGAGCGGCGCCGGCGGATCGGCTCACAGCACGAGCGTCGCACCGTTGCGCGCAAGCCACCTGCGGTCCTCGCTGTAGCCCGGCCAGCGCCGCTCCAGCAACGCCCAGAAGCGGCGCGAGTGGTCGAGGATCTCGAGGTGGCAGACCTCGTGCCAGATCACGTATTCGAGCACCCGCTCGGGCGCTAGCAGCAACCGCCAGTTGAAGCTCATGCGCCCGGCCGACGAGCACGAGGCCCAGCGCGTGCGCTGGGCGCGGATGTCGAGGCCGTCGTAGGCGCTGCCCACGAGCGCCGTCGCCCGGTCCAGGCGCGGCTGGATCTCGGCCCGGGCGGAGCGCCGGTAGAAGCGCTCGAGCGCCGGGCGCGGGTCGCCGTCCGGCACCAGCAGCCGCGCTCCCTGGCGGTGCACCCGGGTGCGCCCGCGCTCTGGCACGAGCGTCAGGGCGCTGCCGAGATACGGCACCGTGCCGGCTCGCTCGGCGAGCTGCCTGCGCACGCGCGCCGCCTCCGCCAGGCGGCGCTCGATCCACCCGCGCAGCTCGTGCACCGCCTCGGCGGCCGCGCGCTCGGGCGCCCGCTGGGGCAGCACGACCTCGACGCCGGCGTGCGCGTGCACGTTCACGCGCACCCGGCGGGCGCGCGTGGAGCGGCGCACCGTGTATGGGATCTCGCGCATGTGGCGCAGCTCGGGGATCTCGTGCATGTGGCGCAGCTCGGCCATGGCTGTACGGAGGGTACGCAGTGAAGCGGTCCTAATAGGCGAGCGCATAGGCTTGGCCGCCGTGGAGCGCGAGGATCCCGGCGCGGACCCGTCCGAGCAGACCTTCGACGAGGAGCTGTTGCTCTGGCTCGGCGACGAGCCGGCGGCGGTGCGCGCGGCGGACTCCGAGCGTGTCCGCGATCTCGCCGCCGAGTTCGCGCGCGGGTTTGACGCGCTCGCGCGCGTCGGACGCGCGGTCACCGTGTTCGGCTCCGCGCGCACCCCCGTCGGGCATCCCCACTACGCGCTCGCCCGCGAAGTGGGCGCCTGTCTCGGCGCCGGCG
The DNA here is from genome assembly GCA_035503075.1 of Solirubrobacteraceae bacterium. Lineage (GTDB taxonomy): Bacteria > Actinomycetota > Thermoleophilia > Solirubrobacterales > Solirubrobacteraceae > Palsa-744. The sequence continues at coordinate 116,631 of DATJTT010000017.1, forward strand.
GCTACGCGGTGATCACCGGTGGCGGCCCGGGCATCATGGAGGCCGCCAACCGGGGTGCGCGTGAGGCCGGCGCGCTGTCGATCGGCTGCAACATCGAGCTACCGGGCACACACGGCGGAGCCGTGGGTCGGCAGCAGCTCAACCCCTACGTGGACATCGGCTTGCGCTTTCGCCACTTCTTCGCGCGCAAGGTGATGTTCGTGCGCTACGCCAGCGCGTTCGTCTTCTGCCCCGGCGGCTACGGCACGCTCGATGAGCTGTTCGAGTGCCTGACGCTGATCCAGACGCAGACCATTCGCCACAGCCCCGTGCTCCTGCTCGGCGACGGCGAGTGGGACGGGCTGCTCAGCTGGCTGCGCGCCTGGGCGCTCGCCGACGCGCGCATCGACGACGCCGACCTCGCGATCGCCAGGGTCGTGCAGCGCCCGGCGGACGTGTGCGCGATCGTCGACGCGGCCCTGGAGCGCAAGCGCGCGTACGCGCGCCGCCAGCATCGTCGGCGCGTGAGCGGCTAGGAGGCGGCCGGCGCCTGGCCGCGGGCGGGCGCGGGGGCGGAGATCGAGCCCGGATACACGGCCTTCTCCCACGGCCTGGCGAGCTTCAGCGCGCTCACGATCGCGCGCGTGGCGGGCGATCGGTTGAGCGTGTAGAAGTGGATGCCGGGCGCGCCCGCCGCGAGCAGCTCGGCGCACTGCAGCGTCGCGTAGGCGACGCCGAAGTCGAGCACCGCCTCGGGGTCCTCGCCGCGCGCGTGCAGCTCGCGGCGCAGCGGCCTCGGGATCGAGGAGCCGCACATCGCCGCCATCCGCTCGACCTGACCGACCCTCGTGATCGGCATGATCCCGGGGATGATCGGCGCCCGCACGCCCGCGGCGCGCGCGCGCTTGGCGAAGTCGAAGTACACGGCGTTGTCGAAGAACACCTGCGTGATCAGGAAGTCGACGCCGGCGCGCACCTTTTCGACGAGGTGTGCGAGATCGTCCTCGGGGCTGCTCGCATGGATGTGCGTCTCCGGGAAGCACGCGGCGCCGATCGCGAACGGGTAGCCCGCGGAGATCAGCTCGACGAGCTCGCGCGAGTACTCGAGGCCGCCGTCCGTCTTGGTCCACTCCTGCTCGCCGGCCGGCGGGTCGCCGCGCAGCGCGAGCACGTTCTCGATGCCCGCATCGCGCATCTCATCGAGCGTCCGGCGCAGCTGCGAGACGGTCGCACCCACGCACGTGAAGTGCGCCATCGCCTCCAGGCCGTACTCCTCCTTGATCTGCTTGACGATCTCGATCGTCCGCTCCCGGGTCGAGCCGCCGGCGCCGTAGGTGACGGACACGAACGACGGCTCGAGCTGCTCGAGCTCGGCGAGCGCGGCGTGCAGGTTGCGCTCGCCGGCCTCGGTCTTGGGCGGGAAGAACTCGAAGGAGAAGCTCGGCCGGTGCTCGGCGAGGATCCGATCGATGCGCATCGCCCGATTATGCCGCCCAGCGCGCCGGCTCGCCAGCGATCTGGCTGACCTGGCCGAGCGTTTGCAGGTGCGTCAGGTAGCAGAGGATCTTCGACAAGAGCCAGTGGGCGTTCTGCTGGGAGAGCGAGTCTCCGTACACATGCGGGACGATCTCGAACGCCGTCAGCTGCCTGCCGGCGAGCGCGTCGCGCACGCGCGCAAGGCGCTCGTTCACCAGCGAGCGATTGCCCTGGATGTGCGCGTGGACGTCGGCGAACGTGCGACCGTGTCCGGCCAGGCACAGGCGCGCGCCGAGCCGCTCGACGACCTCGAGCGAGCTCAGGAATTCGCCGACCGGGTCGGGCGTGTAGCCGTAGTCGAAGTACAGCGAGATGCGCCCCAGCAGATGATCTCCCGAGATCAGCAGGCGCCGCTCGGGCTGGAACAGGCACACGTGCGAGGGCGCGTGTCCCGGCGTCTCATACGCGATCCACTGACCCAGGTCGGTGGCGATGCGCACCCCATCAAGCAGGTCGCGGTGCGGCTCGAGCGGGCCCGCGATGCCCGTTCCCTGGGAGCTACGCGCGGCCGCCGCGCGACGCAGCGGCTCCTCGGGGACGCCGCTCTGGCGAGCGATCTCGACGCGTTTGGCGAGCACCGCTTCGGGGTCCTCGAGCATCCGGTCGAGGTGCTTGTGGTTGGGATGGATCCACACCTCGCAGCCCGCGCGCGCGGTGATCGTGGCGGCCTGCCCGCAGTGGTCTGTGTGCGCGTGCGTGCACACGACCATGCGCGCCTGCTCCACGCGCATCTCGCACATCTCGAGCGCGCGCTCGAGCTGGGAGAGCGAGTCGGGCTGGTGCATGCCCGTGTCGAACAGCACGAACCCGTCGTCGCTGGCGACCGCCCACGCGTTGCAGTGGGGGACGCCCGGCCACGGCAGCGGCAGGCGCAGCCTGTACAGCCCCGGCAGCACCCGCTCGCCGCGGCCCAGCTCACGTCTGCTGAGCGCCTGAGGCACCGGCCGGAGACTAGACTACGGCTGTTCAGAAGCGTAAAGGAGGCGGGATGGCCGATCGGGAGAGCGCGAGCGAGGCGAGCACCAGGGTGCAGGAGGTCGCCGCGAACATGCAGCAGGCGGCGGCCACCCGCAAACGCATTTCGGGGAACAAGGCCGAGGCGGTCGCGCGCCGCTATTTCGCGGCGATCGACGCGCACGAGCTCGAGCAGGCGGTCTCGCTGTGGGCCGACGGCGGGCGCGAGTATGTGCGCGGCCGGCTCGACGTGATCGCGCCGGAGGGCGTGCGCGCGTTCATCGGCGAGCTGCTCGGCGCGCTGCCCGACCTGAGCATGGAGGTGCTCTCGACGACCACCGAGGGTGAGCGCTGCGCCGTGCAGTGGCGTCTGACGGGGACGTTCGCCGGACCGGGCGGCTTCAGCGGCGTCGCGCCGACCGGCAGCCCGATCGAGCTCGAAGGCCTCGACCTGCTGACCGTGCGCGACGGCCTGATCCAGGGCAACGACGCGTTCGCCGACTCGATGACCTTCGCGCGCCAGATCGGCATGATGCCCGCGCAGGGCTCAAACGCCGAACAGCGCATGGCGCAGGCGTTCAACGCCAAGACGCGCCTTACCGCCGGCCTGCTCGCGGGCGAGGCCGGGCTCGTGGCCGAAGGCGTGTGGGTGGTGCAGGGACGCCCGGGGCGCTGCAACGTGTACCTGCTCGAGGACGACGGCGGCGTGACCATGTTCGACGCGGGCGCGCGCACGATGACGCGCGCGGTCGCGAGCGCCGGCGCGAAGCTCGGCGGGATCCGCCGGATCGTGCTCGGCCACGGACACACCGACCACCGCGGTACCGCGCCCGCGCTCGGCGTGCCCGTGCTGTGCCACCCGGACGAGGTCGCCGACGCCGAGGGCAGCGGCGGCTTTCGCTACTGGCCCGAGGGCCTCGCCGGGCTGCCCACGCCGCTGCGCCAGCTCCACAAGCTGCTGCACCGGTATGCGTGGGACGGCGGGCCGGTGAAGATCTCAGAGACGCTCGCCGAGGGCGATCAGGTCGCGGGCTTTCGGGTCGTGCACCTGCCCGGGCACGCGCCCGGGCTGATCGGGCTGTGGCGCGAGTCCGACCGCCTGGCGCTGGTCAGCGACTGCTTCTACACGCTCGACATGTGGGGGCGCGACTGCGAGCCGCGGTTGCCCGAGCGGATCTACAACTACGACACCGAGCAGGCGCGCGCCAGCCTGCGCAAGCTCGCGGCGCTCGAGCCCGCGGCCGCGTGGCCGGGCCACGGCAAGCCGGCGCTCGGCGACGTGCGCGGCCAGCTCGAACGGGCCGCCGACGCGGGCTGAGCGTGGCCAGGCGCCGCGCCCGCCAGCGCGCGAGGCTGAGCGCACCGAGCAGCGACTACACGGACGCCGAGGGCAACGCGCTGACGCTGCGCGGCTCGCTCACCACGGGCGCGCGGCGCGAGTACGCACAGACACTGTCGGGCTCGGCCGCCGCCCCGGCCGCCACCCGGGAGGACGCCGCGCAGCGCGCGCTCGAGCTGCTGTTCGAGCGCCTGGCCGCGCGCTGGGTGATCGCCGGAGCCCCGATCGAACGCCAGCGCGAGCTGCTCGCGCGCTTTCGCGTCGCCTCGGCCCAGGAGCGCGCCTGGGTGCGCGGCGCGCTGCGCGAGCACTGCGCCGAGCACTTCCCCGACGTGCAGGTCCCGTGAGAGGCCGCTGCTCGGGCACGCAGCTCCTCACGCGCCGCCCGGATTATGCGATCGGCGAGCACGCAGCGCATCATCTGCGCCCCTAGGCTGTTCGGGCTGTATGGCCCGAACAGCTCGAGAGCCACGCGAGCGAGCGGATGCGCCGAGAGGGCCCGTCGAGCGCCGCTCGCCCGAAGCGCCGTCGCAGGAGCCTCGCTGGGACCGGCGCACGTTCATCACGCGCGGTGCGCTGGGCGCCGCGGCAATGCTCGGCGTCGGCTCCGGGCGCGGCGGCTCTCGCGCCAAGCCCGGCGAGCGCCACAAGCGATCCCGCTCCGCGGCGCGCTCAGCGGCCCCCAACATCCTCACGATCATCGTCGACCAGCTGCGCGCGCCGGTGTGGATGCCCCCCTCCTCGCCGGCCGCGCAGGTGATGCCCAACCTCGCCGCGCTGCGCGAACGCTCGGTCAGCTTCGAACGCCACTACACGGCGGCGAACGACTGCTCACCGTCCAGGAGCGTGCTGCTGACCGGCCTGTACACGCACCAGACCGCCGTGCTGATCACCGGCGCCGGGCGGCTGGATCCGCGCTTCTCCACCTGGGGCACGCTGCTGCGCGGGATGGGCTATGCGACCGCCTACTACGGCAAGTGGCACCTGAACCCGAACCCGAACGCGTCGCTCGAGCAGTACGGATTCTCCGGCGGGACCTACCCGTCGCCCAACGGCTCCCCGGGGCAGGGGACGCAGGTCGACCCGACGATCGCGGATCAGTTCATCGAGTGGTTCGCCGGGGCCGCCGGGCAGGCTCCGTGGGCGACCACCGTGTCGTTCGTCAATCCGCACGACATCGCCTGGTGGCACCGGTTCACCGAACGGATCGAAGCCGAGGCCGATCCGCCCCAGCGCGCCGTCGCGCTGCCCGGCAACTACGAGACCCCCGAACAGCTTTCCGAAAGGCTCAAGCCGCTGTTGCAGCGCTCGCTGCAGGACACCGCCTCCAGATCGTTCGGGGCCGTGCCCTTCACGGGGCCGGACGCGCTGCCGTGGTGGACGGACATGATGAACACCTACCTGCTGCTCCAGGGCTATGTGGACGCGCAGATCGGCAGGGTCCTGGAAGCGCTGGCGAGCAGACCCGAAGTGGCGGCGAACACGATCGTGATCTTCACCTCCGATCACGGCGAGTACGCGGGTTCGCACGGCATGCGCGGCAAGGGCGCCTCGGCGTACGAGGAGGCGATCCGCGTGCCGCTCGAGGTCTTCGACCCCCGCGGCGTGCTCACGCGCGCTACCGGGCAGCCACGGAGCCAGCTGACCTCGAGCGCGGACGTTGTCGCGTTGATGCTGACGATCGCCGCGGGCTCGAGTGGCTGGCGCGAGCAGCCCGAGTACGCGCACCTCGCAAACCGGCTGGACCTCGCGCAGATCTGCGAAAACCCTCAGGCGCCCGGGCGCAGATGGGTGCTGCACGCCACCGACGAGGACGTCACCGAGTTCGCCACCGAACTGCACGCCGCCGAAGCGCCCCGCCACGTGGTCTCGCTGCGCTCCCCGCAGGGCAAGCTCACGCTGTACTCCGATTGGCGTCCCGGCAGCATCGAGGTGGAACCGTCAGGGCAGGAAGCCGAGTTCTACGACTACGCGAGCGAAGAAGGACGTCTGGAGCTCTCGAGTCAGGCTCGGTCGGGCTCGCCGTTGGAAGCGCAGCTGTGGCAGACCCTCGAAGGCACCGCCATCCCCGATGAGCTGCGCGCGCCGTTGCCCGCGTCGTTGCAGGCGGCGCAGCGCGACGCGTTCGCGAGGTACTTCCGCTTCGAGCTACGCGAGGCCGCGAGAGTGCAGAAGGCACACCGGCCCGCGGCCGAAGAACCCGCGCCCGAAGCGCTGTAGGACCGACCGCGACGCGGCCGTGATCCCCGCCGCCGCCTCGCCGTGCGCGCCGGTCCCGCGCCCTGCGCCCCCGCGCCCAGGCTCCGAGCACAGTTCCCCAGAGCAATTACCCTGCAAGCCAGCGTGCGCCCGATCACCCACGTCGACGTGTTCACCAACGTGCCGTACATGGGCAATCCGGTCGCGGTCGTGCTCGACGGCGAGGGCCTGGCGAGCGAGCAGATGCAGCGCTTCGCCCACTGGCTGAACCTCTCCGAGACCACGTTCCTGCTGCCGGCGCGCGACCCGACGGCGGACTATCGCGTGCGCATCTTCACGCCCGTCGCGGAGCTGCCCTTCGCCGGGCACCCGACGCTCGGCAGCGCGCACGCGTGGCTTGCAACGGGCGCCATGCCCAAGCGGGCGGAGCTCGTCGTGCAGGAGTGCGCGGCGGGACCGATCGCGCTGCGACGCACCCGCGACGGGCTCGCGTTCGCCGCGCCCGCGCTCCGCCGCGGCGGCCCGGTCGAGGAGGGGCTCGTGCAGCACATCGCCGCGCTGCTCGGGGTCGCGCGCGCGGAGATCGTGGACGCGCAGTGGGTCGATAACGGGCCCGGCTGGGTCGCCGCGCTGCTCAGGAGCGCCGACGCGGTGCTCGCGCTGCGCCCCGGCCCGGTCGACGTGGCGCTCGGCGTCGTCGGCCCGTATCCCACGAGCGCGCCCGCCGCGTTCGAGGTGCGCGCGTTCTTCGAGAAGGACGGCTCGACCGTCGAGGACCCGGTGACTGGCAGCTTGAACGCCTCACTCGCGCAGTGGCTGCTCGCGAGCGCCCGCGCGAGCGCCCCGTACACCGTCAGTCAGGGCACCGTGCTCGGGCGCGCCGGGCGCGTGCACATCTCCCAGGACGCGGATGGCGTGATCTGGGTCGCGGGCGCCACCATCACGTGTTTGGTCGGCGAGGCGGAGCTGTAGGGGCGACAATCGACGAAGGAGCGCCGGCATCGAGCTCGCGCGAGCGGTCGAGGACGCGTTCGCCCATGTCACGGACCCGAGCGCCATCGGGATTCAGGCCCGATCGCCGATGAACTCCAGCCGCGGGCCCCGGGACAGGCTGCCCGCCGCCACGAACCTTGCGCTCGCCGGGCTGAGCACGAACTCGAGCGCCTCGCCCGCCTCGTCGCGCACGAGCAGCCGCCGGCCGCCGTCTTTGATCGCGACGACGGTCGCCTGCTCAAACCCGCCGCCGAAGTGCGCGATCCGCGCCCGCGCGCCCGCGCGGGGCAGTGGTCGTGAAGGCGCCGGCACCCCGGGGATGCTAGCCGCGCACGGCCCCGCGCAAGCCCGACGCACGCCCGGGCGGCGACGTATACCTTGCGAGCAATGCGCCGCACGAAGATCGTCGCCACCATCGGGCCCGCCTCGCGCGAGCCCGAGACGCTGAGGCGCCTGGTCGAGGCGGGAATGGACGTCGCCCGCTTGAACTACTCCCACGGGACGCTCGAGGAGCACGCCGAGACGGTGCGCCGCGTGCGCGACGCGGCCGGTCGCGTGGGGCGCCCGGTGGCGATCCTCCAAGACCTGCCCGGTCCGAAGCTCCGCATCGGCCCGCTGCACGAGGATGTCGTCGAGCTGACTCCCGGCGAGCGCCTGACGTTCGTCTGCGGGGACGGCGACAGCGCCGGCGACGCACGCGTGATGAGCGTCTCCTGGGCCGGGCTGCCCGACGCCGTCGCGCCCGGCTCGATCCTGTACCTGGCGGACGGCTCCGTGCGCCTGCGCGTGACCGACGCGCGCGTCGCCGCGCACGAGCTCGAGGTCGAGATCGAGGTCGGCGGCGCGGTCGCCTCGCGCCAGGGCCTGAACATCCCGGGCCCGGTCGCCTCGCTGCCGGCCGTGCCCGAGGAGGACCTGCACCTGCTGCGCCACGGCGAGTCGATCGGCGTCGACGTCGTCGCGCTGTCGTTCGTGCAGACGCCCGAGGACATCGAATTCGTGCGCGAGCACACGCGCCTGCCTCTCGTCGCCAAGATGGAGAAGCCCGAGGCGGTCAAGCGCGCCGCCGAGATCCTCGAGGCGGCCGACTACGTGATGGTCGCGCGCGGTGACCTCGGCATCGAGCTGCCGATCGCGCAGGTGCCGATCGTGCAGAAGCAGCTGCTCGAGCTCGCCGGCTGGATGGCGCGCCCGTCGATCACCGCCACGCAGATGCTCGACTCGATGGTCAGCTCCTCGCGCCCAACGCGCGCGGAGGTCGCCGACGTCGCGAACGCGATCCTCGATGGGACCGACGCGGTGATGCTCTCCCAGGAGACCGCCGTCGGCGCCTACCCGGTGGAGGCGGTCGCGATGATGGCCGCTGTCGCCGAGCAGGCCGAGTCGATCGCCCCGTATGAGCGCTGGAACCTGGAGCGCGTGCGCCGCACGCACTCCGACCCGGCGTACACGATCGCCCACAACCTCTGCGACGCCGCCCGCGAGCTGCGCCTGGACGCGCTCGTCGTCCCGACGCTGTCCGGGCGCTCCGCGCGCCTGGTCTCCGCGCACCGGCCCACGGTGCCGATCTACGCGCTCTCCCCCGGCAGGGAGACCGTCAGGCGTTGCGGGATGATGTGGGGGGTGCAGGCCGCCTCGATGCCCCGCCACGAGACCACCGAGGCGCTCATCGCCGACGCCGCCCGGCGCGTCGTCGAGCTCGGCTGGTGCGAGCGCGGCCAGCGCGTCGGGATCACCGCCGGGCTGCCCTCCGGGCGGCCAGGCACGACCAGCCTGTTCCAGATCCAGGTGCTCTAGCTCGACGGCGGCCCGCTGGGCGGCAGCCCGCTGGGCGGCGGCCCGCTCGACGGCGGCCCGCCAGGCGACGGCCCGCCAGGCGACGGCCCGCTCGACGACGGCCCGCTCGAGGTTGGCTTGTGCTGCGAGAGCTCGCTCGCGATCGCGCGGCGGGCGCTCGCGCCCAGCGTGCCGGACCCGGCCGCATACGACACCGGATCGCCGCCCGCTCCGCGCAGGACATACGCGCAGCCGACCGCGATCAGCGCGCCGGCGAGCGGGCCGAGGACGTACACCCAGTAGCCGTTGAAGTCGCCGCTCACGAGCGCGGGGCCAAAGGAGCGCGCCGGGTTCATCGAGGTGCCGCTCACGGGCGCGGCCCACAGGCCCGCGAGGGCGATGTAGCCGCCGACGCCCAGCGCGGCCACTCGCCCGACGTTCTGGGCGGACGAGGCGGTCCCCAGGATCACGCTCACGAGCGTCGCCGTCAGCGCGACCTCCATCAGCAACGCCTGCCAGTCCGCGTAGCCGCGGCCTGGCAACGTCGCGCCGAGGTGCTGGACGTCGCCGAACACGGCCTCCAGGAACAGGCACGCGAGCGTCGCGCCGAGCAGCTGAATCACGATGTAGCCGGGCACGCGTTTCCAACGGAAGTCCCGGCGCAGCGCGAACGCGAGCGAGACCACCGGGTTCAGGTGCGCGCCCGAGACCGCGCCCATGAACAGGATGATCGCCATCACCATCAGCCCAGGCGCGACGACCGCCGCCGCCAGGCTGATCTGGCCCTTGGCGTGCAGGATCCCGCCGCCGGCGGCCACGAGCACCAGCATGAACGTGCCGAGCAGCTCGGAGAACAGGCGCCGCCACTCCAGGCTCGGATCGTCGAACTGCGCCTTGGAGCCGAACTCCAGCCCCAACAGGTGCCTTGCTCGCGCGCCCGCCGGCCCCAGGGCTGGAATCTGCTCCTCCACGACAGGCTCCCGAGGCACGGCGACAACCTATCTGGAATCATCGCGCTCGTGAACGCGGACGTACTGGTCATCTTCGGGATCACCGGAGACCTCGCGAAGGTGATGACGTTCCGCTCGCTCTACCGGCTGGAGCGCCGGGGCCTGCTGGACTGTCCGATCGTGGGCGTCGCGGCGGACGACTGGACGGTCGAGCGCCTGCGCGAGCACGCCCGCGAATGCATCGAAGCCACCGAAACGCTCGAACAGAGCGTCTTCGAGCGCTTCGCCGCGCGCCTGTCGTACGTGAGCGGCGACTTCACCGACGCAGCCACGTACAAGCGAGTCGCAGCCGCGCTCGGCGATGCCCGCAGCCCCGTCTTCTACCTGGAGATCCCGCCATCCCTGTTCGGGGCGGTGATCAAGGAGCTCGCGGACGCCGGGCTGGCCAAGACGGCGCGCGTGGTCGTGGAGAAGCCGTTCGGCCACGACCTCGCCTCCGCCCGCGCCCTCGCGGCGGAAATCCACCAACACATCGACGAGTCACAGCTGTACCGGATCGACCACTTCCTCGGGAAGATGGGCACCGACGAGCTCCTGTACCTGCGCTTCGCCAACACGATGATCGAGCCGGTGTGGAACCGCAACCACATCGCCTACGTCCAGATCACGATGGCCGAGCGCTTCGGCGTGGAGGACCGCGGGCACTTCTACGACCCCGTCGGCGCGCTCCGCGATGTGGTCGTCAACCACCTGATGCAGCTCGTGGCCGTCGCCGCGATGGAGGCGCCCGCCGGCAGCGACTCGGAAACGCTCAAGGACGCCAAGTTCGCGGTCTTCCGCGGGATCGCCGACGCCAACCCCGCGCACTACGTCCGCGGCCAGTACGACGGCTACCGCGAGATCGACGGCGTCGCCAAGGACTCGACCACCGAGACCTACGCCGCTCTGCGCCTCGAGATCGACAACTGGCGCTGGTCGGGCGTGCCGTGGTTCATCCGCACCGGCAAGAAGCTGCCGATCACCCAGACCGAGCTGCGTGCCGTCTTCCGCGACCCCCCGCGCCTCGGCTTCATCGAGCGCGGGCATCGCGACCCCGAGCCCAATCAGTTCGTGGTCAAGCTCGACCCCTCGACCGGCACGCGCGTGGTCCTCGACGCCCACCGCGCAGACCTCGCGGGCCCCGAGGCGGTCACGCTGGACGTCGAGTTCGCCCAGCAGGGCGGCGAGGCGCCGACACCGTATGAGGTGCTGCTGCTGGACGCGATCCGCGGCGACAGCACACGCTTCACCCGCCAGGACGGCGTGGAAGAGACCTGGCGGATCTTCGAACCGCTGCTGCGCGAGCCGCCGCCCGTGCTTCCGTACGCACCCGGTTCGTGGGGTCCCGCCGAGGCGGACAAGCTGCTCGCGGGTTTCGGAAAGTGGCACAGTCCGTGGGTGCCCTCGTGAGCTCGGGCGCATCGACCACGCGCAGCCAACGCCCACCACACCAGGAGGTTCGAGGATGACACCCGACCAGGTCCAGCACGAGCAGGCTCCCGACGCCGACATCGAGCTGACCCGCAGGAGGATCGCGGGCAGGCGCGGGATCTACGGCAAACGCTACCTGCTCGAACCCCCTCCCGACTACAAACTGCCGCACTCGGGCGTGTCGGCGGAGGAAGCCAAGGGCCTGATCGAAGAGGAGCTCGTGCTCGACGGGCTGCCCGCGCGCAACCTCGCGACGTTCGTCACCACCTGGATGGAGCCCGAGGCCGAAGAGCTGATCGCGCAGACGCTGCGCGTGAACTTCATCGACCACGCCGAGTACCCGCAGACGGCCGAGATCGAGCAGCGCTGCATTCGCATGCTCGCCGACCTGTTCCACGCCCCGGGTGAGACGACGGGCGCGCGCACCCAGGGCTCCTCGGAGGCGATCATGCTCGGCGCGCTCGCGCTCAAGTGGCGGTGGCGGGCTCGGCGCGAAGCCGCAGGCAAGCCGGTCGACCGCCCGAACATCGTGTTCGGCGGCGACGTGCACGTCGTGTGGGAGAAGTTCTGCCGCTACTTCGACGTCGAGCCGCGGATCGTGCCGCTGCAGCCCGACAAGTACACGATCGGTCCGCAGGACATCGAGCCACACGTCGATGAGAACACGATCGGCGTGGCCGCCGTGCTCGGCACGACCTTCACCGGGCACGCCGACGACATCCGCGGCATGAACGACCACCTGGTTGCGCTCAAGCAGCAGCGCGGCCTGGACGTGCCGATGCACATCGACGCCGCCAGCGGCGGCTTCGTGTGGCCGTTCCTCTACCCCCACTCGGAGTGGGACTTCCGCCTCGAGCAGGTCCGCTCGATCAACGTCTCGGGCCACAAGTTCGGGCTCGTCTATCCGGGGATCGGCTGGTTGGTGTTCCGCGAACGCGAGGATCTCCCCGAGGACCTCGTCTTCTACGAGAACTACCTCGGCAAGCGCGACGCGACGTTCACGCTGAACTTCTCAACCGGCTCCTCGATGGTGCTCGCGCAGTACTACAACTTCGTGCGTCTCGGACACGAGGGCTACCGCTATGTGATGGACATGATGAACTTCAACGCGCGCTCCCTCGAGCGCGAGATCGCGGCGATCGGAGAGTTCGAGCTGATCGGCTCAGAGCAGGACGAGCAGCTGCCGCTGGTCGCCTTCAAACTCGCCGGCGAGCACTCCTACGACGAGTTCGACGTGGCCGCTCAGCTCGCCGCCATGCGCGGCTGGATGGTCCCCGCTTACACGCTGCCGCCAAACGCCGAACACGTGAAGATCATGCGCGTGCTCGTCAAGGGCACGCTCGGCTGCACATTGATCGAGAAGCTCGGCGCCGACATCGCCCAATCGTGCCGGATCCTCAAGGAAAAGGGCGGCATGCATCCGGCCGAGCGCAAGCACAAAGTCAAGACCAACACAGGGTTCTGACACGGCTGCGAAGGTTGCGCACCTGAGCGTCGCCGAGCGGGTGGCCGCGGGCAAGGCGGCGCGCAAACGGGTGCCGCGCGCCAGCCACGCCGCCTTCGAGCCGGGGGCGAATCGCGCCGACCCGATCGAGCTGCTCGAGCGCCAATCCGAGACTCGCGTGCCCGAACTCGTGCCGATCCGCTACGGGCGCATGCTGCTCTCGCCGTTCTCGTTCTACCGGGGCGCGGCGATCATCATGGCGAGCGACCTGGCGGGGACGCCGCACTCGGGGCTGACGGTGCAGTGCTGCGGCGACGCCCACCTTTCGAACTTCGGCGTGTTCGCCTCGCCCGAGCGCCAGCTGGTGTTCGACGTCAACGACTTCGACGAGACGCTCCCCGGACCGTGGGAGTGGGACGTCAAGCGCCTGGCGGCCAGCATGGTGATCGCCGCCCGGGACAACGGCTTCGCCGCCAAGGATCAGGATCAGGTCGTGCTCGACACGGTCGCGGAATACCGCAGCGCGATGGTGCGCTTCGCGGCCATGAGCAACCTCGACGTCTGGTATGCCCATCTGGACGTCGACGCCGCACTGCAGGAATTCGGCTCCCAGCTGGAGCCCAAGATCGCCAAGCGCACCGAGAAGTCGCTCGCCAAGGCGCGCACACGCGACAGCATCTCGGCGTTCTCCAAGCTGACGCGCGTGGTCGACGGGCAGACCCGGATCGCCGCCGACCCGCCGCTGATCGTGCCGATCGAGGACCTCGCGCAAGGCAGCGAACACGATGAGATGTTCGACGCCCTGCACGAGCATCTGCGCACCTACCGCCGCACACTCGCGCACGACCGGCGCGTTCTACTCGAGCAATTTCGCCTCGTCGACTTCGCACGCAAGGTCGTCGGCGTGGGCAGCGTCGGCACGCGCGCCTCGATAGCGCTGCTGCTCGGTCGCGATGACCAGGACCCGCTGTTCCTGCAGTTGAAGGAGGCGCAGGCGTCGGTGCTCGAGGAGTTCCTCGCTCCCAGCGAGTTTCGCAATCACGGCGAGCGCGTCGTCACCGGCCAGCGACTGATGCAGGCCAGCAGCGACATCTTCCTCGGTTGGCTGCACCTCGAGTCCGATCTCGACAGCCAGCCCCGAGACTTCTACGGCCGCCAGCTGCGCGACTGGAAGGGCTCGGCGGAAATCGAACAGATGAGCGCCAAGAGCATGGCTCAGTACGGCCGGCTGTGTGGTTGGACGCTCGCCCGTGCGCACGCGCGCAGCGGCGACCGCATCGCGATCGCCGCCTATCTCGGTCAGGGCTCGAGCTTCGATCGCGCCCTCGTCCCCTTTTCCCACGCCTACGCCGAGCAGAACGAGCGCGACCACCACGCCCTCGCCAAAGCGGTCAAGTCGGGGCAGATCGCGGCCGAGACGGGCGTCTGAACCCAGCGTCGCGCCGGCCGCGGCGCGTGCCGTCAGCCGTCAGCCGTCAGCCGCGCGCGGCCACGCCGCTGCGCCCGTAGAAGTCGGCCTCCATCCGTCCGAGCTCGGTCACCGGCTCATCGCCGTACATCCACTCGCGCGCGATCCGGTGCCAGTTTGCGCGGGCACGCAGCTGCGAGAGCACCGCCAGCGTGAGCATCTCCATGCGCCTGCCGAACAGGTGCTCGGGGCGGATCGTCTGGTGGCGCATCTCGCGGAAATGGCTCGAACGCGGGTCCGAGCTCTCGATCATCACCTGCGTCGCGATCTCCGGGCTCAGCGCCACCGGTTCGTCCGCCGTCGTGTACCACCAGATCGCGTCGCGGATGAACGCGAGCAGATGCTCCGGGTCGACGCGCTCGGGTTCGGGCAGGAAGCCCGAGCTCGCCAGCAGCGCGTGGAGCGTCGTGGCGTCGCCCTCGGTGACCGCCCGCTGGGCGGCGAGCTCGAGCTCGACCGGCTCGCTTTCCATGCGCTTGAACAAGCCGAAGTCGAGGAACGCGACGCGATCGTCCTCGAGCAGCAGGAAGTTGCCGGGGTGCGGATCGCCGGAGAACTGCCGGTGGCGATACAGGCAGCCCAGGAAAAAGCGAAAGACGATCTCACCGAGGCGGTCGCGTTGCGCCTGAGGGCGACCCTTCAGCTCCTCGAAGCCGACGCCTTGCACGTACTCGCTGACGAGCACCCGCTCGCGCGAGAGCGACGTGATCACTTCCGGCACGACTATGAACGGGTGGCCGGCGAAGATGCGTGCGAGCGAGCGCTGGTTCTGGGCCTCGAGCTCGTAGTCGAGCTCCTCGGCGATGCGCTCCTTGATCTCTTCGGCGATCGCCTTGACGTCAAGCGCGGGGGTCATGCGCTTGAGCAGGCGCAGGATCATGTCCAGGTTCTGCATGTCCGCCCGCACCGCCGCGGCGACCCCCGGGTATTGGACCTTGACCGCGACCTCACGCCCGTCCTCCAGGCTCGCGCGGTAGACCTGCCCGATCGACGCGGCCGCGATCGGCTCCTCCCGAAAGGACGCGAACACCTCCCCGATCGGCGCTTCCAAATCCTCCTCGATCACCCGGCGCATCTGCTTGAAGGACACCGTCGGCGCGGCGTCGCGCAGCTTCGCGAGCTCGCGCTGGAACTCCTCGCGATGCTCCTCGGGCACGAGCCCGACGTCCAGGAAGGACATCACCTGGCCAAGCTTCATCGCCGCGCCCTTCATCGTGCCCAGCACCGCGACGATCTGCTTGGCGGTCTCCAGCTGGCGGCGCGCCAGCGCCTCCTCCGAGGCCTCCTCGTCGCGCGCGATGTTCGCGGCGCGCGTGCCGAACTGCTTGACGGCCTCGCTCGCCGCGAGCGACGCGACCGTGGCCGTGCGCCGCGCGCGAGAGCTCGGGATCTTCTCGTTCTCGCGCGCCATCGCCCCCATGCTAGGAGCTGCACGCGGCACGCTGGCGCCCGCGGAGCGCCCACGTACGCCACGGACGCTCCTCAGGAGGTCATCCGCGGGCCCGCGGCGCCGCCGCACGCTCGTCAGGAGGTCATCCGCGGGCCGGCGGCGCGGCTTCAGGGAGTCCTCTGCACGCGCGAGCCCGGCACGATGTCATCGGCGCCGTCCTGCCAGCGCACCCACGCCTTGGTGCCGCCGTCGTAGTCTGGGCCGAGCAGCACCAGCGTGGCCGGCTCGCCGAGCGCGGTGCACGGCTGCGAGCCCTCCGGGTCAAGGCCCCGCCATGCGCGGATGAAGGGATTCTCCTCCCACTCGCGCGCGACGGTCGTCTGCTCGGAGTGCCCCGGGTAGATGATCGTCTGCGGAGCGAGCTCCATGAGCGTGCCCATGACCGAGTCGCGCAGGTCCGAGTAAGTGCTGTGGCCTGGGGCCCTGACCCCGCCGACGGAGCCGCGGAACAGCGTGTCGCCGGTGAACACCGCCTGCCCGTCGTGCGAGCCGTCGCTGACGAGGAACGAGAGCATCCCGGCGGTGTGCCCGGGCGTATGCAGCGGTCGCACCTCGAGCTCACCGAAGCGCAGCGTCTGCCCAGCCTCGAGCGGCTCCATCCCGGCGCCGGGTCCGAGCTCGGCGTCCTGCTCGGAGCCGCTTGCGCCGCCCTCGAGCAGCTCGCGCTCGCGCTCGCTGATCAGCACCCGCAGATCCGGCCAGCGCTCGCGCAGCTCACCGACGTCGCACACGTGGTCGAAGTGATGGTGGGTGAGCAGCACGTGCGTGGGGGTCAGCTGCAGCCGCCCCGCGGCTTCGATCAGCGGCGCGACGGGCCCGCCGGCGTCGATCAAGAACGCCGGACCGCCGCGGCCGTCGGCGATCAGATACGTGTTCGAGAGGAACTGCGGATGGCTGGCGCACTCGAGGAGCATCGCTGGCGCCATCCTTACACGAACTCGGCCGCCAGTCCCGGGCGCACCAGCCGCGTGAGCCCTTGCAGGTAGCGCTCGTCGCCGACGTCCCGGCGCCACTCGAGCACCGGTACCGAGGCGGCGCTGTGCGCGACGCGCGCGCGCGCCTGCTCGAGTGTCGGCGCGGTGCTCGCGAGCGCGACCGCGCGCGAGGTGCCGATCGTGCGGTAAGCGTGATCGCCGGCCTGGACCGCCGAGGAGAAGAACACGTGCGAGCCCGCCGCTTCGATCGCGTCGCGATCGAGCGTGAACTCATACGCTGGCCCGTTGCGCAGCGCGTAGTCGGGCGAGACCAGATACAGCACCACCGATGCCTCCTCGCGCAGGGGGACGTCCGCCGCGGTCAGGCTCGCACGCGCGATGCGCTGCATCGCCTCCGGCCAGCTCGCGTCCAGCAGGCTCATGATGTTCATGCACTCCGGGTCGCCGAAGCGCGCGTTGAACTCGATCACCTTGACCCCCTCCGCGGTCGCGAAGAAGCCACTGTTCATCACGCCCGTGAAGTGGCGACCCTCGGCGGCCAGGCGCTCGATCACCTGCTCGATGATCGAGCACGCCTGCGCGTAGTGGGCGGCGCTCATGAACGGCAGCGCCCGCTCGGGCAGGCTGAGCGAGCCCATGCCGCCGGTGCCAGGGCCCTGATCGCCGTCATACCGGTAGGGGTAGTCGTAGGTCGATGGTGGGCAGATGACGCTCTTGCCGTCGCTGATCGCCTGGATCGTGAACTCGGCGCCGACGATCTTCTCCTCGATCAGCACCGACTCGCCGGGGCGGGCGCGGGCGAGCAGCTCGTGCGCGTACGCGCGTGCCTGCTCGTGGTCGGCGAGGTGCGGGCCCATCACCTTCACGCCCTTGCCACCCGTAAGGCCCGAGGGCTTGACCGCGACCGGACGCGCGCCGAAGGACGCGAACGCCCGCTCGACCTCGCCGGAGTCGCGCACGATCCGAAGCTCCGGCACGGCCTCCGGCGCCACC
The DNA here is from genome assembly GCA_035503075.1 of Solirubrobacteraceae bacterium. Lineage (GTDB taxonomy): Bacteria > Actinomycetota > Thermoleophilia > Solirubrobacterales > Solirubrobacteraceae > Palsa-744. The sequence goes on from DATJTT010000017.1 coordinate 134,117, forward strand.
TGGGCGAGCAGCGAGCGCGCGAACGTCTTGTTCCACTCGATCTCCGCCCCCGCGGACGTCGGGCCGACCGTCGGCGTGCCCTGCGCGAGCAGCGCGTCGACGACGCCTGCGGCCAGCGGCTCGTCGGCGCTGACCATCGCGACGTCGATCTCGCGCGCACGCGCGAACGCCGCGATCGCCCGGGGATCGCACACGTCGCCGACCTCGTGGCTGCCGCCCGAGACCGCCGCGCTGGCGAGGATCGACGGGTTCTCATGACCGACGAACGCGTGCAGCTCGCTGTGCTCGGCCATGCGATAGGCAAGCGCGCTCTCGCGCCCGCCATGACCGACAATCAGAGTCCGCACGGGTTGTAGGCTAGCCGGCTGAGGATGAACGCATGACGCGCAAGTCTGTCATCACGGTGTGTGTTATGGACGGGGCGGCCGTCGCCGCCGCAGTGTTCTTCGCTTTGCAGCCGCACACAAAGAGCGCGACGCACCACGCGGCGCTCGCGCAGGCGACGCCAGGGTCGAGCGCTGTCCTGCACGAGCTCGAAGCCGAAGATCGCGCGCTCGGCGCCAAGCAGCGCGCCGCCGCGGCAAAGAAGGCGCGAAGCGCTCGCGAACGGCGCGCCCACAAAGCCCGCCAGGCCGCGCTCGCCTCGAGCCGCGAACGCGAAGCGCGGGCGCACCAATCCGCCAAGCGCCTGGCCACCCACAGGCAAGCTGCCGAACGCCGGGAAAGAGCGCTCGCGCAGACGCGCTCCGCACAGGCGCTCAGGGCCGAACGGCGCAAGCACGACGCGAGCGCTCGCGCCAAGCAGAAGCTCATACGCGAGCGCCAGCGCGAACAGTCGCGCGAACGCGCGCAGGAGGCCAGAGAACAAACGCGCGAAGCTCACGAACGGGCACACGAAGCCAAGGAACGCGAACGAGAAGAACGCGCCCGCACCAAGGAAAGCGCCGAACGCCGACGCGAAGCGCGCACGCGCGAACGCGCCGAACGCGAAGCGCGCCGCCACAGACGTCTCGAAAAACGCGCCCGAGCCATCGCGGTGAAGCGAGCGGTAGCCTAGACTCCGCGCCCGTGGCGCTCATCCACACCTGCTATCGCATCACCGACGTCGACCGCTCGGTCGCCTTCTACAAGGCGCTCGGCTTCGAGGAGATCGGGCGCGTGCCGATCCGCGACGAGGCGATCAACGTGTTCATGAACCAGCCCGGTGACGGCGACATGCCGCGCCTGGAGCTCACGTACAACTTCGGCGTCGACTCCTACGAGCTCGGCAGCGGCTACGGGCACATCGCGATCACGAGCGAGGACCTGGACGCGACGCTCGCACGTCTAGCCGAACAGGGGATTCAGCCGGAGAAGCCGCCCTACTCGGTGCGCGAGGGCGGCTCGCGACTTTGCTTCGTCAAAGACCCGGATGGGTACCGCGTGGAGATACTTGAGATGTAGGGACGCTTGAGGTACAAAAGCTCTGGAATCCCGTCGCACTGGGATCGAGGATTGCTCTCCCGCAGCCATGAGTGCCATCCCCGTCGAGCGGTAGAACCTGGGGATGGCTGAATCGATCGAGCAGTTCAGCTTTGAATTGACCGCCAGCGCGCTGGCGGAGCAGGAGCGCTCCCTCACGGGGCTGCGAGCCCGTGCCGGGACGGTACTTGCGGCAGCTTCCATCGCAGGTTCATTCTTTGGCGCCAAGACCAGCCACGGCTCCCTCGGCGTCTGGGGAGTCCTCGCCATGATCGCCTTCGCCTTGTGCGTGGGGAGTGCCGTCTGGGTGCTTCTGCCTCATGCATTGGTGTTCGCCTTCCGGGGCGAGGCACTGCTGGCCGAGAGCGACCACCGAGGCGTCTCCAACGTGACGGAGGCCTACCGCACCGCGGGCATTTGGGTCGAACCGCACCTCGAGGTCAATCGCAGCAAGATCGCCGACCTCTCGAGCTGGCTCGCGGCGAGTTGTGTGCTGCTTGCCGCCGAGGTCATCCTATGGACACTCGGCCTCATAGGCTAGCCTGAGTTCATGGCGGACAACCCCCCACAGACCACCACGCCCCAAGGCCCGCTCAAGCCCCGCCCGCCGGCACAGCTCCCGGTCACCGCCCCCCCCGGCTTCGCCCTCCCCGAGAAGCGCGGTGGTTTGCCGGGCGGCAGAGGCAGCTGACCGCCCAAAGGACCGACCCGGTAGACCCAGGCTCCGGCTTGCGCCTCGAGTTGCAAGCCGTCAACCATCCGGACGGGTACCGCGTGGAGCTGATCGAGACGGCCTGAGCGCGGTCGACGCGCGACTTCGCGCGCTCGCTGCCAGCCAAGCGTTGAGCCCGAGCGATCAGGCGTCGGCGCGCAGCAGCGTCATCGCGTCGCTCGCGCGCGCCAGCGCGTCGAGCATCGCGGCGGCCGCCCGCTCCATGGTCTCGTTCGCGTGGATCTCGCCGTCCTCGCCGATGAACTGCGCGACGAACGGGATCGAGACGGCCTCGAACAGCGTGAACATGTTCAGCGTGGTGAGCACCTGCTTGAGCATCTGCACGGCGCGCGTGCCCGCGGACACGCCGCCATAGGAGACGAAGCACGCCGGCTTGTGCCGCCACTCCTGGTTCAAATAGTCGACCGCGTTCTTCACCGGCGCGTTGAAGCCATGGTTGTACTCGGGCATCACGAACGCGAACGCGTCCGCAGCGTCCACCATCGCGCTCCATCGCCTGGTGTGCTCGTGTGTGTATTCGCGCAGGCGCGGGTGCTTGGGCTCGTCCATGAACGGCAGGTTCAGCTCGAGCAGGTCTACTACCTCTAGCTCGAAGCCGCCGTGCGCGCGGGCGCGCTGCTCGAACCAGCGCGCGACCGGCAGCCCCACGCGGCCGGGGCGCGTGCTCGCGATGATGATCATCAGCGTCGGCATGCCACGCCTGCACCCCTCAGGAGAGCACCCGGCCGCCGAACTTGCGCAGCCCGAGCGCGAGGAACGCGCCACAGAAACCCAGCAGCACCGGGTACACGACATACAGGTGCATGTGCGAGGCATGTGTAAGCCCCGCACGCAACCCCTCATTAACGTAAATAAGGGGATTGATCAACACGAGGATCTGAAGCCAGTGGACGCCGTCGACGCTCACCGGCGAGAGCTTCGTCCACTGATAGTACGTGCCGCCGAGGAACGTCAGCGGCAGCACCACGAAGCCGAACATCAGCCCGATGTTGCGCGCTTCGAAGGTCGTGCCCAGCAGCAGCCCCAGCGAGGTCATCGTCACGCACGCCAGCGGGATCAGCGTGAGCACCACCGCCCAGTTCACCGTCAGGTGCGCCTGCACGCCCGAGGCGTGCACGACGGCGGCGATCGGAAACACGATCACCGCCGCCAGCAGCCCCTGGGTCGCACCCGAGAGCACCTTCGACGCCGCCACCAGCCAGATCGGGCACGGCGCCTGCACGCGATCCTCGATCTCGCGCGTGTAGCCGAACTCGGTCGACAGCTGCATCGCGACCGCCTGGATGCCCTGGAACATGATCGAGATGCCCACCACACCGGGGACGAGCACGTTCGCGAACGCCGACTCCGCGGACCTGCCCCTGCCACCGCCGATCCCCTGCCCGATGCGCGGGAACACGTACAGGAACACGAACACCAGCAGGAACGGCTGGATCAGCGTACGCACGATGAACTCCCACTTGTGCTTCCACAGCACCACCAGGTCGCGCAGGATCAGCGCGCGCAGCGCGATCCGGCTCGCGGCGAACACCGAGCGCGTCGGCGCGATCGCGATCAGCCGCGCCGCGCCCGCGGCGGATGCGCCGGCCGGCGGCGGCGGCGACGACGGCGGCGACGACGACGACGACGACGACGACGCGATGCTCTCAGAGGCGCTCACTCGCGCAGCTCCTTGCCGGTCAGTTTGATGAACACGGTCTCCAAGCTCGGCTCGGACACCGACAGGTCGACCAGCTCGAAGCCGCCGCGCTCGGCCGCGCCCACCACCCGCGGCAGCAGCCGCTCGGCGCCCTTCACGTGCAGCTCCACCCCGCCCTCGACGGTGCGCGTGCGCGTCACCTCGGGCAGCTCACGCGCGAGCAGCCCGGCGAGCGCGTCCGCGTCGCCGTCGGCCCTGAGCGTCACGATCGTGTCCGCGCCCACCGACTGCTTGAGCGCCTCCGGCGTGTCCAGCGCGAGGATCTTGCCGTGGTCCATGATCGCCACGCGATCGCACAGCTGCTCGGCCTCCTCCATGTAGTGGGTTGTCAGCAGCACCGTCTGGCCCGCGCCGTTCAGCTCGCCCAGGATCTCCCACAGCGCCAGGCGGCTCTGCGGATCCAGGCCCGCGGTCGGCTCGTCCAGGAACAGCACCGCCGGCCGGTGCAGGATCGAGCGCGCCATCATCAGCCGCTGGGCCATCCCGCCGGACAGCGCGAACACGGACGCCTTCGCCCACTTGGACAGCTGGAACTGCTCGAGCAGCTCATCCGAGCGCCGCCGCGACTCGGCTGCCGAGATCCCGAACAGGCGCCCGTGGAAGTACAGGTTCTCCCACACCGTCAGCTGCCTGTCTAGCGTGTTCTGCTGGGAGACGATCCCGATCAGCTGCTTGGCGAGCGCCGGGTGCGCGACCACGTCGATCCCGCCCACGTACGCCCAGCCCGAGCTCGGCACCACGCGCGTCGTCAGCATCCCCGCGGTCGTCGTCTTGCCCGCGCCGTTCGGCCCGAGCAGCCCGAAGATCTCGCCCGCGCGCACGCGCATGTTGAGCTCGTCCACCGCCGCGAAGTCCGTGCCCGCATACACCTTCGTCAAATCGACCGTGCGGATGATCTCGCCCGCCGCGCCGTCGTGCGCCGAGTCGCCCGCCCCCGGGGCTGTGGACGGCGGCTGCGCCTGCTGGACTCCGGCCATCGACCCAATGTATCTCGCGCTACCCTGAGCGCGAGCGATGGCGGACACGGGCAAGATCGCCAAGAACCTCGAGCGCTTCGCGCAGGCGGTCGCCGCGCACGACCGCGAGAACCCCACGCACACCGCCTACGGCATCGGCCTGTCGCACTTCGACATGCAGCGCCTGGGCCTCGACGAGGGCGAGGAGATCCTCCCGGGGATCACGATCCACGCCGACAGCGGCGTCACCGGCAACTTCCGCGTGCTGTGCGACGGCGAGCACGAGGAGGACGAGCTGACCGAGGCCGAGGAGCAGGCGGTCGAGGCGATCGCCAAGCAGGCGATCCCCGCGTTCGCGCCCGGGCGCTCGCCCTACGAAGAGAACTAGGCCCGGGCGTCGGTGCGGAACCAGGCCCGGGCGTGGGTGCGCGCGTATATACGATTGAGCACCGAGTACGCGATTGAACTAGCCCGCCGCGGCCCGGCGCGCGCCGGCACGGCGGGCGAGCGAGCCGGGGGCAGCGCGATCGCGCGCGGGGATCCTCGCTTGGATCCGCGCGACGAGCCGTTCGATCGTCGGACACGCAATCCCGTGGCGCGCACCCGCGCGCAGCACCGAGCCGGGGATCGCGTCGAGCTCGGGCTCGCGCCCGGCGGCGATGTCGCGCTGCATCGAGCTCCCGAGGGTGTCGTGCGCGGCGTCCAGCTCGGCGATCGCCTTCGCGGCATTGACGTCCGCGGCGCCCTCGGCGCGCGCGACCGCCGAGGCCTCCTCGATCGCGCCGGCGAGCTCGGCGCGCAACGCGGGCGTCGCGCGGATCTCGCCGAGCAGCACGTCATACGCGCTTGTCACGCACGCGAGCGCGTTCAGGCGCACGAGCTTCGACCACATCACCTGCGCCTGCGAGTCCAGCACCTGGACGGGCACCTGCGCTTGCTCGAGCGCCGCGGCGAGCGCGCGCATCGCCGGGCGCGCGGCGGGCGCGTGGCTGGCCATGCTGACGAGCAGGAACGGGCTCGTGTGCACGATCACGCCGGGTGCCGGCCGGTCGGCCTCGACGCGGATCGAGCCGGCGAGCACCGAGTTTGGCGCAAAGCGCGCGCGCAGCACGTCGAGGTGATCGAGGCCGTTGAGCAGCGGCAGCACGACGGCGGGCTCGACGGCGACGCGCTCGAGCGCGGGGCGCAGGCCCGCGGCCTTGGTCGCGACGATCAGCGCGTCGAGCGGCTCGGGCCCGTGCACGCGCTGGCACGCGCGCGGGTGCACGACGAACTCGCCGAGCCGCACGCTGCTCACCCGCAGCCCCTCCCGCTCGATCACCGCGGCGGTGCTCTCGCGCGCGATCACCACGACCTCGCTGCCGGCGCGCTCGAGCGCGCCCGCGATCAGGCCCCCCACCCCGCCGGGGCCGAGCACGCCGATTCTCATCCGCCGGCGGTCGCTCACTGAAGCCGAGTCTATGCTTCCCCAGCGGTGCCCGAACCAGCGCAGCCGAGAACCCACGCACCTGAGATCCTCGCCCGCGGGCCGTGGCCGGTCGAGCGGATCACGGCGCGCTGGCGCGAGCAGCAGTTCGAGGCCCAGCCGCGGCATACGCAGGCTGCGGACGCGGCGATCAGGCAGCTGCAGGAGCGCGGCTCGCCCAGCCACGACGGCGTTGCCGCGCGCCTGGTCGACTACCGCGCGCAGGAGCGCGGGATCGAGCTCGACCTGCAGCCGCTGCGCTGGGCGCTGCGCCTGGTCGACGAAGACGCCTCGGAGAGCCTCGCGGCGCTGTGCGTGACGCGCTCCGCAGATGGCCGCTGGCTGGCGGGCAGGCGCGCGCCGTGGGTGGCGTCGTGGGCGGGACGTTGGGCGCTCGGGGCGGGCGGCGCGGTGGATCTCGGCGAGAACCCGGCCGACACGCTGGTGCGCGAGCTGCGCGAGGAGTGGGCCGTCTCCCCCGAGCGGGTGCGCGGCGAGGCGCTGCTGCGCCTGCCACACAGGCTGGTGATGTTCGTCGGGCAGGCGTGGCTGGCCGAGGGCGTCGAGCAGCACGTCAAGCCGGACGCCGAGCACGACGAGTTCGCGTGGTGGCCGCGCGAGGTCGCCGACTGGCCGCCCGAGGCGGGCGACACGCTCGCGCGGATGGCCCAGTGGCTGTCGGACTGACGCGCGCGCGATGGCCGCGGGAGTGAACCCTCCGACGGCCTCGCGCCGGGTCGCGCACCTGCGCGCGGGCGTCGGGCCGCTGACGTTCAAGCGCCTGAAGTGGACGTCGTTCACGCACTCGTGCATCTACACCGCCCTGCTCGTGTGTGCGTTCGTCGCCGGCAAGCCGCAGCCGCTGACGTTCGTGCTCGGCCTGTCCCACGGGTTGCTGTGGATCTGCATGTCGCTGGCGTGCATCGCCGCGGCGCGCCTGCGCGTGGTGTCGCTGAAACTCGCGGTCGCCGTAGCGGTGCTGGGCGGGATCGGCCCGTTCTTCGGCAGCTTTCAGTTCATCCGCGAGCAGCGCGAGCGCGCGGGCGCGTCCGCGCGCTCGGCGCGCGACACGCAGGAACAGATGTCACAGCCGCCGCGCTAGAGTTAGAAGTCAATGGCCACCAGCACCCCGGCAGTGCACACGATCGATGTCGTAACCCCTGCCGCGGGAGAGTCAGTCACCGAGGGAACGATCCTCGAATGGCGCGTCAAAGTCGGTGACCCGATCAAGCTCGACGAGACGATCGTCGAGATCTCGACCGACAAGGTCGACGTGGAGCTGCCGGCGCCCGCGAGCGGCACCGTCACCGAGCTGCTGGTCGCCGAGGGCGACACCGTGACCGTCGGCCAAGTGATCGCGCGGATCGCTGTGGGCGGCCGGAGCCCGACCGTGCCCGCGACGGCGCAGCCGGACGCGAACGGCTCGGGCAACGGCGCTGGCGGCGGTTCGGCGAGGGCCCCAGCGACGCCCGACGCCCCGAGCGGACGGATGGTCGACGTCGTGACGCCCGCGGCGGGCGAGTCGGTGACCGAGGGAACGATCCTCGAATGGCGCGTCAAGGTCGGTGACCCGATCAAGCTCGACGAGACGATCGTCGAGATCTCGACCGACAAGGTCGACGTGGAGCTGCCGACGCCGGCGAGCGGCACCGTCAGCGAGCTGCTGGTCAGCGAGGGCGACACCGTGACCGTCGGCCAGGTGATCGCGCGGATCCTCGTGGGCGACGCCGCGAGCGCGCCCGCGCCGCCCACAGGCGGCGGGGCGCCGGCAGCGTCCGAGCGTCCGCAGGGCGCACCGGCCGAGGGAGCCGCCGCGCAGGCGACGCCGGCCGAGGGAACCGCCGCGCAGGCGGCGACGACGGCGCCGCAGAGCGCCCGCGTATCGCCGGTGGCGGCGCGCGCGGCGGCCGTCGAGGGCGTGGACCTGGGCGAGGTGGCGGGCAGCGGGCGCGCGGGCAGGATCACGAAGTCCGACGTGCTCGCGAGCGCCGCGGGCAACGGCGCTGGGACGCAGACGCAGACGACGGGGACGGGCGACGGCGCGGGGGCGGCGACGCGCGACGGCGCGGGGGCGACGACGCGCGACGGCGCGGGGGCGACGGGGGCGGGCGCCCAGCCGCTGCGCGGCGGCGCGGCGGCGCTGGCGCGCTACATGGAGGAGTCGCGCTCGATCCCGACGGCGACGAGCTTCCGCACGCTGGCGGTGACGGTGCTGGACGCGCGCCGGCGCGAGCTGAAGGCGGCGGGCGTGAAGGTGTCGTTCACGCACCTGATCGCGTACGCGATCGCGCGCGCGGGCGAACGGATGCCGGTGATGGCGACGCACTTCGCGGAGATCGACGGCAAGCCCCATCGCGTGGTGGACGGCGCGGTGAACCTGGGCCTGGCGGTGGACGTGGAGAAGAAGGACGGCTCACGCACGCTGATGGTGCCGGTGATCCGCGACGCGGGGCGCCTGCCGTTCGACGGGTTCGTGCGCGCGTATGACGCGTTGGTGGAGAAGGCGCGCACGAACACGCTGAGCGCGGACGACCTGACGGGCGCGAACGTGACGCTGACGAACCCGGGCGGGATCGGCACGGTGGCGTCGGTCCCGCGGCTGATGAGCGGGCAGGGCACGATCGTGGCGACGGGTTCGATCGGCTATCCGCCGGGGCTCCAGGAGATCGGCGCGAGGATCGGCGCGGAGAAGGTCATGACGATGACGTCGACCTACGACCACCGCGTCATCCAGGGCGCCGAGTCGGGCCGCTTCCTGGCGCTGATCGAGGGCGCGCTGCGGGGAGAGGAAGATTTTTATGAGGAGGTGTTCGGTTCGCTGGGCGTGGACCTCGGCCCGCTTGCGAGCGCCACGGCGCCGGCGCGGACGACGGTTGCACCCGCGCCGAGCGGCGCCCCGAGCGACGGCGCCGGCGCGGACGCGGGCGGCGAGGAGCTGCTGCAGGCGGTGCAGGCGGCGAGCACGCTGGTCAGCCGCGTGCGCAGCCACGGGCACCTGGCGGCGCACCTGGACCCGCTTGGCTCGGAGCCCGAGGGCGACCCGGGCCTTGACCCGGAAGCCCTGGGCTTGACGCCCGAGCTGCAGGCGCGGCTGCCGGCGAAGATCTTCCAGATGTACGTGACGGGGGCGACGCTCGCGGACGCGCTGGCGCATCTGCGCGAAACGTACTGCGGGACGATCGCGTACGAGGTCGAGCACATCGCCTCGCACCGCCAGCGCGTGTGGCTGCGCGAGCACATCGAGTCGGGCGCGTTCCGCAAAGACCTGACGAGCGAGGAGCGCAGGACGCTGCTCAAACGCCTGGTGGAGGTGGACGCGCTCGAGCGCTTCATGCACAAGGCGTACCTCGGCCAGCACCAGTTCTCGATCGAGGGCCTGGACATGACGGTGCCGATGCTCGACGAGCTGATCCAGCTGTCGGCCGCGCACGGCGGGCAGGAGGTCGTCGTCGGCATGGCCCACCGCGGGCGCCTGAACGTGCTCGCGCACAACCTGGGGCGCGCGTACGACACGATCTTCGCCGAGTTCGAGGGCGCCTCGACGCTCGAGGCGGTCACGACGATCCCGCAGGGCGGCACGGGCGACGTCAAGTACCACCACGGCACCCAGGGGACCTACCGGCTGCCGGACGGCGGCACGATCCGGGTGAACCTGGAGTCCAACCCGAGCCACCTGGAGTACGTCTCGCCGGTGGTCGAGGGCGCGACGCGCGCGGCGCAGACGACGCGCAAGGGCCCGCACGCGCACCAGGACACGAGCGCGGCGGTGCCGATCACGATCCACGGCGACGCCTCGTTCCCCGCCCAGGGCGTGACCGCGGAGACGCTCAACCTGCAGGCGCTGGACGGCTACAAGGTGGGCGGCACGGTGCACCTGATCATGAACAACCAGATCGGCTTCACGACCGACCCCGACGACGCGCGCTCGACGCGCTGGGCTTCGGACCTGGCGAAGGGCTTCGACGTGCCGATCATCCACGTGAACGCCGATGACGTGCAGGCGTGCATCAGCGCGGTGCGCCTTGCGTTCGCGTTCCGCGAGGAGTTCGGCCACGACGTGCTGATCGACCTGATCGGCTACCGGCGCTTCGGCCACAACGAGTCCGACGAGCCGGCGTACACGCAGCCGGAGATGTACGCGAAGATCAAGACCAAGAAGCGCGTGTGGGAGCTGTGGGCCGACCGCCTGATCGCCGAAGGGGTGGTATCCAAGGAGGAGGTCGACCGCCAGTCCCAGGAGGTGTGGGACAACCTGACGCTGCTGCATCAGCGCTTGAAGGCGAAGATCGCGGCGGCGGTCGAGCACGAGGGCGAGCACATCACGGGCGAGTACCAGCTCGACCGCTCGCCGAGCCCGGAGGTGGACACGGCGGTGCCGGCGGCGCACCTGCGCGAGCTGGGCGAGCAGCTGCTGCGCGTGCCCGACGGGTTCACGGTGCACCCGAAGCTCGTCAAACAGCTCGAGCGCCGCCGCGAGGCGCTGGCGCAGGACGCGGCGAGCGAGACGAACCTCGACTGGGCGCACGCGGAGGCGCTGGCGTTCGCGTCGCTGCTGACGGAGGGCACGCCGCTGCGGTTGACCGGCCAGGACACCGAGCGCGGCACGTTCAGCCAGCGCCACCTGGTGCTGCACGACGCGAAGACCGGCCAGACGGTGTGCCCGATCCAGAACCTGCCCGACGCGCTCGCGCCGCTGGAGCTGCACAACAGCCCGCTGTCGGAGCTCGCGTGCATGGGCTTCGAGTACGGCTACAGCCAGGAGGCGCCGGAGACGCTCGTGCTGTGGGAGGCGCAGTTCGGCGACTTCGTGAACTCGGCGCAGGTGATCATCGACCAGTTCATCGTGTCCGGCCTTGCCAAGTGGGGGCAGACCTCGCGCCTGACGCTGCTGCTGCCGCACGGCTACGAGGGCTCCGGCCCCGAGCACTCCTCGGCGCGCCTGGAGCGCTTCCTGCGGGCGGCGGCGGAGGGCAACATCCGCGTGGCGAGCCCGACGACCCCGGCGCAGTACTTCCACCTGCTGCGTCGCCAGGCGCGGATCGCCAAGCAGCGCCCGCTGGTGGTCATGACCCCGAAGTCGCTGCTGCGCCTGCCCCAGGCGGCGAGCTCGATCCTGGACATGGCCGAGGGCACGCGCTTTCACCCGGTGCTGGCCGAGCCGGGCGTGGCCGACGAGCAGGTCACGCGCCTGGTGCTGTGCACGGGCAAGATCTACTACGACCTCGTCGGTCACCCCGAGCGCGCCTCGCACCCTGCATTGGCGGTCGCGCGCGTCGAGCTGCTGTACCCGTTCCCCGAACGCCAGATCCTCGAGCTGATGGCGCGCTACCCGAACCTGAGCGAGGTGCTGTGGGTGCAGGAGGAGCCGCGCAACATGGGCGCGCGCGCCCACATGTTCCCGCGCCTGATGCAGATCATGCCCCCGGAGATGCACTTCGGCTACGTCGGGCGGCCCGAGCGCGCGAGCCCGGGCGAGGGCTACCCGGCGGCGCACATCGACGAACAGAACCGGATCGTGACCACCGCGATCGACCTGCGCCAGCCGATCTCCCAATACCCGCGCAAGACGCCCGGGGAGCGCTGATGTGGGCGCTGTTCAAACGCTGGCTGCGAATCCGCGCCCAGCGCAGACGCAAGAAGCGCGGGCTCTAACGCCCTTTCCACACCGGCTCGCGCTTCTCCTTGAACGCGCTCGCGCCCTCCTTGGCGTCTTCTGAGCCCATGACCGGCGCGGTGATCGCGCCCTGCTTCTCCCACATCTCGGCGCTCGACCAGTCGAACTGCTCCTGCAGGATCTGCTTCGAGGCGGCGAGCGCGAGCGGGCCGTTCTTGGAGAGCTCGCCGGCGAGCTCGAGTGCGACCTCGACGGCCGAGCCGGGCTCGGCGAGGCGGTTGACGACGCCGAGCTCGTGGAAGCGGTCGGCGGGGAACGGGTCGCCGGTGAGCGCGAGCTCCATGACGAGGTGGTAGGGCATGCGCCGCGGCAGGCGCAGCAGCGCGCCGCCGGCGGCGACGATCGAGCGCTTGGCCTCGGGGATGCCCATTTTGGCGCCCCGCGCCGCGACGATCAGGTCGCACGCGAGCGCGATCTCCAGGCCGCCGGCGACCGCGAAGCCCTCGATCGCGGCGATCAGCGGCTTGCGCGAGGCGCGCATCGCGATGCCCGCGAAGCCGCGGTCGCCGAACCACGGCGACTCGCCCTTGACGAACGCGCCCAGGTCCATGCCCGCGCAGAAGAAGCCGCCGGCGCCGGTGAGCACGCCGACGGACAGCCGATCGTCGCCGTCGAGCTCCTCGAGCGCCCCCGCCACTCCGGCGGCGAGCGCGGCGTTGACGGCGTTTCGCACCTCGGGCCGGTTGAGGGTGATCAGCAGCACGTTGCCGCGTCGCTCGGTAAGCACGGGGTCGGTCGAAACGGCTTGCTCTGCTGCGCTCATCGTCTCTCTCCTCGCTCGGGAATGTCGAGCAGCCTAGATGATCACTCGCGCGGTCGAGCCCGGCCGTCTACGCGGGCTCGGCGGGCGGCGGTGCCGCTCGCGCGCCTTTCGGCCCGCTTCCATGCTCGAGCGCGCTCGACGACGCTCCTCGCCTCGACCTCGTCGGCGGCCGTCGTCGTCGGGAGCTTCAGCACGTCTGAAAGGTAACGTACGGCTGGGGTTACGCGGCGAACAGCTTGAGCTCCGGCTCGCGTTCCCCGCGCAGCACCTGCGGATCGACCTCCACGCAGTCGATCCCACGCGCGCCGGCGAGCACGCGCGCCTGCGGTTTGATCGTCTGGGCCGCGAGCACGCCGCGGCAGGATCCGAACGCGGGGTCGAGGCGGATGCGCTCGAGGTAGCGCGTGAGCTGCTCGACGGCGTCGATGGTGCCCACGCGCTTGATCTCCACGGCGATCCACTCGTCCTCGCCGTCCCTGCACATCAGATCGACGGGCCCGATGTCCGTGGGCCACTCGCGCCGGACGAGCCTGAACCCTTCCCCGCACGTCTGGGGAGCGCCGGCGAGCAGCTCCTGCAGCTCGCGCTCGACGCCTTCCTTGTCGAGCGTCGCGAGCGTGTCGAGCCCGTGCTCGACGTCGGAGAGCACCTGCGCGATCGCGATCACAAGACGCTCCTCCCGGCCGCGCTTGCGGACGATCAGACCCTGCAGACGGCCGTCGTCGCCGTCCACCTGCTCCTCGATGACGGTCGGGGCGGCCATCCAGTTGAGCGGCTTGACGTTCGAGCCGCCGCCGTCGGCCCACACCATGAACGTGCCGTCGGCCTTGATCATCAGCAGGCGCACGGCCTCGGGCAGGACGGTGGACAGGCGGCCGGCGTAGGAGACCTGGCAGCGGGCGACGATCAGGCGCACCGCGCGAAGCTAGCGCGTCGAGCGGATCGCACGACGTTCGCCACCCGCGTCGCTCGCGCTCGCGGCTGCGATCCGCCCTTTGATCGCCGCGGGAAACGCCGCGTCCAGATCTATCGCCCGCTGGGTGGGCGCCGGGCGGGCGATGCTGCGCACGACCGCGCCGCCCGCGCCGAGCCATTCGACTCGGATCGGCTCGGCTTGCAAGATCACCCTCAAGACGCGCGCGAGCAGCGCTTCTTCGGCGTGGTGCTTCTGTGCCTTTGTGAGGTGCTCGTGACGGAGCTTCCGATGCCCCCGAGCGGAGGTCGCGTAGGCCTGCGCCTCGATGCGCTCAATCAACCCGGCAGGCGCGCTGAACGAAAATCCGTTTTCATCGACGCCCGCGAGGACCGGCGCGCCCGTCTCGTAGACGACCCTCACCGACGCGACTTCGTCCGGGACGAGGGCCACGATCGGTTCCCCCAGAAGGGCGGACTGAAACACCCGCGTGGCGCTGCCCACCTCGGCGAACGGTTCGCATTCCGGGAGCCCGCCGTCGATGCTCGTACCGCCGGTGCGCACGATGCAGTAGACGAGCGTCGAAGCGCGTCTGCGCTGTTCTGCGAGGAGCTTGGAGCGCTTCGAGCGCAGAGAGCGAGGCAGGCAGTGGGCCGCAGGAACGCGCTCCGGGCGTTCGAACGCCGGAATCACGAAGTAGCGGGCGCCGTCGGGAAGCTCGACCAGCCGGCGCACGTAGCTCGGGTAGTAGCTCGAGAGCTGGACGTCGAGGTCGCTGGCCGCGGGGTTCAACGCGGGAGGGGCGTCGCTCGGCTGAGCGGCCCTGCGAAAGATCGCAAAGTCAGCGAGAACCGACGCTTCCAGCGGCCCCGCGAGTTCCTTGGGCGGGTCTTCGCCCACGGCTTCGCCGACGCTCAGCGTGCCCGAGCTGCATGGCGGCACGCTGACCAGCGACTTGTGCGCCGCGGCCGGCTGAGCTGACGCCAGCGCCGCGGCGAGCACGATCGCGGCGAGCGCCGCGGTCGCCGCGGTCGCCGCGACGCGCTTGGACCCCGGGAGCCGCCCCATCTGCGCGCCAAGCTACCAGCCGGCTCAGACCGCTTCGCCGCCAGATGCTCCACGTCCCGCGAGTCTCGCGTTCGGCGGCGTGGCGGCGACCCGGTCGCGCGCCGTCGGACTCCGTCGTGGGGTGAGATCCCCTCCGACGGCGCCCCTACGCTCTGGCTCGTGGCAAGCCCAGCCTTGCGTCCTTCGGCTCGCACGTACCCTCCGCCGGCGAGCGGCGAGGCGGCGTGGCCGGCGCAGTGCACGGCGCTGGTGGCGATTGGCCTGCAGCTGCTGCTGCCGGCGCGACTGGCGGCGGGTCCCACCTGGCTGGTGCCGGCGCTCGAGGGCTTGCTGCTGGTCGGACTGTCGTTGACCACGCCGAGGAAACTCGAGCACGAGCACTTCCGCCGGCGCCGCGTGGCGCTCACGCTGATCGCGCTGGTGAGCGCCGCGAACATCTTCGCGCTGGTCGAGCTGACGCACCTGCTGCTGCACCGCAAGGTCGAAGATGGGCGCACGCTGATCGTGTCCGGGGTGCTGATCTGGCTGACCAACTTCCTGATCTTCGCGCTGTGGTACTGGGAGCTCGACCGCGGCGGGCCGGGGCGGCGCGCGGAAGGCCGTGACGCGGCGCCCGATTTCCTGTTCCCGCAGATGGCCGATGACAGCATCCAGCCGCGCGGCTGGCGGCCGAAGTTCATCGACTACCTGTACGTGGCTTTGACGAACGCGACCGCGTTCTCGCCCACGGACACGATGCCGCTGAGCGCGATGGCCAAGAGCGTGATGGGCGTGCAGTCGATCGTCTCGGTGGTGACGCTCGCGCTGGTGGTCTCGCGCGCGGTGAACATCCTCTAGCCCGCGAGGCTGGGCTCGATCGCGAGCGCTTGCGCGACGAGCTCGTGCACGTCGCCGCCCGCGCCGAGTGCGAGCGCGCGCCGGAAGGCCTCCAACGCTCCCTCGCGGTTCATCAGCGCCAGGCGCAGGCGCCCGAGCCGCTCCCACGCGCCGGCGTCGGAGGGGCCGCGCTTGGCCGCGCGCTCGGCGGCCTCCTCGGCGAGGTCGATCGCGCCCATGTCTTCGTAGATGCGGGCCGCGAACCTGTGGGGAGCGGGACGGCGGCCGTCCACGCGCGCCCAGTCGCGCACCGCGCGCGCGGCCTCCTCGAGCTTGCCCGCCTGCCAGAAGGCGAGCGTCATCAGCCGCAGCACGGCGACGTCGCGCGGCGCGGCGTCGCGCGCGTAGATCAGGCGCTGCGCGGCGAGCTCGTATTCGTCTTCGGCCATCGCGCGCTGGGCCGCGAGCATGAAGCGTTCCACGCGCTCCTCCGCGGGGTCGGGCTTTGAGAAGTCCACGAATTTCATGCTTCCGGCGGGCACCGTGCGGATGCCGTGGCTGAAGCGCACCCGCGCCCACTGCTGCTGGCCGATCTCCGATCGGTCCTCGCCGTCCCCGTTGGCGTCTGCGGAGAAGTAGATCCCGGCGACCGTGCCGACGCCCCACTCCGGGTAGGTCAGGCAGCGCGCATAGCGGTGGACGACCGAGTGGTCGGGGACGCGGCTGCCGAACGGGTCGTTTTCGGCACGGTCCTTGGCGGCGGCGCGGGCGCGCTGTTCGGCCTCGTACGCGCGCCTGCCTGCCTCCTCGCGCTCGCGGCGGGCGGCCGCCGCGCTGACTTTGACGGCGTTGCGGGTGACCTTGCCGCCGCGCGAGCCCTCTGCGAGGCGCTCGAGCTGGTCGGCGGCCTCGTTGATCGCCTTCAGGTGGCGCTCGTGCTCGAACTGGCGCCCCTGGGGCGCCACGTCGGGGTGCCAGCGCTTGGCCATGCGCCGCCGGGCGAGCTGCACGTCGCGCTTGGTGAACGGCGCCTCGAGCTCCAGCAGGAGCAGGTGCTGCTCGACATCGAGGACCGTTGTAGGCATGACCTGACAACGTTAGCGAGCGCACGGACCTCCTATCCTGCGTGCGAATGTCCTCCCAGTACATCTTCACGATGCACCGGCTGTCCAAGCTCGTGCCGCCGGAGCGGACGGTGCTCGAGAACATCACGCTGGCCTTCTATCCGGGCGCGAAGATCGGCGTGCTCGGCTACAACGGCGCGGGCAAGTCGACGCTGCTGCGGATCATGGCGGGCGTCGAGGAGGAGTTCCGCGGGGAGGCGGCGCTCGCGCCGGGAGCGAGCGTGGGGATGCTCGAGCAGGAGCCGGCCCTGGACGAGAGCAAGGACGTGAAGGGGAACGTGGAGGACGGCGTGGCGCAGGCCAGGGCGCTGCTCAATCGCTTCAACGAGCTCGCGAGCAACTACTCCGAGGAGACGGCCGAGGAGTTCGGCGAGATCCAGGCGAAGATCGAAGCGGCCGACGCATGGAACCTCGACACGCAGCTCGAATACGCGATGGACGCGTTGCGCCTGCCGCCGGCGGACGCGGATGTGAGCGTGCTCTCCGGCGGCGAGCGACGGCGCGTGGCGCTCTGCCGGCTGCTGCTGCGCGCGCCGGACCTGCTGCTGCTGGACGAGCCGACGAACCACCTGGACGCGGAGTCCGTGGCGTGGCTGGAGCAGCACCTGGCCGAGTACAAGGGGACGGTCGTGGCGGTCACCCACGACCGCTACTTCCTCGACAACGTCGCCGGCTGGATCCTCGAGCTCGACCGCGGTCGCGGCATCCCCTACGAGGGCAACTACTCGAGCTGGCTCGAGCAGAAGCAGGCGCGCCTGGCCCTCCAAGAGCGCACGGAAAAGGCGCGCCAGCGCACGATCGCGGCGGAGCTCGAGTGGGTTCGCACGAACCCCAAGGGACGGCGCAACAAGTCCAAGGCGCGTCTGGCGCGCTACGAGGAGCTGGTGGCGCAGGAGCGCAACGTCAAGCTCGACGACGTGCAGATCCACATCCCGCCGGGGCCGCGGCTGGGCGAGCGCGTGCTGAGCGCGACCGATCTCGTCAAGGGCTTCCCCGTCCCGGGAGGATCCGGCGAGCGCCTGCTGATCGACTCGCTGTCCTTCGATCTCCCGCGCGCGGGCATCGTCGGCGTGATCGGAGCGAACGGCGCCGGCAAGACGACGCTGTTTCGGATGATCACCGGCGAGGAGGCACCCGACGGTGGCGCGCTCGAGCTCGGAGAGACCGTGCAGCTCGCGTACGTCGACCAGTCGCGCGACGCGCTTGACCCGGAGAAGACCGTGTGGGAGGAGATCTCCGAAGGCTACGAGCACATCAAGGTCGGTGAGCGCGAGGTCAACTCGCGCCAATACACCGCGGGCTTCAACTTCAAGGGCTCCACTCAGCAGGCCAAGATCGGCAGCCTCTCGGGTGGGGAGCGCAACCGCGTGCACCTCGCCAAGCTGCTGCGCAGCGGCGGCAACCTGCTGCTGCTGGACGAGCCCACCAACGATCTCGACGTGGACACGCTGCGCGCGCTGGAGAACGCGCTCCTGGAATTCCCGGGCTGCGTGATGGTGATCTCCCACGACCGCTGGTTCCTCGACCGCGTCGCCACCCACGTGCTGGCGTTCGAGGGCGACTCGCAGGTGACGTGGTTCGAGGGCAACTTCGAGGCCTACGAGGAGCACCGCCGGGCGTTGCTCGGCGCGGCCGCCGAGCGTCCGCATCGGATCACTTACAAGCGCCTGGTCCGTGGCTGATCCAAAGACGGGCGAGCCGCCCGCCGGCTCCCGAAGCGAGCGGCCGACGGCCGCGCTGAGCAAGTTCGACCGCGACACGGCCGTGTGGCGCGTCGGGGACCCCGACCGACTCGCCGCACGCGGCGCCGACGAGGACGCCCTGAGGCGAGCCGCGGACGGCGGGCGAGCGCAGCAAGCAGGAGAGACGCTGTTCGCCGCGGAGGTCGCGCCCGACTGGCGCGCGGGTCGCGGACCCCACGGTGGCTACCTCGCGGCGATGCTGCTGCGCGCGCTGATCGAGTCCGTCGCGGACCCCGCGCGCGATCCGCGCTCGCTGACGATCCACTATGCGCGCGCGCCCGAGCCCGGGCCGGTTGCGATCACGACGACGCTCGAGCGCGAGGGTCGCTCGCTGAGCACGCTCTCGGCGCGCATGCACCAGGGCGAGCGGTTGATCGCGCTCGTGCTCGGCGCGTTCTCGCTGCCGTGGAGCGGGCCGGAGATCTCCGAGGTCAAAGCGCCGGACGTGCCGCCGCCGGATCCCTCGCGCGAGGGGCTGAAGCTGGTCGAGCACGGTCCGGAGTTCGCGCATCACATCGTGCTGCAGCCGCGGATCGAGGGCCGGCCGTTCTCCGGGGTCGAGCAGCCGATGGCGATTCGCGGGTGGATGGGGCTGGTCGAGCCGCGCGCGATCGACGCGCTGTCGCTGGCGTTCTTCAGCGATGCGCTGATCCCGGCGCCGTACATGCGCATGCGCGAGTGGTCGGCTGTGCCGACCGTCGACCTGACGGTGCACTTCCGCGCGCGCATGCGCCCCGAGCCGGACGCCGACCCGCACGAGCTGTGCCTGGCGCAGACCACGAGCGAGCTGGTGCACGACGGCTTCTTCGTCGAGGACGGAACGATCTGGGCCGCCGACGGCACGCTGCTGGCCCAATCGCGCCAGCTTGCGATCGTGGTTCCGTTTCACCCGCCGCGCTAGCGCTGCTCGCGCTTTAGTTTAAGTTTCAGGCGCTAGGCTGACTGCCGTCCCAGCTGCCCGACCAAGGAGCGATCGATGGCTGACTACACCGCGAAGCGCATCGCCGAGATGGAGGCGTCCTTCGGCGGCGGCTTCGTGAAGGCGAGGGCCGAGCTGGGAGTGACCTCCTTCGGGATCCAGGTGATCCAGCTTCCGCCCGACAGCGTCGACTACCCCGAGCACGACCACCTGGAAGACGGCCAGGAGGAGGTCTTCCTGGCGCTCGCGGGCTCGGGTTGGATCGAGCTCGACGGCGAGCGCGTGGAGCTCGACGGGGACACGCTCGTGCGCGTCGGACCGGCGGTCAAGCGCAAGCTCTGCTCAGGACCGCAGGGCCTTCGCGCGCTCGCCCTCGGCGCCTGCCCGCAGCAGCCATACAAGATCAAGCCGTTCAGCGAGCTCAGCGGCGCCGGTGCCGGCGCCTGAGGCCGCGGCGGCGGGCGCCGCTCGCGCCCGCGTGCAAGCGCGGCGTCACGGCCCGCCGGCCGGCAGATCGAGCTCGCGCAGCCGAGCGGGGTCGGGAGCTCTCGCCCCGCCGGGCACGCGCCGCCGGGCGCGGCTCGCAAGCTGCCTGGCGGCTGACGAGCCTCAGCGCCCAAACGAGCCGTCGCGCTCGAGCGCGAGCGCGGCCGCGGCGATCAAGCGCGCGCACGCATCCACGTCCTCGAGCTGGACGAGCTCGACGGGCGAATGCATATAGCGGATCGGGATCGACACGAGTCCGGTGGGAACGCCGCCGCGGCTGATGTGTACGGCATCGGCGTCGGTGCCGGTTGCGCGCGCGGAGGCCTCGACCGTGAACGGGATCTTCTCCGCCTCGGCGGTCTCGTGCAGCAGCTCGAACAGCTTCGGGCTGAGGTTCGAGCCACGGCTGATGACCGGGCCTGAGCCGAGCTCGTGCTTGCCGGCCTCCTTGACGTCGATGCCCGGGGCGTCGGTCGCGTGGGTGACGTCAATCACGATCGCGGCGTCCGGCTCGAGCGCGAACGCGCTCGTGCGCGAGCCGCCGAAGGTCGTCTCCTCCTGCACGGCGGCGACGGCTGCGAGCTCCCACTGCGCACCGCCCGCGTGCGCGACCAGGCGCGCGGCCTCGAGGGCGACGAACGAGCCGAGACGGTTATCGAGCGCGCGCGAGACCAGCCGCCCGTTGGGCAGCTGGACGGGGGTCGCGTCGATCACGGCGACGTCGCCCACGCGCACGAGCGAGCGCGCCTGCTCGCCGTCGCGCGCGCCGACGTCGATGTGCAGCTCGCGGATCTCGGCGACCTTCTTGCGGTCCTCATCGCGCAGCAGGTGGATCGGCTTGCGGCCCACGACTCCCGCGACCGGGCCCGCGCGCGTGTCGATCACGACACGCTGGCCGACCAGGATCTGCGCGTCCCAGCCCCCGACGCCGGTGAACCACAGGTAGCCCTCGTCATCGATGTACGTGACGATCAATCCGATCTCGTCGATGTGACCCATCACGAGCAGCCTGCGGGAGTCGCTCTCGTAACCGTGCTCGGGCGCGACGAGCGCGATCGGAGTGCCGACCACGTCGCTGCTCGCGCTCGCGAACTCGCCCGCCGCGGCGCGCCATACCTCGGCGGGCGCGTGCTCGTAGCCCGACGGCCCGCGCGCGGCGAGCAGGTCGAGCAGCACGCGCGGCGGGCGCTCGCCGTCGCCGGCGCGCCCTGCGCCCGCGTCAGCGCACTCGGCGTCCGCCGCCTCGCCGGCGGCCCGGCCGGGCTCCGGGTCGGCGGCCGCGTCCTGCGCGGGCTGCTCGCTCATGCTTCGAGCAGACCGCGCAGGACGTACTGAAGGATGCCGCCGTGGCGAAAGTACTCCGCCTCGCGCGGCGTGTCGATCCGCACGCGCGCGTCGAACGCGATCGCGTCCGCAGACGACCCGTCGCCGGGGTCCTTGCGCGCGCTCACACGCACCTGGTCGGGCGGTGCGCCGCCGTCGGCCGTCGCGGCGGCGAGGCCGCTGATCGTAAAGCTCTCCTCGCCGCTGAGGCCGAGCTCGCGCGCGCCCTGGCCGTCGGGAAACTGCAGCGGCAGCACGCCCATGCCGATCAGGTTCGAGCGGTGGATGCGCTCGAAGCTCTGCGCGATCACGGCGCGGACGCCGAGCAAGCGCGTGCCCTTGGCGGCCCAGTCGCGCGAGGAGCCCGTGCCGTACTCCTTGCCCGCGAGCACCACCAGCTCGATGCCCTCCTCGATGTAGCGCATGGCCGCGTCGTAGATCGGCATCTGCGCGTTCGAGCCGTCCGCGAGGTAGCGCGTGAAGCCGCCTTCGGGAAGCGGCTCGCTGCCCCCCTGCGCGCCCGGGACCGTGAGCAGGTTGCGCAGGCGGATGTTGGCGAAGGTCCCGCGCATCATCACCTCGTGGTTGCCGCGGCGCGCGCCGTAGGAATTGAAGTCCCGCGGCTGCACGCCGTGCTCCTGCAGGTAGACGCCGGCGGGCCCGTCGCGCTTGATCGAGCCGGCGGGAGAGATGTGGTCGGTGGTGACGCTGTCGCCGAGCAGCGCGAGCACGCGCGCGTCACTGACGTCGCGCAGCGGCTCTGGCTGCGCGGGCATGTCCTGGAAGAAGGGGGGCAGGCGCACGTACGTCGAGTCCGCTTCCCAGGCGAAGCGCTCGCCCTGGGGGACCGCCAGGCCGTTCCAGCGCTCATCGCCCGCGAACACCTCCCCGTAGCTATGGCGGAACATCTCGGCGCGCACCGCCTGCCCGACCGTGTCGGCGACCTCATGCGCCGAGGGCCAGATGTCCCTGAGGTAGACCTCATCGCCGTGCTCGTCGTGGCCGAGCGGGTCAGCGACGATGTCGATGTCCATCGTGCCCGCGAGCGCGTAGGCGACGCACAGCGGCGGCGAGGCGAGGTAGTTCATCTTGACGTCCGGGTTGATCCGGCCCTCGAAGTTGCGGTTGCCGGAGAGCACCGAGACGACCGCGAGATCGTTCTCGGCGACCGCCGCGGAGATCTCCTCGGGCAGCGGACCGGAGTTGCCGATGCATGTGGTGCAGCCGTAGCCGACGAGGTTGAAGCCGAGCTGCTCGAGCGGCGCGGTCAGACCGGCGCGGTCGAGGTACTCGGTCACGACCTTCGAGCCGGGCGCGAGCGAGGTCTTGACCCACGGCTTGGTGCGCAGCCCCCGTGCAAGCGCGTTGCGCGCGAGAATGCCCGCCCCGATCATCACCGACGGGTTGGACGTGTTGGTGCAGCTGGTGATCGCGGCGATCACCACGTGGCCGTGGTCGAGCTCGACCTCGCTGCCGTCGGCGAGCGTGCAGCGCGTGGCGCTCGCGGTCTTCAGCTTCACGCCGCCGTAGTCGGGGCCGTCGACGTAGCTCGGGCCGCCGTCGTCGGGTCGCGGATGGTCGTTGCCGTTGGCGGGCGGGTCGCTCGTAGGGAAGCTCTCGGCGTCTGCCTCGTCGCGTCCGTCGTAGCCGGCGACGTAGCCGTGCAGGGCCGCGTGGAAGGACTCGCGGGCATCGCTCAGCGCGATCCTGTCCTGCGGGCGCTTGGGCCCGGCGATGCTGGGCTCGACGCTCGCGAGGTCGAGCTCGATCGTGTCCGAGAAGGTCGGCTGTTCGGAGCGCTCGTCGTGCCACAGGCCCTGCTCCTTGGCGTATGCCTCGACGAGCGCGATCTGCTCGGGGGCGCGCCCCGAGAGCTCGAGGTAGGTGAGCGTCTCGGCGTCGATCGGGAAGATCGCACAGGTGGAGCCGAACTCGGGCGACATGTTGCCGATCGTCGCCCGGTCGGCGATCGGCAGATCGGCGAGCCCGGCGCCGTAGAACTCGACGAACATCCCCACGACGCCGCGCTCGCGCAGCATCTGGGTGACCGTCAGCACAAGGTCGGTGGCCGTGGCCCCCTCGGGCAGCTGCCCGTGCAGGCGGAAGCCGAGCACCTGCGGGATCAGCATCGACATCGGCTGGCCGAGCATCGCGGCCTCGGCCTCGATCCCGCCGACGCCCCAGCCGAGCACGCCGAGGCCGTTGACCATCGTCGTGTGCGAGTCGGTGCCGACGAGCGTGTCGGGGTAGGCCAGGGGCAGGGCGGAGCCGGTGCGCTCGCGGGTGAAGACGACGCGCGCGAGGTACTCTAGGTTGACCTGGTGGACGATGCCGGTGTCGGGCGGGACGACCGCGAACTCGTCGAACGCGCCCTGACCCCAGCGCAGGAAGCGGTAGCGCTCCTGGTTTCGCTCGAACTCGCGCTCGGCGTTGACGCGAAAGGCGTCGCGCGTGCCGAACGCGTCGACCTGCACGGAGTGGTCGATCACGAGCTCGGCGGGCACGAGCGGGTTGATCTTCGCCGGGTCGCCGCCCATGCCGGCCATCGCGTCGCGCATCGCCGCGAGGTCGACGACGGCGGGCACGCCCGTCAGGTCCTGCATCAGCACGCGCGCGGGGGTGAACGCGATCTCCTTGCTCGGCCGCGCCTTGGCGTCCCAGCTGGCGAGGGCTTCGACGTCGGCGGCGCCGACCGAACCGGAGCCCTCGGTGCGCAGCAGGTTCTCGAGCAGCACCTTCAGCGAGAACGGCAGCCGGCTGACGTCGAAGCGCTGCTGCAGCGCGTCCAGGCGGAAGATCTCATAGCTGCGCCCGCCGGCCTCGAGCGTGTTCTTGGCGCCAAAGCTGTTCTCGGACATGGCATCTCCCTTGCGGGCCGCGGGTCTACTGGCAACTGACGCCAGTCTCGCAGAGTCGCGCTCGCGACCTGGCGGTCAGGAGGCGAGCTCGCTGGCGGAGCGCGTCACGCGACCCTTGCCCTGGCGCTTGGCGCGCAGCAGCGCGGCGTCGCACGCTC
Source organism: Solirubrobacteraceae bacterium (assembly GCA_035503075.1). Lineage (GTDB taxonomy): Bacteria > Actinomycetota > Thermoleophilia > Solirubrobacterales > Solirubrobacteraceae > Palsa-744. The sequence goes on from DATJTT010000017.1 coordinate 158,275, forward strand.
GCAGCAGCTCGTCGGTGCCCATCGGCGCCTGCCACTGCGCGACCCCGATCGACGCCGCCACGCCGGGCCCGATGCCGTCCTGCGACGGGATCGCGCGCAGGCGCTCGAGCGCCCGCGCTGCCGCCGCGGCGGCGGCGTCGAGCCTGGCGTTGGGGAGGATCACGACGAACTCATCGCCGCCGTAGCGTGCGACGCGGTCGAACGCGCGGAACTCGCCGACGAGCGCGTGCACGACGGCGCGCAGCAGCGTGTCGCCCGCCTGGTGGCCGTGGCGGTCGTTGACGAGCTTGAAGTCGTCGAGGTCGATCAGCAGGCACGAGAGCGGCGCGCCGGTGCGCGTCGCGCGGTCGATCTCCTCGCCGAGGCGCCGGCGCATCGCGCGGTGGTTCAGGCAGCCGGTGACCGCGTCGGTGCCGGCCTCGGCGCGCGCGCGTGTCAGCGCGAGCGTGGTGGCCGCCTGCTCGACGAGCGCCGCGCCGAGCTCGACCTCGGCGGGCGTGAAGACCTCCCGTTCGCGACGCACGAGCACGACCACCGCCTCGACCTCGCCGCGCTCGGCGAGCGGCAGCAGCAGCGCGCTGCCGACCGGGCCGGTCTGAGTGAGGCGCGGGATGCTCGCCACCAGACCGTCGGCGTCGGTAGCGAGGAAGCTGCTGCGCGTGCTCGCGACCCAGCTCACGCCCGGCGGGCGCTCGGCGCGCGGCTGCAGGTAGCTCAAGCGCCCAATGCCGGCGGACATGTACACGGCGACCAGCTCCTCGTGGCGGTCGCGATCGAGCGCGAGATGGTGGACGTGCACCTCCTCCGCCCCGGGCACCGCCAGGAGCTCGCGCGCGAGCACGCGGAAGACCGAGTCGGCGCCGGCGGGGCCGTCGGCCAGGGCGCTCAGGCGGCGGATGCCCGCGAGCAGGCGCTCGACGCCCGCCGACGACATCGAGGCATCCGTACCCGTTAGGACATCCATCCCGACAGGGTACGGCATGCGCTGGGCGCTGTGGGAGCGCCGGCTCGGTCGCCGGCGACGTTCAGCGCGGCCCGGAAGACGCGGCGGGGGCGGCCACTGGCCGCCCCCGGTGTGACTGTCGATGAGCGTGTGGCGCGTTCAGCCGAACCTGACGGTCACGCTGGTGCTAGAGGACTTGGCGCCTTTCTGCTTGGGCGTGAAGCCGACGCGGACCTTGACCTTGAACGGGCGCCGGCGGCGGCGGCCGCTGCGCGAGAGCGGGACCTTGAGCGTCGCGGCGCCGCTCGCGCTGGCGAGCTTGCGCCTGGTGGTCGACAGGCCGCTGCCGCTGCCGCTGATGCGCCCGGCCGAGTAGGTCCTGACGGTCAGATAGACCGTGTTCCCGACCACCTTGCGCCCGACGATCTGCACGGGACATTCGGCGGGCTTGATCACGGTGTTCTGTTTGACCACCTTGCCGTTCTGCCCGGTGATCGTCGTCGGCATTATCAGCTTCGCCGTGCACAGGTTGGTGGTCAACCTTTCGGGTGCAAGCGCCGAGTTTTTGCCGAGCGGCAGGTTCACCGTGATGCTCGACACGGGCACGTCGGGCGACGATTCGAAGAACGTTGTCGTGATTTTGTTTTTGATGTGCGTCTTGCCTTCGACGACCACGCGGACGTTGTCCGCTTCGAGCACGAGCTCGAGGCTGGGGAATTCTTCCCCGGCGTGCGAGACGAGGATCGCGGGCCCTTCCATCACGTTGGGCAGAACCGGCGTGACCGCCCTGACGGTGCCGACCACCGATTCGGGTGAGACGGTCTTGCAGCTCAGCGGGTTTTCTTCGAACGTCTTTGCCAGACAGGCTTTCTGGAGCGTCGTCAGGCGCGAGGGCAGCTGTTTGGGCAGCTGCACGAGCACCGACTTGATGTTCGCCTGTCCCGGCGCCTGCGTGATCGTGGTCACGAGGCTCGCGCCGTTGAGTTTGACCTGCGCCTCGGTGCCCGCTTTGGCGTACTTGCCGCTGGTCGAGGCCGTGAACGTCGGTTTGAAGGCCAGGCCGCTACAGCCTTCGACCGTCAGCGGCGACTTCAGACCCGACTGGACAGTTCCGAACGTCGAGGTGAGCGTCGATTCGGTTTCGAGGCCCGAGCAGTGCGTAGGGTTGTACAGATAGCCCTGCTTGGTGATGTTCACGTTGAGCGAGCGCAGGCGTATGGGCACGCCCTTGACGATCGTCGGAAGCGTCGCTTCGGTCGTGACGCGAGTGGTCGTCGGGTTGATGTTGATCGTCGCCCGTGTCACGACCTTGCCGAGATCGAACGGACCGGCGACCGCTTCGATCGGGATCAGCAGGCCGTACGGCGCGCCGTCGTACGGTCCGGTCAGGTATACCGGCCCGGAGAACGAGAACGGGAAGTTGCCGGCGCCGGCCGTGACAGTCGCGGTGCCGATCCTGCTCGCCGCCGCGCATTCGTCGTTGGCCGCCTGCGGTTCGCCGCACTGCGTCACGTCGGGGATCGCGCCGACGAGCCCTTCCGGAAGCGTCGTCTTGACCTTTTCGAGGTACTGTTCGCCATCGCTGCGCGTCAGGCTGAAGTCATACGACGTGTGCGCGCCGGCAGTCTGCGTGTCGCCTTCCGTCGACTGGCGGAGGCTGAACGGCAGCGGTTCACCGCAACCCGTGATCGAGACGCCGAATGTGGCCGCCGCGGCTGGAACTCCTTCCGTCGCCACGGGCGTGAAGTTGCTGGAGCCGCTCGGAGTGCCGCACACGAGCGGGTTCGCCACCGATGTGAGCACGCCACGGTTGAAGTGCAGCGTCAGCTTGGTGAACGGTTGTTCGGGGTTTTCATCGAACACCGCCGTTAGCTGGCCGGTCGCTTCGTTGGGGATCACTTCACCTTTCAGCCTGACGGATACGTCATAGCGTGTCGAGTTCGCGACGACGTAGATGATGTAGGGGGGACCCGTTATCGGAGCCGTTTCGGAGCCTGTGACAGGGCCGCCGAGATACACCGCGCCCGTGAGCGAGCCGGCGGGCAGCGTCGGCACTTCGAGGCTCACCGTTCCGAGTTCCGAGCCGACAGGGCACGCCACCCCGAAAGTTTCGCTGTGGATCCTCGCCTGCGCGACCGTGCAGGCTTCGAGGCCGGCGGCAGCGGACGGGTTCAGCGTCATGCCTTCCGGCAGCGTGATCGATGCCGTCTTCACCTGCGAGCTGTCGATTTCTTCTTCACCCGAGAACTGCGGGAGACTGAATTCGGTCGTTATCTGGTCGGGTTCGTCGTGCCCGCTTGCTTCGGGCGTGAGGCTGAAAATGGGCTTGAAGGGGTCCTTGTTGCATTCCTGCAGACCGATCAAGGTTTCGTATGGCGTTCTCGACACTTCGCGGACGCCGCTTTCCAGGCTTTTCTGCATTTCCGCTTCGCTGCCGAGCGGGATGCTTTCCAAGGTCAGCGTCGTGGTGTGGTTACCGGGGCAGTTCGTGGCGTTCGTGATGAACGCCCCGTTACCGGCCCGGCCGTAGTCGACCTGCCGCGACCTCACGAGTGGCAGAAACGGTGAGACGTTGACTTCGAAGTAGTCGTGATAGTCGCCCGCGCCGGTGCCCTTGGCTTCTCGACCCCATTCGACGTTGCCTTCGACGAGCGTATGCGAGTAGTACTGTTTGGCGGCGGGCGCTCCGGTGATTCCACGGGCTTCGAGTATGCCTTTGGTGAGTCCTATCGGAAGTTTCAGGGCCGCGCCATACAACGAGGCGCGCGCCCGTTCGGGCGGCTTTGGTTGTTCGAGGTTGTAGAGCACGCCGGATAGCACGACATCGCCCGCCGCTCCGGCGAACACCGTCGCCGATTCTTCGCCGATCACCGTGCTTTCAGGCCCTGTTTCGTGGGGTCCGAGTCCCCCCGCTTTACATTTGGGGGCTTCGTAGAATCCAAATCCCGGTACAGGAACTTCGGTTTCCCCGAATTCTTTTCTCGTGCACTGGGGAACGTTTGCGGGGCTCGTCGCGAGCCCGGGGGCGACGTCGACCCTGACGTGCGTCACGGCGGCGGTTGGGACGGCATTGTCTTCTTTGAAGCTCCCTGCGTGCGCGACCGTGAAGTCGGTCACGCCCCACGGGACGTGGCCACCGGCTTGGGTATAGCCTTGTTCTTCGGACGCCTTGTGATCGGGTTCCTTGGTTTCGTACAGCGTGGAGCCAAAGACATCGGTCGTTTCGCTCGATTGCTCGCCGCAGGTTTCGGCCGCCGGCTTGCAGTTGATCCCGACGAAGCTTGCGATTCCGAGGCTGGCCTGGGCAGCGGCCGCCGGGACGGCCATGAGCGCGCTCACCGCGAGCGCCACGAGCGAAACACGGACCTTGACCCTCACGGCTACCTCCCTATCGAAGCTCGGCTGGAACGAGACGAACACACGCGTCTGTGCCCACTCTGACTCCGAGCAGGCGAAGAAGTTGCGGTTGACCAACGGCTGTATTAGACGGGCCTCGCGAAAGTCCTCCATGCACCATCGCAGATCATCTGGACGGTTCAGCGGCCGCTCGCACATCCGCAGGGCTCGGATCGCTCCTCGCCCCGAAGCTCACCCGCACGAGCGCCCCGCCACCCGGGGCGTTCTGCGCCTCCGCGAAGCCCCCGCACGCCTCCGCCGCCTGCCTGACGATCGCCAGGCCGAGCCCCGAGCCGGGCAGCCCGCGCGCCGCTTGGGCTCGGTAGAAGCGGTCGAACACGAACGGCAGGTCGGCCTGCTCGAACCCGGGGCCGTGGTCGCGGACGCTCAGCACGCCTTCGTGCAGCGCGACCTCCACGGTGGCGCCCGCAGGGCTCCACTTGCGTGCGTTGTCGACCACGTTCGACACGGCCCGTCCGATCCGCTCGGCCGCTCCGCGCACGACCGTCGGCTCGAGGCTGAGCTCGAAGCGCACCTCGCCGGCGCCTGCCTGACTCCCCGCGCGCTCGCCGCGCCGGCGGGCGCTCGTCACGGCCGCCGCGACCAGCTCGTCGAGTCGCACGTCGTCGGCCGCGCCGTCCGGCGCCGCGCCGCGCGCGAGCTCGACCACGTCGCCGACCAGCGCCGTCAGCTCGTCGAGCTCCGCGACGATGTCCGCGCGCAGGCTCTCCTGCTCGGCCGCCGGCAAGCGCTCGGCGTCGCCGAGAACCTGGATGTTCGCTCGCAACGAGGAGATCGGCGTGCGCAGCTCGTGGCTCGCGTCCGCGATCAGGTGGCGCTGCGCCTGCACCGAGCGCTCGAGCGCGTCGAGCATCGCGTTGAAGCTGTCCGCCAGCCGCGCCAGCTCGTCGCGGCCGCGCACGTCCAGGCGCCGCGAGAGGTCCAGATTGCCGCTCAGCGTCTCGGTGCGCTCGGTGAAGCGCCCGATCGGCGCGAGCGCCGTACGCGCGACCAGCGTGCCGAGCAGCGCCGCGAGCACCACGCCGCCGACGCCGATCAGCACGAGGATCAGCAGCAGGTGGCTGAGCTCGTGTTCGACCTCCGTCAGCGGCTGGGCGATCAGCACCGCGCCGCGCGCGCCCGTGCCGCTCGTGAGCACGCGCAGCTCCGTCCCGTCGACGCCCCGGTCACTGAAGCGCGAGCCCACACCGCTCGCCGCTACCGCGCGATCGCTCGCACTCACCGGGATCTTCCTCCTCGAGGTGCCCTGGCCGCCGGGCACGAACGCTTCGCCCCGCGGCGAGACGAACTCGACGTAGCCGGACGCCCCGCCGAACGGCGCCGGTTCGACGCTGCCCGGGAAGCCGTGGCCCGGCGGACCGCTGCCGGGATAGGAGCCGCCCACAGGCGCACCCCCTGAGTTCGGGCCGCGCGCGCTCCCGGTTTCGCTGCCCGCGGGCGAGCCCGGAAGGCCCGCGGCGATGAACGAGCGCGCCCGTGCCCGCAGCGAGCTGTCGACTTCCCCGCGCAGCTCCGAGCGCACCGCCACGTACAGGCCGACCGCCGCCGCCAGCACCGCGAGCGCCACCGACACGCTCGCCACCGCCGCGATGCGCGTGCGCAGCGTCACCGCGCCCGCCTCACGGCTCGCGCAGCGCGTAGCCGACGCCGCGCACCGTGTGGATCAGCTGGCGCGCGCCCGCGTCCTCGAGCTTGCGACGCAGGTAACCGACGTACACGCGCAACGCGTTCGAGGTCGGGCCGAAGTCATAGCCCCACACGCGGTCGTAGATCATGCTGTGGGGCAGCACCCGCCGGGGGTTCAGCATCAGCAGCTCGAGCAGCTGGAACTCCGTGCGGGTCAGCTCCACGAAGCGCTCGCCCACCTGCGCGCCGTGGCGGTCGGGGTCCAGGCGCAGCTCGGCGAACGACAGCATGTCCGTGTCCGCCTGCGGGTTCGCGCGGCGCAGCAGCGCGCGCAGGCGCGCCTTCAGCTCGCCGACGTCAAACGGCTTGACCATGTAGTCGTCCGCGCCCACGTCCAGGCCGTCGATCCGGTCGGCGACCGCGTCGCGCGCCGTCAGGATCAGGATCGGAACGCGGTTGCCCAGGCGGCGCACCCGCCGGCACACCTCCAGGCCGTCGATCCCCGGGAGCCCCACGTCCAACACCACCGCGTCCGGAAGCGCCTGCACGATCTGCTCGAGCGCCTGCTCGCCATCCTCCGCCGGCTGCACCTCGTAGCCCGCGAGCGTCAGCGCGCGGCGCAGCGCTTCGCGCACCGCGCGATCATCGTCGACGACCAGCACTCTCACGAGTGTGATTCTCGCGCGCCCACGCGTTCGAGCGCCGCCGCGTCAGCTCTGCAGTCATACAGCGTGCCGCCGCTCGCGCTGGTCGAGGCGCCGTTCGAGGAGCGCCCGGCGCCGGAGCCGAGCGTCACCGCCCGGCACGCCCGCTTGACCGCCGCCATCGCCTTTCTCGAGCCTGTGCGGGTTTCGCGCTGCGGCGTGCCGTGGCCGTTCGCCGCGGCAGCGCCCGCGAGCGGGCCAGGGAGCGAGCCGCGGCCAGGGAGCGAGCCGCCGCCGGTGAACGAGCCGCCGCCGGGGAGCGAGCCGCCGCCCGTGAACGAGCCGCCGCCCGTGAACGAGCCGCCGCCGGTGAACGAGCCGCCGCCGGGGAGCGAGCCGCCGCCGAGACCGGCTTCGTCTTCCTCGAGCACCCACGAGATTTTGCCCGCGCGCACCTCCAGGGCGAGCCACGAGATGCTCACGTCGCTCTCGCGTCCGGAGAAGCCGCCGATGCCCGCCACTTGCGCGTCCTGCTCGACGATCGCCGACGCCGCGTCCGACTGGCTCTCGACAGCGATCGTGCCGCCGCCGTGGTGCTTGACGTACGACAGGATGCCGCTCGACACGCTCGCGCCGACCGGCGCGCCGATCGCCCCGCCGCGTCCCGATGCGTGCGCGCCGGCGCCGGCCTGCTGGCCGCCGCCCGCGCCCGAGCCGAACAGTTGCGGGGCACCCGAGCCGGAGCCAGCGGCCGCGGGAGGGCCACCTGTCGCGCCGCCGGGAAGGCCAGCCGTCGCGCCCGCGCCGCCCGGGAATCCGCCCTGCCCGCGCAAGCCGCCAGCGTGGGTCCCGCCACCGGGCGGCCCGCCGGCGCTCGCGAGCGCCGAGGCGGGACCGCCTTCGGGGAACGTGCCGCTGGTCGCGTGGCCGAGCGTGTCGAACGCCCACACCGCGGGCGCCGCCAGCAGCGCCGCCAGCGCCGCGCCGGTCGCCGCGAGCCGAACGGCGCGCACCCTGGAGAGCACACGCCCGTCGGGGGCAGCGGCAGGCGAGCGCAGCGCGAGCAGCGTGAGCGCCGCGAGCGCGCCCACGACAATCAACACGGGCGCCAGCCACGTCAGCTGCCCGGGGTAGTCGGCGCGCACGACCAGCTCGACGAGCACCCCGACTACCACCGCGAGCGGGCCGAACACGCGCACGCGCACGCGACCGGTGATCAGTTGCGAGGCTCCCGCGCCCACGAGCGCGGCCGCGAACGGCGCGAGCAGCGAGACGTAGTACGGGTGGAAGATCCCGCTCGCGAAGCTGAACAGCACGGCGGTTGTCGCGAACGCGCCGCCGACCGCCAGCAGCCAGCCGCTGCGCGCGTCCGCGCGGCGCAGGCGGCTCGCGAGCAGGATCGCGACCGCGCTGACCAGCGCGAAGCCGAGCAGCCAGCCGGCCTGCCCGCCGAGCGCCGAGTTCAGCAGGCGCAGCGGGCCGGTCGAGCCGCCGAACACGTCGTTCGCGGTGCCGCCCGGGCCGCCGGCCTGGCCATCGACGCGCCCGAGGCCGTTGTATTCGAAGATCAGCGACAGGATCGTGTTGTCGCTCGTGCCCGACACCCACGGGCGGTCCGCCGCGGGGGTCAGTTCGACGAGCAGCGGCCACGCGCCGCCCACGATCAGCAGCGCCAGACCGCCGGCAAGCAGCTGACCCAGCGCGTGCGCGCGCCAGCGCGCGCGCTCTCGCAAGCGCGCGCGCTGTGCGAGCTGCTCTTCGGGGAGCGCCCCGGACGAGGCTTTCCCCGCCGCGCGGCGCGCGGCGGGCGCCGAGCACAGCCACGCGAACACGATGCCCGGCACGACGACCAGCGCGACCAGCATCTTCGTCTCGAAGCCCAGCCCGACGCACACGCCCGCCGCCACCAGCCAGCGCGTGCGTCCGTTCTCGAGGCCGCGCACGGTGCACCACAGCGCGGCCACCGAGCACAGGATGAGCAGCGAGTCGGGGTTGTTGTGACGCGAGATCGCGACCGTGATCGGCGTCAGCGCGAGCGCGAGCGCGGCGATGAAGCCGCCCAGGCGGCCGAAGCGCCGGCGCACGAGGTCGTACACGAGCGCGACGCTCGCCACGCCCATCAGCGCCTGCGGCACGAGGATGCTCAGCGAGTGGTAGCCGAACGCGCGCACCGACAGCGCCTGCACCCACAGCGCGAGTGGCGGCTTGTCGACGGTCATCACACCCGCGCGGTCCATCGAGGCGTACAGGAAGTCGTGCCAGCTCGTGCTCATCGAGCGCACCGCCGCCGCGTAGTACTCGTTCGCCCAGCCGTTACGCGACAGGTCCCACAGGTTGAGAACCGCCGCGAGCGCCATCACGCCGAGCAGCTCCGGGCGCGGGATCCGGGCCACGAGCGCCCGGGCGCGAGCGCGAGCGCCCCCTGCGAGGCCGTCGAATGTGTCGCTCGACGCCGATGCCGGCGGGGCGGACGCTGCTGATTGGGTCTCCCATGAGTAGCTCATGGCGGGCAGCATCGCCGGGTCGAGTACGGGCACCCTTTGCGCAACGTCTGAGATCTATAAGTCGCCGAGCGCTCGCCGCTCGCGCCCTGCCATGAGTCGCCGAGCGCTCGACGCTCGCGCCCTGCCGACTCGCCCGGCACCTCGGACACTGTACGAACGTCACTCTTGGACGCCGGTCCATACAGCCGCCCGGCGCGCTCGGCGATCCTTCTCCCAGGCTGTTCGCTTTGCACCCCCAGCCGAGGAAGAGGGCCGTGCCGCACACAACTCCACAAATCGTCGCGCTCGGGGGCGGAGGCTTCTCGATGGAGCGCGACAGCACGCTGCTCGACGACTACGTGCTCTCGCTCACCCGGTCCGCGCGGCCGCGCGTGTGCTTCCTGCCGACCGCGTCGGGCGACGCCGACCACTACATCGTGCGCTTCTACCGGCGCTTCGCGGCCGACTGCGAAGCCAGCCACGTGTCGCTGTTCCGCCGCGACCAGGGCACCAGCGGCGTCGAGGACGACCTCGCCAGCCACATGCTCTCGCAGGACCTCATCTACGTCGGCGGCGGCAACGTGCTGAGCATGCTCGGCGCCTGGCGCGCGTACGGCCTGGACGCGATCCTGCGCAAGGCATGGCGGCGCGGGATCGTCCTGTGCGGGCCGTCAGCCGGCTCGCTGTGCTGGTTCGAGCACGCGCTGTCCGCCTTCCACGGCGCGCCGCGCATGGTGCGCGCGCTCGGCTTCCTGCCGTACTCCAACTGCGTCCACTACGACGCCGAGCCCGCGCGCCGCGCCGAGTACCACCGGTTCGTCGCCGACGGCATGCGCGCGGGCTTCGCCGCCGAGGACGGCGTCGCGCTGCACTTCAGCGGCACGCGCCTCGCGCGCGTCGTCAGCTCGCGCGCCGACGGCGCCGCGTACCTCGTCGAGCCCTCCGAGAGCTGCCACGCGGGCGTGCGCGAGACGCGCCTGCCCGCCGACCTCCTCGCCGGCGTCGAGCGCCCCGCCGCGGCGGCGCGGCTCGAGCTCGGGCGGGAGCCGGTCGCCGCGTGAGCGCCGGCCGGCTCGCAGACGACGACCGCGGGCGGGCGAGCGTTGACGGACCGACCGTCGAGCCACACCGACGGCTGATCTTCGCGATGGGCGGCGGCGGCTTCACGATGGAGCCGGCCAACCCGCTGCTCGATGACTTCGTGCTCTCGCTCGTCGACGTCGGCGAGCCGCGCATCCTGTTCCTGCCGACCGCCTCCGGCGACCCCGGCATGCAGGTCAACGCCTTCAAGGAACGCTTCGGCGAGCGCGCGTGCGTCGCCGAGCAGCTGTCGCTGTTTCACCTGCGCGAGCACGCGCGCCCCCTGGCTCAGATCGTGCGCGAGCAGGACATCGTGTACGTCGGCGGCGGCTCGATGCGCAACCTGCTCGCGCTGTGGCGCGCTCACGGCCTCGATCGCCTGCTCGTGCGCGCGTGGGAACGCGGCACGGTGCTCGCCGGTCTGAGCGCCGGCGCGATGTGCTGGTTTGAAGGCGGCGTCACGTGCTCGAGCGGGCGCCCCGAAGCGATCGACGGGCTCGCCGTGCTGCCCGGGTCGCTCACCGTGCACGCCGACGGCGAGCCCGAGCGCCTGCCCGTGTGGCTCGCGGCCGTCCGCGACGGCACGCTGCCCGGCGGCTGGGCGCTCGACGACGGCGTCGGGCTGCTGTTTCGCGGCGAGCGCCCGGAGCGCGCCGTCAGCTCGCGTCCGGGGGCCGGCGGCCAGCGCGTGGACGCGATCGCCGGCGAGCTCGTGCGCAAGCGCCTGGACGTCGAGCTGCTTGGCGAGGGCCCGCGCGCGACGCTCGGCGGCTTCGACGAGGCCGTCGAGGAGCTGCGCCGCGTCAACCGCATGCGCCGCGGCGCCCCCGGCGGGCGCTGAGCGGCTAAGACACCCGTCCACGCTCACCAAAAAACTGCATGCAAGCGCCAGAAAAGCGCGAATAGCACGAAAAGGACGACATCAATTGCCCGAAAAGGGCAGGAGCGTGTCGTCCCAAGCGAACGACAAACGATCCCATGTTCACATCCATCCCCACATCCGAGAACAGCCCCGACAGCCTGCTGCGCTGCGTGCACTCCGGCTATCTCGACGGCGGCTGCTCCTGCCAGGCGACCGTGCCCTCGGGCATCGTCGCCAATGCCTGGGGCCGCGAGCTCCAGCGCAAGCCGGCGCGCGAAGACCAGTTCTTCAACTTCGTCTGGCGCGGCGGCCAATGGCTCGGCTACGGCCTGCGCGACGGCCGCGTGCGCGGCGTCTACTGCCCGGAGCACTGCGCCAGGCGCGCCGCCCACTCGGGGCTCGCGAGCGCAGGCGTCGCCTCCTGAGTCGCGGCGCCTATGCGTCGACGCGCTCGAAGATCGCTGCGAGGCCCTGTCCGCCGCCGATGCACATCGTCTCCAGCCCAAGCCGCGCGTCGCGCCTGTGCATCTCACGCAGCAGGGTTGCGAGGATTCGCGCACCGGTCGCGCCCACGGGGTGTCCGAGGGAGATGCCCGAGCCGTTCACGTTGACGCGCTCGAAGCCGTCCTCCAGGTCCCACTCGCGCATCACCGCCAGCACCTGCGAGGCGAACGCCTCGTTCAGCTCGATCACGTCGATGTCCCGCAACGTCACGCGCTCGCGCCCCAGCGCCGCGCCCGCGCGCGCCAGCGCCGCGCGCGTCGCCGGGATCGGGCCGACGCCCATTGTCTCCGGCGCGACGCCCGCGACCGCCCACGACACCAGGCGCGCGAGCGGGCGCAGGCCGAGCTCCGCCGCGCGCTGTGCGTGCGTCACCACGCACACCGCCGCGCCGTCGTTCTGACCGCTCGAGTTGCCAGCCGTCACCGTCGCCTCCGGGTCGCTCGCGCCCATGATCGCCCGCAGCCGCCCGAGCGCCTCCATGGTCGTGTCCGCGCGCGGGTGCTCGTCGGTGTCCACCACGCTCTCCCCCGAGCGCCCCGGGACGCTCACCGCCACGATCTCCTGCGCGAACGCGCCGCTCTGCTGCGCCGCCACCGCGCGCTGGTGGGAGCGCAGCGCCACCTCGTCCTGGTCCTCTCGCGAAACGCGGTACTCGCGGCGCACGTTCTCCGCCGTCTCCAGCATCCCGCCCGGCACCGGGTGCTTGGCGCCGCCGGCGTTCACGCGCGCGCGCTCCAGGCGATCCTCGAGCTCGATCGCACCGCCCTTGACCCCCCAGCGCGGGCTCGCCGTGTAGAACTCCGCCTGGCTCATGCTGTCCGCGCCGCCGGCCAGCACGAGCTCCGCCGCGCCGCTCGCCACCTGCATGCAGCCGTAGATCACCGCCTGCAGCCCGGAGCCGCAGCGGCGGTCTATCTGCAGGCCCGGCACACGCACAGGCAGCCCCGCGTCGAGCGCCGCCACGCGACCGAGCGCCGGCGCCTCGCCGCTCGCATAGCACTGGCCCATGATCACGTCGTCCACATCCTCGCCGCGCAAGCCCGTGCGCGCCACCAGCTCGCGGATCACCGTCGCCGCCAGCGCCTGCGCGCTCACCTCGCGCAGCACCCCGCCGAAGCGGCCCACCGGGGTGCGCAACGGCTCGCAGATCACCGCGTCTCTCATCGTCATCACCTTCGCGACACCTCCAGGAGCATTGGTTCGCCGCTGACCCTATCTTGCCGGAGCCGTGTCGCCGGCGGCGCGAGCGGACCGGATGCTCGCGGTCGTCATTCGCTTGACGGTCGAGAGATGATCAATATAGATATGGAGGTCGGCAGCTGGTGACCGTCCGCGGGAGGCGAATTGAGCGAGCGTAGAGCGACGTTGCCGGCGCCCGTCGCGCCCAGCGACGTGATCGACTTCCTGCGCGCACACTCTCCCTTCGACGCGCTCGAGCTCGCGGACGTGGAGCGGGTGGCGTCGAGGAGCGAGGTGGAGTTCTTCCCGGCGGGGGAGGTCATCTTCACGCAGAGCGCAGGGCCGATCGAGCACGTGCGGGTGGTGCGCACGGGCGCCGTGGAGATCGTGCACGACGAGCAGGCGCTGGATTTGCTGGGAGCGGGCGAGCTGTTCGGGCAGGCGTCGATGCTGTCGGGGCTGCCGCCGGGGTTCGCTGCGCGCGCCCACGAGGACACGCTCTGCTACCGGATCCCCCGGGAGGTGGCGCGGGAGGTGCTGGCGCGGCCGGCGAGCGTCGGCTTCGTCGCCCGCTCGCTGCTTCAGATGAACGCCAAGAGCCCCGTGTCGCTTGCGCCGCGCAGGCCCGCCCCCGACCCCGCCAACCGGCCGGTGGCGGCGCTGATCCGCGAGCCGCCGCTGCTGTGCCCGCCGGACACGACGATCCGCGAGGCGGCGGCGCGCATGACCGCCGCGGCCGCCAGCGCGATCGTGATCGAGCTGGACGGCTCCTTCGGGATCCTCACCGACCGCGACCTGCGCTCGCGGGTGATCGCCGACGGGATCCCCTACGACGCTCCCGTGTCGACGGCGATGAGCGCCCCCGCCCACGTGGTGGAGCCGGGTCGGCTCGGCGGCGACGTGCTGCTGGAGATGCTCGAACGGGGCCTGCGCCACTTCCCGGTGGTGAGCGCCGAGGGCCGGGTGCTGGGGGTGGTGGAGGCGGTGGACCTGATGGCTGTGGAGGCGCTGTCCTCGCTGCACCTGCGCCGCGCGCTCGCCCGTGCGGGCAGCGTGGACGAGCTGGCGGCGCGCACCCGCGACCTGCGCCCGGCGGTGGTGGCGTTGCACGAAGCGCGCCTGGCGGCGTCCAGCATCGCCGCCGTCTACTCGGTGGTGCTCGACACGCTCACACGGCGGCTGCTGGAGCTGGCGCCGGCGGGCGCCGGGGAGCTGCCGGCCGGCGCCGGCGAGCCGGCGCCGGCGGACGCCGGCGAGCCCCCGGCGGAGTTCTCGTGGCTCGCGCTCGGCAGCCAGGCGCGGCGGGAGGCAACCCCCGCCTCCGATGTGGACAGCGCGATCGTGTGGTACGGGGAGGCGCAGGAGGAGCGCGTGCGGCCTTACCTGCACGCGCTCGCCCGCGAGGTGGCCGCGGGGCTGCGCGAGTGCGGCCTCGTCGTCGGGGGTTACGGCGCGGGCGCCTCCGAGCTCGTGTTCGTGCGCTCTCTCGAGTCGTGGACGCGGACGGCGCGCAGCTGGGTCGAGCGACCCATCCAGGAACAGGCGCCGCGGCTCGTGTCCGTGCTCGTGGACGGCCGGCCGGTGTGGGGGGAGCGCCCCAACCCGGTCGCGGACGCGCTGCGCGCGGCCCCTGCGAACGACGAGCTGCTGCGGCTGCTCGCCCGCCACGCGCTCTCCCACCGCCCCCCCACCGGCTTTCTGCGGGGGCTGGTGGTGGAGCACGGCGGCGAGCACCGCGGTCGCCTGGACCTCGAGCGCGGAGGGGTGCTGCCGGTCGTCGGCCTCGCCCGCTGGGCGGGGATGGCGGCGGGGGTCGCGGGCGCCTCGACCCGCGAGCGCCTGCGCGCCGCGGCGGGCGCCGGAACGCTGGCGGCGGGCGACGCGCGCACGCTCGAGGACGCCTTCGAGTTGTTCATGGAGCTGCGCGTCGAGCACCAGGTGCAGCGCCTGCGCGACGGACGCGAGCCGGACGACCACCTCGACCCGGACGAGCTGAGCGCGCTCACCCGCAGCTACCTCAGGGACGCCTTCCGCGCGGTCGCCTCGATCCAGCGGAGCGTCGCCGGCAGGGTGGGGCTGGCGGGCTGGCGGTGAGGCTGCGGCTGGGCCGCGAGCCGCGCGGCGCGGGGGCGGCGGCATACCGGAGCGCCCGCCCGCCCTCGCGGCGCACCCCGTGGCGGGCTGGCAGTTACTGCGCGGTGGACCTGGAGCTGACCGGCCTCGACCCCCGCCACGACGAGATCGTCTCCTTCGGGGCGGTCCCGATCGAGGACGGGCGGGTGCAGCTGGGCGCGGCGGTGGCCGGGCGGGCGCGCCCCTCGCGGGCGATGGGCGCGGCGGCGATCCGGGTGCACGGCCTGCGCACCGCCGACCTCGCGGACGCCCCGCCGCTAGAGGACGCGATCGAACCGCTGCTGGCGGCGATGGCGGGGCGGGTGCCGGTGGTGCACGTGGAGGCGGTCGAGCGGGGCTTCCTGCGCCCCGCCCTGCGCCGCCAGGGGGTACGGCTGCGCCGGGACATGATCGACACCAGCGTGCTGGGGCCCGTGTGGCTGCGCGAGCGCGACGGGCGGCCCCCGCAGCCACTGTCGCTCGGCGACCTCGCGACGGCGCTCGCCCTGCCCGTTCACCACCCCCACGACGCCCTCGGCGACGCCCTCACCACCGCCCAGGCGTTCATCGCGCTCGCCACCCATCTCGACGCCGTCCGCGAAGAGACGGTCGGGAGCCTGCTCGCAGCGCCCAGGCGGATCGAGTGGCTCAGAACAGCTGCAGGTAGCGCTCCAGCTCCCACGGCGTGATCTGCTCGTGGGCGGCCTGCACTTCGCGGCGCTTGACCTGCACGTAGTAGTCGAGGTAGTCGCCGTCGCCCGTGCGGCCGAGGCCGGCGCGCAGCACCTCGTCGCGCTCGAGCTCGCGGGTGGCGTCGAGCAGGTTGGCTGGGAGCAGCTCGATCCCGGCGGCGGCGCGCTCGGCGTCGCTGAGGTTGTACAGGTTGACCGCGTTCGGCTCGCCCGGGTCGAGTTCCCGTTCGATCCCGTCGAGGCCGGCGGCGAGCATCGCGGTGGCGGCGAGGTAGGGGTTGCAGGACCCGTCGACGGTGCGGTCCTCGATCCGCCCCGGCGCCGGCACCCGCAGCATCTGGGTGCGGTTGTTGTAGCCGTAGCTGACGTACGCCGGCGCCCACGTGGCGCCGCTGGCGGGCGCGCCGACGGCCAGCCGCTTGTAGGAGTTGACGGTGGGGGCGGTGAGCGCGATGTACGCCTTCGCGTGCGCCTTCAACCCGCCGAGGAAGTGGTAGGCGAGCTCGGACAGCCCCAGCCCGCGGGGATCCTCGGCGGCGTCGCGCTCGAACAGGTTCTCGCCGTCGCGCCACAGGCTCACGTGGAAGTGACAGCCGTTGCCGGTCAAATGCGCGAACGGCTTGGGCATGAACGTGGCGATCAGCCCGCGCTCGTGGGCCAGCGACTCCACCATGTAGCGGAAGAACACCGCGCGGTCGCAGGTCGCGAGGGCGTCGGCGAAGGCGAAGTTCTGCTCGAACTGGCCGTTGGCGTCCTCGTGGTCGGTGGCGTAGTTGTCCCAGCCGAGGCCGGTGAGCGCCCTCGCCACCTCGGTCACGAAGTCGAGGCCCCGGGTGAGCGCGCGCATGTCGTAGCAGGGCTGCTCGAGCGTGTCGTGGACGTCCGCCAGCTCCAGCTCGCCGCGGGGGCCGCGGCGCAGCAGGAAGTACTCGAGCTCGGCCCCGAGCCTCGGCTCGAAGCCGAGCGCGGCGGCGCGCTCGAGCGCGGAGCGGAGGATCGTGCGCGGGCAGTACGGCCACGGCTCGCCCTCCACGGTCACGTCGCAGGCGAAGCGCGCCACGTCCCTGCGCCACGGCAGCACGGTCAGGCTGCGCACGTCGGGCATCGCGATCAGGTCGGGGGAGTCGGGGCCCTGGCCGATGTCGCCGGCGGCGAAGCCGGCGAAGCCCGCCCCCTCGCTCAGCAGGTCGTCCAGATGGGAGGCGGGCACGAGCTTGGCGTTGGGCTTGCCGTGCATGTCCACGAACTGCGCGAACAGGAACTCGATGCGCTCCCGCGCTACGGTCGCCCGCACCTCCTCCGCGCTCTGCGGCTGTGCGCGAGACGCAGCGGCGGGAGAGGAGACGAGGATCCCTCCCCGCTCCTCGGCGATCTCACGCTCCTCGGCGATCTGTGACGGAGCCGACACGGGCGCCGAACATACCCGCCCGGCGCGCGCCGGACAATGGCCGCGCCCACCTCTCACCGGGCCGGTAGCATGTTCATCCAGCACATATGTCCACTACCACCGAGCTGAGCGGCCTCCGCGAGGAGAACCGCACCCTCTACAGCGTCATCAAGCTCGTCTCCTCCTCGGTTGAGCTCGGGCCGATGCTGCAGGGGATCGTGGAGCTGGCCACGCAGGCCACCGACTGCCACGCCTGCTTCATCTACCTGCTCGAACACGACCGGCTCACGATCAGGGCGGCCTCGCAGGTGTTCGCCGACGCGGTGGGGCGCGTGCAGCTGGCGATCGAGGAGGGCCTGACGGGGTGGGTGGCGCGCCACCGCATGCCCGAGTTCATCCGCGAGGGGGCGATGGCCGACCCCCGCATGAAGTACGTGCCGCTGCTGCAGGAGGAGCGCTTCCAGTCGATGGTGGCGGTGCCGATCCTGTCCCGCGCGAGCGACACGCTGGGCGTGATCGTGCTCCACACCGAGGCCCCGCGGGAGTTTACCGAGGACACCCTGAAGCTGCTGGTGCACATCGCCTCGCTGGTGTCGGGGGCGATCGAGAACGCCCAGCTCTACCAGCGCGAGCGCCGGCGCGTGGACGCGCTCACGCGGCTGTCGAGCCTCGGCGGGGAAGTGGCGTCCGCCACCGACGCCGAGGACCTCGGGGAGATCGTGGCGAGAGGCACCCGCCGGCTGCTGGAGGCCGAGCTCTGCCAGGTCTATCGCCTGGACCCCGAGGGCAGCGGTCTGCAGTTGCTGACCTCGGATCCGCCGGAGGCCGCTTCCCAGGCGACGGTGCCGGCGGCGGGGTTCCTGATCGACGCGCTCGACGGCCGCGGCTCGGGCAGCAGCGCGCGCTCGCTGTGGCCGGGGCTGGACGTCGGCGACCTGCTGCTGGCGCCGCTGACGGCCGGCGGCGAGCGGCTGGGGCTGCTGTGCGCCGGCTCCCCGTCCGGGCGCAGCTTCTCCGGCGAGGACACCGAGCTCGCGCGGGCGATCGCCCACATCGCGGCGGTGGCGATCAAGCGGGCGGAGCTGATCGAGCGCCTGACGAACGCCAACATCGTCAAGGACCTGTTCGAGGCGCTGGCGGCTGGGGCCGCCGCCTTCGCGGTGGCGAAGGCGGCGGAGGTGCGCTGCAACCTCAACGAGCCGTTCCTGATGGTGTGCGCGGAGCCCGCGGGGGGCCTGGAGCCGGCGTCGGTGGAGTGGCGCCAGGCGGCGGGGACGCTGGGGCGCGGGCTCGGCGCGCTCGCCCACCACGCGGCGGTCGAGGCGGGCCCGGGCCCGGTGCGGGCAGCGATCCCGCTGGGCGTGGGCGCCCGCGAGCGCACCGAGGAGCTGCTGCGCTCCTGCCGCGAGCTCGGCCAGCAGGCGGGGGCTGCGATCGGGCTCAGCCAGGTGCGCTCCTCGGGCGCGGAGGCGGTGCGCGCCTACCGCGAGGCGCTGGACGCCGCCACGATCGGGCGGGCGCTGCTGCATGACGGCGGGGCGATCGCCTACTCCCAGCTCGGCGCCTACCGCTACCTCGTCCACATCGACGCCGAGGACGCCCCACGCGACCGCATGCGCGACGCGGTGGACGCGCTGATCGCCTACGACAACCGCCGCCGCGCCGCGCTCCTGGACACCCTCGAGCGCTACCTGGCCGAGCGCCGCAGCGTGATCGAGAGCGCCCGCGCCCTCTACATCCACCCCAACACCCTGCGCCAGCGCCTCGCCCGCATCGAGGAGCTGACGGGGGTGGAGCTGGACAAGGACGACCTGCTCTCGCTGGAGCTCGCGATCAAGCTGGCGCGGCTGCACGGGCGGCCGGAGGGACAGCACGGCGCGAGGGCGCGGTAGGTCGGCCGGACCTCCGCGCACGGCCGCGTCCACGAGCAGCGCCGGCGCATCCTCAGAGGGCGCCCGTGCGCGGGCGCTCATCGGCGGTGAGATGGACCGGGACTCTGGCGCGCCGGCGCACCGCCTGCGGCTCCTGGGTCCACATCATCCCGGCGATCAAGCGGTTGCGCGAACGGTCCGCGCCCATCACGATCGCGCCGGCGCCGAGCTCGTCGGCCAGCGCGCAGATCCGCTGCGAGGGCTTGCGGGTTCCGAGCACCTGGCCCTCCGCCCGCAGGCCGCGGCGCTTGAGCTTCGCGACGGCCTTCTTCACGTAGGCGTGCTGCTCGTCCCACTCGGCCTTCGTGGGCATCAGCCCCGGTGTCTGCATGCCGAACGAGACCCCGTGGACGCGGGCGATCGACAGCACCAGCACGACGCCGCCGGCCTCGCGGGCGAGGTCCCCCGCGAGCGCGATGCTCGCGGCGCTGAACTCGCGACCCTCGCTGGCCAGCAGCACCGAGGCGCTGCGGCTCGAGGCGAGAGGGGTGCCCCTGACCTTGACCCCGGCCAGACGTCCTCGCGCCGCCTTTCCCCTGCGCGCGGGCACCACGGGGAAGGCATCGGCGCTCACTCCAGGATCACCCCGTCCGCCACCGCCGTCGCCGGCGTCGTCGCGGGTGAAGCCGATGCGTCCGCCGTCGCGTCGGCCCGTCTGTTCTCGACCCTGTGCCGCCACAGGTACAGCGGCAGGTACATCGCCAGCGCGCCGAAGCCGAGGAAGTAATAGATCAAGGTCTTTTTGCCCGCCGCGTTGCACGCGCAGTCGGCGTAGATCGGACCTCCGTAGAGGTAGATGAACAGGTAGAACGCGAGCACGGCCAGCGCGACGTACTTCATGAACTCGGGCAGCTTGACCGGTCGCGGCAGGTTCGGCCGGGTCCGGCGCAGGTGCCAGTAGGCGAAGAACACCAGGAAGAACGGGATCAGATAGCCGACGTTGGAGAACGTGTAGATCTGGACCGCGCCGCCCATGAACGTGACGGCGATCGCGCAGGCGACGGTGAAGAGCATGCCCGCGGCGGGTACGCCGTGGGAGTTCAGGCGTCCGAAGATCCGCGGGAAGTTCCCGTCGATCGACATCTGCGCCAGGGATCGCGCCGTTCCCGTGATCGCGTTCAGCGCCGACAGCACCAGCGCGATGATCAGCATCCAGGCGACCAGCCAGGTGAGCACCGTCGAGGCGGCGCTGACGCCGAACACCTTCGAGGTGAACGTCACGAAGATCGTCTTCGGGTCGACCAGCGCGGAGTTGCCGAGCGCGTGGTTGCCGATCACGATCACGAACGCGATCGGAATCAAGGTGAAGACGTACAGCCCGTAGCCGGCCTCGAGGTTCAGCGCGATCTTGGCGTCGCGCGCCGGGTCTTTGCACTCACCGATGTAGCACGCGGCCGCCTCCATCGCGATCACGTTCCACGTCAGCAGGAACGCGAACGCGGTGTAGACCGTCCACCAGCTGTGCCCGTAGGCCGGGGAGAAGAAGCCGCCGCCGGTGACGTGATCGAAGCTGAACAGCTGCCCGAAGTGGGCGGCGGACGGGTTGAAGATCCACGCGATCCCCATGTACGTCAGGGGAATGATCGAGAGGACCGCGAGCGTGGTAGCGAAGCCGGTGCCGAACTTCAGCCCCCTGTAGGACGGGATGAAAATCAGCAGGATGCCGACGATCGAGATCGCGAGCGTCCAGTAGGTGATCGGCGTCCCGAGCGGAGAGAAGCCCGACGAGGAGAGGTGGAAGAGGTTCGCGACGTAGGCCGACGCGAGGATCATGTTCAGCGGCGCGACCGGGAACCACCCCATCCAGTAGCCCCACGCCGAGAACGACCCGGCGTGTTTGGCGAAGGTCGGCCAGCGGTCCTGGAGCGCCGGGTAGACGTAGGACGCCATTCCGCCCGTGCGCTCGGGCATCATCGCCGACAGCTCGGAGAGCAACAGGCACACGAGCCAACCGGTGAGCGTGATCAGGATCATGATCGGGATCGCCGAGGCGCCGAGGCCGACGACCATCGTCGGAGCGATCCCTGTCACCAGAATCGGGCACGCGAGGCCGATGACGAACGCGCTCCACCAGTTGCCGGTTTTCGGCATCCCGGCGTGGGCGTAGCTGAGGGTGTCCGTGTCCGTCGCCGATGGGTCGATCGCCGCCATTGAAGCCTCCGCCGTCGTTCGATTTGCTGGTGCCCGCGTCTTGCTTGCGACCCGTGCAGGAGGAGACCATGCCGGACGCGCCCGCGGCTGGCAACGGCGGACCTCTCCACAATCCGCCGCCTCGATATGGACGTCGCCGACACGGACCGTCTGTCGTTGCGATATGGACACGGAGACGATGGCGGCGAGGACCCGGCAGGCGTAAGAATTCTCTGGCCGTGACAGGACTCCGTCAGAAAGGATCTGATCTACGTGGGCGTATATCTGAGCATGCAGCGCGTCCGCTTCTCGAGCCCCGACGCGTACGAGAAGTTCAAGGTGGTCTTCGCCGACACCCGCAACCATCTGATGGGCCTGCCGGGCTTCATCCACCTGACCTGGTGGGAGCACCCGGACGACCCGGGCTGGTTCAACGAGGTCAGCCTGTGGTCGAGCGAGGAGGCGCTGCGCGACTGGCACATGAACACCTACCACAAGTACGCCAAGGCCTGGGCGGCGAACGGCGCGATCATGGAGGACATCATCAACAACTTCGAGCTCACCTCGACGCGGCTGCTGCGCGTGTGCCCGTGCTGCGGGGAGTTCCAGGACAAGGCGTACGACATCGGCGCCGAGCAGGCGGTGCTCCGCGAGCAGTGCCCCAAGTGCACGTTCCACTTCCCCGTGCTGACGGAGCAGCCGTCCAGCTTCGCCGTCTTCAAGGACCTGGTGCCCGGTTCGGACGCCGAGGCGCTCGCGAGCGACGAGGGCTTGGAACCCGCGCTGACGTGATCGAGGCGTTGACGTGACCGGGTGATCGCCGCGAGGGGTCGCCAGGCGGAGAAAGCGCGGGGCGGATGTTCCTCCAGGTGGCCAAGGCCACTCGCCTCGCCATGCGCTGACATTGAGCCTGAGATGGCCTCCTTGGCGGGCGATGACGTCAGCACCAGGCTCCAGCTTCGACTCGAGCGCCTGAACGAGCTGGCCGGCGTCGTCGCCTCGACGGCGCAGCTGATCCAGGGGACGGTCGCGGCCACGCGCACCGACGGGAGCCCGCCGCAGACGGCGAGCAGGGCCGAGCTGTGCGCGCAACTGGTGGACGACCTGATCGACCACGAGATCCTCGAGGGCGAGAGCGTGGTGCGCCGCGCCGCCGAGCTCGGGTGCGATCTGACGATGGGGGCGCTGGTGCTGTGCGTCGAGCTCCACACTCCGCGTCCGAGGTTCGTGATGTCGCTGATCGCCGACGACTGCGCCGACGCGCTCGTGCGGGTCGGCGAGGACGCGGGAAAGCCGGATCGGCTGCGCGTGTATGCGGTGTTGCCGGCGACCGGCGCGTGCGTCGCGGGGAGCATCGGCGCCGTGCGGCGGCTGACCGAGCGGATCGCGCCGTACGGCGTCGTGGGAGTGTCGAGCTTCCAAGCGCAGGCCGGGGAGCTGGGACGCGCCCTGCGGGAGGCCGAGCTGATGCTCGACGTGATCCGCAACTGCGAGGCGCCGGTCGCCGAGGAGGTAGGCAGCGGGACCTACCGGCTGCTGTTGAGGATGCTCGCCTCCCATCCCGACGACGTGCGCGGGCTATACGACACGACCGTGCACCCGATCGTCCGTTATGACGGCGAGCACCGCACGGACCTGGTTGCCACGCTCCGCGCATATCTCGAAACCAACGGCAACCTGAACGCGACCGCCGCCGCGGTTCTCGCCCATCGCCACACGATCTCCGCGCGCCTGGAGCGGATCCGCGCGCTGACCCGCCTGGACCCGCTGCGCTACGAGGATCGCGAGCGGCTGGGCCTGGGTCTGAAGGCATACCGCCTGCTCGCGCCGCAGCTCGCAGACGGCGCTTGACGCTCAGGTCTTCCCCGCGAGCGCTCCCTGGAAGCCGACCGAGGCGTGAGACCCGTCGCAGAAGGGCTTGTTCGACGATGCGCCGCAGCGGCACAGGAACGCCCGCTTGCCGATGATCTCGATCGGGGTCCCCGCGGGGTCGACGATCGTGATCGGACCGGTCACGACGTAAGGACCGTCCTCGCTCACCGTGATCTGCACCTCGCTCATGTCGCCGGCTCCTCAGCTCGTGGGACTCGGCGCCCTGTCGCGCCGAGACTGTCTGTCCCAGATTGCCACCAGGCCGGCAGGCGTCACGGGCGAGATCTGAACACAATTGTTGGGTTCGACATGGAGCACCTGGACACATTCCTCTCGGCGCAGCCACCGTTCGACGCGCTGCGCCCGAGTGAGATCGCGGAGCTCGCGGCGGGTGCGCGCGAGCTCGCGCTCGCAGCGGGCGAGCTGGTGCTGGTCGAGGACGGGGTGCCGGCGAGCGGGCTGTACGTGGTGCGCAGCGGCTCGGTCGAGCTGCTGCACGAGGGCGAGGCGGTGGTCACGCTGGCCCCCGGCGAGTGCTTCGGGCACCCCTCGCTGCTGACGGGCATGGCGCCGGCGTTCACGGCGCGCGCGCGAGAGAGCTCCCGCTGCGTGCTGCTCGCCGCCGACGCCGCCCGCCGGGCGCTCGCCACCGCCGCGGGGAGCGCGTACGTAGCGCGGACGATGCGCGCGCGACTCACACACACCGGCCACACCGTCCACGGCCTGCTCGACGTCGGCACCACCCCGGTGTCGGCGATCATGCGCCCGGCGGTGTTCTGCGAGGCGGAGCTGCCGCTGCGCGAGGCCGCGCGGCGGCTGGGGTCGGAGGGCGTGTCGGCGCTGCTCGTGCGGATGCCGGCGGACGGCCTCGGGATCGTCGCCGACGAGGACATGCGCGCATGGCTCGCCTCCGGGGACGGGTCCCCCGATGCGCGCGTCGCCGGCGTCGCGCGCACGCCGGCGCCGAGCGTGCCGGTGGGCCAGCTCGCGGTGGAGGCGGCGGTGGACATGCTCGCGGGCGACACCGAGCACGTGGCGGTGCTCGACGGCGAGCGAGTGTGCGGGATGCTCTCCGCCGCGGACCTGCTCGGGCTCGACGCCCGCAGCCCGATCGCGCTGCGCCACACGATCATGGGGGCGGCCGACGAGCGGGTGCTGGAGCGCGCCGCCTCGCACCTGCCGCGGCTGTTCAGCCTGCTCGCGGGAGCGGGGGTGCCTTCGCGCGACCTCGGACGGGTGCTGAGCCTCCAGCACGACGCGCTCACCGCGCGCCTGATCGACTTCTCGCTGTCGCGCAACGGTCCGGCGCCGATGCAGTGGGTGTGGATGGACCTGGGCAGCGCCGCGCGACGGGAGTTCACGCTCGCCTCCGACCAGGACAACGCGCTCGCCTACGCCACCCCGCCGCCGGGCACGGAGCTCGCGGTCGATGCCTACTTCGGGCGGCTCGCCCAGGAGGTCAACACGGGCCTCGCGCGCTGCGGCTTCGGGGTGGACGACAACGACGTGCTGGCCGGCAACCGCAAGTGGCGGATGTCAAACGCGGACTGGCTGCGAACCTTCGACGAGTGCCTGCGGGTGCCCGACGAGTCGCATCTGATCCGCGCGTCGGTGGCGTTCGACTTCCGCACGCTCGTGGGTGGGCTCAGCCTCACGGCGGCGCTCGGCGAGCGCATGCGGGCGGCCCGCGAGCACCCCGCGTTCATGCAGCTGATGGCGCGCACGGCGACCGGCTATCCGGTGGCGCTCGGCCGGCGCGGGAACATCGCCGTCGAGCGCCGTGGCGAGGCGGCGGGCCGGCTCGACCTCAAGCGCAGCGCGATCGTGCCGCTGGTGAACCTGGTGCGCTTCCACGCGCTCGCCAACCGCATCGCGATCTCCCCCACCGTCGACCGGATCGAGGCGCTGGCGAGCGTCGGCGGCCTCGAGCCGCCCTTCGCGCAGGCGCTCGCCGAGGCGTTCGCGGTGATCACCCGCGTGCGCTTCGCCCACCACGCGGAGCTGATCGCGGCGGGCGCGCGGCCCGACAACCTGATCGACCCCGGGGCGCTGACGCCGATGACCCGCGGCGAGCTGCGCGAGGCGCTGCACACGGTGCGCCGGGGACAGAAGCAGCTCGCGGGGTGGCTGCCGCCGGTGGCCTAGCGTCCTGCGAGCAATCGAGCGACACGAATCCGGCGTGTAGCGCGGAGCGCCACATTCGCGGCTGAAAGTGTGCACACGCGCGCCATGTGCGGCGCCGGCCGTGGGCTCTACAGTGGCGCGTCATGTGCGGAATCGCGGGGATCTACACGAAGTCCCCCGCGCTGCGGGCCCGGCTCGGGGAGCGCCTGGCGGGGATGCTCGAGCAGCTTTCCTTCCGCGGGCCGGACAGCGCCGGGGTGGCCTTCTATCGCGACCCGGCGCCGGCCGGGTCGTGCAAGGTGTCGCTGTGCGCGAGCGATCCCGCCTGCGACTGGGGCGCGATCGCAGCCGAGCTCGCCGACGCCTTCGAGGACGCCTGCGAGCCGCGGGTGCGGGCCAGCCACGCCACGATCGTGGTGGGCGCCGAGGCGCACGAGGTGCAGTCCTGGCTCGCCGCCGAGCACCCCGAGCTGCGGCGGATGAGCGCCGGCGCCGCGATCGAGATCTACAAGCAGGCGGGCCCCCCGGCGGAGTTCGTGCGGCGCTTTCAGATCGGGGAGCTCGACGGCAGCCACGCGCTCGGCCACACCCGCATGGCGACCGAGAGCCGGGTGACCACCGAGCACTCCCACCCGTTCTCCACGGGCCTGGACCTGTGCCTCGTGCACAACGGCTCGCTCTCCAACCACAACCGCCTGCGCCGCAAGCTGGTGCGAGAGGGCATCCAGTTCCACACCGACAACGACAGCGAGGTGGCCGCCGGCTATTTGACGTGGAGGCTGCTGGAGGGCGCCAGCCTGGAGCAGGCGCTGGAGGGCTGCCTGCAGGACCTCGACGGCTTCTACACGTTCGCGGTCGGCACGGCGGACGGCTTCGCCGTGCTGCGCGACCCGATCGCGTGCAAGCCGGCAGTGATGGCGGAGACGGACGAGTGGGTGGCTATCGCCTCCGAGTACCGGGCGATCGCGGCGCTGCCGGGGGCCCAGGACGCCGTCAGCTGGGAGCCCGAGCCGGGGCGGGTGTATGTCTGGGGTCCCACGCGGCCCAGCCACCCCGCCGGCCCTGCCGGCCCCGCCGGGCCCGCCCGCCAAGCGCTGGTGGCGTGATGGCGATCCCGGACGCCACCCGCGAGGCGCTCGTCGCCTTCGATTTGGAGAGCGCGAGCGTGCGGGAGCTCAACCGGCGCTTGCACGACGCGAGCGAGCCCCGGCGCGTGCGGGTGCTGAACCCCGGCGGACGCCACTCGCTCGCGGTGGGGCTGAACGCCGGGCACGAGGTGGAGATCGAGGGCCATGTCGGCTACTACTGCGCCGGCATGAACCAGCTCGCGAGCGTGCTCGTGCGCGGCAACTGCGGGGTGGGGGTGGCGGAGAACATGATGTCGGGGACGGTGACCGTCGAGGGCAGCGCGAGCCAGTCGGCGGCGGCGAGCGCCCGCGGGGGCCTGTTGGTGGTGCACGGCGACGCGTCCGCGCGCTGCGCGATCTCGCTGAAGGGCGCCGAGGTGGTGGTGCGCGGCGACGTCGGCCACATGAGCGCGTTCATGGCGCAGAAGGGCACGCTGGCGGTGTGCGGCGACGCCGGCGAGGCGCTGGGCGACTCGCTGTACGAGGCGCGCCTGTACGTGCGCGGGGAGGTGAAGTCGCTGGGGGCGGACTGCGTGGAGAAGGAGCTGCGCGAGGAGCACGTCGAGGAGCTGCGCGAGCTCTTGGAGCGGGCCGAGCTCGACGACATGCGCGCGCAGGACTTCCGCCGTTACGGCTCGGCGCGGACGCTCTATAACTTCCACAAGGACAACCTCGGAAGTTATTAATTATTTTAATAATAAATATATTGATATGAGAGAATCGGCGACGTTCGACAGGGAGGCGATTGCGGAGATCCAGCGCGCGGCGCGCGAGGGGCTGTACGACATCCGCGGCTTCGGCGCCAAGCGGCGGGTGCCGAACTTCGACGATCTGCTGCTGCTCGGGGCGAGCGTGTCGCGCTACCCGCTCGAGGGCTACCGCGAGCGCTGCGCCACCGACGTGACGATCGGCACCCGCTTCGCGCGCGAGCCGCTGCGCCTTGAGATCCCCGTCACGATCGCCGGCATGAGCTTCGGGTCGCTGTCGGGGCCGGCGAAGGAGGCGCTGGGGCGGGGGGCGAGCGAGGTCGGCACGAGCACCACCACCGGCGACGGCGGCATGACTGCCGAGGAGCGCGAACACTCGCGCACGCTCGTCTACCAGCTGTTGCCCTCCCGCTACGGCATGAACCCCGACGACCTGCGCCGGGCGGACGCGATCGAGATCGTGGTGGGCCAGGGCGCGAAGCCCGGCGGCGGGGGCATGCTGCTCGGCCACAAGATCTCCGAGCGAGTGGCGGCGATGCGCGACCTGCCGGTGGGGATCGACCAGCGCAGCGCCTGCCGGCACCCGGACTGGACGGGACCCGACGACCTGGAGATCAAGATCGAGGAGCTGCGCGAGATCACCGACTGGCGGATCCCCGTGTTCGTGAAGGTGGGCGCCTCGCGCACCTACTACGACGTGGCGCTGGCGGTGAAGGCGGGGGCGGACGCGATCGTGCTCGACGGCATGCAGGGGGGCACCGCCGCCACCCAGGAGGTGTTCATCGAGCACGTCGGCATCCCGATCCTGGCGGCGATCCCCCAGGCGGTGGAGTCGCTGACGGACCTCGGCGTGCACCGCGAGGTCCAGCTGATCGTCTCGGGCGGGATCAGGACGGGGGCGGACGTGGCGAAGGCGCTCGCGCTCGGCGCGGACGCCGTGTCGATCGGGGTGGCCGCGCTGATCGCCCTCGGCGACAACGCCCCCGAGCTCGACGCCGCCTACCGCGAGCTGGGCTCCGCCGCGGGCTTCTACGACGACTACCAGGCGGGCCTCGACCCCGCCGGCATCACCACCCAGGACGAGCAGCTGTCCGCCCGCCTCGACCCCGTGGAGGGCGGCCGGCGCCTCGCCAACTACGTGCGCACGCTCGTGCTCGAGGCGCAGACGCTCGCCCGGGCGTGCGGCAAGTCCCACCTGCTCAACCTCGAGCCCGAGGACCTGGTCGCGCTGACGATCGAGGCGGCGGCGATGGCCCGGGTGCCGCTCGCGGGGACGAGTTGGGTGCCGGGGATGACGGGCTGAGCCGCGCGGGGGCCGATCGGTTCGCCGGCGGGCCGAGCCGCGCGGGGGCCGATCGTTTCGCCGGCGGGGTCAGCCCATCGGCGGAGCACGACCGTTGGCCAGCCGACCCGCGGCGATCGCCCCGGCGAGCAGCATCACGACGCCGTAGACCCCGGGCACCGCGCCCGCGCCCGCCCCGAACGCCTGGGTTGCGAGCGCGGCCGCGACCGCGAAGTCGCGCATGGCGATCGCGAGCGCGCCCGGCACCGCGTCGCGGGCGCGCGCACGGGCGCGACGCCACAGCTCGGCTAGCAGGGCGGACACGGCCAGCAGCGCGAGGCTCGCGAGCAGCGCGGCGCCGAGGTGGTGGGCGCCGCGGGCGCCGCTGAGCGCGGCGTACACGAGCAGGGCGACGGTGAGCGCGGCGAGGCCCTCGCGCTCGCCGTCCACGCGGGCGAGGCGCGGGGCGAGCGCGGGGCGGCTGCGCAGGGCGACGCCCACGGCGAGCGGCACGAGCACCACCAGGGCGAAGCGCCCGAGCAGGCCGCCGGAGCCGACGTGCACGGCCGTGCCGGACAGCGGGCCGATCACCAGCGGGCCGGCGAGCGCGGCGAGGATCAGCGAGCCGGTGACGGCTCCGAGCGCGATCGTGGCGTCGGCGCCGGCGAGCGCGACGAGGCCGACGGAGGCGACCTCCGAGGAGGACAGCCCGACGGCGAGCAGGCCGTCGCGGACGAGCGGGGCGAAGGGGCGGCCGATCACCCAGGCGAGGGCCGCGAGCACCGGCAGCGGCAGCAGCGAGAGCGCCGCCACCGCGCGGGCGTGGGCGCGCAGGGCGGCGAGCTCGGCGAAGGGGATGCCCAGCGCGGTCGCCAGCACGAGCAGCGCGAGCAGCAGGTCCGAGCGGGAGGCGAGCGCCGCCGAGGGGAGCGCGAGACCGAGGACGGCGGCGAGCAGCGCGAGCGGGGTGAGCAGGCGGGGGACGGCTGCGAGAGCGCGCACGGACGTGGCGGTCCTATCGCGCGGCCCCGAGCGCGCGGGTGAGCGTTGCGGCCCCGTCGCGGAGGTCTGCGAGCAGCCGCGTGGGGTCCCGCAGGCGCGCGGCGGGGGCCTGCAGGCCGAGGATCGCGGCGAGCGCGCCGGTGCGGTCGAACACGGGGGCGGCGATCGCGTTGACGTCCACCTCGCGCTCGCCGAACACCGTGGCGTAGCCGCGCCGGCGCGCCGCCAGGACCTCCTCGGCGAGCTTCGCGCGGTCGGTGATCGTGCGCTCGGTGAGGGGGCGCAGTTCGCGCTCGCGCGGAAGAGAGACCCGCCCACCCTTGCCGCCGAACGCGAGCATCACCTTGCCGACCGCCGTGGCGTGCGCGACGCTCGGGCGCCCGAGCCGGGCCATCGAGACGACGCTCGCGCGGGAGGGGACGGAGTCGACGGTGATCGCCTCGCGCTCGCCGGGCACCGACAGCGTGGCGGTCTCCCCCGTGCGCTCCATCAGCGCTTCCAGCACGGGGCGGGCGAGCGCGCGCAGGTCGAGCCGCGCGAGCACCCGGTCCGCCAGCGACACGAGACCCATTCCCAGCCGGAAGGGACCGCCTTCCTCGCGCTGCACGAGCCCCGCCCCCTCGAGCGTGGCGAGCAGCCGCGAGGCGGTGCTCGGGCTGACCCCGATCTTGCGCGCGAGCTCGTTGACCCCCACGTCGCGCTCGCTCTCGCGCAGCGCCTCCAGCAGCGACAGCGCGCGGGCGACGGACGCGACGGGGCGGGCGCCCAAGTGTTGCGTCATGGGCAACAGTATTGCGCTTCGCGGCACACGTGTCTAGGATCGCCGCGATGTCGTTCGTACTCGAGTGCCCCCACTGCGGCGTCCGGGAGGTGGCCGACTTCGCCTTCGGCGGCGAGCTCAGCAGCCGCCCGCGGCAGGCGCCGTCGCTGCGGGAGCTGTGCGAGTACAACTACTTCCGGCGCAACGTCGCGGGGGTGCAGCGGGAGTGGTGGTACCACCGCTCCGGCTGCCGGACGTGGTTCCAGGCCGAACGCGACACGCGCACGAACCGCGTGCTGCGGGTGGGGCTGCCCGGCAAGCTCGACCGGGAGGGGCTGCCCGGCGAGCTCGACCGGGAGGCGCGCGCCGGGGATGCGGCCGGCGGGGCGGCGAGCACGGACGGCGCCGCGTGAGCAGGCTGGCGCCCCAGCCAGGCGAGCTCGTCAACCGAGCGGAGCCCGTGGACTTCACGTTCGACGGCAAGCCGGTCGCCGCGTTCGCGGGGGACACGATCGGCTCCGCCCTGTACGCCGCCGGGCGGCGGACGTTCTCGCGCAGCTTCAAGTACCACCGCCGGCGGGGGCTGCTGTGCTGCGCGGGACACTGCCCGAACTGCCTGGTGGCGGTGGACGGCGCGCCGGGGGTGCGTGCCTGCACCGAGCAGGTGCGGGAGGGGATGCGGGTGGAGCACATGAACGCGAGCCCCGGGCTGGAGCGCGACGCGATGGCGATCACCGACGCGATCGGCGGGCCCTTCACGCCGCCGGGCTTCTACTACAAGACGTTCATCCGCCCGCGGCGGCTGTGGCCGGCGTACGAGTGGGTGCTGCGCCATGCGGCCGGGCTCGGGCGGTTGCCGGACAAGCAGGCCGCGCGCACCTGGCGAACGGAATACCGCCGCCGCCACGCCGACGTGCTGGTGGTGGGCGGAGGGCGCGCGGGCCTGGGCGCGGCGATCGCCGCGGCCGAGCAGGGCGCGGACGTGGTGCTCGTCGACGACGGCCCGGAGCCGGGCGGGCGGATGCTGTGGGAAGGCGCCCGCGAGCGGGCGCGCGCCCTCGCCGCGCGCGCCCGCGAACTCGGCGTGGAGGTGCTCGCGCCGGCCAGCGCCCTCGGCCACTACGACGGCCTCGTCGCGGTGTGGCAGGGCGACACCCTGCACCAGGTGCGCGCCCGCGAGCACGTGTACGCGACGGGGACGATCGAGCAGCCGCCGGTGTTCGCTGGCAACGACCTGCCCGGCGTGATGCTCTCGGGCGCCGCCCGGCGGCTCGTGTCCATGTACGCGGTGCAGCCGGGGCGGCGGGCCGTCGTCGCGACCGCCTGCGACCGCGGCCTTGAGGCGGCGCTCGCGCTGGCGCAGGCGGGCGTCGAGGTGCTCGCCGTCGCGGATCTGCGGACGGCTGGTTCGAGGCTCGCGGCACATCCCGACGCACCCGCGGGGGGCTCTGTCCTCGCGGCGCGGCTCCGGGAGCGCGGCGTGGAGGTGCTGAGCGGCTGGACGATCGTGGCGTGCAGGGGACGCCGTGCGGTCGCGAGCGCCGTGCTCGCGCCGCCGGCGCCCGCGGATGACGCGGGCACGCGCGTGATCGCGTGTGACCTGGTTGTGGTCAGCAACGGCGAGGTCCCGGCCACCGCGCTGATCTCGCAGGCGGGCGGCAGGACGGAGTACGACCCCGAGCGCGGCTGCTTGCGCATCGCGGAGCTTCCCCCGGGCGTGCGCGCCGTCGGGGACCTCGCCGGCGAGGACGAGGAGCGGGGGGCTGCGCGCAGCGGCGCGACGACGGCGGCGACGACGGCAGCGACGACGACGACGACAACAACAACAATAACAACAACAACAACAACAGCGGCAGCGACAGCGACGGCGACGGTGGCGGCGAAACCGAAGGGCAAGGCGTTCGTGTGCCTGTGCGAGGACGTGACCGCCGAGGACATCGCCCTCGGTGTCTTCCAGGGCTACGACTCGATCGAGCTGTGCAAGCGCTTCACGACGGTGACGATGGGGCCCTGCCAGGGCCGCATGTGCCAGCTCGCCTCGGTGCGCCAGATCGCCGCGGAGACGGGGACGGCGATGGAGCGGGTCGGCTCGACGACCGCGCGGCCGCCGTGGTGCAGCGTGCCGCTCGGGGCGCTCGCCGGCCGCCCGATCGCGCCCGCCAAGCGCTCTCCGATCCACGGCCGCCACCGCGAGCTCGGAGCGCACGTCAAATGGGCGGGCGACTGGAGGCGGGCGTACGACTACGGCGATCCCGAGGGGGAGGCGCTGAACGTGCACCGGGCGGCCGGCCTGATCGACGTCTCGACGCTCGGCAAGCTGCTCGTGCGCGGCCCCCAGGCGGGGGATCTGCTCGACCGCCTATACCCCAACCGGCTCTCCAACCTCGAGCCGGGACGGGTGCGCTACGGGGTGCTCGCCAGCGACGCGGGGCGGATCATGGACGACGGCACGATCACGCGGATCGACGAGGAGACGTTCTACGTGACCACCACCTCCAGCGGCGCGGGGGCGGTGGAGCAGTGGTTCTCGTGGTGGCTCGCCGAGTGGGGGCTCGAAGCCCACCTCAGCGACGTCGCGCAGGCGCTGTGCGCGGTCAACCTCGCGGGACCGCGGGCGCGGGAGGTCCTGGCGCGGCTCACCGACCTCGACTGCTCGAACGCGGCGTTCTCGTATCTTGACGCGCGCGAGGGAGCGGTGGCGGGGGTGAACGCGCTGCTGATGCGGATCGGCTTCGTGGGTGAGCTCGGCTACGAGATCCACTTCCCCGCCGCCTACGGCGAGGACGTGTGGGAGGCGATCCTGCGGGCCGGGGAGCCGGAGGGCATCCGGCCGTTCGGCCTCGAGCCGCAGCGGATCCTGCGGCTGCAGAAGCAGCACATCATCGTCGGCCAGGACACCGACTCCGAGTCCACCCCGTTCGGCGCGGGGATGGCGTGGGCGGTGAAGCTGGACAAGGAGGAGCAGTTCATCGGCAGGTGGGCGCTCGCGCACGCGGCGCGGGCGCCCGCCGCATCGTCCCCGCAGCGGGAGACCGCGCTCGTAGGCTTCAGGGTCGCGAACGGCCACGTGCCGACGGAGGGGGCGGTGGTGCTCGACGACCGCGGCCGCGCCGCGGGACAGGTGACGAGCGCCCGCCGTTCGCGCCAGCTCGAACGGGTGATCGGGATGGCGTGGGTGCCGCGCGAGCTCGCCGAGGACGGCGGGCGCATCACGATCGCCGACGATGGCGAGCGGATCGAGGCGGCGGTGGTGACCGAGCCCTTCTACGACCCCGCCGGGGAGCTGCTGCGCTCGTGAGCCTCGCCTTCCTCACCCCCGACGCGCCGCCCGCGCGCGACCGGCGGGCGCGCTCGCCGATGGAGCGGCCGGCGCTGGCGGCCGGGGCCCGGCTCTCGCTGGTCGAGGGCTGGAACGTGCCGAACGCATACGCCAAGCGGACGAGCGAGCGCGAGCGCGCGACCCGCACGGTGGGCTTCGCGGACCGCTCGAGCCTGACCAAGCTGGAGCTGCAGGCGCAGCCGCGGACGCTCGCGCGAGTCCTCGCGAGAGCTAGCTCGGACATCGTGGACGCAGACACCGGGCTCGACCCGGGGACCGCGCTGCGCTCCGCGGACGGGGAGCTGGCGGGGACGTGGTGGTGCGGGGTGACGCCCTCGCGCGCGCTCCTGCTCACCGAGCCGGCCGCGGGCGCGGCTCTGCGCGCGGCGGTGGCGCAGGCGGCCCGCGAGGAGGGCATGGCGGCCGGCGAGGAGGGCATGGCGGCCGGCGACGAGGGCGCGACGGCCGGCGAGGAGGGCATAGCGGCCGGCAACGAGGGCACGACGGCGGGCGTCGTGGAGGTCACCTGCGGCCTGGCGGCGCTCGCGCTCGCCGGCCCGCTCGCACGGGAGCTGCTGGCGCGCTTCTGCGCGATCGACGTGCGCGAGCGGGCGGCGGCGCCCGGGAGCTTTCGCCCGGGGTCGGTGGCGCGCACGCCCGGCTACGTGCTGGTCGAAGCGCCGGAACGGCTGCTGGTGCTGGTCGGGTGGGCGCTCGGGGAGTACCTGTGGGAGGTGGCGGCGGATGCGGCCGAGCGCCTCGGCGGCGGCCCGATCGGGGCCGAAGCGCTCGCGCACGTGCAGGAGCACGCGGATGCGTGAGATCTTCCGGCCGCGGCGCATGTGGCGGATGGACCGCGACCTGCGCGACTCCTACGACGTGGTGATCGTCGGCGGCGGCGCGCACGGGCTCGCGACGGCCTACTACCTGGGCCAGCTCGGGGCCGGACGGGTGGCGGTGCTGGAGCAGGGCTACATCGGCTCGGGGGCGGCGGGGCGCAACACGACGATCCTGCGCTCCAACTACAAGACCCCCGAGGGCGCCCGCTTCTACGACGCGAGCATCAAGCTGTACGAAGGGCTCGCGGCGGAGCTCGACTTCAACCTGCTGTTCAGCCAATGCGGGCACCTGACGCTCGCGCACAGCGACCGGGCAATGTTCGTGATGGCCAACCGCGCGGAGGTCAACCGCCTGCACGGGATCGACTCCCGCCTCGTCGACGCGACCGAGGTCGCGCGTCTGTGCCCGCAGCTGAACGTCTCCGAGGACGTCACGTATCCGATTCTGGGGGCGCTCTACCACCCCCCCGGCGGGATCATCCGCCACGACGCGGTGGTGTGGGGCTATGCGCGGGGGGCGGATAGGGCGGGGGTTGAGATCCACCCGTACACGAAGGTGGAGGGCTTCGAGATGGGTGCCGACGGGCGGATCGCCGCGGTGCGCACCAACCGCGGCACGATCGGGGCCGGGGAGGTGCTCAGCGCGAGCGCCGGCTGGAGCACGCTGGTGTGCGCGCTGGCGGGGGTCGGGCTGCCGATCACCACCCACATCCTGCAGGCGTGCGTGACCGAGCCGGTGAAGCCGCTGCTCGACGTGGTGGTGGTCTCCTCGCAGATGCACGTGTACATCTCGCAGTCCGACCGCGGGGAGTTCGTGATGGGCTCTGAGATCGAACCGTGGACGACCTACCGCATGCAGGGGACGCTGAACTTCCTCCAAGACCTCACGCGCCATACGCTGGAGCTGTTCCCCCAGCTCGAGCACGCACGGCTGCTGCGCAGTTGGGCGGGGCTGTGCGACCTCTCCCCCGACTACAGCCCGATCCTCGGGCGCACGGAGGTGGAGAACTTCCACGTGAGCGCCGGTTGGGGAACGTACGGCTTCAAGGCGGCGCCGATCGTCGGCAAGACGCTCGCGGAGCTCGTGTACAGCGGCCGCACCCCCGAGCTGATCGCCCCGTTCGCGTTGGAGCGCTTCTACGAGGACCGGCTCGTCTCCGAGCTGGCGGCGGCGGCGGTGAGCCACTGATGGCGAAGCGGCTCCCGACGGAGCGGTCCCCAACGGACTGCGTCCCGGCCGCGCGAACGACGGCGGAGGCCCGCTGATGGCGAGCACCGCGCCGGAGGCGACGCACGACGCCCAGCACAGCGCGCGGCTCTTGATCAGCTGCCCGGACGGGCCGGGGATCGTGGCGGCCGTGTCGGGGTTCCTGTTCGATCAGGGAGCGAACATCATCAGCTCGGACCAGTACTCGACGCACCCCGAGCATGGGACGTTCTTCATGCGCTGCGCCTTCTACCTGCCGGCGATCGCGGAGGACCGCGAGGGGTTCGAGCGGTCGTTCGCCGCGCTCGCCGAGCGCTTCGGGATGAGCTGGCGGGTGTCCTACGCGGGCGAGCGCCCGCGGGTGGCGCTGATGGCGTCGCGCACCGACCACTGCCTGCTCGATCTGCTGTGGCGGGCGAGCCGCGGGGAGCTCGATATGGAGGTCACGGCGGTGATCTCCAACCACGAGCTGCTGCGCGCCGGGGTGGAGTCGCTCGGGGTCCCATACCTGCACATCCCGGTGACGAGGGAGACCAAGCCGCAGGCGGAGGAGCGGGCGCTGGAGATCCTCGCGGGGTCGGTCGACTTGGTGGTGCTGGTCCGCTACATGCAGATCCTGTCCGCGGACTTCCTGGAGCGGGTGGGCTGCCCGGTCATCAACATCCACCACTCCTTCCTGCCCGCCTTCGCCGGCGCCGAGCCCTACCGCCACGCCTTCGAGCGGGGCGTGAAGCTGATCGGCGCCACCGCCCACTACGCCACCGCGGACCTCGACGAGGGCCCGATCATCGAGCAGGACGTTATCCGCGTCGCCCACGACCACACGCTCGCCGACCTCGAGCGGGTGGGGCGGGACGTCGAGCGCACGGTGCTCGCGCGGGCGGTGCGACTGCATCTGGACGACCGGGTGCTGGTGCACGCGGGGCGGACGATCGTCTTTTGAGGGCCGCGCCAGGGGGCGGCGAGCCCTTGGGGTCGCGCACCGGATCGGCTAGCCTGCCTGAGTCGTCCCCCAGGAGGGGTGGCAGAGCGGTTGAATGCGGCGGTCTCGAAAACCGTTGTGCGTCTGATTGGCGTACCGGGAGTTCGAATCTCCCCCCCTCCGTTTTGGCCAGAACCTGACTGTTTGCAGGTGAATCCGGGTGTTCTTGGCTCGCGGGAGCCGTGGCTGCGAGACCGCAGGAGGGTGCCTGAAGCCGCCTTAGCCGCACCTGGACTGGCGCGCAATTGGCGCGCAAACGGCGAAGTTGGTTGAGGCTTTGCGGCACCCCGCGGCGGCTCGTAAAGGGGAACTCTCGAGGTCGCGGGAACGACGGGGGTCGGACGCGCTCTGGACAACACATTGAGATCCGGGGGTAGCGGGTCAGGGCGAGCTGTGCCGACTATCGTCGATTGGACCGATGACCGCCAAGGAACAACTCCTGAAGGAAACGCCCGCCTGGAGCGAGCACGATGCAAAGGTCGCCCTACAGGCCGTCCAGCGCGAGCACGCTTGCGGCAGCGCAGACGAGTGGGGCGACATCTCCAAGGCTCACGACGGGACCTTCGCAGAAACCATGCAGATGCTTGCCAAGGAGGAGCGCGTGGCTGAACACGACCCGTGGTAGGACGCGGCGAGGTTTGGAGGCCGAGCACCAGGCTCTGGATGCTGGATCGAGATTCGTGGGTAGTCGCCCGAACGCACGATCGTCAGGTGCTTCCTGCACGGCCAACTCATCCTGCCAGGTGGCGCGACTCAGCAGACTTTGTGTAATTCTGTGTTTTCAGGATTGGGTCCTGCCCCCCGAGCACCCGGGATGGCGCATACGACCAGGCTCGTCGGAATAGTGAGCGATGCATTCGGAAACACGATCGAGCGCAGGAGAGGCCCCCCGCGATCTGCCGGTGCTCGGCACGCCTACCCGCTTCTCGGGTGAGACCACGGGCCTCGGGCGCCGCGGCGGGGCGCATCTGGTCAAGAGCCCCGCACCCGCTCAGTACCTTTCGGCAGGTGCGATCAACAACCGTCCACAGTGGGGCGCCCTGGAGACGACGGCGGCCTGCAGCGTCCGATTCTCCCCTGTGGCCACTCCTAGACCATCGATTACCCCGTCAATCCGAGAATCCAGAACGCCGCGCCTCGCCCAGCGCGGCACCGAGCTCCTCGAGCAGCCCTTCGGCCCGCTCGATTGCAGGCAACCAGGGCCGGTACTCGTCCGTCGGCGCAGCCTGTGGATCGACGGGCAGGTCGAGCAGATGCTCTGCCGTCGTACCCAGCACCGCGGCCATTTTGCGCACGGCATCGACGTTGACCGGCCGTTCCGGTCCGTTCAGCCATCTGCTGACGGTTTCCTTGTCCACACCGCTAAGCTTCGCCAGCTCGCGGACGCCGAAACCGCTCCGCGCGGCATGCAGGCGCTCTCGAAAGCGCGGCGCTGCAACCATCACCGGTCGTGCAGTGTACGGATGCACCCGTACAGTCTAGGTGATATGTCCGGGTCAAGCCGTACAGTCTGACCATGGCGTCCGCATCGATCCGTACACCCAAACTCATCCCACTCGAACCGGGGGCTCCGAGCAGCGTTAGGGTGGAGCAGATTTGCATCCCGCCGTCGGGGCGTCTCACGAGGTTTCTCGACGCGGCGGCGCAGGCGGGTCTCGACGCTCCGCTCGCAGTACAGCTGGCCCTTGAACGGGCGGTCGTACTGAAGGATGGCCGGGATCTCAGGCTTGACGTCGAGCGCATCCGCCGGACGCTCGGCCGGGAGGCGCGCCGGGCGCGTGCTGCGCGCCAGCTGAGCGGAAGGCAGGCTACTTACGTGCGCATGCTCTATCGCGAAAAACCTCGCCAGCCATGCCCGGCCGCCGGAGGACTGAGCGTGGTGATACCGGATGAGCTGCTGACGCAGATCCGAGACACCATCCCCGAGACGGTGCTACATCCAAGGGCGGTGCCGGAGATGCTCGCATGGGAGCGAGCGGCGAGGCTCGAGGGACGGACCATGCTTGAGTGGTCCCTGAAGGTCCTTGCGCGACTGTTCGTAGCTCGTTAGACCGGCTGCTTACGCGTCCTCGCTCGCGTCGACCTCTTCCTCGACAACCGGCTGGACGTCGAACTGGCGGTCGGCTGTGCCCGGCGACGGCAGCTTTAGCAGTGCGCTCTCGGCAGTCTCCCGCATTCCCCTGGCGAGACGAGCGATGGCCTCATGGCTGTCGACACGACAGGGCACCGTACTCATAAGAACGTCGCTACTCTCGATCTCCGCGAGCGTGAGCGGCTCGCCCCATGTCGCGATGGGCTCACGGAGCAGCTCCTCAGAGCATTGCTCCGCGGCGTCTTTCGTCAACATCACGAGCTTCGCCTCGCCCTTGCCGTCGCCGTGCTTGGCGAGCTTGGCTGCCCCATTCAGGCACCGCCCGATCAGGTTGTTGTTCTGGGGCTCGACCTCGCCGCAGTCGACGCCGCTGTGGAATCGCCAGCTGATCGTGTCGATGCCGGTGGAGCGCAGCGCACGTGTGTGGCAAAGGACCGCAGCCGCAGCGAGTGCGATGGCATCGCCGCCCGCCTCGGATTCGATCGTGATCTCGTCGCCGTTGCGCACCGGCAGTTCCCATCCGCCGAACGCCCGTGTCCACTGGGCGGCGAGGTCCAAGCCGTCTTCCACCCACGTTGTGTGACTGCGCGCGCTGCTGACGCTGTGATGCGAAGAGTCCGCTAGGTCGAGCGACAGCACCGTCCGGTGCTGCGCACCGCTGGGTTCGCGTCCTCCCCTGACGCCTCGGAAGACACCTGTCAGCGACGCCGCGAAGGCCCCGAGCAACTCGGTCATGTCCAGCAGCTCGCGCGCCGCGTTCTGAAGCGTCGCCTCGCCGTCCTGCGGCGTACGAGGCTCGTCCGAGAGCGATGTGAGCGAACGCCGTATGCGAGCACACCAGGCGAGCGCTGTCGCGGCGGCATCGCGTGCGACCTCGGGGTTACCCGCTTCCAGCGAGTCAGAGTACGCGCCGTCAAGGAGATCCACAAGCTTTGCGACCAGCTTGACGAGCTGCGTCAGGCTGCTCGCAAAGGCATAGAGCTCGACCGGACGGTCCGGCCTAGCCAGCGACACCAGCAAGCGCTGCTCGCGCCGTTGCGATCGTTTGCTCCAACGTTGCCTCGCGGGGGCGCTCCAATCCGCCAGCAGGACATCGAGCTTCGCTGTGGCGCTGTCCGTCGCACCCGTCGCCTGCTCGTAGATCCCGCCTTCTCGTTCGTCCGAGCGCTCGTCCTGGCCTGGTCTCGCGCACGGCTCGGCGCCCGCGCTCTCGCCGCAGCTCGCTCCGTCCTCGTGGTCGCCGCGAAGAATCCGCTTCAACGGTGAGCGCAGACCCGCGAGGCCGACGTCCAGCGACCGGCGCACGTGAGTCAGGCCGAGACGCTCGTCAGTGCTCATCGACCAGCCTTTCAACAGCGCATCGAGCTCCCCATCGTCCAGTGTGTTGATGAACTGGGCGAGTTGCTCGACATGGGTCTCGATGCCCTCTGTGCAGCCCTCGACATCGAGGTCCAAGCGCTCGCGGTCGTACTCCTCCTCGAAGTGATCCGTCGGCCTTACGTGCTCTTGTTCGTCTGACGGGTCGTCGTAGATCGTGAAGTACTCTGAGCGCTCGGCGTGTATGTCGATCGGCTCGATCGAGTCGAGCAGGACGAGGCGAGGTTCGTGGGTATCGGCAAGCGTCTTCAGCTCGATCGACTGCTCCGCGAGTATCAGCGACCGAAGGATCGACACTACATGGGTGAGCAGCCGTCGAGGAACGCCGGTCCCGAAGCTCGGACAGCACTCGCACAGCGTGCGACAGATGAGCGCCAGCGCCTGCTCGGACTTTTCGCAGCGCACGATGTCGAGGTCGCGATAGGCCTGCTGCTCGGCTCTCTCCGAGACCCGATAGCGACGCTCGACCGCGATCGAGCCGTCAGCGGCGTCGATCGACTCTATGTAAGGCACGAGGGTCGTCATCGCCAAGCCGAACGTGACACAGCGACTCGCGAGGAGTGGATCGCGCCCAGAGAACTGCTCAATTACTTCCGGCATCGACAAACCGCGGTGCTTGGCCGGCTGATCGGGCTCGGCCGGGAGATAGAGGTCGCTGAGCCGCTCGGCGAGATCGCGAGTCACGCGCGCGACTGACGAGTCGAGGTACTTCGGCTCCGGCAACTCAAGCAGCTGATCCGTGTGGAGCTCGATCGCCTCGGCCTCCGTCAGCGCGCTGTCGATCCTGGACCTGACGCAGACGGTCGCCGCGAGTCCGACCTCGGGGCCGTAGAGGCGGTCGAAGATGTCCTGGTAGGTGGTCAACGCCGACCCGGGAATCGCCGCCCCGAGCAGCCGAGCGATCCCAGCGATCAGCTCGAGCTCGCGCGCGGTGGAGATCGCACGAAAGACCGTCAACGGGTTCAGCTCCCTGGCTCTTTCGATAAGGAGCTCGCCGATCTCGGACTCCGCCCCGAGCGCGTCGCGTAGGATCGCGCGCGCGTCAGCTTGGGAGAGAGGCCTGCCTTGTTGGGCCCGGCCGGGTGGCAGCGTGACGGAGGGAAACGAGATCGGAACCACGAAAACCTTGTCGCCTCCCGGATCGGGCAGAAAGCGGAGCTTGTTCGGGCCGGGGACAACACCGTTGGCGAGACCCTCGGGAACGCCGGGCAGCTGTGGGAAGTGGAGCGTCATCGGCTGCATCTCCTCGCCCTTGCTCGCCGGGCCGTCCACGGTAAGCGCGCCGTAGTCCGCGAGCAGCGCCTGCAGCTCTCGCCACGCGGGTCGAAGCCGGATGGGCAGGCGCAGGTCGAACACGAAGTGATCGACCTCGGGCGGTAGTCCACGCGCGACCACCAGCTCCGTCAACTGCCACAGATATTGCGTGTAGCGCTCAGGATTCACGCGCAGGTAGCAGTCGACGTCTGGGTGTCTTGGGTTGCGCTCGCCACATGCCATGCACGCGACCGCCTCGATGTCAGTGACGCCGTGCGTTTCGATCGTCGTCCGATGCTGGGCCATGGTCGCGCCCGTGTTCACTGCATTGTCGATCGCCATCACCCTGCTCTCGCGCAGAACCTCGGACGGGAGGAAGGCCAACGCGCTCGTGTAGAGAACCGGCGGTGCGTTCAGGGTGCCGAGCTCGTCCCGCGCATAGGCGAGCGCGGCGTCGAGCACGTGGACGCCCTTAGTCTCGGCTGGAACCAGAAAGTCTGGTTCCACGCGCTTGATCTGCTCCCGCAGCCATTCGGCGAACCCGGGCAGCAGGTTGCGCTCAAAAGCCGTGCGACAGCTTCTCGGTCCCACGCGGCGTTGCGACTCGGCAATGATCCCGCCCATCATGCGCATCCTATTCATCTGACTTACAGCGCGGGTGTGACGTATGTCCACAAGGCCGCGATTCGCCGCAACGACCAGACAAATCTTCCGTCTCCCGTGAGCCTTATTCCGCTATTCGGCAAGCTTCTACAGGCCACGCAATGGTGCATCGCGTTGCCGTGTGGCCAGGCACGGTTAGGCATGCGCTTGACGTGATCTCGGGCTGCTAGTCGTTCTGCCTGATGACGTCAGCGAGCAGATCTCGGCGCGCGGCGCGACAGCACCATCACTCGATCCGCTGCTGCGACCCATGCGCCTCGCCCGATACGACGACGACGGCCCGCGTCTCGATCCACACGCGTGCGCCGCAAGACAATGGCCGCTCGGCCGAGTAGACGACCTTACACGCACCCTCGATCTCGACCGCATGCGCATGGACATTGCCGCGGCTCGTCTTTACGGTAAGCGGCGCCGCACGCTCGCCAGTCTTCGTGTTCCGGCGTATGACGTGCTGATTTACATGGATGCGCTTTAGCATCGACAGACAGCGACGTCCACAGCTAGCAACTCAACCGTAGCTTCGATCCGCTCAACCGCAGGTTCGCGTCGCCAGTTCCAATCGGCTATGCGCAGCTCTCGCGCGAACACCTGCCGCATAAGCTGCGAGGGAAGTCCGGTGTCCGTCGTAGCGGTCATTCGTTCCCCGTCAGGCGTCTCATAGAGCAGATACTCGGAGTCGCCCACTATGTCTCGTAGGTCAGCGATCTCCTTCCCTACGGGCCGCCAGACGGCGAGGTCGCGGATCGCCCGGCGCACGTCAGCCTCACACGGCAGCACATGGACATGGGCGTGCTCGACCGAGCACGCGATACGCCCGCCATACCGCGCCGAGCCGTGCTCAAAGACATGTGTTGGTAGGCCCACGGCACTTTCTAGCCGCTGTCTTACGATGCCCAATAGCTCTTGCACGTCGCCTGCGATCGATGTTGGCGTCGCGACAACACTCCGTTGGTGGCTCGCTGGGCAAACCAGCGCGTGCCCAGGCACGAGCGCCCCGATGCTGGGCATCGCGACCGCCCCGCCCACCTCGGCAAGCACCGGTCGCAGTGCCCACGGATCGTCGATCAGGGTGAGGATCTCATTGCGCTCCGGATTACCAGCGACTTGGCTGCAGAAGCTGCAATCGGCACTCACGAGATGTCCTCCCGGTGCGGATCGCTCATCCTTCTCTGCTGCTCCACGTACACGTGCATCGCCTTCCGAGAGATCGTCAACGCCTCGTCCATATCATGTACCACAGCGCGGGCGGACTTGATCGCAGCGTCCGCATCCGCCCATGGCGCAGTAGCGGCCAGCCTACGTGTTGCTCGCTGCAGCTCAGAGCGCGAGAACCGCTCACTGCCGAGCACGAGCGCCTCCAGCGCCACGTCGAGATGTTCGCACGGCACGAGCTTGGCGCAGAGGTCGACGACGATCGATCGACGCCCGTCCTCGTCCGGTGGCCCGACGCCGATCCTGTGGTCCATGCGCCCACCGCGCAGCACAGCCTGGTCCATCATCGCAACGTGATTGGTGCAGATGAAGAACAGGACCTTGCCACGGTCGTGCAGATCCTGCAGCTTGGGAAGCATGCTCGCCGTCACGAACGCGCTGATATTGCGCACCTGCTCGGTGGCGCCGGCAGGGTTACGATCCCGGAACAGCTCATCGCACTCGTCGAAAATGACGACTACCCGCCGCAGCTCGAGCAGACGGGAGAAGACGGACTTGGCGCTGGCCTCGATCGCCTCCATACCCTGCTCGATGAAGCTGCCCGGGCTGAGGAACACGATCGGCCAGCCAAGGCGCTGTGCGACGGCCTTTACGATCGTTGTCTTGGACGTACCCGGAGGCCCGAACAGAAGCACCGAGGCCGTCTCTTGCTCGCCGGAGGGCAGCCGTTGGGGATGCGCCTCGATCGGCTCGATAACCCGTCCCAGCAGGTATCCATAGACCGGGTGCTCGGAGTCTGGCTCGCCGCTGTCGGCGAGTTTGTCCCAACGCAACCACTCCGGCCAGTTCGAATCGGTTGGGAACGTCGC
Source organism: Solirubrobacteraceae bacterium (assembly GCA_035503075.1). Lineage (GTDB taxonomy): Bacteria > Actinomycetota > Thermoleophilia > Solirubrobacterales > Solirubrobacteraceae > Palsa-744. The sequence continues at coordinate 201,893 of DATJTT010000017.1, forward strand.
GTTGAACGATCCCAGCGCGTTGAGGTTTCGTACATGGTCGCGCAGCCGCTCGCCGGCCAGCGCGAACTGCAGCACAATCGCCGATGTCCACGACTCGATGCGTGCGCGCTGGTAGGGATGATCCGACGCCCAGCCGCTGTGGGCACCGTCGATCTCTACGAGCGAGCGCAGCGCAAACGTCCCGGCTCGCCAAATCGCCTCGAGAATCAAGCTCACGTCCTCAAGCCGCGTGCTGCGCCTGGTGTCGCCAAATGCGCCGTCGAGCAGGCGTCCCACCGTTTCCGTCATGGCCCAGGCAACCTCGTACGTTGAGATCTCCAGGCGGCTCGGCTCGTCGTGCACTACACGCCCGAGTGGCCAGCTGCCAGAGGCATCCTGGGCGGTGGCGGCCGCATTCAACGCCGCGAGCGCGAGGCGCTGCTCGCGGGCTCCGGGGCTCGTGCTCAGCGCGTTCGCACAGAACACGAGTACGACCGACTCGGCAGGCGTGATCAGGCCCGCATAGTGACGCGCAAGCAGACTCTCGCTTGCCGCAGCGATTGAGCGTCGCAGGGCACTGATGTAGTCGTCGAACGCATCCGTTTCGAGTACCCGCTGACACTCGCTCGCGGCCCGCAACGCGTGCTCCTGCACGAAAGGGTGCGCGTCCGGAAGGTCCGTCTCGGGCAACTGCTTGCGCAGCAGCTCGATCCGTCCGGGTAGGCGTTCGCGGGCAGCCTTTGCACTGCTGGTCTTGCTCGCAGCTGCTTTGGCCGTGGCGAGCGCCCAAATCGCAGCGGTGAATTGCATGTACTTGAGCTCAGACGCTTTCTCCACGGTCCTGCTGTCCAGATTGACGACGCCGGCCGTCGCCTGCTCGACCAACTTGCCGTGCTCCTGTAGCAGCGTGGGTTGCTGCTCCATCACCGAAAGCAGGACCTCGACACAGCGGAACGTGACAGTAGGGCGCAGTTTCGCCTTCTGATTGTCGATCGAGGAGCGCAAGAAACTGCGCGTTGACGCGCGCCATAGGGAACAGACAGCGCGCAGGCCGGTATCCGCGAGCGAGGAGAAGTCGAAGCTTCGCAGCGACTCGCCGGCGTCTGGCGCCTCGCTCACGCCAGCTCCACGGGCAGGCTCAACTGGCCCTGACCCTGCGATGGCGCTCGGAGTTCGAGCGTGAGCTCAAGCTCCGAACCGTCATGTCGAAACCTGATGGTGCCCTGTCCGATCTCGAGACGATACTCGCGCAAGGGGACCCCTTTGCGTGTCGGCGCCATCGCAGGCACCCGGAGCACTATGCGCTGTGCGTTCGACTCCTCGATCGTTACCGCTGGTGACGCGGGCTGGGGCGCCGGGACCTGACCACCTCCGGCTTCTGTGCCAAACAGTGGCGGCGCCTTGATGCTGTCTGGCTCCTCCTCGGCGTGTGAGCTCGTTGCCTCCAGGTAGATGAGCTCGTCGAAGCCGCCGCGTGCCGCGCGCTTCTCCGCCCGCGCGCGGTCGATAGCCTCGGGCTGTACGTCGGCGTGGCGAACGAGTGCAGCCAGCACCTCGGTGAGATCTGCCAGCTCCTCGACGAGTTGCTCGCCGCTCGCGCCGGCAACCTCGAAGGCCTCCTCTACTAGCTTGTGCCGAAGCAGCCAGCGAGCCTCGGTATGAGAAGCACGGACGACGCGCGCGCTTCCGCCGCTGCTTCTGACGACATCGGGTACTCGATCCCTGACAAGCTTGTTGTATTCGATGCGCGCACCGCCGGGCTCATTACGCCCAACCGGCACGACGACCGCGCCAGCGGATCGCAGGAGATAGTAGGGGTGCCCGAGGATGCTGCCTTCGAAGTAGATAGGCACGTCTGCTTGGGCGACAATCATGCCAACCTCGGCCAGGAAGCTGGCATCGCGACGCACCATCGCGTCGGGGCGGAGCAAGACGCCGCGCTGCCGGGTGAGGTCGACGTGCTCCAGGTCGGATGGACGCCTAACCACGACCACGCCGGCGGAGGGCGCGACAGCGACGTGCTGCTGGGCAGGCGGAACGATGTGGTCGGTGTAGTGCCACGCGAGCATCGCGTCCGGTCCTCGACGACCGTCGATACGTGCGAGCACCATGAGCTGGACCTCACGGTCGAGATGGTCTGCCAGGCGCCGTGCCCAGCTGGCGGCGGTGCGTGCCTCGAGTTCGTTGATCGTGTGCCCCCAGTCATGCGGCTGTGGCACCGGCTCGAACCTCCAGCCCTGCCCATCGACGGGCAGGCAACAGCTGGCCTTGTGCGCGCGGCGCTCCTCGACCACGTCGGTAGCCATATCGCACGACCACTTATCGTGCCCGAGCAGGCCGACGCCATCCGGGAACCCCCATAGCGCGTGCAGACGCACGAGCTGACTACCGGGACGCGCCTGCGCCATCACACTGGCCCTCGCGAGCACCAGCGTTGCAGGCAGAAACGCCCATTCCTCGGGCTCGATGCCTGCGAAAGCAGTTGACGACGCCATCTGCATGAACTCGAGCGCCGCAGCAGCGCTCGTGACAGGGTCGCTTGTTTGAAGCGACAGATCCTCGTAGCCTCGGTCGGCGGCGACGTCGCAGCGCACAACGAGCGGCCCCCGTGCGACGAGCGCCTGAAGGTCAGCGAGCACGCTGCTGTAGCCGTTGTGGGCGTCGGCGAGGAACGTGTTGCCCTCGAGGTGCCACACCGGCGCGGTTAGCATGCCGAGGGCCTGCATGACCGTTGGACGACGCAGCTTGCTCCACTTGGAGGTTTCCTCGGCAGCGAGCCGTCGGATGACGGCGGTCTGTGCCTTATCGGCAGGATCGTTCGTCGCTGGTCGCGCAGAGAGATAATCGTGGACAGAGCCACCGCGGCGCTCGACTTCAGTGTCCCGCTGGACGACCCATAGACGGCTGCCATCCCAGATCCACTCGCAATGCACGCGCTGCTCGCACTCCGACAGCCGGAACGAGACGTGGCGCAGCGCGCTGAGTAGTGCGGGACGGTCGGCCGCGAGTAGGTCATCGGAACCCTTGTCGCGAGCACTGAGTGTCTGCGCCTCGCTGCCGACTCTCATGCTCTCCTCGTCGAGCACCCACTGCGTCCGGCGCTCGGCAACGTGTCGTTCGTTTGACAGATGTCCGGCCGCCAGCGCCCTCACCGCCACCTGTACGACTGCCAGCATCTCATCGCCCGGTCGCGTCGGCTGCGCGAGAACCCGCTCGATCGCGTCGCGGACCGCGGCGCGATCACAGGCGACTGGCACCGAATCGTAGGCGCCGCGAGCGTCGGACTGACTCTCGCTCGTGGCGTTGGAGCGGACGATGATGCCCTGCCAATCGGGCTTGGCTCCGGCGACAGCAAGGAGCCATTCAAGTGCCTCCGCATACTCCCAGCCGCGCCCAATAACGAAGAACGGCGGAGTCCAACCATCGGGCAGGACAAACAGCCCCGCGGCCTTGCCGCCGACATCGACATCGAGCACGCTCTCGGGCTGCGGCTCCAATGATGTGATCGCTGTGGTGGAACCGGGCGGCGGCATTGCGGACTCTGGGCCCGAGGCTAGCTGCGGCACGCCCGGCACCCCGGATCGTGATCGACTTGATCTTCCTCGCGGGTCGAGCTAGTCGTTGTCCACGTCCAATCTGAATAGCGGCCGGGACGGGTGTTGGTCGCACCCGTCCCGGCCTGTAGCACCGAAGGGCGGACCTTCGGCGCCACTGGATCACCGTACTTCCTGCGGACATGGTCCTGCGCGTTGCTGCGTCCGTGCGTCGGTGCGGAAAGGAGCCGCAATGAGCACCACGGAGCAGGGAGACGAGACGCCCGACGACGGCATCGAGCTGCCAGAGTCGGCCCGGCGATTCCATGAGCTGTATGCCGCGGATCTCAGACGCGTCGAGCCGGTCTCGGATGCGCAGATCCTGGCGGCGATCCACCGCGCGGAAGTCCACGACGAGCAGGAGGACGCCTCGCGCGCAGACATCGCTGCGCACCTGGGGTTCGTGCACAACTCGGGGACGACGAGGCGCCTTCGCCCGCAGCTCGACGCGCTGAGGGCCGCCGGGCAGGTCCGCGATGTTCGTCGCAATGGGCTGGACCTGCTGGCGCTGACCGTCGCCGGCCGCCGCGCGGTCGAGGAGGCGCAGAGCGAGGGTGCGGTGGTCCTGCCCGAGTCTCCTCAGCATCGGAAGTGGCGGCACTCGCGTGCGATGGCGGGTGATCGGATCGACGGGTTCCGCGACGCGCTCCGCGCTTCGTTGGCCGAGATCGTCGTGCTGCTCGACTCGCCGCGGGCGTCGTCGGATGCGTGGTTTGGGCTTGGCAAGCGGCTGGATGCTGAGTGCAAGCGTCTCGGCTCCGCGACCTACTGCCTGTTCGAGTGGGTCGAGCCCGGCGACGCGCAAGCTGACGTTGACGAGGTTCTCGGCCGCCGCAACGTCTGGGGATGGGACAACCAGTACGGCCGCTAGACGTTTGCCGCTCGCCCGCGGATGCCAGCCGCCGCACCGGGCGATGGGCGGCGAGTGTCAGCGTCGTGACTGGCTCTGACAGGCGGCCCGATTTCACGCGGATTCACGGGGCTTTGCAAGAACCGTGCGGAGCCCTTGACTTCCCCGGCGCGTGGAGCTACACCGTCCCGTCCGCGATGCCCTCCACCCCCACCGCCGCCGCCAGCGTCGCCCCCGACCTTCGCCGTCTTCCACGCCGGGCTGGTTTGCCGTTCGCTCGTGCCCGGCCTGCAAACCAACAGGCGACGGTTTTGGCGTGCTGTTGCGGTTTGTGGCGAGTTCTGGCGCGCCCGACTATTTTCTCCACTGGAGGTCTGTCTTGTCTAACGCTGCTTCTGGCGACCGGCTTCGTGTCGTGCGGCCTCGTCGTCGTCCTGACACCGGCTGCGCGTTGACCGATCTTGACCGTCGTCTGCTTGATCTCCTGTGCTCGCTGCGGGTGGTTCGCCAGGACCAGTTCGAGCGTCTGTTCCCCGACGTGCCGCCACGCACCCTCCGTTACCGGATGCGTCGCCTGCACGAACACGGGATCGCTGGTCGCAGCCGTCCCTACCGTGAGCGGGGCTCTGCACCGAACCATCACTGGCCAACACGCCGCGGCGACTGCATCGCTCACGGGAAGCCTGTCCCGCGTGGTGGTGAGCGCAGCGAGCCCCGCCCGACGTTCGTCGCGCATGCCGCCGCGATCACCGAGCTGTACGTCGAGCTCGCCATGACCACGGACCCGGTGTTGCGTGAGTTCGACCGCGAGCCGCGCATCCGGTTCCGCGACTCAAGGCGCGAGAGGACGCTCGCCCCCGACGCGCTCGTGACGCTCGCCAGCCAGCACGGCGAGCGTTCCTTCGCATTCGTGGAGATGGACCTCGCCACGATGTCGCACACGCGGCTTCGCGCCAAGGCGGAGATGTACGTCGCGTTCGCCGCATCAGGTGCGTGGCAGGACAGTTACGAGTTCCTGCCCGCCCTCGTCTTCCTGACGACCAGCGAGGCCCGCGCGCTCAGGTTCCTGCGCGACCTGCACGCCGTCATCGAGCAGCACGAACGCCACCGCGTCATCGTTCGCCTGTCTGCCGCCGCCGGGCCGGTCGTGTTCGCTCCTGGCCGGATGCTCGACGAGGCGTGCCTGTCGCATCTCGACGGCGAGAGCGCGGTGTCGCTAGTCGATGTCCTCAACGAGGCTCGCGCGCCGTTTGACGATGAACGGCGCGCCGCTGAGAAGCGACGGCGAAAGCGGGAGCGCCAGCGCAGCCAGATCCGAGAAGACCCGCTGGCCGTGCGCCGGCTGCTGCGCCGCGAGGACACCGGCATCCCCGCCTACTTGGCGGAACTCGGCGACGTTGGATGCGTCGTGGCCAAGATGGCGATCACGTCCAACGACGATGCGCTGCCCGCGGAGGAGCGAGCGATGTTCGAGGTCATGGGCCGCGAGCTGGAGGACGTCCTGATCGAGCCCGGCTTCCTCGAAGCGAGCCCCACCGACGCTGTCGCTCGAACAGTCGATGCGCTGGCGAGGCGCTACCGCGCCGAGCAGCGCGCGCAGATAGACCGGCTGGCCGCACACTACGGCGAAGGGCCGGGCCTGCGCCAGGTACGCGCAACGCTCGATCACGGCGAGCTGCTCGACACCGTCACCGTCGATGGGCTGGTGCTCCGAGCGCGCGCGGACGGCGAAGCGATGATCGAGCAGGAGCAGCGACGCGCCGCCTATGAGTGGTGGCGCGAGCACGCCGCCGCCCAACGCGTCAGGCGAACCGGGCTGCTCAAGCAGCTCGCACACTCCCGCGAGGAGTTCTACGCCGCGATCGACGACCAGCACCTACGCACCTGCAGCCGCTGCCACGAAACCGTCTACCCCACGCTCGACACGACCGACGCAGGCGAGCCGACGAACGCGCCATGCCCCTACTGCGACACGCCCCGCCGCGAGCCCGACCCGTTCGGCCCACCCGACCGCCTGCCCGACGAGGAGGACTACCTATGAGACCCCAACCACCAGACCGCTGCGAAGCACCAGGACGACGCCGGCCCCGCAGCAGCCGAGCCACGCCCACGCGGACACACCGGAAGAGTCGAGACGTATGCCCTGCAAGCAGCGCCCGCAAGCCCCGCACCCCAGGAGGAACCGATGACAGACACCTCGCCACCCACGACCTCGATTTCGAAAACTTCGCGCGCTGGTTCGCCGACTGGTGGCTGCGCCGCGGCCGCGACCTCGCCGGACACGGCGGGTAGCCGGCGGCGCGCGGTCGCGTACATCCGCGAGTCAACCGAGGAGCAGGGCCAGGGCTTCTCGCCTGACGCGCAGCGCGAGGGCATCCGCCGCTTCGTGCCCGAGAACGACCTGGAGCTGGTCGGCGAGTACTGCGATTTTCACTCCGGGTGGCGCAAGTCCGATGCGCGCCCGGAGTTCCAGCGGCTGATGGCAGACGCCGCCGCCGGCGCGTTCGACGTGGTGCTCGTGTTCCACACCAGCCGCTTCGCGCGCAACCAGGTCGAGGCGCGCCGCTACAAGCAGCTGCTGCGCGAGAGGCTCGGCATCCGCGTCATGTCGGTCACCCAGCCGATGGGCGAGGACCCCTCCGACCCCTCAACGTTCCTCGCGGAGTCGATCCACGAGATGTTCGACGAGTACTACTCCGTCTCGCTGTCCTTCTGGACCCGCAGCGGCCTGAAGGAGAAGGCCCGCCAGGGCCACCTCGTCGGCAGCCTGCCCTGGGGCTACATACGCCACCCCGCCACCAAGCTCGCCGTCCCGCACCCTGAGCGTGCGCCGCTCGTGCTCGAGATGTTCGAGCGCTACGCCGCCGGGCAGGAGTCAGACCGCACGCTCGCCGCCTGGCTAAACGCCAAGGGAGCCCTCAGCGCGCGTGGCCGGCAGTTCGGCAAGGACACCGTCCGCGACATGCTCTGCAACGCCTCCTACGCGGGGTATGTCACCGGGCTGCGCGACCAGAGCCGCGCAATCAAAGGGCTGCACGAGGCGATCGTTCCCGAGGCACTGTTCGACCGCGTGCAGGAGATCCGCGCCTACCGCGCGACCGTCAAGCAGCCAAGCCCGCCGTCAGACGAGTACCTGCTGCGCAAGCTGCTGCGATGCGAGCGCTGCGGCGGGCGCATGCACGGCACCCGCGGCTCACGGCCACCCGTCCGCCGCTACCTGTGCGCCACCCGCCGCCACGGCGAAGGCTGCGACCAGACGATCACCAAGGCCGAGCCGCTCGAGAACCAGCTCGTCGACTGGCTGCGCGGCTTCCAGCCCGACGCGCACCTGCGCGACCTCGTTCTCGACGCGATTATCAGCCAGGCAGGAGAGCAAAGTGCCCACGCTGCACGCCGCTCCGAGCTGACCGACCGGCTACGACGCCTGCAAGACCTCTACGTCCTTGGTGACCTCACCAAGGCGCAGTACGTGATGCGCCGTCAAGCCCTCCAAGACGAGATCGAGCGTCTCGCACCACCGGCCGACCCTCAGCTCGCCCAGGCCGAGCGGTTGCTTTCGGACTTCGCCGCGTTCTGGGAGGCCGAGACCTCGCCCGCCGAGCGCCACCGCCTGCTCACCACGCTCTTCGAGCAGATCTGGCAGGACAACGGCACGATCGTCGCCGTCAAACCGCGCGGCGCTTTCGTACCGTACTTCCAAGCCGCAACCCAAACCCATAAAAGCCGGTCTGGAAGCAGCGGTGTCCAGAGCGGGAGCGACGGGGGTTGCACCCTCGATTGTTGCCTCGCGCCCGCCGATTGAGATTCGGCTTTAGCCGCGCCGTTCACGGCCTACCGCTCTGCTCGACCGACGATACCAGCGGCTGCCCCTTGAGATCAGCCGCGAGTTCTGCTCTGCTCTGGCGGCAGTCCAGACAACCGAGTGGCCGGACGAGCGCGACGAACGCCCGCCCGGCCGTGCACCGAAGGGCTACGCCTTCGATGCCACGGACACCGTAGTCCGCTCAACTACGGACGGTCATGTGCCGTGTTCGTGGGCGTGGCCCTTCCTCGGTGCGGGAAGGGAGCGAGTGGCCCAGCAGTCCCCACGCTCGCGTGAGCTTTCGAGCCAGTACCCCGGCGTGTTGCTGGTGTACGGCGAGCAGCGGGCAAACGCCGCGCTGGCGGGCGAGCTTGAGCTTGATGGCTACCGCGTCCATCGCGCCAGCCACCCCGGCACGCTGACGGAGCGCTGCCGGCCCGGCGAGGTCGATCTGGTCATCTTCGGCCGCTCGCCGCACCGAGGCCTCGATGTGCTGCGGGCTCTGCGCACGGGCGAGCTTGCGCCGGGCGCAGCCGGTGTGCGCGTCCTGTGGATGAGCACGAGCCGCGAGACGACGACTGCCGTGCTGCGCGCGTTCGACGCGGGTGCCGATGACGTGACCCGCATCCCGCTCGGTTACGCCGAGTTGCTTGCGCGCGTGCGTGCGCTGCTGCGCCGCCACAGCCTCATCGACGGTCCTCTCGTGATCGTGTGCGGCCCGCTCGAGATCGACACGGCGGCGCGCACCGCGACCTTCGCAGGGGTGCCTGTCGAGCTTCGTCGCCAAGAGTTCGCGCTGCTCGCGCATCTCGCGCGCGACCCTACCCGCGTCCACAACAAGCACGACCTCCTGTAAGCCGTCTGGGGCTACCGCGTGGTCGGCGCGACGCGCACCCTGGACTCCCACGCCAGTCGTCTGCGCCGCAAGCTCGCCAGCGTCGGCACCGAGGGCTGGGTGTGCTCGTCCTTCGGCGTCGGCTACCGCCTCGCGCCGGACCTTCGCACAGCCGCGCTACGGCCAGTCGGCACATGAGAAGCAAACCTCGAAACGAAGGGAGTCCACGACATGAGCACTGACAGCAGCCGCGAGCAGGAGTTGGCGGCGTTCGGGCAGGCCGTCCGCCAGTTGCGCGAGCAGCGCGCGATGAGCGTGGACGGCCTCTCCAGCGCGAGCAGACTGCCGAGAGGACGCAAAATGTCCCCCCGGCGCATAGGCCGCATCGAAGCCGGGGAAGTCGATGCCCGGTTCGAGGAGTTGATCGCGCTCGCTGACGCGCTCGGCGTCACAGCCGGAGAACTCGTCGACGACGCCGAACAGCTATGACGGACGAGGCGAACCTCGTCACCTGCCATCATTGAGGCCGGTCGCTACGTGATCACATCGCCGGCCCACCGGCGGGCTGACGCACTCGGCGTCAGTACGGGGAAAGCTCCGCGTAGCTGTCGACGCCGAGCGACGCAAATCGGGGCGGCGCTGACCCGCGGGCCGCTGGGTGGGGGGCGTTCTCGGCTCAGACGGCCGGGCCCTGCGAGCCGCAGCCGGCTACTCGCCGGAGGCGACGTGGTGGGCGGTGTCTGCACCTGCGAGTAGCTAGCGGTTGCTGTTGGCGCCGTCGGGCCGCTCTCTTGCAGGCGGCGGCGTCGGACGCGGAGGCGCAGAGGCATTGCCCTGCTTGCTCGGCTGTTCAGGCGGGGTCGCCGACGGGCGAGCCGTACCTGTGGCCCACTTGGACGCTTCCCCTTCTGCGGCGTACATGACGCTCCTTTCAATCATAGTGTCGTGGCGGGATGTGCAGGACTGGCTTGGAGATCCAGCGGAACCCGTCATCAGGGAGTATGGCTGCGACCTGTAGCGGCCCGCCGCACGCAGGGATCCCCGGAGCGAAGCGTGAGAACCCGATCGTGGTATCAAGAATGTAGGTCGCGAAGTTAACGGCGTCCTGAACCGGCATCCCCTCGTAGGCTACGCCGATCTCCAGGGGCTCGATGAGCTCACCGATACGCTCGGCCGTGAGTCCGTCCTCGTTGACGAGCCTGTCCACCATAGCCGGCGCAAATCCACGCCATAGCCGCACGAAGGGGAAGTCGATGCCGCGCCAGGTTGAGCCGAACATTTCTAGCCCAGCAGCCTCACTCGGTCCATCGGCAGCGGGGAACTCGAACTCGTACACCGTCGCGAACGGATCGTCCGGCGAGTAGCCGCCAACCAGGAGGCCGAACGCAGGCCGATTCTCCATCTCGACGCCCTCGAACGCTTCGTCGTACTTCTCGCGCAGGTGGTCGTAGAGAACCCGCGCGACATCCTTGACTCGCGTAGCGTCCGCTGGCATACGCTTACACGCTTCGAGCACAAGGCCCTCCATCGAGCGTGGCCCGATATTACCGAGCCCGTAGGTCACCGCGCCAATCGGCAGCTCGCCCATCTGGAACAGCTTGCGGCCGTGCTCGTAGGACTTGAAGAACTGCGGTCCTTCGGGCGTGGGAAGAGTGACCGTGGTCATGCTGTCGGCTGCGAGGATCAGCCCGTCGCGCGTCTTGACGGTCGCGACGATCGTCATCCGAGCATCCCGCTCGCCCGAGTCATCGGCCAATGCTGCCCACGCTTGAGGGCGCGAATGTGAAGATCAACACCGATCCTGCCGACGGCCAAGCCCCACGACTCCTTTCGTTGTTCCGGGGCGGCGAATTATGGCGCACAACCGGCAGGTCCGCTTGCTCTATGCCGGATCGCGACTTTGCACGCTTCTGCCGGCGATTCTGGAGCTGGCCGATGGGGGGCCGTCACTCTCGCCGGCATCGAGGCGGGGCTTGCGTGCGTCAGGGCGAGTCGTCGCCGTCTGTTCCGTCGGGCGCGCGCTCGCCGGAGTGGTCGTCGTCTTCGCCGTTGGGCGCGTCTTCGCCGTACTGGTTCTCGATGTGCTCTTCTTCGGCGGCGCTGAGCCGTTTGCTTCGATGCTCAAACTCGGGTTCGGCCATCCGGACCTCGATGACCTCGACCTCGCTCCAGCTGGTGTTTTCATCGTCCCAGGTTGCTCGAAAGTCGATGTCGAAGCCGGATGACTCATCGTCTTGAAGTATCGGGGCGTCAGAGGTCTTGTTCTCGGTTATCCCGGCGAAGCGATCAACGTCGTATGCCGTCGGCGAGAACGAAGCCCATTGAATGTCCGCGTCGATTGTCGCGCTGAGACGGCATGTATGCCGGTGCTCTTCCGATACCTCGACCTCCCGCAAGCGCAGGTCCTCCTTTCGAACATCTAGGAGTTCGACGTGTTCGACGCTGCTCTCGATCGCCTGTTCTGGCCGGAACAAAACGTCGTTTGGCTCAATCGCTTTGAGCAGCGCGTCCCAAAGCTCCTCGCCGCTGTCACCGTGAAGGCCATTCTGGACGGCTTCTTCGCTCGGTGTCATATAGCGGAACTATAGCCTTGAGACGCCTCGGTATGCGTCGATGCCGGAGCATCCCGCTGGTAGTGGAGATCGCGGACCCGTTCTGGGCGCGCTTGAGCGCCAAGCGTAGACGCGGCTTCGACCACGCGCGCTCGGAGGAAAGCGATCGCTGCGCGGTGGCGCCGACGCTCAACGCGACTCGCATGGGTGGCGCTGCCGCGACGCCCGATATACGCCTCGACGCGAGCGTGCGAGCATCTCGCGCGCCACCCGGCTGCCGCGCGGTCGGCGGTATCGAGAGCCCGCTCGAAGCCGCCTTTATCCCACGATCGCACCCGCCCCAGTCGGTCGCCGGCGAGAGGCGCGTTTACGATGCGGGAGATGGTGAGGACTACCTTTGAGTACTACTCCACCCTTGAGGCGGACACGCATCTGACGCGGTGGACGAGAGCCCGGTGATCGCGAGCGCTGTCTCGCCGCAGGGTCGCAGCGTGGAGCTGACCGAGGAGCGTTGGCGCTACATCCAGCGCCACGTCGAGATGCGCGAGCGGCGGGACACGCTGCTTGAGGCGATCCGCCAACCCGACTTTCAGGAGCCGGACCCGCACCCAGGGCGCGAGCGCTACTGGCTGCGCTGCCGCGCGCCCTTCCCATTCCGGTGGTTGCGGGTGGTTGTAGAGTCGCGGGAGACGCCGACCGCTTCGTCACCGCCTTTGGGCAGGACAACGAGCCGGAAGACCTGCCGCGATGACGATCACGATCGGAACCCTCTCGTTCGACAACGTCGAGTACGACGCACACGCGGACGTGCTCTACCTGAGCGTCGGCGAGCCCCGGATGCCGGCCGAGTCGTTCGGCGCCCCCGAGGGCCACAACATCCGCTACGACGAGGCGGGCGCTGTCATCGCCATCACGATCGTGAACGCGAAGTGGCTGCTTGAGCGCGATGGCGAGATCAGGCTGACGATCCCCAGTCGTGTGCCGGCAGCCGACCTGGCGCCTGCGCTCGCCGGCTGACCGCGCCGCGGAACATCGCGGGCGTCGGCTCCGCGAGCAGCAGATTGGCCGTGAAGACCGACCCGCCCCCAAGAACGGCGGACCACCGGCCTTCCCTTACCGCCGGCCTTGGGCGCGAGCTGCGGCTGCGAGCCGCCTTCGCGCTCGTGCGGCCCGTGGCAGGCGGGCACGGCTTAGGGCGCCAGCCAGTGAGTGACCGTCGGGGGGCGGCTGGGGTCGGTCATCGCGGTGATGTCCCGGAGGCGCTGCTCGTCGCGGACGCTGACGCGTTCGTGCTGGTGGAGGTGTTCCTCCCAGGAGCCGACAACGAACTGCTCGAGCACGCGCCCCGGGTCGGCGGCGTCGCGCCACACGCGCCAGCTGATCGCACCTGTGCGCCGCCGCGCGCGGCGGCCGTTGTGGAGCGCCTCGACGAGCTCTTGCTCGCGTCCCGGCGTCGGCCGGTACTCGATCGTCACCTGTACCGGCCCGTCCCTCTCGCTCGCGGCGACGAGCTGCGGGTCCGGCCAGTCGCCTGCGGGCAACAGGTCCTCAGCCGAGATCGACCTGAACGGGAGCAGCAAGCCGGCAAGCGCGACGAGCGCCAGCCCGACCGCGGCGACGAGCAGCGCCGTGTGCAGCCCCGCGTTCTGTGCGAGCACGCCGAACACGGCGCTGCCGAGCGCGCCGCCGCCCTGGAAGATCACCAGGTAGTAGGCCATGCCGCGCGCCTTGGCCCAGCCGGGCAGCGTCGTCTGATACATCGAGTTCAGCGTCGAGAGCACGAGGATCCAGGCGACGCCGCCGATCACGAGCGCCAAAGCGGCGAGCGCGCTTACGCGCACGTACGCGAGCGCCAGCGTGACAGCGGCGAAGACGAGCGTGCCTACGGTCATCAGAGCGCCTGGCGCCATGCGCGCGCGCAGACGCGGCAAAAGCGCGGCGCCGGCGACCGCTCCGATGCCGACGCCGCCGAGCAGCACCCCGTAACCGCCCGAGCCGAGATGCAGCCGCGTGTGCGCCACCACGGGCAGCAGCGCCCAGATCGAGCTGGCGAACAACATGAACAGCCCGGCGCGCAGCAGGATCACGCGCAGCGCGGGGCTCCCCGCGACATAGCGTGCCCCGGCGCGTACCGCCTCGCTGACGTGCTCGGGCGCGGTGGCGCTCGCCGCGCGTGCGCCGCCGCGCCAGCGGGCGACCGCGCCGATGACCGGCACGAAGCTCGCCGCGTTCACGAAGAACAGCGCTGCGGCGCTCGTGGCTGAATAGAGCACGCCACCGAGGGCCGGTCCCACCGCTCGGCTCAGGTTCTGGTTGACCGACCCCAGCGCGATCGCCTGCGTGCGGTCCTCCGGCGCGACGAGTTCCGGCTGCAGCGTCTGCCACGTGGGCGAGGTGAGCGTCTGGCCGACGCCGACCGCGAAGATCAGCGCGAGCAGCACCCACGGCGCGAGCAGCCCGGCAAGCGCCAGAACGGCCAGCGCGAGGGCGGCGACCAGCATGAACGACTGCGACGCGATCAGCAGCCGGCGACGATCGACGAGATCGCCGATGGCGCCCGCGGGCACGGCGAGCAGCACGACCGGAAGGCCCGCCGCCGTCTGGATCAGCGCCACCAGCGTCGCCGATGTCGTCAGCGACAGCATCAGCTCCTGAGCGCCGACCGTCTGCATCCAGCTGCCGACGTTGCTCACGAACTGCGCCGAGGCCATGCTCGCGAAATCGCGGGAGCGAAACGGCGCCCACGGTGAGGAGCCGGCTCGGCGATTCGCCACGGAGTCCGGCGTCATAGATGGCCTCTCCGGGCCTACGCGGCCGCGGCTACGCGTTCGGCCGCCTCTTCGCACTCGCTCCCCCGATGAACAGGGCTGTCGGCAGCAAAGCGCCCGGCGACGCGCACGACTTCGCCGCCGAGCGTCTTGAGCTGCACCTCGACGCCCGCGTCCTGGACCTGCCCGTCCTGACCGAAGACCCTCGCCGCAGCTGCCACGGGAACGACGTATGGGACATCCCACGCGCGAAGCGCGCGGGTGGCGAACTCCATCGTGTTGATCGCCTGCAGGCCCTGCGTTCCACCGGCGGCGCTGATCAGCCCGATCACCTTGTCATGCAGGAACGGCGGCTCGCGGGCACCGAGCGCGTGCAGCCAGTCGAGCGCGTTCTTTAACGCGCCTGAGATCGTCCCTTGATACATCGGGCTGCTCCAGAGCATCCCATCGGCCGAGTAGCACGCCTCGATCAGCCGTGCAGCCGAGGCGGCCGGCTCGGCATCGTCGGGGTCGTACATCGGCAGGCCGAGCTCGCGCAGATCGAGCAGCGTCGTCTCGGCACCCGCGCTCGCGGCCCCTTCGAGCGCCAACTGCAACGCGGCGCGGCTCCTCGACACCCTCGCCAGCGAGCCGCCGAGCCCAACAATCCTCAGCGTTCTAGTCACGGACCGCGTCAGGCTACACCGAGGCGTCCACCACGATCGTCCTGGCCGCCAGCCACAGCAGCGCGGCCGTAGCATTCACGGCGTGAGCGTCCTACTCGTAGCGGAGATACACGGACGGGCAGCGCTCGCCGAGCCCCAGCTGCGTGCGCTGCTGCGCGAACTGGCTGACGCGAGCCGCACCGAGCCTCGATGCACCGGCTTCCGGGCGCTCGCCGCCGAGGAGCCCGGCGAGTTCGTGCTGCTGGGCTCCTGGAGCAGCGAGACGGCCATGCGCGAGCACTACGACACCAGCCACTACCGTCACTATCGCGAGCAGGTCGCGCCATTGCTGGCACGCCCGAGCGACGTCGTGGTCTATCACGTCAGCACTGCCGTCCACGCACTCGACCCCAATCCCCCCGACCCCGGGCTGTTCGGGTAGCAGGAGCCGGCTGCCGCGCGGCGCGATCACGAGCGCGGCGCAGCTACTCGATGTCGCGCTACCGGGACCCGCTCACGGAGCATCCACCCGGCCGAGCAGCACGACCGCCTGCCCATT
This sequence comes from Solirubrobacteraceae bacterium, assembly GCA_035503075.1. Classification (GTDB taxonomy): domain Bacteria; phylum Actinomycetota; class Thermoleophilia; order Solirubrobacterales; family Solirubrobacteraceae; genus Palsa-744. The sequence goes on from DATJTT010000017.1 coordinate 217,475, forward strand.
GAGCCGAGGCAGTCGCACCACGGGCCCGAGAAAACCGCCTGGGGAGAAGTCGAAGGCGACGACGTGATCCTCGCCGACGCAGTACAAGCGGCCGTCCGGTCCGAACCTCAAACCCCGCGGCCTGCGGAACTCCAGTGAGCGGTCCGGAACGAAGACGCGCAGCAGCGCTCCGGTGGTTTGGTCGTATTCGCGGACGCTGGCGAGGGCGTCCGGGGCGCCGAAGGGGCGCTCACTGGCGACCACGATGTGGCCGTTCGGAGCGACCGTCAGGTCGAGCGGACTCAGCTCGGGGTCGGTGACCAGGCGGCGCGTGCGCAGTGCCCGGTCATGGTCGAACACGACGATCGTGTTATCGCCTTCCCCGGAGGGACCGATGCCCGACGCGAGATACAGCCGGCCGTCGTGCGCAAAGCCAAACCCGCGCGGGAACGGGACGACGCCATCCGGCAGAACAGCTTGTGCATCCCCATCGAGGGCAGCGGGCATGGCCAGTATCGTGCGCCGCCGTCGCGAGCCGAGGTAGTAGCGGCCATCGTGCCCGAAGGTGCCGCCGCCCGGGTCCAGTTCGGGTATCCGGCCGGAGTCGTGCACGACCTCTCCGCGGTGATCGAGCGCCAACACGCGATCGTCGCCGCTGTTGAGATACACGAGTGCGCCCGACGGGTCGACGGCCAGGCCGCGCGGATCGGTGATCCGCGTGTCATTGCTGAACGGGCCGATCAGTCCGCCTTCGGCGTCGAAGCCGAGAATCGCATCGTAGCCCCCGCCGTTGGCAGCGCCCGCGCTGGTGACCAGAAGGGGCATCACCGAGACGACCAAGCCGGCGTCAGGAGACCAAGCCCGGCGAATCCGCGAGGCGGTGCATGCGCTCGTGCGCGAACTGGACCACGGTTGCGCCCTCGCCGACGGCCGTGGCACAGCGCTTGATCGAGCCGGCGCGCGCGTCACCGGCGGCGAAGACGCCCGGCACGCTTGTCTCGAGCAGGCCGTCGGCGCCGGCGTCGGTGCCCGTCAGGATGAAGCCGTCGGCGTCACGCGCGAGTAGGTCGCCGAGCCACTCGGTGCAGGGGTTGGCGCCGAGGAACAGGAACAAGAACGAGAACGGCGGCTGCTCTCCATCGGCGAGGGTGACAGCGTGCAGTTGCCCGTGTGCTCCTTGCAGGCCGACGATCTCAGAGCGGTCGCGTACAGCGACGCCGTAGCGATCCAGCTCGTCGATCAGATACTGCGACATCGTCTCTGCCAGGTTGCCGCGACGGTGCAGGAGCGTGACGAGCGCGCCGCCGCGCGCCAGCCAGACAGCGGCCTGGCCCGCCGAGTTGCCGCCGCCGACGACCGCCACACGCTGGGCCGTGCAGAGCTGTCCCTCCGGCGGTCCGGCGGCATAGAACACGCTCAGTCCCTCGTAGGCCTCGAGTCCCGCGACGGGCAGACGCCGGTATTCGGCGCCGGTGGCGAGCAGCACCGCGCGGGCAGCTATCTCGTTGCCGTCCTCGAGCCTCACGAGGTGGCGCCCGATGCCGGGCCTCAGTTCGTGGGCGCGGTAGGGCGAGGCCAGGCGGGCGCCGAACTTGCGTGCCTGGGTGGCGGCGCGGCTGACCAGTTCGCTGCCGCTGATCCCCGCGGGGAAGCCCAGGTAGTTCTCGATCCTGCGCGACGTGCCCGCCTGGCCGCCGATGCCGCGGCCCTCCACGATCAGCGTGTCCAATCCCTCCGAGGCGCCATAGACGGCTGCAGCCAGTCCCGCGGGACCGCAGCCGACGATCAGCAAGTCGACTTGCTCGCGCGGCGCGAGCTCCAGGCCGATCCCGAGCGCCCGTGAGAGCTCGCCGTCGCTCGGGTTGATCAGCTCCACCCCGCCGGGCAACCGCACCAGCGGCAACTGCGCGCTCGAGCCGGCGCCGTCGGTCGTCCCGGTGGGCTCGGTCCAGGTGTGCGGGAGCCGCTGGGCGCGCGCGAACTCGAGCAGCCGGCGCGTGTCGGGCGAGTCGCGCGGACCAACGATCTCAGGACCGACGCCGCTGCGTGCTTGGAGCAACTCGCGGCGTTCGACCAGGGCGCCCAGGATCAAGTCCGAGAGCGCGGGGTCGTCGAACAGCAGCGCACGCAGCTTCTCGCGCGGGAGCGCGATGTAGCGCATCGGCCGGGTGACGACCGCGGTGACGAACACCGCCTGCCCGCTGAGGAGGTTGACCTCCCCGAGAAAGCCGGAATCGGAATGGCGGACGATCTCGTTCCCGGCGCCGTCCAGGATCGCGGCTTCGCCCTCGACGATCGCGATGAACGGATAGGTCGCGTCGCCGATCTCATACAGCTTCTCGCCCACCTCGGCCGTGTGCTCCTCGCCGTGCTCGGCGAGCATCTCGATCTGAGTGCTCGACAGTATCCGAGCCGCCGGGGTCGCCTGGTCATCAGCTTGGGAGCTCACCTCCTGACAAGCCTAGCCGGCTCGACGAGCCGGGTGCGCGAACAGATGCGCGACGGGCCCTCGCCGACGGGCATGAGAGCGGGCGCCCGGGTTCGACGAGGTTGGGCACGCAGCGCCTGATCGCGGCACGGCCCGCTGCGCTAGTCCGCGACCCTGCAGGCGCTCGTCGACCTCGGTATGGACGAACGCGATCAGGCCGGGCCGTGCACGATAGGCGCTGTAGCCGACCACCTCGGCCGTCGATCGAGAGCTCGTAGCGCTCACGCTCGGGCGCGTCAGCCACCTCGATCCGCTCCGCCACGGCCATGCCCGCAACATTAGAACGCAAACGATCGGCTGGTTTTGGGCGCGGGGGAGCGGTCGATGGCCCGATCATGCCCGTGCCTTGTCGGCGAATCGCTGCCGGCCGCCTGTCGGGAGACCCGAGAGCCAGCGCGATGCTCGGTCATCGTCCCCTCATCCGAGAAAGCAGTGGAACTTTGGTCGGCGGGCCGGCATCTTCCCAGTTCTACGAGCGCGTCCCTCGGGCATCACGTCCGCCGGAGCGCTCATGACCTATGGACCGCAAACGGGAGATCGCGCGAACCAGGTTTGCGTTTTCGTGGGGGCGGGTACACGGCGTGCGCGGGTGCTCCCCTCGGCGAAGAGGATCAACCGGGTCTGTAACTGCAACGGCAGGAGGAGAGATGATGGTCACGAGGGGAATGGGATGGCCGGCGCGCGACCTCGCCGGGCGCCGACGGAATCGAGGCGTTGGCGTCCTTGCGCTGCTGTTGCTCCTCGGCTGGGCCGCGCTCGCCGCGCCCGGCGCGCGCGCCGCGGTCCCGCCGGAACAGGACCCGTTCTACAAGTACGAAGGCAAGACGCCGTTGAAGCACATCGCCCCCGGCACGGTCCTGAAGACGCGGTCCGTCCCCGTCCACGTCGAGGGCATCGAACTGCCGCTCACCGCCGTGCAGCTTCTGTACCGCTCGACGAGCGAGTTGGGAAAGCCGACCGTCAACGTGACCTCAGTGCTCTTGCCGCCGGTGAAACCGCTCACGCCAAGCGTGCTTTCCTATCAGTCCTTCTACGACAGCCTCAGCACCGAAGACGACCCGTCGTACGCGATCTCCGGCGGAGACCCGACGGGAGGCGAAATACCGCAGGTCGAGTCGGTCCTGATCTCCCCGGCGCTGCTCGCGGGCGAGACCGTCGTGATCCCCGACACCGAGGGCGAGGAAGCGGACTTCTCGGCTGGACCTGTCTACGGGTACAACACGCTCGACTCGCTGAGAGCGGCGCTCAGCTCTCCGGCCACCGGCCTGACGAGCACCACGAAGATCGGGTTGGCCGGCTATTCCGGCGGCGCGATCGCCACGGAGTGGGCAGCGCAGCTGGCGCCGACCTACGCCCCTGAAGTCGACTCAGACATCGTCGGGGCGGCAATGGGCGGCGTGCTAGTCGACCCCGCGCACAATCTCAAGTACGTCGAAGGCAGCAGCAGCTGGGCGTCCGTCATCCCGATGTCTCTGGATGGCCTGAGCCGGGCGTTTCACCTCAACTTGACGCCGTATCTCAGCGAATACGGACAGGAACTCCTCGAGGATGACCAAAGCGCGTCCATCACCGACGAGAAGTCGGTCCCGGGCCTCACGTGGGCCGAGCTGGCCAAGCCTCGGTACTCGACGCCGGAAACCATCGCCGTGTACGTGCGCACCGCAAACAAGCTCATCATGGGCCGTGAAGGGACACCGACGGTGCCGCTGTTGATCGGACAGGGCAACGGCGGCGAAGAACTCGAAGGAACTCCCGGCGATAAGCCGGGGATCGGGCCCGGTGACGGAGTCATGATCGCCGGCGACGTGCGCAGCCTCGCCCGTGAGTACTGCGAACGCGGCGTACCGGTGCAATACAGCGAATACCAGCATCTCGGCCACATCGAGGGCGCGCTGCCATGGCTCACCGAAACCGCGGCCTGGCTCGCCGGGCGCTTCGCCGGCCTCACAGCGCCACAGGACTGCTCGGAAATCGCGCCCGGGAACTCCCTGGCGCCGATCAAAAAAGCAAAGAGATAGCTCGACCGGGGCTGGCATACGCAGACGCGCGTACCCCCCGATGATCCGCGTGGCTGGTTCAGCCCGCGAGCAGCGGCAACGGCGCGATCTGCGCCAGGTTCCGGCGCTCGGCGAGCGTCGTCGCCCGAGACGTCCACGCCAAAGCCCGACCGGCAGAGCTCCAAGCGTCTCCTGCGGCGCAGCGCCAAATCAGCGCGTCATCGATCACGATCGCGCACTGCTCCCCGGCTAACGCGGCGATCATCGCGTCGACCGCGCCGGGCGGATCGTCCCCCGCCGACGCCATAGAGCTGGCCGCATCGAGGAAGCCCCTCCCGGACGTGGCCGCGCTTACCCGGGCAGCTTGATCCGATGGACGTCACCACAGACCACGCAGTTGCTCCATCAGGCCCGCGACCTCGCGCGCTTCTCGCACGTAGCCCTCGTTCTGCATGAGGCGTCGCGCCTCAGCCGCCAGCCCACCGCGTGGCCGCTCACGCTTGGCCGTCTCGGCGAGCGCGCTACTCGACGGGCGCCTGACTCCCGAGAGGACACGTCGCCGGCCCGCTCGCAAGGCGCGCGGTCGCGCCGCGCTCAAGGAGCACGCAGCCAAGCGCCGATACCGGAAGTGCAGACCACACCGAGCTTGCAAGGACGCCCCTCCATGAGTCAAACCGATCGTGTCGAAAGCAGTTGCCAGATGCCGGCGACGCGGGCGGCGGAGGTTCGGCGACTCCTGGCCGGCGCGCCTGCAATCCCGATGCGGACGACCGCGGCGGGCGTTGGCTGATGGGCCCCGACGTCGACATATACAACCTCAAGCGCGGCTTCGAGCGCGCGAACGAGTTGCTCGACCTCGGGCGCGCGAGCACGAGTCTCTCCTTCCTGAACCATGCGCGCCGCGTGCTGATGCCGCTGCCGGTGATCGATCGCCGGCGACGCGTGCCGAGCGACATCCTCCCGCCCTTCAGAGAACGGCCGATCGCCGCGCTGCAGGGCAAGCGGATCGGCGTCATCGCATCCGGTGGCGGTGGCGGGTGCGTGGCGATGGTGGGGGTCGTGCAGGCCTTGGAGGAGGCGGGAATCCGCCCTGCGATGTACTCCGCCTGCTCGGGCAGCGCCATCTGGGGCGCGATGTGGGCGGCCGGGATGAGCCCGCAGGAGATGGTCGACTTCTCGCTGTCGTGGCGGCCCGAGGACTACCTGGACATCCAGTGGACACGAATTACCCGTTTCGCGCTGAGCGCACTGAAAGGGTTCACGGGGCTGATGAAGGGCGAGGCGCTCGAACATCTGTTCAACGAGCGGCTGTGGAGCATGCGCGTCGGCGACACCGCCTTCCCGATCAGCTCGATCGGCTACAACATGGATCTCGGTCGCGTCGAGTACTTCGGAAGCTCGCAAACGCCCGAGCTGACCGTCGGCGAGCTCGTGCGCATCGCGGTCGCGCTCCCGTTGTTCATCGAGTCGGTGGCGGTCGGCGGTCATCTGTACGTCGACGGCGGCGTGATCGAGCTGTTCCCGGCGCAGCCGATCATCGAGGACGGCGGCTTCGATCACGTCTTCGGCGTCAACTTCATGCTGCCGGCGGGCTTCGAGGCGAAGGACATCACGGGCTGGGCCGAGCGCGCCGGGGGCTTCCTGCAGGCAAGCCGGCAACTGCAGCAGGGCAACCACCTCGAGATGGCCAGGCGAGCGCGCCGACAGCTCGGCGAGGACTTCACGCTGATCGACCCGATCGACCCTTCGCTGCTGCGCGGGGTCTCCTTCTATGACCTGTTCATCGACCGCCGCAAGTGGCCCGCCCTGATCCGCGAGGGCCACGCCGCGGCCACGCGTGCGCTCGACGCGCTGCGCGAGCAGGCGCCCCTTAGGAGCCGCTCCGCGCGCCATCCGCGCGCGCGGGCTGCTTGAGCCGGGCGATCCGGGCCAGCGCCCGGGACTTACCTATTCGAGCACGATGGTCGTGGTCCGGGCGAATCGTCCGAGACTGGGATAGCGAGCGAGTATGCGATCGTCAACTCCGCCCACGCCGCTCGCCAAGCGTCGTCGCAGGCCCGTGGGCAGTATGAAACTCAGCGGCATCAGGGGAATGCTCGCGAGCTCTGCCTCCCTGTGCCAGAAGCCCGGAAATGCTTCGGCGCACATCTCCCAATCGTGCACGGTGAACGGGTGCTCGTCGTCGGTGCGCGCGTTCGGGGTGAGCGTCCTTCCAAGACGCAGGATCGGGTTGTGGGCGAGCGGCTCGAGAAAGACGGCGCGACCGCCCGGCGCCAGGATCCGGCGCAGCTCGGCCAGCGCCAGCCGAACGTCCAGATGGTGAAGGATCGCGGTGCCCACGATCAAATCGAACGAGTCGTCGGGCAGCCCCGTGTCGTGTGCATCGGCGACTTTCAGGTCGACCTTGTCCGCGTAACCATGCTCCTGTGCGATTTGCAGTCCCTTGTCGATCTCAGCCTGTGAGATGTCGAAGCCGACGATCGTGGCGGCGCCGGCGTCCACGAGATCCTTCGCTCCGAGCGCGGGGCCACAACCATACATCAGCACGCGCTTGCCGCGCGCGTCGTATAGCCCGGTGATCTCCTCGTTGCGATTGAACTCGCCGATCGCCCGGCTGATCAGCTGACGCAGACGATCGAAACGGTCGCTCTGGGCATCGTAGAACTCACGCTCGCGAGCTACCCGCTCGGTCGGGTCTGACATTCGCCGAGCATACCATCGAGGTCGCACCGATCACGCGGGACGAGACCACCTTTACTCTCTGGAACGAGCCACGCAGGACGTGCTGTTCTTCGCACCGTTTGATATTGAGATGGAGTTCTTCCTTCCACAGCCGAGGGGCGGTGGCGATTACATCCTCGCGGTCGGCGACGACCGGGACGCGACTTCCATATGCTCGCCCACGGCCTCGTCGAGATCGACTGCCCGGTCAAGATCGCCTACGGCCCGGAGGGCCGATAGGGTCGATGTTCCGAGCAATGGCGCAGGACGCCTCGACGCCCTACCGCCGCGACGCGAAGAACTCGCTGAGCAGCTCGCTGCACTCCTGCCCGAGCAGCCCTCCCGCGACCTCCGGCCGGTGGTTCAGCCGCGGCTCGCCGGTCACGTCGAGCACGCTCCCGCACGCCCCCGCCTTCGGGTCGCTCGCGCCGTAGATCACGCGCGCGAGACGCGCTAGCACCACCGCCCCGGCGCACATCGCGCACGGCTCGAGCGTCACATACAGGACTGCGTCGAGCACGCGCCAGCTCCCGGCCAGGCGGGCGGCCTCACGCACTGCGATCACCTCCGCGTGCGCCGTCGGGTCCTGGCGCAGCTCGCGCTCGTTGTGCGCCGCAGCGACCACCTCCTCGTCGCGCACGAGCACCGCGCCGATCGGCACGTCGTCGTGTTCAAGCGCACGTTCGGCCTCGCGCAACGCCAGGCGCATGAAGTACTGATCGCGTGGGGAGAAGCGTTCGGTCATGGGTCTCGTGGGCGCGGTCTGCGAGAGTGCCACTCCGATCGCCTCGCCCGCCCATCATCATTACCCAACAACCGTGCGGTTCCCCAGCCCCCGTCATCCAGCGATCGGACGTGCTCGCGCCGCTCGCACGTGCTCGTCGCGCGCGTTCGCGCGAACGAGGATCGCGCTCGCGCTGTGCGCCGCGGCGCTGCTCGTGAGCGTGTGCGCACCGGCCACCCTGTCGGCGCCCGCGATCTCCTCGGCGATGCTGATCGCGCGCTCGGCGGGCGCCAGCTCCTCGAGCCAGTACGCGCCGAACGAGGTCGTCGTCGGCTACGCGGGCTCCTCGGCGGGCGCGGGCACGGACCCCGCGCTCGCCCGCTACGGGCGGATCGCGCGCGCGGGCGAAGGCCCCGTGCGCGCGCCGGCGCGAGCGCGCACGCAGCTGCTGCATCTCGCCCCCGGGGTGAGCATGGCGACTGCGCTCGCTCACCTGCGCGCGCAGCGCGGCGTGGCCTACGCGGTGCCGGACTACATCGCACACGTCGCCGACGAAGCGGCGCCCGCGGAGACGATCCCCAACGACGAAGGCAAGGCGCACAAACCGGGCGGCTGGGAGCAGCTGCAGTGGAACTTCGTCGGGCGCTTCGGCGTAAACGCCCCGCAGGCGTGGGCGAACGTCGCCGCCGACGGGGCCCCGGGCGGCAAGGGCGTGATCGTGGCGGTGCTCGACACGGGCGTCGCGTACGCGACTCGGGGGCGCTACCGCCGCTCCCCGGACCTCAGCCGCTACACGTTCGTCAAAGGCTATGACTTCGTCGCCAAAGACCCATACGCGTACGACCGCAACGGCCACGGCACGTTCGTGGCGAGCACGATCGCGGAGGAGACCAACAACCACTACGGCCTCACCGGCCTGGCGTTCGCCGCGCGGATCATGCCCGTGCGCGTGCTCGACAGCGAGGGCGAAGGCGAAGCTTCGACGATCGCCGAAGGCGTGTACTTCGCGGTCAACCACCACGCGCAGGTGATCAACCTCAGCCTCGAGTTCTCCCCGGGCGTGACCGCGTCAGACATCCCGGAGCTGATCGACGCGCTCGACTACGCCCACCGCCACCGCGTGCTGGTGGTGGCCGCGGCGGGCAACGAGGGTCACCGCGCGATCGCCTACCCGGCCCACGCGCCGAACGTCGTGTCGGTGGGCGCGACCACCGAACACGGCTGTCTGGCCGACTACTCGAACGACGGCGCCGGGCTCACGCTGGTGGCCCCCGGCGGCGGCGCCGACGCGGACCTCCCCGGCGACCCCGACTGTCACCCCGAAGACCCTCCTGGCAGGGACGTCTACCAGGTGACCTTCACGGGCAGCTCGCTCACGAAGTTCGGCATGCCGGGCGGCTATGAAGGCACCTCGATGGCCACCGCGCACGTGGCGGCGATCGCCGCGCTGATCATCGCCAGCGGCGTGATCGGTCACCACCCGACGCCGGCGCAGATCACCGCGCGCCTGCGCGCGACCGCGACCAAGCTGGGCGACGCGCAGGACGCGCGCCTGTACGGCGCGGGCCTGGTCAACGCCGCGGCGGCGACCGCGCCGGGCGGGCCGGGAGCCGTCGCGAGGTAGCGCCGCCGCTTGTCGGGCAGCGCCCCCCATCGCGCGCCGCCGCCCGAGCGTTGCGATCTGGCGATCGTCGGCGGCGGGATCATCGGCCTGGCGGTCGCGCGCGAGCTCACACGGCGCCACCCGCGGGCGTCCGTGTGCGTGCTCGAGCGCGAGCCGCGGCTAGCGAGCCACCAGAGCTCCCACAACTCCGGCGTGATCCACGCGGGCGTGTACTACGCGCCCGGCTCGCTGAAGGCGCGCCTGTGCGTGGACGGCGCGCGCGAGCTGTATGAGTACTGCGAGCAGCGCGGGATCGCCACCGAGCGCTGCGGCAAGTTGATCGTCGCGACGGACGCCTCGCAGCTCGCGCGCCTTCACGAGCTCGAGCGGCGCGCGAACGCCAACGGCGTGCCGGGCGTACGCAGGCTCGATCCGGGGGGCATCCGGGAGCTCGAGCCGCACGCGCGCGGCGTCGCCGCCCTGCACTCCCCGCACACGGGCATCGCGGACTTCGCGGCGATCGCGCACGCGTATGCGCGCGACGCGCTCGCGGCGGGCGCGAGCATCGCGACGGGCTGCGACGTGCGGTCGGTCCTCGGCGATGGGCGCACGCTGCGCCTCGGCCACACGCACGGCGCGACCGTGGCCGGCCACGCGGTCTTCTGCGCGGGCGCGTGGTCCGATCGCCTGGCGGTCGCCGCGGGCGCGAGCCCTGACCCGCGCATCGTCCCGTTCCGCGGCTCCTACCTGCGCCTGGTGCCCGCTCGCCGCGAGCTGGTGCGCGCGCTGATCTACCCCGTGCCGGACCCGTCGCTGCCGTTCCTCGGCGTGCACCTGAGCAGGCACATCGACGGCGAGGTGCTGATCGGCCCGACGGCCTTGATCGCTGGCGCGCGCGACGCCTACAGCCTCGCGCGGGTGCGCCCCCGGGACCTGCTGGAGACGCTCGGCTGGCCGGGCACGTGGCGGCTGCTCGCGCGCTCGTTGAGGACGGGCGCGAGCGAGCTGCGCCACGCGGCGCAGCCCTCTGCGCTCGTTCGCGCGGCGGCGCGCTATGTGCCCGAGCTGCGAGCCCGAGACGTGCAGCCGGCGTTCGCGGGCGTGCGCGCGCAGGCGCTCGCGCGCGACGGGCGCCTGGTGGAGGACTTCGCCTTCTCGCACACCGAGCGCGCGCTGCACGTGCGCAACGCGCCGTCGCCCGCCGCCACCTCATCGCTGGCGATCGCGCGGCACGTGGCCGACGTGGCCGAGCGGGCGTTCGCGCTGCGCGGATGACGTTTTTATTAGAGAGAGAGGTTCGCCGGCGCTTTCACCGACGCCGACGGCCGGCCTCTCGCGCGCCACATCTCAAACGCCGTTCGCCCGCCGCGGTCGACATGGATCGTGAGTGAGGAGCAGGCAGTGAAAGACCCTCGGACGATCTCTTGCACGCGAGCACCGTACCCCTAGGCGGCGGGCGTCCAAACTGAGACACTTTCACCGATGGCTGGTCCCGCGTCTCCGGGTCGGGCGGTTTCTGTCAGTCGATATCGTCACGGCGCCATCCGTCCACGGGCGGCGAGCTGGCGACGCCCCAGCCCGCTCGAGCTGCTCATCGCGCTCACGCTCGTCGGCGCTGCCGTGCGCTTTGCCACGCTGAACGTGTCGAGCATCGAGCTCGACGAGTCGGCGACGCTGATCCTCGTCCACCGCGGCTTCGGCGGAATGCTCTCGCACCTCGTCAGCAGCGAGTCCGCGCCGCCGCTCTACTACATCCTCGTGTGGGCGTGGACGAGGGTCTTCGGCGCGGACCCCGTCGGCTTCCGTTCGATGTCCGCGTTGATCGGCACGCTCACGATTCCGGTGATGTACCTCGCGGGCCGCGAGATCTCCACACGGGTGGGACTGTGGGCCGCGGCCTTGACGACCTTCAGCCCGTCGATGTACTTCTTCTCGCAGGAGGCGCGCACGTACGGTCTGCTCGTGCTGTTCACCGCGGCGGCGTTCGTCGCCTGGCAGCGCGCCCTGCGCCAGCCGAGCGCTCGTCGCCTGGCGCTGTGGGCGGCCCTCTCCGGCCTTGCGCTGCTCGCGCACTACTTCGCCGCGTTCCTGTTCGTATCCGAGGCGCTCGTGTTGATCAAGCGCGTCGGTTGGCGGCGCGTACGCGCGCCCGTCGCGGCGGTCGTGCTCGAGGGGCTCGCGCTCGCGCCGCTGGCGATCGCCCAGCGCGCGGACGGCAAGACCGACTGGATCGAAGAACTGCCGCTGGTGCGGCGCATCGGCGAAAGCGTCAAGATGTTCACCGTCGGGGTTTACGGCCCGCTCGTGTTGTTCGCGCTGGTGATCGCCGTCCTGATCATCGCCGCTGCGCTCATGCTCGTCGTCCGTCGGGGGGACGCGCGCGAGCGCGACGGAGCGCGCGACGCCGCGATCGTAGCGGCCGGGGCGATCGCGCTGCCGCTGTTCCTGGCAGTTACACACGTGATCGACGTGTACGACGGGCGCAACATGCTCGCCTTCTGGGTCCCGTTCGCGGTGCTCCTCGCCGTCGGCCTGGGGACGGAGGGCGCGCGACGCACCGGCGCCCTGCTCGGTGGCGCGCTGTGTGCGATCTATTTGGCGATGATCGTCGCCGCCAATGCGATCCCGGACTACCAGCGCGATAACTTCCGGGGCGTCGCCCACGCGCTCTCGCGCCCCACGACGCCGCGGCTGATCATCGCCGAACTGCACGCCGCGGGGCCCCTGTCGATCTACATGGGCCCGCTGAGCGACGTCTCCGGACGGGTCCCCGCGGTGCGCGAAGTGGACTTCGTGGAGCTGCGCCACCTGCGCACGGTCGGGCCTCCGCAGGCCGCGGTCGTGCCCACCACCCCACCCCCGGGCTTTCACCTGGCGGGGGTCAAAAGGCCGGAAACGTTTGCGATCTCGCGTTTCGTCGCGGCGAGCGCGACCAAACCGACCGACAGCCAGCTCGTCCATTTGAGCGGCATGGGCGACGCGGAAGTCATCCTCCAGCGCTGAGCCCGGCGCCTCGGCGGCGCCGAAGACAACCCGCACCGCACCGCGCTTGCGCGGGCTCGCCGCGCGCCGCGGCGCTCAGCGCGTGGCGCGGACGCCGATGATCTCACGAGCCTGGGCAGGTGTGGCGACGGGTCGCCCGATCGCCTCGCACAAGGCCCTGGCACGCGTGACCAGCTGTGCGTTTGACTCGGCGTACTCGCCGGGCGCTACGTAGACGACGTCCTCCAGACCGGTGCGGATGTGGCCGCCGAGCGCGAGCGTGACCGCCATCATCGGAAAGTGCCGCGGGATCGCGGTCACCGCCCAGGGGACGCCGTTCGGGGCCAGCTCGGAGAACAGCGAGATCATCATCGCGCTCGCCGGAGCGCCTCCGACCACGCCGAGCAGCATGTGCATCATCCCCGGCGCGCCGCCGGCCGCGAGCTGGGAGGCGGTGAGCGCCATGCCCACGTCGAAGCACTCGTACTCGGGCACGATCTCGCGGCGCGCCATCTCCTCGAGCAGTTCGGACACGAGCGACGGCGGGCTCACCAGCAGGTCGCCGCCGGGGCCGAAGTTCATGCTGCCGCAGGTCACCGTGGCGAGCTCCGGCTGCGCCTCGAGCGAACGACGCGACTCCACGGCGGGCGCGCCGAGCTGTCCGCCGGTGGTGAAGTTGAGCACCACGTCATCGACCTGCTCGCGAACCGCCTGTGCGATGGCGCCGTAGTCATCGGGGGCCTGGGTCATCTCGCCGCCGCTGTTGCGCGCGTGGATGTGCACGACGCTCGCGCCCGCCCTGACCGCGCCCACGGCCTGCGCGATCACTTCCTCCCTGGTGACCGGCTGGTTGGGGTTGCCCGTGACCAGCCCGCCGGAGACGGCGCAGGTGAGGACCGCCGGAGAGCCCGGCTGCACGGCCGCGGTGCGCGCGAACGCCCTCGCCGTGACCGCACCGGCGCGGAAGCTCATGCGCACCGAGCCCGTGCGAGCGGTCCTCGACCTGCGAGCGCTCCCCGCGGTTTCGGGCGAGCGCCGCCGCGCCAGCGTCTGTCCCGCCGGCTCGCGCTCGAACACGATGCTTGCAACCCTCGCATGGCCCGCGCAGCTAACCTAGCGAATGGCACAGCGGACGGCTACGGCGGACGGTGCGCTCGGCTGCGCTCCGGGCGCACGTGCACCGCCACCAGATGTGCGACGATCCGTCGCCTATGGCAAAGCGGGTGGGGATCGACCTCGTGTCGGTGGGGGCAGTGCGCGACTCGATTCGCGACCACGGCGATCGTTACCTGAAGCGCATCTACACCGAGCGCGAGCTCGACGACTGTCATTCAGAGGATGGGATCGTGGCCGAGCGCCTCGCTGCCCGTTTCGCCGCCAAGGAGGCGCTGCTGAAGGTCCTGCGACCGGTCGATGAGCCGATCCCCTGGCGCAGCATGGGCGTTGTGCGTCATGGCCCGGGATGGGTGACGCTGGAGCTCAGCGGGCGCGCGGCCGAGCTGGCCGCCGAGGCCGGCCTGCACGACTTCGAGCTCAGCATCTGCCACGAGGCGGACTATGCATCGGCTGTTGTGATCGCGGAGTTGGACTTGAGGAATGGGGGTAGCGGTCCGATGATGAGCACATGACAGAGGAGATCCGCCAAATCATCGCCGAGCACGGGCGCCTGTCGGTGGACGTCACCGAGCTTGCGCCCGACACCGACCTCTACCACGCGGGCATGACCTCGCATGCGAGCGTCAACGTGATGCTCGCGCTCGAGGACCACTTCGACGTCGAGTTTCCCGACCGCATGCTCAAGCGCAGCGTGTTCGAGAGCATCTCGGCGATCGCAGCGGCGCTGAACGAGCTCCGCGCGGGCACGCCGGTGTCATGAGCGTCGCCGTCGACCGCGACCAGGCCTTCCTGAGCGCGGTCACGCGCGTCGCCGACGAGTACGCCGCCCCGAACGCCGACGCCGTCGACCGCGACGCGCGCTTCCCCAGCGAGGCGATCGAGGCGCTGCGCGCCGAGCGCGCGCTGTCGGCCTTCCTCGCGCCGGAGCTCGGCGGCGGGGGCGTCGCCTTCGCGACGATCGCCGCCGCGTGCTTCGAGCTCGGACGCCGCTGCGGCGCGAGCGCGATGGTCTTCGCGATGCACCAGATCCAGGTGATCTCGATCGCGCGCCATCTCGAGGACTCCCCCTGGTTCGAGGACTACCTGCGGGCCCTCGCGCGCGAGCAGCGACTGGTCGCCTCCTCGACCTCCGAGGTTGGGACCGGTGGCGACATGGGACGCTCGGTGGCCGCCGTGAGCGCCGGCGAGGACGGGACCTGCACGTTCGAGAAGCAGGCGCCCACGGTCAGCTACGGCGCGCACGCCGACGACCTGTTCGTCACGCTGCGCCGCGCGCCAGACGCAGAGCCGAGCGACCAGGTGATCGCGCTGGCGCGCAAGGAGCAGGTCGAGCTCGAGCCCAAGGGCACGTGGGACCCGCTGGGGATGCGCGGCACCTGCTCTCCCGGGTACGTGCTGCGGGCCACGATCGCCCCCGAGCAGGTGCTGCCGACGCCCTTCCCACGCGTGTCGGCCGAGTCGATGGTGCCCGTGTCGCACATCCTCTGGTCGCACCTGTGGCTAGGGATCGCGACCGACGCCTTCGACCGCGCGCGCGCGTTCGTGCGCGCCGCCGCCAAGCAGAAGCCGGGCGAGCCGCCCCCGACCGCGGTGCGCCTGTCGCACCTGATGAGCGAGCTCTCGCTGCTGCGCGCGGAGGTGCTCTCGGGCTTGGCGGAATTCACCGAGGCCTCCGAGGAGCCAGGACGCGAGCGCCTCTCGACGATGGCGCTCGCGCTGCGCTTCAACAACCTCAAGATCGCCGCCTCCGAGCAGGCGCCGCGGGTATGTCAGGGCGCCCTCGGAGTGTGCGGGATCATGGGCTTCAAGAACGACACGCCCTTCAGCGTCGGGCGCCACCTGCGCGACACGATGTCCGCCTGTCTGATGGTCGCCAACGAGCGCATCCACCAGACGAACGCGAGCCTGCTGCTTATCGCCAAGGACGTCTGATGCCGGGCGCACGCCCGGCCAGCCCCGATCAGACGGCGCTGCTGGGCGCACTGGTCGAGCGTGGCCTGTTGATCGAGACCGGGGTCGCGGGCATCTACGGTCGCGGGGCGCCCTTCGAGGAGGTCCGCGAGGCGCTCGCCGCACGCGTCACACGCGCGGCCACGCCCGAAACGCCCGAGCAGCTGCGCTTTCCGCCGGTGATGCCGCGCCGCGACCTCGAGACGGTGGGCTATCTGAAATCGTTCCCCCACCTAGCAGGCAGCATCTTCTCCTTCGACGGCAGCGAGGCGCAGGCCGCCGAGCAATACGCGCGCGCCAGCCGCCACGAGGACTGGAGCGAGTTCCAGGGCATGACCGAACTGGTGCTCACCCCCGCCGCCTGCTACCCCGTGTACCCGGCGATCGCCGCCAGGGGATCGCTGGCGGCGGGCGGCATCATGATCGACGCCGGCGGCTCCTACGTGTTCCGTCACGAGCCCTCGGGAGACCCGGCGCGCATGCAGATGTTCCACCAGCGGGAGATGGTGCGGATCGGCGAGCCCGAGACGGTGCAGTCGTGGCGAGATTCATGGCGCGCGCGGGCGCTGGAGCTGCTCGGCGCGGTCGGCCTGGAGGTCGAGCTGGACGTCGCGACCGATCCATTCTTCGGTCGCAGCGGACGCATGCTCGCCGCCAGCCAGCGCGAGCAGCAGCTGAAGTTCGAGGTCCTGACGCAGATCGCCGGCCCCGAGCCGACGGCGCTCGCGTCGTTCAACTACCACCAGGAGCACTTCGCCTCCGCCTACGGCATCCGGATGAGCGATGGCAGCGAGGCGCACACCGCCTGCCTGGGGTTCGGGCTCGAGCGGATCACGATCGCGCTCTTGCGCACGCACGGCCTTGACCCGCACAGCTGGCCGGCGGAGGTTCGCGGCGAGCTGTGGCCGGCATGAGCGCCCCCGCGACAGGGCCGGTGTCCCTGTTCGGGCTCGACCCCGACGGCTACGCCCCCCACTGGCTGCACTCCTCCGAGCGCACCTACCTGGAAACGAACTGCTACGCCGACGTGCTGATCGAGCTGCTGCACGCGCGCGGCGCGGAGCCGGTAGCCGCGATGGGCTGCACGCTGGGCATCGACTTCGAGGGCGACCAATGGACGTTCTTCAAGCCGTTCCCCCAGGACCTCGAGCGGCTGTTCGGCGTCGACGTGCACGAGATGCAGCCCTACCGGCCGCTGCCCGAGCAGGCGGCCGAGCAGCTCGCCGAGGGCAGGACGCTGATCGTCGAGCTCGACTCGTGGTACCTGCCCGACACGGCCGCCACCAGCTACCGGCGCGAGCACGTCAAGACGTCCGTCGCGGTGGAGGCGATCGACTGCGCGGGCGAACGCATGCGCTACTTCCACGCGGCCGGGCTGCACGAGCTCTCCGGCGATGACTACCGCGGCGTCTTCCGTCTCGGACGCCCGTACTCCGATGACGTGCTGCCCCCCTACACCGAGCTCGTGCGTTTCGACGCCGGGCCGCGTCTGCACGGCGATGAGCTGCGCGAGGCCGCGCGCGCGCTGCTGCGAGAGCATCTCGCGCGGCGCCCGTCGAGCAACCCGTTCGAGCGCTTCGGCGCCCAGCTCGAGCGCGACCTGCCGCGCCTGCTGGCGGGCGACGCGGAGCAGTATCACGCCTACGCGTTCGCCACCGTGAGGATGGCCGGCTCGGCCTTCGAGGTCGCCGCCTCGCAGGCAGACTGGCTGTTCGGCGAGCACATGGCCCCTGCGTGCGAGGCGCTGCTGGAGATCGTCGAGGGCTGCAAGGTCCTTTCCTTCAGGCTCGCCCGCCGCCGTGCCTTCGAGCCCGGCGAGATGCTCGCCACGCTCGCCGGCGCGTGGGAGCGGGCGATGGGGCTGCTCGATGACGCTCTCGCGTGAGCGCGCCGCGACGCAGCCGGTCGCGGGCGTGCGCGTTCGGGTCGAGAGCCACGAGTTGCGCGAGCTGTCCAGCGGCTGGCGGGCCGCGGGCGCGGCGCCCGACGAGCGCGCCGACGCCGCGCGCATCGACGATCTGAGCTGGGTCCCGGCCCGCGTCGCCGGCACGGCGGCGGGCGCCCTGCGCGACGCGGGCCTTTGGCAAGCGGGGGACCGGCGCGACTTCGACGCCGAGGACTGGTGGTTTCGCACGAGCTTCGACGCGCCCGCGCCGGCGCCGGACGAGCGGACCTACCTGTGCCTCGACGGGATCGCGACCGTCGCCGAGGTGTATCTCAACGGGGAGCTCGTGCTGGAGAGCGACTCGATGTTCGCCGCGCACGCGCTCGAGGTCAGCGGGCGGCTGGGTCAGAGCAACGAGCTGGCGATCCGCTGCCGTGCGCTCGCCCCGCTGCTCGCCGTGCGCCGGCGTCCGCGCGCGCGCTGGCGCACGCGCCTGGTGAGCGACGGCAACCTGCGCTTCTTCCGCACGATGCTGCTCGGCCGCTGCCCGGGAATCGCGCCCGGCCCGGCGGCCGTTGGACCGTGGCGGCCGGTGCGCCTGGAGCATCGCCGGGACCTGGACATCGAGGAGCTCGTGCTTCGCCCGCGCGTTGACGGCGATGACGGCGTGCTGTCTTTGCGCGCGCGCGTGCGCCCCCTGCACGGCGCGCGCGTGAGCTCGGTCGAGGCCCAGCTGAGCGGGCCTTCGGGGACCGAGCGCGTGCGGCTCGCGCTCGAGCCGCACGGCGAGCGCGAGGCCGAGCATGGTCTGCTCACGGCGCTCGGCGAGTTGCGCGTCAAAGGCGTCGAGCGCTGGTGGCCGCACACCCATGGCCAGCCGGCCCTGTATGAC
The DNA here is from genome assembly GCA_035503075.1 of Solirubrobacteraceae bacterium. Taxonomy (GTDB): domain Bacteria; phylum Actinomycetota; class Thermoleophilia; order Solirubrobacterales; family Solirubrobacteraceae; genus Palsa-744. The sequence continues at coordinate 235,812 of DATJTT010000017.1, forward strand.
GTGCGCCTGCAGGTCGAGCTCGCGGGCCGGGGGCCGGTCGGGATCGACGCCGGGCGGGTCGGCTTTCGCGAGCTCGCGTACGGCGCCGGCGCGGCCCACGTGGTCGAACGCGACGGGCTCGACCTGCACGTCAACGGCGTGCGCGTGTTCGCACGCGGGGCGGTGTGGACGCCGATCGACGCGGTCGGACTGGCTCCCGCGGAGCACGAGCTGCGCGCGCAGCTGACGCTCGCCCGCGACGCCGGCATGAACATGCTGCGCCTGCCCGGCACGGGCGCGTATGAGACGCGTGCCTTCCACGACCTGTGCGACGAGCTCGGGATCCTCGTGTGGCAGGACTTCATGTTCGCCAACCTCGACTATCCGATTGCGGATCAGCCGTTTCGCGAGGCCGTCGAACGGGAGACCGCGAGCGTCCTCGCGGCCGTCGCCGGACGCCCGAGCATCACCGTCCTGTGCGGCAACAGCGAGGTCGAGCAGCAGGCGGCGATGATGGGAGTGGACGCCGCGCTCGCGCGCGGTGAGCTGTTCGGCGAGCTGCTTCCCGGGCGGGTGCGCGACAGCGCGATCGACTGTCTTTATGTCCCGAGCGCGCCCTGCGGCGGCGACCTTCCCTTCCGTCCCGCCGATGGCATCGGCACCTACTACGGCGTGGGCTGCTACCGGCTGGCGCTGGAGGACGTGCGCCGCGCAGACGTGCGTTTCGCCGCCGAGTGCCTGGCGCTCTCGCACGTGCCCACGGAGGCGGGCGTCGAGTCGATCTCGCCGGGAGCGCCGGAGCGCCTCGTCGGCCACCACCCGGTGTGGAAGGCGGGAATCCCCCGCGAGAACGGGGCGGATTGGGATTTCGAGGACATCCGCGACCACTACCTGCGGCTCCTGTTCGGCGTCGATGCGGACACGCTGCGGTGGGTCGATCACGCCCGCTACCTCGAGCTCTCGCGCGTCCTGACCGGCGAGCTGCTCGCGGAGAGCTACGGCGAGTGGCGCCGCGCCGAGTCGGCGTGCGGTGGTGCGCTGGTGCTGTGGCTGCACGACTTGCTGCCCGGCGCGGGCTGGGGCCTGATCGACGCTCGCGGCGCGCCCAAGCCCGCATACCACCAGCTCAAGCGCGTGCTCGCGCCGGTCGCCGTGTGGACGATCGACGAGCAGCTCGGCGGCGTCGTCGCACACGTGGCCAACGACCGCCCGACGCCGCTGCGGGCGAGCCTGCGCGTGGCGCTCTACCGCGAGCGCGAGCAGCTCGTGGAGCAGGCGCGGGCTCCCGTGGATCTCGACGCTCACGGCCAGGCCCGGTGGAACGTCGAGGATGTGATCGGCCGTTTCGTGGATGCCGCGTGGACGTACCGCTTCGGCCCCCCGGCTCACGACACGATCGTCGTCTCGCTCGAGCGCGACGAGCGCGACGGCACTCGGCTTCTCTCGCAGGCGATGCGCTTCCCCGCGGGATGGCCGCTCGACCGCGAGTCCCCGGAGCAGCTCGGCCTGAGGGCGCTTGGCCGGGCACTGCCCGACGGGAGCGCCGGCCTGAGCATCGCCAGCAGGCGTCTCGCATACGGCGTTGCGATCCACGCCCCCGGCTTTCTGGCAAGCGACGAGTGCTTCTCGATCGAGCCCGGCGGCGAGCGCGCCCTGACGCTGCGCGCGCTCGCTCCGGAGGCGTCCTTGCAAGACGTGAGGATCGCAGCGGTGAACATGAGCGGGCGTGTCAAGATCGCGGTGCAATGACCGCGACACCCACCTCAAAGGCCTTCTACCTGGGGGCGGACGGAGCGCCGCTGTTCGCCTTCTTTCACCCAGCCGCGGGGCAGCGCAGGCAGCGCGCGGTGCTGCTGTGCCCGCCGTTCGGCTGGGAGGACATGTGCTCCTATCGCAGCCGTCGCGACTGGGCCGAAGGGCTCGCGCGAGCGGGCTTCTCGACGCTGCGCTTCGACCTCCCAGGCAGCGGCGACAGCGCGGGCGACCCGGGCGATCCGGGCCGGCTCGACGCCTGGACGCGGGCGCTGGCGAACGCCGCGCGATGGCTCGTGCACGCCGACGGCGCCTCGCGGGTCACCGCGATCGGGATCGCGCTCGGCGGCATCCTCGCGTGCCGTGCGGCGCTCACAGGCGCGCCGATCGAGGAGCTCGTGCTGTGGCACGTGCCCGCCGAGGGACGCGCGCTCGTACGCGAGCTGCGGGCGTTCTCGGCGCTGGAGGTCGCCTACATCCCTGGCCCGGGCGAGAGCGAACCCCAAGCCGAGCCGCTGGAGGGCGGAGCGCTCGTCGCCAACGGCTACCTGCTGAGCGCGCAGACCGTCTCGGACCTGCAGCAACTCGACCTCGCGCAGCTCGCGGCGCCGGCGCGCGGGCCGCGGCGGGCGCTGCTGCTGGGGCGTGACGGCCTGAAGGTCGACGGGCGCCTGCGTGAGGCACTCGAGCGCGGCGGCGCCGCCGTCACGGTCGCGGACGGTCCGGGCTACGGGGCGATGACGGTGGAGCCTCAGGAAGCCCGCCCGCCGACCGCGGTCTTCGAGCTCGTGGGGTCGTGGTTGCAGGATGGAGAGACGGCCGCCGCCGAGCACGCGCCGCGCGCGCGGGCGCAGACTCGAGCACGGGACGCCCACGCAGAGACCGGCGCCGAGGACGAAGCCGACACGGACACGGCCGCCCGGATCTCGGCCTGGGCGGAGCAGGAGCTGCAACTGAGCTACGGGGGAGCGGAGCTGCGTGAGCGCCCGGTGAGCATCGATGCGCCCGACGGACCGATCTTCGGGATCCTCGCCGAGCCGCTCGGCGAGCACGGCGAGCTGTGTGCGGTGCTGGTGAACGCGGGCGCCCAGCGCCGCACCGGGCCAAACCGGATGTGGGTGGAGATCGCCCGTCGCTGGGCCGCGCGCGGCGTGCCGACGCTGCGATTCGACCTCGGCGGGATCGGCGACTCCGACGGCGACGCCGCGGCGCTCGTGCACGTGGCCGGCATATACACGCCGGCGTATGGCGCGCAGGCTCTCGCCGCGCTCGACGCGCTCGCCGCTCGTGGACTGGCGCAGCGCTTCCTGATCCTCGGTTTGTGCGCAGGCGGGTACTGGTCGCTGCAGACAGCGCTCCGCGACGAGCGCGTGCGAACGGTGGTGATGCTCAACCCTCGCTCCCTGATCTGGGACGAAGGCGTCTACGGCGTGCGGCGCGTGCGCGAGCTCAGGGAAAGGCTGCTGCTCGCCTCGACATGGCGCAAGGCGCTGCGCGGCGAATTGAACCTGGCACGACACGCCGAAACGGCTCGCGCGCTCGCCGGCCGCGTCACGCGCTCCTCCGGGCGCCCGCGGGGACGGCCCGCGGCGGACGCGCGCGAGCCCGTCGACCGCACCGCCGCCTTGGCCGGGATCTTCGACAGGCTGAGGGACCGCGATCAGCGCGCCCTGCTGCTGTTCACCGGCAGCGAGCCGCTGCATCGCGAACTGGCTGCGCGAGGCCTGCTCGACCACGCGGACCGCTGGCCGAACCTCGAGCTCGCCGTCCGCGGCACCTCCGCCGACACCCACACGCTGACCCCGCTGTGGTTGCAGCGCCAAGTTCACGAGCTCGTCGACCGAGCGCTCGAGGCGGAGCTCGCGCGGCTTCCCGAGATCGCGAGGCCCTGAGCGCGTGCAGGCCCCGCCCCGCGCCCAGGCTGGCGTGACGGCCGTGGTCGTGACCCACAACAGCGCACGTCACCTCGCAGCGCTGGGGCGCGCGCTGGCGGCCGGCTCGTTGGCGCCGGCGCGGATGCTCGCCGTCGACAACCTGTCCGTCGACGAGACGATCGAGCAGGCGCGGACGGCCGGCTTCGACGTGATCGAGACGGGCGCCAACGAGGGGTTCGGCGCCGGCTGCAACGTGGGTTTGGGCGCGGCGAGCACCGAGTTCGTGCTGTTCTGCAACCCGGATGTGCGGCCCTCGACGAGCGCGCTCGCGCGGCTCGCGAGCGCGCTCACCGGCAACCCGAGCGCAGCGATCGCGGGCGCGGTGTCGGGCGATCAGGTGCGGGGCCGTCGCTTCTCCCGGATCTCTACGAATGTCGCCGGCTTCCTTCCAGCTCAGCTGCCGGGCGCAATCCGGCGCTTCAAACGCGGGCGCCCCGCCGACAAAACCGGCGAGGATCTGGTGGTCGACTACGTGGTCGGGGCCTTCATTCTCTGCCGCGTCGAGGCGCTTCGTGCCGTCGGCGGCTTCGACGAGCGCTTCTTCCTGTATTGCGAGGAGGAGGATCTCGCCCGCCGCCTGCGCGAGCGCGGCTGGCAGACGCTGCTGATCCCGTCGGCGCGCGTCACTCACGAGCAGCGTGGGTCGAGCGACGGCTTCGACGGAGCGGCGATGGCGCCATTCTTCACCCACAGCCTGTACTGGTACTACCGCAAATATCACTCCCGCGGGTACGCAGAGCTCGCCCGTTGCGTGATTGCCGCGTGCGTGATGATCGATCGTGGCTGCCGTGCGATCGCGCGCAAGCCGCAGCTCTACGGGCCCGGAGCCGCGGCCGCCCCGTTCCGCAGCGCGGAGGCGGTCCGGCGCGATCAGGAACGCTATGCGGGCGGGCGCCCGTGATCGACCGGCAGCCTCGCCGAGATCACGTACTGGGCCGCGACATACTCGCGCAGCGGCGTGCGTGTGAGGGTCTTCGCGACTTGCAGCTTCCAGCCCTCGGTGAAGAAGTTGGGATGGATCCGGATCGGCTGCAACCCGGCCCCGCGTAGCATTTCGAGGGCATCGCTGCGCGTGAACCAGCGAAGATGGGTCTCGTCAAAAGTCCCTTCCGGGTCGCGCGGCCAGCTGCGCGCCCGAAGCAGCCTGAAGATCGCGCGTATGTAGACGATGTTCGGAAGACTTATGACGACGTCCGCCCCCGGCGACAAGAACGTGACACAGCGCGCGAGCGCGCCCCACGGGTCGACCAGATGCTCCAGCACGTCGGCCGCGATCAGGCAGTCAAATGGCGCCTCGGGAGGGGCCGAGTCGCTCGCGAACGCCTCGACGTCGGAGACGATCACGCGGTCGAGTCGCTCGGCTGCGACCTCGGCAAACCGCCGATCGATCTCCACGCCGACGACCAGCGCCCGCTGGCGAGCCTTGATCGCGGCGCCCAGCGAGCCGTTTGAGCAGCCGAGCTCGAGGATCCGTTCGCAGCTGAGCGGGACCAATGCCTGGACGTCGCAGCGCGGCGTCTCATAGCCTCTGGCTCGCTGGGCGCTTTGGGTGTCGCTCATGCCGGTGTCGCGGTCGCGGACGCCTTGGCCCGATCGGTCGGCCGCGGGAGGGCAAGCGCTCCGAGCGTAGCGTTCACGATCGCTCCAGCGCCTGCGCGATCTGCTCGAGCCGCGACTCCCAGGAATGTGCCTGCGCTCGTTGCGAGCGCTCGCTGCGCGCGGCAGGCGTGTCCTGCGCGATCGCCTCCTGCACTCGCGCCGCGAATTCCCGGGCGGTGGCCGCCTTGAGCACCTCGGGCACCTCGCCCAGCGTGTCCAGCGGGGTCGCCACGACCGGCCGGCCGGCGGCGAGATACTCATAGATCTTCATCGGGAAGACGCTGCGCATCTCTCCGTCGAGCAGGTACGGGACGATCGCAGCGTCCGCTCCCCGCAGCACGCTCGGCAGGCGCTCGTAGGGTCGGTAGCCGAGCATGTGCACATTTGGCAGCTCGCGCAGGGCCTGGACGTCGGTCCGCGGGTCTCCCGGACCGACGGGGCCGACGAAGGCAAAGCTCCACTGGGGTCGCGAGCGCGCGAGCTCGACCACGAGCGCGATGTCGATCTTCGCCGCCAGGATCGCGCCGACGAACACGATCCTCGGCTCTGGGAGCGCCGCCAGGCCAGCGTCGAGCGGGCCGGGCTGCAGCGCGGTCGCGAAGAGCTTGGTGTCGGCCACGTTCGGCCCGTAGTGCACGTTGTCGTTGAGCGCGCGCATGCGCTCGACGAGCTCGGGCGCGCTCGCGATCACCGCGTCCGCGCGCCGCGCGAAGCGCGACTCGGCGGCCAGGAAGCTGTCGGCGTCGATCCCGGCCTTGGCCGCGTGATCGTCATCTATGTAATAGAGCACCTGCGAGGGCGAGAGCACGTCGATCAGGGCCTCCGCCTGGGGCACGAACGACCACAGCAGTGGGCTGCGCAACTGCAGCTTGGCGACCGCGCGGCCGACGTACCGGCGCAGCAGCGCCGCGTTCACCGTGCGCAGCAGCTCGTTGGAGTGAAGCGGCAGCACCAGCGGCGAGAGCACGTGCAGACCGTCGACTTCCCGCAGCGGGTGCAGCGCGCTCGCCAGCCGCCTGCCGATGCGCCGCAGATCACGGGCGGCGAGCTGCGGCCGGCGCAGGCCGAGCGACTCGACGAACAGGATCCGGTTCTCGGCCGCCGCCCGCACGAGCAGGTGCTGCTGGTTGGTGAGCAGGTCGGTGCGCCAGTCGGAGAAGCCGATGCAGACGATGTCGCGCCCGCTGAGCGTCATGTCCGGCGCTTGGCGGCGAGGCCGGGGGCGACGACCCCGAGTTCCGCGCCGGCGACCATGGGCTCAGATCCGTTGGGTCGGCGCGAGCGTGCGCATGCTTTTGATCGCATGGACCGGACCATATAGCCCGGCCATCTTCAGGCGCAGGCGCAGCGGCGTGACCGAGGAGTAGATCGGCTCACGGGGAATGCTCAGCGACTCCCACGGGCCGGGCCCGGCGCACACGCAGGCGATCTCGTACCCCGCCTCGCGGGCCGCGCTGATCGTCCGCTCGCTGGCCCTCCCATAGGGGTAGGCCATCGACTTCACCGGCCGGCCGATGAGGTCCTCGAGGACGGCGCGGCTGCGACGCAGCTGATCGAGGGCCTCGGCGTAGTCGAGCTCGTCCAAGCGCACGTGGTCGACCGAGTGCGCGCCGATCTCCACCCCCGCGGAGGCGAGCTCGACGACTTCCGCCGCGGTCATGATCATCGCCCCGTCGAGATCGGGGTGGGGCTTGCCCATGAGCCCCGTGCTGATGAACATCGAGCACGGGATCCGGCGCTCGAGCAGGATCGAAACCCCCTCGTGCGCGGTCCTCACCAGACCGTCGTCGAAGGTGATCGAGCCGGTGTGCGCCGCGTCCGAGCCGTCCTGGATCGACCGCCACAGGTCTGTGACCGGGAGCAACTCGTACCCGTGCCCCTGGATCACGTCGAGATGATGGCTGAACAGCTCGCGGCTGACGAACAGGCGCAGCGGGTCCCCGTAGGAGGCTATCGGGCCGACGCCGTGGTAGCAGAGCACGAACGGATAGCGCCTGCCGAGCAGGGTGCCTGCGGCGCGAGCCGGCCAACGCTCCGGAGCCGTCATGCGCCCCCGCGTTCGGCCGGGCGCGCGGTCGAGTGCGCGTGTGCGGTCACGCGGCGATCCGCTCGGCCAGAGACTCGATCGAGTATTCGCGTTCGGCCAGCCGCCGCCCCTCGGCGGCGGTCTCGATGCCGTCCCCGCGCAGCACGGCGACGATTGCCTGAGCGAGCGTCGCGGCGTCGTGGCCCTCGCGGTAATGGACGCCGGCGAGGACACCGAGGCCGCGGGCCGCTTGCGGCGTGGCGACGACGGGGACTCCGTAGGCGAGCGCTTCGATGAACTTGAACGAGCTGCCGGCTCCCTCGGTGATGGGGACGACGACGCAGTCCGCCTGCGCGTACAGTCCCGCGAGGCTCTCGACCCATCCCGTGACTTCGATGCGCGGGTCCGGCGCCCGCCACGCTTCCGTGTCACGCCCGGCGATTTTCAGCCGGGCATCGGGCAGCGATTGCCACACGACCGGAAGCACCGAGTGGACGAGCAGTTCGCGCCCTCTGCGGTTGGGCGGGTATGTGAAGTCGCCGACCATCAGAACCTGTCCGCCATCGGGTGAAACCGGGCGCCGATCGGTGTCGTGGTCGACTCGCTTGGCCAAGATCGCCGCCACGTCGACGACATTTGGAACGTAACGGACCTTGGCCGTCGGAACCAGCTTGCGAGCGGATTCAACGTCGACCTCACTGACCATCCAGGTTTCTGCGGCCAGGCCGATCAGTTTTCGCTCATACCTGCGCCTCATCGCACGCGCCAGCCCATGATTCCCAAGGATAGGACTGCGCACGTAGTCGGGCTCGAAGTTGTGTGCGTTGTAGATGATCGGCCGCCGCCGCGCGATCGGCATCATCGCGGTCGCACAGTTCGCGTCGGCGACGATCACACGACCGCGGTCGGGCCGCGCGGCGAGATCGCGGCCGGCTGCGATCAGCTCGGGACTCGTGCCCCGGCAGCAGCGCGCCGGTATGCCGCGGGCGCGCTCGCTCGCATAGAGCGCGGCCCGGCGCCACCCGCGCGAGGGCTGGATCTTGTGAAACTCGACGTTCTCGATCGCCAGGTACGGAGCGGCCGGCTCGTCCGTGTCGTGAGGCACGTAAACGAGATCCACCGGCCTGAACATCGCGAGCGCGCGGATACAGGTGTAGGTGCGCATGTCGCGCCCGGTGCTGAGCGCGGGAGCGCTCGTGGTCATGTACAGGTCGCGCAGCTTGCTCATCGGCGATCGACACGAGACGGCTCGCGAACTTTCCAGTTCACCGTGGCGGGGTCGGTTTCCTGCGTGATCTGGGACAGCTCGCCACGCAGGCCGCTGGGAACCCCCAGCATCAGCAGCCGGGCCCGCCAGCCGAAGGACACCACGGCATCGACGGGGCGCAGCTGATCCTCGGCGTCGAGCGCGCGGATCAGCGCGAGCGGTCCTGCGCGAGCAAGCGGACGTACGCGGAGCGCCCCACCGCGGACGTCGACGTCCTCGCCCGCCTCGCCGCCGGCGCCCGGGCGGATCAGCGCGACGTCCGCGCCGGCGGCCTGCGCGCTCGCGAGCCACCCCCCGGCCCGCTCGGCCGAGCTCGGGTCCGCCGCTACGCCGACCGCCCGCAGGGAACCGCAGCGAATTTTGCGCGAGCCGTAATGGGTGTCGCCTGCCACGCCGGAGGCGCCGAGCTCCGCTCCCCGGCGCCCGAGCACATGGCGCGTCCAAACCACCGTGTCGGTGGCGCAGTCGAGCGAGATCCTTGCGAGCCCCGGCCACCCGTCCCGCCAGCCGCCGTCGACGGCCAGGCGATAGACCAGCTTGACGGCGGGCCGCAGCAGTGCTCCCTTGAGCCACGCGGCCGGCGTGCAGCGTCCCTGCAGCTGTCCGGCCTCCAGGCGCGCGTAGCGCCACGCGTCAGCGAGCGCCTCGCGCCAGCTCGAGGCGAGCAGATGGGTGAGGTCGCCCTCCAGCGGCTGCACCGCTCCGTCCGGCATGAATCCCTCGTGGACGGTGCGCGCTTCGTCGTGGCGATAGGCCCCCCGGCGTACCAAGCGGTGACGATACTTGGGGTACTTGGCGGACGGCCCCAGCGGATGGCCGAGGAAGATCTCGCGCAAGGGCAGCCCGGCGAGGTCGGCGCCGCCCTTCGCTCCGTTCGGCGAAGCAGCCAGGAAGCGCTCGATCTCGGCACGCAACTCGGGTGTGACCCGCTCGTCCGCATCGATCTCCAGCACCCAGGTGCCGGTGGCGTGGTCGAGCGCGACGTTGCGCTGGGCCGCAAAGCCAAGCCACGGCTGCTCGATGACACGCGCTCCGGCGGCGCGCGCGATCGCAGTCGTGGCGTCGCTGGAGCCGGAGTCCACGAGCACGATCTCGTCACAGAAGGCGACGCTCGCAAGGCAGCCCGGCAGGCTCGCGGCCTCGTCGCGGGCGATGATGCACGCCGACACCGTCGCGCGTGCCTCGATGTCCGTAGCGGCCGTCGGCACTGCTGTCATGATGCCCGATGGTCACGCGGATCCGGTTGCGCGCGACGAGATACCCGTTGCGACCGTCGGCACTGCTGTCATGATGGCCGATGGCCGACACCATGGGCAGCGAGAGCCAGTCGACGGACGCGAACCTGCGCGCGCCGGCGTCGGCCACGGTGATCTCGGCTCCCGTGCACGCCCGGCGGGCCACGGCGGATGTCCTCGTGCAGGTGGTGGCGCGGCTGCTGAACCTGCTGCTCGGCGTGGTGGCGACGGCGGTGCTGGCTCGTAAGCTCGGAACCGCCGGTTTCGGCGAGTGGAGCACGATCCTGCTGATTCCGGGCCTGCTCGGGAACCTCAACAACCTCGGGTTCCTGCAGGTGGCGGTGCGGCGGGCCGCCGCCGACCAGGATTTGCGTTGGCTTGGGGCGCTGGTAAGCATCCGCGTCGCCCTGTCGGTGCCGACGACGCTGGCGAGCATCGTCGCCGTGGCGCTCGTGGCGCACGGCACCGAGATGCTGGTGGCCGGCATCGTCGTCGCCCTGCAGGGCCTGCTGGCCGGGGCGGCGTCCCTGACCAGCGTCTTTCAGCTTCAGGCCCGAAACGACCTGCCGATGCTGACCATGACGCTCAACAGCGTGCTGTGGACGACTGCCGTGATCCTCCTCGCGAGCTCGGGCAGCGACCTGGTCGTCTATGCCGTGGCGCTGACCGCGATCGCCGTGCTCAGCACGGCGATCGAAGCGCTGATCGCGCTGGGGCGCGTCAAGATCCCGATTCGCGGCGCGCGCAGGCTCTGGAGCGAGCTCGTGCGCACGGCCGTGCCATTGAGCATCGGCAGCCTGCTGATCCTCGCCTACGCGAAGATCGACGGCTTGATCGTGTACACGATCTCCGGCTCGAGCGCGGCAGGTCTGTACAGCTCCGTCTACCGGATCGTCGAACAGGCCGGATTCTTCCCGCTATCGCTGGTCGTCACACTGATGCCGATCGTCTCGCGTCTTTATCCCAATCGCATCGGCGACGCGCGGCGGCTGCTGCAGTTCGCGCTGGACGTGCTCGCGATGTTCTCGCTGCCGGCGCTGGGCTTCACGCTGGTCGCGTCACGCCCGCTGGTGGAATTGATCTACGGCCCGCGCTTCGTCGACGCGAGCGCCGCCCTGCCGATCCTGATGGGCGCGTTCGTATTGATCTGCTTCGGGTACGCGCTCGGCGTCTTCACGCTGGTGCTCGGTCTGCAGAGCCGGTTCGCACGCTATGCGCTGGCGGCGCTATGTGTGAACGTCGCGCTGAACCTGGTGTTCGTGCCGCCCTATGGGTACATGGCGGCAGCATGGGTGACGCTCGTGACCGAGGCCCTCATCATGGTGCTCACGGGCCGGGCCGTGCTGCGCCGGCTTGCACAGCGACTGCAGTTCGGGCGTCTGTTGCGAGTTGCGCTGGCTGCCGCGGTGTCCGCGGGGGTGACGCTGGCGCTGCGTGAGCTCGGAGTCGATGTGATCGGCCTGCTGATCGCGGCCGGCCTCGTCCAGCTGGCGGCCTTGTTTGCGCTGCGCGCGCTGCGCCCGGACGAGCTGCGAGCGCTCCTGCGACGTGATCCGATGAATGCCTTCTGAGCGTCGGCGCGCGGCCCGAGTCGCCGTGACCTGCGGTGGCGACCCCGCCGACCTCGCCGGGTACTCCGGTACGCCGGCGGCGCTGCTGGCGGGCCTGCGCCAGGCCGGGGTGCAGCCGCTCGCGCTGCGCGGAGACCTCGGCCCGCACGCCCACGCATGGTTCGACCGGCTGCAGATCGCGGCCGCGCTGCGCCCGCGCGACCTCGTTCATCCTCGGCGCTTGCGCGTGCGCGGACGCGAGCTCGGCGCGACCCGCGATATGACGCGCGCAACCCCGATCGTGCGGGCGCTGGGGGCGCGGCGCGGCCTCGCGCGCCTTGGGCCGGTCGATGCGATCGTCCAGTACGGCGCCGGCTTCGATCTCCCGCGAGGAGTCTCGTTCGTCACCGTCGAGGACGCCACGTTTAAACAGGTGGTGGAGGATTTCCCCTGGCTCTGGATCGGGAATCCCAGCCCTGCTCTGTTGAGCAAGCAGAACGAGCAGATACGCCGCCGCTACCAGCGTGCCACCGCGTGCGCTTTCATGAGTCACTGGGCCGCTCGGTCGGCGATCGAGGATTACGGCGTAGGTCCGGAGAAGGTGCACGTCGTGGGCGCCGGGCGCAACCACGAGCCGCCGTGTCGCGAACGCGACTGGTCGCGCCCTCGCGCGCTGTTCGTGGGTGGTGACTGGGAGCGCAAGAACGGGCCTGCCGTGCTGCGCGGGTTCGCACGGGTGCGCGAGCGCTGGCCCGAGGCTCGGCTCGACGTGGTGGGCGGCCATCCGCCCTTGGAGGGTCTGCCCGGGGTCCACGGGCACGGAGCGCTCTCGCTGGCCCTGCCGGCCGAGCGCCAGCGGGTCGAGGAGCTGTTTGCGCAGGCGACCTTCTTCGTGATGCCGTCCGTGTATGAGCCGGCCGGGATCGTTTACGCCGAGGCCCAAGCGGCCGGCCTGGCCTCGATCGCGACGACCGCAGGAGGGTCGCGAACGATCGTCGGCGACGCGGGTATCGTCGTGGACCCCCGCGACCACGATGCGATCGCGGCTGCGATGCTCGAGCTCGCCGAGCCCGCAACCGCGGCCCGCATGGGCGCGCTCGCGCTCGCGCGCGCTCCCCGCTTCACCTGGAAGGCGGTCGCCGAGCGCCTGCTGCGCGCGCTGGCGCCGGCCGGCGTGGACGTGGGCGAGCTCGCGCAGTTTCTGGACGGGGAAACGTGAGCCGAAGCCGATCGCGCTCCTCGCTCTCCGGCGGTTTCGCGACCCCAACCGCCGCGGGCAGCCCAGGCCCGTCGGCGCGTCCCGGCCCTAGCGCGAGTTTCCGGCGGGCGCGCCAGCCTCATCTTCCGCCCTGGGCGCCGCGAGTGCGGAAAACGCGCCTAGCACTCGCCTAGCGCGGGACTGCGCGCTCGCCGCCGTTGCATGCCTCGCGGAGATAGCCCTCGAAGCGGACGATCTGCTTGCGGACGTCGTAGTGCTGCTCACAGCGAAGCCGCGCCCGCTCGGCAAGCTGCGCGCGCCTGGCGGGATCGGCGAGCAGCGAGTCGAGCGCTCGCGCAAGCTCCCGAGCATCGCCGTAGGGCACGAGCACACCCGCCCGGCCCCCTTCGAGCATGTCCGGGATTCCACCAACCGGCGTCGAGACGACGGGGGTGCCACACGCCATCGCCTCGAGCAGCACCCAGGGGTTGGTGTCTCCGTAGGTGGGCAGAACCATGATGTCGGCCTGCTGATAGAGCTCGAGCAGCCTCGGGTCCGACGCTTCCAGCCGGTGGACGCGCACGCCCGGGCGCTCGGCGACGGGACTCGGGGTCACCAGGTCCAGCTCGACGTCGCGCCCGAGCTTCTCGCCCAACGCGACAACGAGGTCCTCGCCGCCCTTCTCCACGAAGCGGCCCCCCACGAACAGCACGCGGGCGCGGCTACGCGGTTCTCTGACGGCTGGCGCGTAGCGCTGCAGATCGATGCCGGGATGGTGCTCGACCACGTGCGCCTGCGGCGCGGTGGCTTCGGCGGCGCGGCGCGCCCACGCCGTCCAAGCCAGGACCAGCGCGGCCCTGCGCATGGCGCGCCGCTCCAATGCCTGGACCGGGACGATGGTCACCGCCGCATTGCCGTTCGCGGACGACCAGGAGGGCATCGCCAACCACTGGCGGACGGTCGAGTCGATCGACAGCACCACCGGGACTCTGCGCATCAGATCGGGCATCGCGAACGCGATCGACTGCGTCTTGACATAGACCACGTCCGGCGGCCAGCGCCCGAGCTCCCGGCGCAGCTGCGAGCGTGCCCGCAGCGACTGGACCATGTGCCAGCGAAATGCGTGGAAGCCGAGTTTCCGGCCGGTCAGCACGGGGATCCGACGCGTCGCGAGCGCTGTCGCCCAGCGGCCCATCGGCGTCAGCTGGACGAACCGAGCCTCGATCTCGGGGGCCGTGGCGAGCCCGACTCGCATCGCTGCCTCTCCCTGGGCCAGTCCCATGATGTAGCTGCCGTAGTTGCCCTCATTGAAGAAGAGCACGCGCATCGCGCGGTCACCGTAGCGCATGCGCCCACAGCCGAAGATAGTGTTGTGGATCGGTGCGCGTTCTGGTCGTCTCAGCGCTCTACCCGCCGGTCGCCTTTGGCGGATACGAGGTCGAGTGCTCGGCGGTTGCCGACCGCCTGGCCGAAAAGCACCAGGTGCTGGTGCTGACCGGTGACCGCGAACGCGCTACGGCGAGGTCGGCAGATGCCGCCCGCCGCCAGGTCGATGTGCGCCGCGACCTCGCGTCGTTGACCGCGGACGAGTCGGGGGCGCTGCGCGCGCCGCTTGCGTCACTGCGGGCGGTGGGCACGGCGCGCCGGGCGCTCGCGTGGGCGCCCGATCTGATCTACGCGTGGAACGGCGCGTCGATCCCGCAGGCTTCGCTGCGCGTGCTCGCCGACAGCGGAGTCCCGCTGGCGTTTCGCGTTTGCGAGCACTGGTTCGGCGGTCTCTTTCGCCGCGACCAGTTCATGCGTGAGCTGCTCCCGCAGAGACGGGGCGTCGCGCGCGCCGCCTGGGCGACGGGCTGTCGGCTGCTGAACAGGCTGCCGGCGCTGCGCCTGAATGTCACCGCGCCGGTTCGCACGGCCGTGTCCTGGAACTCGCAGGCGATCAAGAACATGATCGAGCTGCCGCCGTTCATCGAGGTCGCGCTCGAGCGCGTCGACCACTCGGTGCCGCGCTTCGGCGACGTCTACGCCACGGTCACCCGTAAGCCCGCGGAGCAGGCCGAGATCGCATTCGTGGGTCGCGTCACTCCATACAAGGGCGTGGACGTCGCAATCGAGGCCCTCGCGCTGTTGCACAGCGACTACCAGATCCCCGCGACGCTCACCGTTGCCGGCCCCGTGGACGGCGACTACAGCTCGCAGCTCCGCGAGCTGGCGTCACGTCTTGGCGTGGCCGATGCGCTGCGGTGGCCGGGATCGCTGCCGCCGGAGTCGATCGCGGCGCTGCTCGCGCGCGCGAGCGCGATGATCGTTCCTTCGACCTGGGACGAGCCTTTTCCACTTGTGACGATCGAGGCTGCGCTGGCGCGAGTTCCGATCGTCGCCTCGGACGTCGGTGGCATCAGTGAGGGTGTGGCCGATGAGGAGCACGCGCTGCTGTTTCCACGGAGCGACGCGCGGGCGGCCGCGGGAGCGCTGGCCAGGGTCCTGAGCGAGACCGAGCGGACATCGGCACGCGTGGCGCGTGCGTATGACCGTGCCCAGGCCTTTCGGCTCGGACCGTATCTCGACAGTCAGGAACGCTTCGTGTTCGACGCGCTCGCCGCGCTGCGTGGGGACGACCGTCCAGCCTGAATCGCGACAGCGCTCGCTCCCAAACGGCGTCCCCCGCTGTCATGCCCACAGCCGGCGCACCATCCGGCGCCGGCGCGCGCGCGACCAGTCGAACATGCTGTCGTTCAGTTCGTAGTCTCCGCGCTGGGCGTCGGGGATCTCGCCTGCCTCGATGCGCTCGATCAGGCGCGGGAGCTGACTGTAGAACTCATCCGAGCGGTACGGGGGGTGCACCGACCACATGCCCGGCGGGGCCCCGAGAAAGTCGACCCTGTAAACGCCCGCGTCGGCCATCGCCTCGCTGAGCACGAGCTCCGCCGCCCGGTAGGGCGGATTGCCGTGCAGCCGCGCCTTGGCGCTGCTGATCGCGCGCGCCGGGCCGCGCAGACGCAAGGGCAGCAGGCGCGCGCGCAGCCGCTGTCGGTCGATCAGGAACAGCCGGGTGCTGAGCGTCTTGAAACGGTAGGCGGGCGAGCGGTGCTCGAAGCGCGGCGCGGTCTGCCTGCGCAGCGTCGCGTCGGCGGTCGGCGGACCAGGCAGCGGGCTGCAGGTGAGCACATCCGGATTCTCGGCGAGCAGTTTGCGAGCCTCCTCGATCCAGCTCTGGCTGGCGCCGCCGAACATCAGATCGGAATCGAGGTGAAGCACGAGCTCGCTGCGCGCCTCGTGCAATCCGTAGAAGTACGGGTAGAAGGGCGCGCCCTTGGTGTCCTTTGCCGGGATCGGCGATCCGGCGGTATACACCGCGGCGATCTCGGCCATCTTCTCGGGTGAGTAGTCGATCTCCGCGATCCGCGCGCCAGGTCGATCTCTGCACAGATCGTCGAGCAGCTCGCGCATCGGCGCGCGACGCTCGTCCCAGCCCTCGCCGAAGTGCCCGCCGCGAGCCGTGCGGTGAAGGTCGAAGGTGAACAGGACCTCCTGCACCTGTCCGCCCCACTGACGCAGCTGGTGGGGAAGGATGTGGGTGGCGTGGGGCAGATCCACCGGCGCGACGTTGATCTGCAACGTCACGGAGCCCACCGACGTCATCGAGCAGACTCTATCGCGGACAGCAGGCGTCCGACGCGGACGCGCCACGATGCATCTGTTTTGGCGGCCCCCCGGCGCCGGGGAGCAAGCTGCCCCGCGGCGCCGGGCGGCTCAGCCGTTCAGAGGGATCCGGAGCCCACCGCTGCGAGCGGCGTGCTCGTGGCGTCGGCCGTCGATTTTTCTTCTACTTCTGCGCGAGCTTCCGCGAACGCCGCCGCGGACGGCTTGGCCTGCAACGGCCATTTGTACAGGCCGTAGCCGCCTTCGCCCGTGTCGATGCCCTCGTACAGGTAGATCGAGGCGAGACCCCATTCGGCCGCCTGGTGGATGTACTGCCTGACGTCCTGCGCCTGTTCGGCTTCGGTCACCGGGGTGTTCCCATCGGTTCCCTCGTACGTCGGCTGGCCGACCTCGGTGATGTTGAGCGGCGCGTATACGTGATCTGCCTTCATGTAGGCGATCATCCGCGGCACCGTCGCCCAACCGGGCCGGTGTTCGGCGTCGCCGAAGCCGTCTGCGCTCATCGGACCGTACGGATGAAAGCTCCATGCGTCGGGGACGTACCCGAGCGCCTGCACGAACAGCACGCACCAGCCGCCGCCCGATTCCCACTGCGACCACCCGCCTTCCGGCTTCGGCGTGTCGGTCCAGGCGTCGGCGATCAGCTTGATTCCGGTGCCCGCGAGCGCTTCGTGCGCAGCGCCGTAGTCCGCCGCGTAGCCCCACGCCGTGGAGCCGTGGTAGTAGACCTCGTTTCCAAGCTCGAGTTCGGTCAGGCCCAGTTCGCGCAGGTGCGGCACGTAGCTGAGGACGCCTTCGGCGACCTGCGCCGGGGTCATTTCCGCGAGCGGGGTGCTGGGGTCATACAGGATCAGCGGTGTGACCCCGTCGCCGACCTCTTCCTTTATCTGTCCCCAACCTCCGGGGCCCAGGGCTCCCCTGGTGTATTTCACCCCGGTCTGAGCGCGGATTATTTCGCCGGGGCCGTTGCCCCAGCCGAAGATCCCGCCGATCAGGCCCACCTTCAATTTGCTCGTCGCGTCAGTTTCTTCGCCACCCGACCCCGACCCCGAGCCGCCCTTGCCCGAGCCCGAGCCGCCCTTGCCCGAGCCGGAGCCGCCGCTGCCCGAGCCCGAGCCGCCCGCACCGGAGCCCGAGCCCGACCCGGAGCCGCCGTTGCCCGAGCCCGAGCCGCCTGCACCGGAGCCCGAGCCCGATCCGGAGCCGCCCTTGCCCGAGCCCGACCCGGAGCCGCCGGACCCGTGGCCGTCGCCGGACCCCGGGTGGCCGGAGCCGGCGCCTTTGCGCAAGATCTTCACGATCGCGCCCGCCGGCCCGTAGGTGATCGCTATGGGAGATCCCCACGCGCTCCCGCGCACGTCGGTCCGCACGTCGTAGACGACGGTGGCGCCTCGGACGGGCGCGAGGTGCACCGAGGTCCCGGCAAGCACGCGCCTGATGGTACGCCGCCGGCCCGCCCGGTGACGAGCGAACATGTAGTCGCTGACGCCGCCCACGCGTGACCACTTCAGGTCGTGACCGACGACCCTGAGCTTGACCGGTGAAAGGCGGGCGGCGCGCGCGCGAGCCTCGCGACGGGAATGGCCGCTGGCGCTCGCGCTGGCGCTCGAGCCGAGCGCACTCAGGGCGATGGCCGCAAGGCATACCGCAAACGCCAGCGGGCGGAGCAGGACTGCTGGAGCTCGGTGCAGCCGAGCTAGGTTCGTCATCGATCATCACTCCTTCAGTAGCTGGGCCGTCTCCTGGAGACCCCTGGCTTTGCGAGCCCGCCTCGCGGCGGGTGTGCCTTTTTCGGTTGACTTGATGAGGGATCGGCGCGGTCGCGGGCACGCCGAAACGCCGGCGCCACGCCGCCCATGCCCTATCGGCGCGCGCGCGTCCGGACATGCGTCTTGCAACGAAAGATGCACGCATGTTCGATCGCTCCGCGTGAGCCCGCCGTCGCGTGCGGTTCCCGACGTCGTCCTGGCGCGAACCTCCCAACGCGCGCGGCTTCGATCGCCCTCGGTATCATGGCGGTGGTTGCGCGCCCCAACCCGCGGGCTCACGGCCCGTGCGCCCCTTCAAGTCCCTGCGCCGAGCCGACGATAGGAGCCGTAAGATGAGACGACTGGCTTGCACGCTCGCGTCCCCGCATCCGATCGAACGGCTCGATGAGCACGGCTGAGTCGAGCGCGGGACGTGCTGGCGGAGTGGGCAGACCGGAGGGTCTTCGCGCCGAGATAGAGATCCTGCGCCGTCGCTGGCGCACGATCGTGGGCGTCGTGTTCGCCTCGATCCTCGTGTTCGCGCTGATCCACGAGCGCGCGGCCAAGTCCTACACGGCGACCGCCAGCGTCGCCTTCCAGAACAGCACGCTGCTCGACTCGGCGCTCAACATCGCGACCGCGACCAGCAGCGAACCGCAGCGCGAAGCCGACACCGAGGTCTTGATCGCGCACTCGCCGGAAGTCGCCGAAGCGGTGCGCGAACAACTGAAGACGACGGCCAGCGCCAGCGAACTGCTCGGCGAGGTCAAGGTCGAAGCGGCGCCGACGGCAGACGTCTTGAACGTCGTCGCCACGACCCACGAACCGAAGACCTCTGCGACCCTCGCGAACGCCTTTGCGACCCAGTACATCGCGTTTCGCGAAAAGGCGCAGCTCGTGGGCATCGCCTCCGACGAGAGCAAAATTCGCGCCCAGATCGCCGGGCTTTCCGCCACGTCTCCGGAAAGAGTCACGCTCGAACAGACGCTCCTGCGCCTGGGCTCGCTGCAGGCGGTCGCGTCCGGCGGGACGAGCGTCATCGGGCGCGCCACGCCTCCGGGGAGCCCGAACGGCGGCGGCCTGTCGGAGGCGATCGTGATCGGCTTTCTCATCGGCGCGGCGATCGCGCTGTCGGTCGTCTTCCTGCTCGAATCTCTCGATCGGCGGGTCAGGACGCTGGCGGAGTTCGAACGCGGCTATCGCCTGCCGGCGCTCGTGGGCATACCGCAGACGAGCTCGCGCACCTTGCAAGACGAGAGCTCGCCGCTGCTCGAGCCTTACCGCATCCTGCGCAGCGCGCTCGGCTTCACGGCCGTCACCCGCCCGCTCAACACGCTGCTCGTGACCAGCGCCGTCGCGGGCGAGGGCAAGACCACCGTGGCCGCGAACCTCGCCTACGTCCTCGCGTTGAGCGGCCGCAGAACGGTGCTCGTCGAGCTCGATCTGCGCCGCCCGACCAGCTTCGGGCCGATCGAGCTGCGAGCGTCGCGGGGAGTGACGAGCGCGATCACCGGCGCCGGAGAGCTCGGCTCGCTGCTCGTCAAGCCGCTGCCGGCGCTGCCGAGCCTGCTAGTGCTCCCTTCGGGCGCGCTGCCGCACAACCCCTCCGAGCTGCTCGGCTCCGAGCGCGTCGCCGACCTGCTCGCCGAGCTGACCGCGGATGGCAGCATGGTGATCATCGACACGCCGCCGCTGAACCCGGTCGCCGACGTGCAGGTGCTGCTCGACAACCCCGCGATCGACGCAGCCGTGATAGTCGCGCGCGTCGATCGAACCACGCGCGAGCAGATGCGCCACGCCCGCTCGGTCCTCGACCACCACAGGGTCGAGCCGATCGGCATCGTCGTCACGGGGGTGCGCGACCCGGACCGCTACGGCTACGACTACGGCGCCTACCAGGCGGCGCCCGCCGAAATCGAGGTCGAGGACACGCGCGCCGCTGCACGACACGGGCAGCCCAAGATCGTGGAGGACGAAGCCGAGATCGACGCGCTGGCGACGCCCGCGAACGGTTCGGCGTCCCCGCCTGCGAACGGCTCCGCCTCGGCGCCCGCGAGCGGTTCCGCACCGAAGCAAGCATCCGACTAGAGGCGAGCACCAGATGGCGTCGCGATCGCTGAGCCTGCGCGCGTTTTCCCGCTGGGAGGTGATCCTCGCAGCGGCGCTCGCACTGGTCGCGGCCGCCGGCGCGCACGTGCTCGGCACTGCCGGCCTGCTGCTGCCGCTGGCGCTGATCCTCGCCGCGATCCTCATCACCAGGCCGCTGCTGACGCTCACGCTCGTGGTCGGGCTGACCATCTTCTGTGAGGGCTCCGGCTACGGACTGTTCGAATTCACGTCGACCCTCTACACGCAGGTATACAAAGGCCTGTCCCTGCTCGACGTGCTCGTCGCTCTCGCCGTGCTGTCGGCGTTCCTGGACGTCCTGCGCGAGCGCCGTCCGCTCTGGATACCCCGAGCGCTCGCGCTCCCTCTCGCGATCCTCGCCCTGGCGATGGCGGCGGGCGCGTTCGTCGGGCATGCTTCGGGCACCAGCCTACGCTTCTCGATCTTCTCCGAGCACGTGCTCTTCTACCTGCTGCTGGTGCCAATCGCGGTCGCGAACCTCGAGCTCGACGAACGTCAGATCATGCGGCTGCTAACCGGCGCGATGGCGCTCGCGGTGCTCAAGGCTGCGCTGGGCCTGATCGAGGTCTCAGAGCATCTCGGCAGGCCGATCGAAGGCTCGGCGACGTTGACCTACTACGAACCGACGGCCAACTGGCTGATCATGATCGCCGTCCTCGCGATCATCGCCGGCCTGCTGCTGAGAGCCAGGGTAGCCCTGTGGGTGGCGCTCGGCAGCCCGCTGTTGATCGCCTGCCTCGTCTTCTCCTATCGCCGCTCGTTCTGGATCGCCGCAGTGCTGGGCGTGCTGCTGGTGGTGCTGCTCGGGACGTCGCCCGCCGGCAGGCGCATGCTCGTACCCGCGGCGCTCGCCGTCGCGGCCGCCATCTGGCTGCTCGGCTCGATTCACTTCCAGTCCAATCTGCCGCTCGTCAAACGCGCCGAGTCGCTCTCGCTGAGCAAGATCGAAGCCAGCCGCGAGGATCGCTACCGGATCGACGAGCGGGAGAACGTGCTCGCGGAGATCCGGGCGCATCCGATAACGGGCCTCGGAGTCGGCATCCCCTGGCAGGCGACCGCCGCGCCGTTGTCGATCGAACACGAAGAAGGCCGTGACTACGTGCACTTCGCCGCCCTGTGGTTCTGGCTGAAGCTGGGCGTCCTCGGGCTGTTCGCGTACGTGGGCGTGATCGCCGGCGGCATCGCGCTCGCGTGGCAGGCGTGGCACCGCGCCCGGCGCGTGTGGCTGCGCGCGTTCGCGCTCGCCTCGGTATGCGGGATCGCCGGTTTGATCGTGATGGACACGACCGCGAGCTTCACCGGCGTGGAAGCGCGCTTCACGGTCGTGCTCGCCGCCCAGCTCGGCCTGCTCGCACACCTCGCTCGCCGGCGCGCGCCCGAGCCCCTGGGCCGGTGAGCGCGCCGCTGCTCGACGCGATACGCGAGCGCGCGCCGCGTGTCGCGATCGTCCACGAGTGGCTGACGATCCCCGGAGGCTCCGAGCAGGTCGTGCTCGAGCTGCTCGAGATGTTCCCGTCGGCGGAGCTGTTCACCTCGATCTACGATCCTGGGCCGTGGCCGGCGGCGATCACCGAACGCCCGGTGCACACCTCGGCGCTCAATCGCATTCCGGGCGCAAGCCGCCGGTATCCGAAGCTGCTGCCGCTGATGGACAGGGCGTTTCGGTCCTTCGACCTGTCGGACTTCGACCTCGTGCTCTCGAGCAACCACGCGTGCGCCAAGAACGTGCGCACACCCGCGGGCGCGTTGCACGTCTGCTACTGCCACACGCCGATGCGCTACGCCTGGGAGGAGGGTTTCCTCGACGGGGAGGAGATGGGGCGCCTGGCGCGGCTGGCACTGCCGCGGCTGTTGCGAGCGCTGCGCCGCCAGGACCTCGCGGGCGCCGCCTCGCCCGACGTGTTCGTCGCCAACTCCCGCCACGTGGCCGAGCGCATCGCGCGCTATTACGGACGTACGGCGCAGGTCGTGCATCCGCCGGTGGACGTCGAGCACTTCCTCGCGCTCGAGCGCGCCGACGAGCAGGGCTTCTATCTGGTGTTCGGCCGGGTCGTCCCGTATAAGCGCGTGGAGCTGGCGGTCGCCGCCTGCGAGCGGCTCGGTCGCGCGCTGATCGTGGCCGGCGACGGCAGGGCGCTGCCGGGGATCCGCGCCGAGACGGGAGCAAGCCGGCACGTGCAGCTGCTCGGTCGGGTGGACGAGCCCGCTCGCGACCGGCTGCTCACGCACGCGCGAGCGCTGCTGTTCCCCGGCGAGGAGGACTTCGGGATCGTCCCCGTCGAGGCGCAGGCCGCGGGCGTGCCGGTGATCGCCTACCGCGTCGGCGGCGCAAGCGAGTCGGTGCTCGATGGTCAGACGGGCGTCCTGTTCGACCCCCAGGACGCCGCTGCGCTCGCCGCGGCGATCGAGCGCTTCGAGCGCCTGCAGCCGGACGTGGATCGGATCCGCGAGAACGCCGCGCGCTTCGGGCGGGAGCGTTTCCGCGCCGAGATGGCAAGCGTGATCGACGCCGCGCTCACCGCGCGGGCTGCCGCCTCCGGCGAGATCCGCTCCGGCGCGGCGTCCGCCGCGCGCTGACCGGCGCCGCCGGCCCGCGCCTCGGGACCAGCGCCCGCTTTCAGGTCGTGCGGATGATCAGCACCGAGCAGGGCGCGTGATGGGAGACCTTGTTTGGCACCGAGCCGAGCAGGAAGCGCTTGGCGCCGGTCATGCCCTTGTTCCCGACGATCACCAGGTCGGCGCCGCGCTCCTCGGCGACGTCGAGGATCGCGTCGGCGGGGTCGCCCTGGCGCGGGTACACCGTCGCCTGCACGCCCGCCTCGCGCGCGATCTTCGCCGCCGCCTCCAGCGTCGCATCGACGTCCTCGCGCGGGCTGATCGCCCATTGCATGTCCTCGGGCGCCTGCCGGCGTTCCTCGGCCAATCGCTGGGAGGAGACGGGCTCGTAGGCGCTGACCAGCTCGAGCGTCGCGCCGACGGCGCGCGCCAAGTCGACCGCCTGGCTCACCGCCTTGGTGGCCGTATCCGAGCCATCGGTTCCCACAACGATCGAACGGAACATGATCCTCCCTTGCCGGTGGTCCCCGCCGGACCGCCCCGCGGTCGGCAGGCCGGATCATAGCCTCGCGAGCGTCCACGGACGCTCGCCGTGCCCGCCGGGTGCGAGCTTCTAACGTTCAGCCGCACAGTGATCGACCTGCACTTTCACGTGCTCCCGGGCATCGACGACGGACCGAGGACGACCGACGGCTCGCTCGCGCTCGCGCGCGCGGCGGCCGAGCTCGGGGTGCATACGCTGGTCGCCACCCCACACGTCAGCTGGCGCTATCGCAACAGCGCCTCGCGGATCGGTCAGCTCGTGGACGCGCTGCGCCCGCGACTGGCCGCCGAGGGCGTGGCGCTCGAGCTGCAAGCCGGCGCCGAGGTAGCGATCACCTACCTTTCGGAGATCGAGCCCGCGGAGCTCGCGCGGCTGCGCCTCGGAGCCGGTCCCTGGCTGCTGATCGAGCCGCCGTTCACGCCCGCGAGCTCGGCGCTCGAGGAGATCCTCCGGGACGTTCAGCGCGCCGGGCACCGGGTGGTGCTCGCCCACCCCGAGCGCTGCGCGGCGTTCCATCGCGATCCGCGCATGCTCGCGACGCTGGTCCGCGACGGCGCGCTCACCTCGATCACCGCCGGCTCGCTCGTCGGGCACTTCGGCGCCAAGGCTCAGAGCTTCGCGCGCGCGCTGCTGCGCGAGGAGCTGGTCCACAACGTGGCCTCCGACGCCCACGACCTCGGCGGCCGAGCGCCGGGGATGCTTGCCGAGCTCGCCCAGGCCGGTGCCGCGCCGCTCGCCGACTGGCTCACTCAGGCGGTGCCGGAGGCGATCTTGAACGGCTGGGAGGTCCCCGCGCGGCCACACGTCGAGCCGAGCGCCGTCAGGCGGCGCTGGCGCCTGCGTCTGTGAGGCGGTCCGCGGCGTCAGGCGAGCTTGATGATCGGCGACGGTCCGGGGCGTCAGGCGAGCTTGGTGATCAGCGACGGTCCGGGGCGTCAGGCGAGCTTGATGATCGCGATGATCATTCCGGCCAGCACGAACACCACGATCGCGACCTGCATCCAGATCCATGCCGGCGACATCGGTGCGAGCAGCGTAGCGTCCGGGCTGCGCCTCGGCGGCGAACCCGTGACTATCGTGTGCGCATGGGCAGGCGCCCCCACCCGCCGCTCGTCGGGCTCGTGCTGGCGCTCTTCGCGCTCGCCTGCCAGGCGTCGCCGGCGGCCGAAGGCGAGGCCGCGCCGGCCCGCTCGGCCGCCGCCTCGGGTCTCGACGGAGTGACCATCGGCGGGGTCGAAGGGTTCGCCGACCCCGCGGAAGCCGGGCGCGCGATCGCCTTCGCGCATGAACTGCACGCCAAGGTCGTGCGCATCGAAGTGCCGTGGGCGGCGCTCGAGCCGCTCGGGCCCGGTCGGATCGAACCGCGCGCGCTCGCGCAGGCCGACGAGCTCGTCGCGGACGCCGGCGCGGACGGCCTCGGCGTGATCATGCTCGTCCAGCGCACACCCTGCTGGGCCTCTTCCGCGCCAAAGGCGCTGTTGCGCAGGTGCGTGCCCGGGAGCCTCCGCAGGGCCAACTCGTGGCCGCCCGCGCATCCGGCTCAGTTCGCCGCGTTCGTCGCCTACCTTGCCTCGCGCTACGGCGCACGGCTGACCGCGATCGAAGTCTGGAACGAGCCCGACCAGGCCAATCAAGACTACTTCGCCGGACCGCACAAGGCCGCGCGCTACGCGGCGCTGCTGCGCGCCGCCTACCCCGCGATCAAGCGCGCCAACCCCACGGTCGAGGTGCTCGCCGGCGCGATCGTCGGCTCCAACGGGGAATTCCTGCGCGCCCTGTACAAGGCCGGCATCAAGGGCTACTACAACGGCCTGGCCGTGCATTTCTACACGCTGACGCTCGCCGCGCTCAGCTACATCCACGGAGTGCAGGCGGCGCACGGCGACGCCACGCCGCTGTGGTTGACCGAGTTCGGCTGGAGCAGCTGCTGGCCGCGGCGCAAGCTCCAGCAGGAACAGCCGTGTGTCACGCCCCAAGTCCAGGCGGCGAACATCACGAACACGTTCCGCGCGCTCGCGCGCATGCCCTATGTGGCGTCGGCCGTCCTGTATGAGCTGCGCGACGCCGCCAACGAAGAATTCGGCGTGCTCTCGAGCGGCTCGCAGCGCAAGCCGGCGTTCGCGGCGCTCGCCCAGGTGCTCGCATCGCCCCGGGGGAGCGTCAGCCCCACCACGCTGCGGCTGCGCCGCAGTCGCGGCCGCGTCCTCGCCAGCGGCTCGGCCGCGGTCGGCGACTACATGCAGCTGGAAGCCTTCAAGCGCGGCGTGCTGCGCTACCGGGCGCTGTTCACGCTCAATCGCTTCAATCGCTACTCGATCGCGTTGCCCTCGGTGCTCGGCACGAGCGGGCTGCGCGTGCGCGTCTACTCCTACGCCGGCGGGCCGGGCAGCGCCGCTCAGGCCGGCGTCTGACCGTCGCGCCCGGGGCCGGCGGAACGGGCAGCGCCGCTCAGGCCGGCGGGCATCCGCTCATTCCGCGTTGTGGAACAGCGCGAGCAGCGTCAGCGCCATGATCCTCAGGTCCAGCCCGAGCGACCAGTTGGCGATGTAGTAGTTGTCCCACTCGACCCGCTCGGCCAGCGAGGTCTGTCCCCGCAGACCGTGCACCTGCGCCCAACCGGTGATGCCCGACTTGACCCGGTGACGGTCGCCGTAGCGGACGATGTCCTGCTCGAACAGCTCGACGAACTCGGGGCGCTCCGGACGCGGCCCGACGAGGCTCATCTCGCCCCGCAGCACGTTGAACAGCTGGGGCAGCTCGTCGATCGAAGTGCTGCGCAGCAGGCGACCGACGGGCGTGCGGCGGTCCGCGCCCTCGACGCCGCCTGGCGCCGTGTCGCCGCCCAGCAGGAAGTCCAGCGCGCTCGTTCCCTCGGGCTCGAGCGCCGCCTGCGCCTGGTGCACGTACATCGAGCGGAACTTGTACAGGCTGAACACCTTGCCGTCGCGCCCCACGCGCCGCTGGCTGAACAGCACCGGCCCGGCGGAGGTCAGCCGCACCGCCAGCGCCGCCAGCGCCAGCGCCGGCGCGAGCGCCACCAGCAGCACGAGCGCGAGGACCACGTCGAGCGCGTGCTTGATCGCGAACTGCGCGCCCTTGGGATCGACGGCGCTGAAGGTCATCAGCGGCAGGCCCCCGACGGTGTCGTAGCCGACGCGGCTGTTGATCGTGTCGAACATGCGCGGCACCACCGATACGGCGACGCCGAGCTCCTGGCACTCCTGGATCAGGCGGCTGACGCGCGCGTCGGCCGCCGAGGAGAAGGCGACGATCAGGCGCTTGACGCCCGTGCGGTGGACGATCTCTTCGAGATCCTCGGTCGTCCCCAGGATCGGCACGTCGCGCCCGCCGACCTCCGCGAGCGGGCGCGGTTCGTCATCGAGGAAGCCCACGGGCACGAGGCCGTACTCCGGATGGCCCTCCAGCCGGCGCGCCACCTGCGCCCCGACCATGCCCGCGCCGAGGATCAGCACGGGCTTGCCCACGAGCCGCTCGGCTCGCGCCCAGCGCTGGGCGAAAGCGAGCAGCACGCGTCCGAGCCCCACCCCGAGCAGCGCGAACAGCCAGGTCCGCAGCCACGCCGACTGCGCGGGCACCTGCCCATTGGCGAACATGCCGAGGATCGCCACAGCCATCGCCGCGACCGACACCGCGCTCACGACCGGCACGACCCCGTCGAGCACCAGCGCCCGCAGGCGCGTGCGATACAGGCCGCGCAGGTAGAACAGCAGCATCACCAGGGGCGGCAGCGCCAGCAGCGGGGCGCGCGCCGGCGGCGCGTGCACGACGCCATGCACGCCGCCCAGCGCGAGCACGACCGCCGTGCACAGCACGGCGAAGTCGACGGTCGGTCGCAGCAGCGACCATCCCGGGCCCTCGAGCGCCCACTGCAGCCGTCCACGGAAGTTCCCGGCGCGTGAGGCGCGCGGCAGCGGCGCCTCGTGAGCCAGGGCGCCCGGTAGCGGAAGCGTGGTCGTGGTCTGCTGGGTGATTCGCGGGTTATCCATGACGGGCCGACATCCCTGTCGCTTAGGTATCTACTCGGGCGCTGCTGAACATCGCTTTAGCTACTCCCCCTTCGGCTGGTGGCCCCACCGTCTGGTCAGGGCGCCAGTGATCGCAAGCACGGCCAACGCCATGAACATGTACACAAGATCCTCGCCCGATAGCCCCAAGGTGCGCCCGCCGACGGCGCTCGTGTCCGAAACCTGACCCACGAGCGCCCGCGAACCGTGCCCCGAGGCCCCCGCTCGGCCTGCGCCGGCGCCCCGCGCGCCGTGTTTCCCGGTGCCCGAGGACGAGCCGGCGGCGCCCGCGCGCCGGCCGCCGGAGCCCGCGGGCGCGCCGCTAGCCGGCGCGGCGCCGGCGGGCTGCGCGCCCGTGCGCGCGCCGGAGGACGTCGAGCCTCCCCCGCCGGAGGGCCCGTTCAGCAGCGCGGAGCCCAGGATCGCCTGGCTGCCCTGTCCCGGACCGCCGTAGCCGCTCAGCAGCGAGCCCGCGCTCGCGACCGCCGGAAAGGCTGCGCATAGCCCAAACACGAGGACGGCTATGAGGGTTGTCTGGTGATGCCGCATCACGCGTCCCTGCCTCAGTTTCCTTTCGCCACACGAGCACGTGCCCCCGCTCTTTGTGCAGCGCGACCGCGATGGCTTCGGCAACCACTCGTCAAGCCTTCTTGAGCTCTGAGCACCCAGGTCAACGAATTGACAAGGCCCGGCGAACAAGCTAGCGAAGGATCGCGGCCGTGTCGAGCCGAAACTGGGATTTTCGCAGCTATCGACACGCATTATGCGAGTTCGTCAGCTTTGAGCAGGATCGCGCGGCTCAGTTCGTCCAGGTCCACCCGGCGCCCCTCGCGCACCCGCCGCAGCGCTGCTCGGGTGAGCGTTTCGCGCGGACTCAGGCGCACGGCCCGCTCGAGCAGCGCCAGCGCCGCCGCGCGATCACCGCTGGCCGAGGCGATCGCGCCCCTCTCGAGCGTCGCGTACTCGTCGTCCGGGCTGCGCTGCAGCGCCGCGGCGAAGTCCGCGTTCGCCCGTGCGAGCTCGCCGTAGCGCAGCGCGATGCTCCCCGCCACCAGGTCCGCTTCGTCGCTCAGCGGATTCAGCCGCGCGGCGTCTTTCAGGCGCGCGAACGCAACCTGCGGCGCCCGCGTCCACACGGCCGCGGCGCTCTCGAGCTCGAGCTGGCTGAGCCACGGGGCGGCCAGCGAGACCGCGGCGCCCAGCGCCAGGAGCCCGAGCGCCGCCGGCGCGAGCCAGCCCGGGAGCAGCCTGCGCCGCGCGGGCGCACCGTCCGGCTCGCGCGCCCCGCGCCGCGCGGGCGCACCGTGCGGCTCGCGGACCCGGCGCGGCGCGAGCGCGCACGCGAGGCCGAGCAGCGCGAACGCGGGCGCGCCGAGGCCGGCGAACTCCCAGAACCAGTCGAACGAGCCGTGCACCGCCCAGTACGCGAACCCGGCGAGCGCAGCCGCCGCGACCGTGCTCGCCAGCGGGTCGGCACGCCGCGCGGCGCGCATGCCGGCCGACAGCGCTGCCGCCAGCCCGACCACCGCGAGCAGCGTGCCGAGGATCCCCGTCTCGACGAGCGTGCGCAGCTCGACGCTGTGCGGGTAGCGCGGCGTCTCGTCCGAGCGGCCGTGCCGCAAGTACTGCACCTGGAAGTTGTCCGCGCCGATCCCCAGCAGCGGATGCGCGAGGAATTCGTCGAGCGCCACGCGATAGAAGTCGTAGCGGCTGCTGCCCAGGCCGCTCACCAGGCGGCTGCCCGTCGTGCTGTCGGCCGCGTAGCCCACCTTGAACGTGTGCCACGCGTGTTCCAGTTTCGCCAGCGGGTCTCCCGCCGCCGCCGCGCCGCCGCCGAGCGCGAGCGCCAGCGTGAGGATGCCCGTGAGCGCAACCCCGCGTTGCACTCGCCTGGCGTGCGCCGGCGCGAGCCGCGCGCGGCTGTCGATCGCCGCGGCGAGCGCCACCAGCAGCCCGACCGCGACCGCCGCGAGGAACGTCGTGGCCAGGGCGCGGTGCAGCGTGCTCGCGACCACGTCGCCGTCGCTCAGGCGGTCGCCGAAGTGCACGATCCCGGGAGCCGCGACCGCCACGCCCACCGCGACCGGCACGAGCGCCGCGAAAGTGCGCGTGCGCTGCGCCAGCAACGCGAACACGAGCACGAGCATGATCGGCGTCGCGTACAGCGAGCCGCGGCTCTGGCTCAGCAGCGCCACCTCCGCGAGCAGCACCGCGCCGCCGCCCAGCAGCCCGCGAAGCCACCACTTCACCCGCGCGCTGCGCGCGAGCAGCAACGCCGGCCAGAAGGCCATCAGCCATTGCGCGGCGTTCGCGTTCGGGTAGCCGCTCGGGTACTGCAGGCGACCGCCCGGCGCGAGCCGCTGCAGGCTCGCGCCGCTCGCCGCGTCCAGGTGCAGCGCGACGAACAGCGCCAGTCCGGTCATCGCGAGGATCCACGCGCCGAGCAGCGCCAGCGCGGTGCCCGCCTGCTGCGGCCAGCACGCGAACAGGCAGAACACGAGCAGGTACAGCAGCGTTCGGTCTGCGCCTTCCCACGCCTCGCCCGGCACCGCCGCCCACAGGATCGAGCAGAAGCTCAGCGCCGTGTACGCGGCCATGCACGCCAGCGAGATCCTCACCGCGACCGGCACCTGCGCCCGGCGGACGCCGACGAAGGCCGCCGCGATCGCGAGCAGCCCCAGCACGATCAGGCCCCCCGGCGCCCAGTGGGTGAGCGGGTAGCCCGCTTCGGCGCTCGCCCACACGACGAACAGCGCGAGCGCCACGAGCGCCGGCACGGTCACCGGCGCCTCGCGCAGCGACGCCGTGAGCTTGCTCGCCATCACGAGCACAATAATCCCCGCCGTGCACGACTTTGCCGGCCTGAGCCGCTTCTACGAGGACGCCTACACGCGCGCGAGCGCCGACGCCGCCGTGTACGCGCGCTGGCGCGCGCTCGGGGCGATCGGCAAGGCCGACCACGTGGTCGCGCTGTGCTCGCGCGCGCGCCTGCCGGCGGGCGGGCATCCGCTCACGACGCTCGAGGTCGGCTGCGGCGACGGCGCGCTGCTGTGCGAGCTTCACAGCCGCGGCTTCGGCGGCAGGCTGTTCGGCGTCGAGATCTCCCGGGCGGCCGTCGACATCGCCCGCCGGCGAGCCGCGATCGAGTCCGTGCAGCTCTACGACGGCGTCCGCGTGCCGGCAGCCGACCGCGCGTATGACCTCGGGGTGCTCTCGCACGTGCTCGAGCACGTGCCCGACCCGCCCGCGCTGCTGCGCGAGCTCGCGCGCGCGTGCCGCGCGGTGCTCGTCGAGGTGCCGCTCGAGGACAACATCTCGGCGCGGCGCGCTAGCAAGCGCGAGCACGCGGCCGAGGTCGGCCACCTGCAGCGCCTGGACCGCGACGGCGCGCGCGCGATAGTCGCCCGCGCCGGCCTGGCAATCGCCGCCGAGCTCGACGATCCGCTGCCGCTCGCCGTCCACCGCTTCTTCGCCCACGGCCCGCGCGCGAACACGGCCGCGACCGTCAAGTGGGCGGTTCGCGCCGGCGTGCACCGCCTCGCGCCGGCGCTCGCGCGGCGGGCTTTCACGGTGCACTACGCGTGCCTGTGTCTGCCTGCCGCGTGACCGCGGCGAACAGCAGCGCGAGCACCCTGCCCATCAGCTCGTCCGGGACCGCGTCCGGGTCGGCGAGCTTCTGGCGGGCGATGCCGTCCGCGAGCGCGTCGATCGCGATCGCCAGCTGCTCCGCCGGGAGCGCCAGCTCGAGGTCGAAGTCGCGCACGCCGTCCGCGATCAGCCGGGTGAGCACCGTGCGCATCTGCGCGAAGCGCTCGGCCACCTTCGGGCGCACCTGCGGGTCGCGCACGCCGTACGCCCAGAACTCCATGAACAACAGCAGCAGCTCGGGCTCGCGCTCGATCATCGTCATCCAGCGGCGCGCGCCGCCGGTCGCGCGCTCGGCGATCGACGCCTGGGCGCGCACCGCCTCCTCGATCTCGCGCGCGTGCTCGTCGATCTCGCGCTCCATCAACGCCAGGAACAGGTCCTGCTTGCCGTCGAAGTTCGAGTACAGCGCGCCCGTCGAGAAGCCCGCCTCCGACGCGATCTCCTCGACCGACGCGCCGTGAAAGCCGCTGCGCGCAAACGCCCTGCGCGCGGCCCCCAGCAGGCGCCCGCGCGTGTCCGCGCGGCGTTGCTCGCGCGTCATGCGCGCGCTCGCCGGCCCACCATGCGCCCCCGGGGAGGCCGGCTCGCGATCGTCGATCCTCATTTTTAAATATTAATAATAGACGTTGACAGAGCGATCGTTATTACGATAGCGTTCGTTATCCCATTCCGACTGCTTGGTCCGAGAGGAGCGACATGGCCACCGCGACGAGCCCGACCCCCGCCGGCGCAGGCATTCTCGCCAGCCTGCCCACCGACGCGATCTCCTACGAGGACCTGTACGCGCGCTGGGAGCGCGGCAACTGGTCGGCCACCGAGCTCGACTTCTCAGAGGACGCGCGCCAGTGGCGCGAGGACTTCACCGAGTTCGAGCGCACCGCCGCGATCTGGAACTACTGCCTGTTCTTCTGGGGCGAGGACGCCGTCGCGGACACCCTCTCCCCGTACATCGACGCCGCGCCGCGCGAGGAGCAGAAGTACTTCCTCGCCACCCAGCAGGTCGACGAGGCCCGCCACGCGGTGTTCTTCAAGCGCTTCATGCACGAGGTGTGCGGGATCGGCGACGGCTCCATGTCCAGCGGCCTGCGCGCGATCAGGCCGCAGCTCACGCCCGGCTTTCGCAAGATCTTCGAGCGCCTGGACCGCATGGCCGGCGAGCTGCGCGCCGACCGCTCGCCCGCCAAGCTCGCCGCCGCCGTCGCGCTCTACCACGTCGTCATCGAGGCCTCGCTCGCCCAGCCCGGCCAGCACTTCATCTGCAGCTACCTCGAGAAGCGCGACCAGCTGCCCGCCTTCCGCGCCGGCATGGAGAACATCGCCGCCGACGAGCAGCGCCACATCGGCTTCGGCGTCAAGCTGCTGTCGGACCTGCGCCGCGAAGACCCCGTCGGCGTGCCCAAGGCGGTCGCGCGCCTGCTGCAGGACGTCACCCGCTACACCGCCCAGGTGCTCATGCCGCCCGGCTGGGACGAACGCTACATAACCGTGTTCGGCTCGAGCTACGAGGAGGTCGGCGTCGAAGGCATCACCTCCATGACCAGCAAGCTGCGCTCCGCCGGCCTCGCCGTCGACACGCTCCCCGGGCCGCCCGTGCTGCCGCCCGGCCTCTCGCCGCTCGAGCTCACCCAGCGCGGGCGCGCGCTCGCCAAGGCCAACATCCTCGGCGTGCGCGAGGGCCCCTCGCGGCGCGACCCCGAGACCGTCGCGCTGCTGTTCGACATGATCCGCCGCCAGGTCAACCCCAAGCACGGGCTCACGCGCACTACCACCTTCGAGTGGGACTTCACCGACCCGGACGTCCCTGCGTGGCACCTCACCGTGCGCAACGGCACGAGCAGCGTCGCGCAGGGCCAGGCCCCGCACGCGGACCTGCGCCTGCGCCTCTCCTGGCAGGACTGGGCGGACATCGTCGGGGAACGCCTCGACCCGCTGCGCGCGCTCGCCACCGGGCGGCTGCGCCCGCGCGGCAACCCGCTCGCCTTCCGGCGGCTCGCCAAGGTCTTCCCGCGCGGCTGATTGCGCGCAGCGAAGCAGCCGAGCTTCAACCTAACGCTGCGGAAGTGCCGCCAGCCGGCGCCGCCGCGCCGCGTTCGGCCGGTCGACCTCTGCTTACACGGGCCGGTGTCCTCGGGCGCATGCGCGCGCATCCACATGTTGGAAACATATCGGTCATACGCTTTTCGCAGAGCGGGGCTCTGTTTGGCTCTGGGAAGCCACATGAGAGGTACCGCCGGCGCACACACGCTTCGCGGTTGCGCGCACCCGGATTGGGAGTAGCGTCAACCGAGCAGCATCACCGAAAACACTTCGCAAAGGGGGCTGAACATGAAGCGACTTGTGGTCGTGCTCGGATTGGTTACCGGATTTGCCATCGCGCTCAGTGTGGTAGGAACTACGGCCGCATCCGCCCAATTCACGATAAGCTGCGCGGAGCTGGCCGCGGGCCAAAGAGGAGGCCTGTGGAGAAACGCGAGAGAATGCGAGAGAGAGGTAATGCCTCCTCCAGGGGGACAATGGACTAGAGCGATATTAATGACGGGTAGACGGATAAGTGACGCTCTGGTATGCGACAAGGTCGCGGAACCCGAAACCGGTAATTACACCAACGAAAACTGCACCGGCGAACAAGTTGAAAAAGGCAGCTACGTTGAGGTAGACGAACAGGAGGGCGTGTGGCTATGCGGGGAAGAAGAAGTGACGACAGCGAAGACGTGCTTAGTCGATGGCGAAGGTGAAGGCTCGATTACGTTTGAAGATATGAAGGAGGAAGCCGCGGTCGAATGCCCTGGGGCAGATGTGACGAGCGAAGGCTGGGTCGGCCCCGGCTCTGAAGACGAAACCACGGCCGTGACGTTCAAAGAATCGA
Source organism: Solirubrobacteraceae bacterium (assembly GCA_035503075.1). GTDB lineage: Bacteria > Actinomycetota > Thermoleophilia > Solirubrobacterales > Solirubrobacteraceae > Palsa-744. The sequence goes on from DATJTT010000017.1 coordinate 269,529, forward strand.
GCAAAAACTGTAGACCTTCGGCAAAAGCGTTAAACGAGGCAGGTGAATCAGTCGCGAATAAATGTGAAGAAGTCAAGGAAGTCAAAACGGTGGATCTTGGCTGGAGTACGTTACTTGAAGTGGTAGCGGGCAAGAACAAGGACAAGATCAAAGAAATCACCAAAGGCCAGCCCGGCTATACGGTCAAATGCAAAACGTCCATTATTGAAATCTCGGATGAATGCAAGGCGAAAGAAGCGGCCGGCGATGAGCGTGTCGAAGTTGAAAACTTACTAGGCACGTCGACGGAACCGCCATTAGTCACTGTGACATACCCTGAAGAACCTGAACGCAAGGCCGAATGGGCGGACTGTTCGCTCGGAGGCGCTGAAAGCGGTTTAGTACGCGGTAAAGTGTTACTCGCGGCGTTAAGCAGCGGTGGCACCCTGGAGACGCTCGAACTGAGCGAACTCTGACGTCAAGCGGGCTGCGGCAGTGTGGAAGCAGCTAGATCTGCTTGAGTTAGCCTGGCTCTCGGCGCGGACCCGCATTTGTGGTCAGTGCCGAGAGCCTTCCCGGGCGTCCTGCGGGGTACCATGCCGGCCTCTACTGGTTGGGACCCTGCCGGCATATGCTCTCGGCTGGGCGGGCGCTCAGCTCTGATTGGCTCTAGGATGTCGGACGGCGCGCTGCTGCCGACGCACCTCTGGGAGACATCTCTCTCGTTTTCTTGACAAGACGGGATGCTAGTGCTATGCCCATAGCCACCTGCCAGCTGTGTTCATGTGGCAGGCTGATAAGGACGCGGATCCTTGCCGCGTCATGGGTTGATCTGCCCTGAAAGAAAGGGGGAATCATGTTGAAGGCTATCCGGTCGCCTGGCTCGCCCGCGTCGATACAGTCTCGTGCTAGTCGATTATCAGTGTGGCTGGGCGACCGTTTGAAAGCGCTGATGGCTGTCTCCGTATGCCTAGCCACCGCAGCAGCAGCGTGTGCCGCAACGAGCGCGTTCGCCGCGAAGCCGGAAATGGAGGTACTCACCAAGCAGGGGGTCTCCTCTGTGCGCGCCGAACAGGCATTGGCGCTGCAGAGCCGAGTCTCAGAAACTAAACTAACAAAAAAGCTGATCACTGCTCTTGGTAACGACTACGCCGGAGTATGGTTTGAGCCCGCGGCCGCAAGGTTCCATGTAGGCGTGACCTCGAACGAGAGCCGGCGCGTGGCACGACTGGTCGCCGCCGAGGCAGGCTTGAGCACGGACGTTGTCGAGACGCCCGTGCGCTCGACCTGGTCTGCCCTTCTAGACGCGCAAACCCGCTGGAATCACAAACTTGCAAGACTTCTGGCTAGTGCGCAAGCAATGACCGGGATCTATGTGCAGCGTAATGCAGTGGAAGTCACGTTGAGCTCGTCCGTTCCCGGGAGCGAACGTGCGACGCTCATCCGCGAGGCCGCGCGCGACAGCGTGACGGTCGTGGTCGTCGTTGCACCACCTTCACGGCTTCATCTCGAATATCGGGCTAGAAGAACCTGCAAAACGCCGTTTCTACCGCTGGAAGCACTTTGCGAAGAAACGATCACCTCAGGAACGAATTTGTGGATCGAAGGTTCACTCGCATGCACGGCGGGTCCGATGCTAATTGAAGGAAACGAAACCTATGTGCTAACAGCCGGCCATTGTTTTAACCGCAGAGAAGCGGCTGAAGAAAGAATCACAGCGGTAGTAGCATCAGAATATCCGAATACGGCGGGACCAAAAGAAATCGGTAGAGAAGTCACGCGATGGTTTAACAGAGAACATGACGTTGCCGAGGTTAAGGTGGCGGCGAGAAGCGCATTTGAACAGGGGCTGCCGATCCCGGTGCCGGCGCTTATGGCCGAATGGGTCAGAGAACCGGGAACGCCTCACGCTGTCGTAGGCGCTAAGGCTGCCGAAGAAGTGGTTCCGGCACAGGAGATCTGCCATGAGGGGATATCAAGTGGCGAACCTTGCGGGGAAGTTGAGAGAGTGAACGTGACCTTGACATCAGGGACATACGTCGTGGAACACGTCGTGGAAGTCAGCGCGTGCTCGAATGCAGGCGACAGCGGGGGACCCTACTTCTTCCGCGTGGAAAGAACGAATGAAATTCTGATGATGGGAACGGAAGTAGGGGGACCCCTACCCGATTGCAACGAAAAAGGTGTCTACAAAAGCTACTTTGAACCCCTGCTGGAAATACCGGGAGTCAGAAGAACCGGCAGTCTCGTTCTGTTCCCGGGACAGTCACTGCTGACCACGGCCAATGAAAACCGGAGAAAAAACGAAGAAGAAAAGGAAAAAGAAGAAAAAGAAAGAAAAGAAAAAGAAGGGAAAGGCGGGGCGGGGAACGGCGCCTGGTTATGCAACGGTGCCGAAATCACCGGCACCGGTACGAACAGGTGCTTAACCAATGCCGAAGGCGAAGGCAAATTCACGCTGGAAGACATGAAAGAGGAAGCCGCAGTCGAATGCGAAGGGTCGGACGTGACGAGCGAAGGCTGGGTCGGCCCTGGCTCTGAAGACGAAACCACGGCCGTGACATTCAAAGAATCAAGCAAAGACTGTAAACCTGCGGCGAAAGCGTTAAACGAGGAAGGCAAAGAAGTAACGAATAAATGTGAAGAAGTCAAGGAAGTCAAAGCAGTTGATCTTAGCTGGACCACGTTACTTGAAGTGCTAGCGGGCAAAAACGAGGACAAGATCAAAGAAGCCACCAAAGGACAACCTGGCTACACGGTCAGGTGCAAAGTATCCATTCTCGAAGTCTCAGATGAATGCAAAGCGAAAGAAGCGGCCGATAATGAGCGTGTCGAAGTTGAGAACTTACTAGGCACGTCAACGGAACCGCCATTAGTCACCGTGACGTTCCCAGAAGAAACAGAACGCAAGGCCGAATGGGCAGACTGTTCGCTCGGTGGCGCTGAAAGCGGCTTAGTGCGCGGTAAAGTGTTAGTCGCGGCGTTAAATAGCGGTGGCGCACTGGAGAGCCTCGAAGTAAGCTAGATTTGAGGTCAAACGGGCTGCGACCGTTTGGAAGCTTCTAGATTGGCTGGCGTTAGCCTGTGCTCTCGGTGCGGACCCACGTTTGGGCCCGCACCGAGAGCGTTGCCACTGATACTTGGCGCAGCCCACCACAAGATCGCGCGGCATAGTCGACCACGGAGCTCGAGCGGATGGGAGAGCGGCTCAAACATCGACCGAGTTCGGACGGACACGGATCAGCCCGGCGAGAACTCGCGCTCGGCGGCAGCTGAGTCGCTCCCTGCCCCACCCGACGATTCGTTGCCCGGCGGTTGCGTGCCGGCGGCGGCCGACCGCCCGCCGCCCGGCTGACCTTCCGCGCCCGCGCTTGCGCCGTCGGCCACCCCGGCGCTTGCCGCCTGCGCTTCGCCGGGCTGGGTGCGCGCAGAGCTCGAGGACGCCGAGCGCGCGGTCGCCCGGGCGTGTGAGTCCGCGGCTGCGCCGCTGCCCGTCGACAGCTGCTCGGGCCCGAACTCGCGCTCCGCTCGCGCGGCGGGCGTCAGCGCGGCAGCGCCACCGGCACCTGAGGCCAGCGCGCCGTCGCCGACCGCCTGTCCGGCGCTCGCAGAAGCGCCGTACGCGAGCGTCGCGGCACCGGTGCCGCGCGCCGCGGGAGCCACGGCTCGGCGCGCGTGGCGCGACGGCGCGGACGCCCGATGACCGCCTTCGAGCGCCACGCACCCCGCGCCGACGCCCAGCGCGAGCAGGCATCCGGCCGCGAGCTTCGCGCCGAAGGATCCCGCCCCCAGCGCCCAGCCGCCGCCCGCCGCGCCGCCCGCGGCCGCGCCCGCGCCCGCGCCCGGCAGGGCGCCGCCGAGCCCGCGTCCGGCTTGGACGGCCGAGCCGGCCCCGCCCGGCGCCCCGCCGCTGCCGGATCCTGCGGACCTGGCCGTCCCGACCGCCCGGGCCGGGCCGCTCAGCCCGCCGGCGCGAACGCCCTCGGCCACGTCTGCGAGGACCGTCGCACACACGCTCCACGGCAGGAACACGGGCGGCAGCGCTACCGCCAGGCCGCGCAGCGAGACGACATACGCGCGGCACGCCGGGCAGCGGTCGCTGTGCGCCAGCGCCAGGCGATAGCGCTCGCCCGCGGGATCGAGCACGCCGTACGCGAGCGCACGCATCAGCGAGCCCTGCTGCTCGCACCAGCGCTCGCCACGGATCGTGTCGACGAGCGCCCCGACCTTTCCCGCCACGCCCGGCTGCCCAGCTCCGCGGCCCTCCATCAGCTTGCGCATCCGCCGCTCGCTCACGCCCATCCGCTGGGCTGCCTGCGCCCGCGAGAGCCCGTGCAGGTAGCACAGCGTCGCGGCCTCGCGCTCGCGCGCGTCCAGGCGCCCGCGCAGGCCCTCGAAAAGTTGGCGCAATCGGGCACGGTCGTCGAGCTCGGTGGCGAGGTCGCGCTCGCTCGTGCCCGCGCCCCCGTTCCTCGCCTGCGGCTCGCCGCCACAGCGGGCGCGGGTGCGCGCGCGGTGCTCGTCGAGCGCGCGGCGGTAGGTCACGAGCACGAGCCAGCCGACCTGGCTCTCGATCCGCTGCCCGTCGAGCACCGCCGCATACATGCCCTGCCAGGCCTGGGCGTACGCCGCCTCGAGGTCCGCCCGGTCGAGGCTCACGCCGCTCGCCCGCAGGCGCCCCCGAACGCTCGCGAGCACCTGTCCGCGCAGTCCCTCGAACTGCTCGCGCAGCAGGCGCTCGGCGCGATCTTTGCGCAGTCTCAGCGGGCTCACAAGCGCCAGATTATGTAAAGCCCACGCTGCTGTCGAGTTCCATGATCCGGTCGATCTGCGCGAGGCTCACGTCGCGCATCCGCTGCCCGTCGCGCTCGGCGCGGTGCCACGCGACGGTCAGCGCGAGCGCGCCCTCGAGGTCGCACGACGGCCGCCACCCGAGCTCGCGTTCGGCGGCGCTCGAATCGAGCGCCAGGTGAGCCGCCTCGGGCGGGTTCGCGCGCTCGTCCAGCCGCCACTCGAAGACGCCGTCCCACAGCGCGGCCACGCGCTCGAGCACCCAGCTCACCGGGCGCTCCTCGCCGGCCCTCGGGCCGAAGTTCCAGGCGCGCGCGAGCGCCGGCTCGCGCCACACGCGCTCGGCGAGCAGCAGATAGCCGCCGAGCGGGCTCAGAACGTGCTGCCACGGGCGCACCGCGCGCGGGTTGCGCACGAGCATCGCCTCGCCCGCGTCGACCGCGCGCAGAACGTCCCCCAGCAGCCGGTCCTCGCCCCAGTCGCCCCCGCCGATCACGTTGCCCGCGCGCGCGCTCGCGAGCCGTGCGGCGCCCTCTCCTGAGAAGAACGAGCGCCTGTACGCGCTCACCACGAGCTCGGCGCACGCCTTCGAGCTCGAGTACGGGTCGGAGCCGCCCAGGGGGTCATCCTCGGTGAAGCCACGCGAGCCCTCGCCGGGCCGCCGGGGCCCCGCGCTTGGGTCGTGCCGGCCCTCGGCGCGGTTCTCGTAGCACTTGTCCGAGGTCACCGCCACGACCGCGCGCACGTGCTCGCCCGCTTCGCGCACCGCCTCGAGCACGTTGACCGTGCCGATCACGTTCACCTCGTAGGTCAGCGCCGGGTCACGCAACGAGCGCCTGACCATCGGCTGGGCGGCCAGGTGCAGGACGACCTCGGGGCGCGCCCGCGCGAGCGCGTCGCGCAGCGCCGCCGGGTCGCGCACGTCGAGCGCGTGCTCAGCGTGCATATGGCCGCCGACGTCCGCCAGCTGATACAGCGACGGGCGCGTCGGCACGCCATGCGCCACCCCCGTCACCTCGGCTCCCAGCGCCTGCAGCCACAGCGACAGCCACGCGCCCTTGAAGCCCGTGTGGCCGGTCACGAGCACGCGCCGGCGCTTCCAGAAGTCGGGGTCGATCCGCACGAGGGCGGCTATCTTCACGCAATCTCCACGCCGCCCGCACGCCGCTCATCCTCATCATCGTCTTTCCCGCCCCTGCCCGCGCGCGCAGCCGTGCTCGACGTCCCGCTCGCGATCTCCGACTACGACGAGGTGATCGCGTGGATGGGCGCCGTGATCGCGGCCGGCGCGCGCGCGTCGGTCACCGCCGCGGCGGTCAACCTCGTGATGTCCGCCCGCGAGGACCCACAGACGCGCGCCGCGGTGCTCGGCGCGACGCTCGCCGTGCCCGACGGCCAGCCGCTCGTGTGGGCGCTGCACGCGCTCGGCCATCCGCGCGCCACGCGCGTGTACGGGCCCGACCTGATGGCCGGCTTCTGCGCGCGCGCGGCCGCCGCCGGCACGCCCATGTACCTGTACGGCGGGCGCACGCCCGCGGCCCTCGAACTGCTCGAAAGGCGGCTGCGCGAGCGCTTCCCCGGGCTGGTCATCGCCGGCGGCCACTCGCCGCCGTTTCGCGAGCTGAGCGCCGAGGAGGACGACGAGATCGTCGCCGCGATCGACCGCTCGGGCGCGCAGGTCGTCTGGGTCGGCACCGGCCAGCCCAAGCAGGAGCGCTGGATGGCGCGCATGCGCCCGCGCCTGGCCGCGCCGCTGCTCGTCGGCGTCGGGGCCGCGTTCGACTTCCACGCCGGCCTCGTCCCGCAGGCGCCCGCGTGGATGCAGCGGCGCGGGCTGGAGTGGAGCTATCGCCTCGCGCGCGAGCCGCGCCGGCTGTGGCGGCGCTACGCGCGCTACAACCCGCGTTTCCTCGCCTGCTTCCTACGCCAGTACGTCCGGCACGTCAGGCGAGCGCCGAGCTGACGTGCTCCGAATCCGCACCTTCGGTCGATGCACGGGTGCAAAAACGGAGACCGCGACGCTCGGGCCGCAAGCAGCCCGCGGCCACATCCACGCCGCTAACCTCTGGGCTCTGATGGACGGAACCCGGAGAACGCCCGACGTGGCCGTCGTCGGCCTCGGCCGCGTCGGGCTGCCGCTGGCGTTGTCTTTCGCCGACCGCGGCCTGCACGTGGTCGGGCTCGACAACGACCCGGCGCGACTCGGCGCGGTGCGCGAAGGGCGCATGCCCTTCCACGAGCACGGCGCGCAGGAGCTGCTCGCGCGCATCGTCGCAGGCGGCGGCGGGCACGGGACTCGCGCCGACGGGGCGGCGCGCGGGATCGACGCGGCGGGCGCGACCGGCTCGCTGTCGCTGTCCGAGCGGGTCGCAGACGCCGCGCGCGCGCGCCACATCGTGATCACGCTCGGCACGCCGTCGTTCTCGCACATCGAGATCGACATGCGCGACATCCGCTCCGCGCTCGATGACCTGCTGGGCGTGCTCGCACCCGGGCACTCGCTGATCCTGCGCTCGACGGTCGCCCCCGGGACGACCGAGTTCGTCGCCGGCTACCTGGCGAAGCACCGCGGCTTTCAGATCGGCGAGGAGGTGTTCGTCGCGCACGCCCCCGAGCGGATCGCCGCCGGTCGCTTCCTCGAGGAGATCGACACGCTGCCGTGCATCATCGGCGGCGTGGGCGCGCGCTCGGGCGACGTCGTGGGCGAGCTGTTCGGCGTGTTCGACGCGCCGATCGTGCAGACCACGCCCGTGCAGGCCGAGCTCGCGAAGATCTGGACGAACATCCTGCGCTACGCGAACTTCGCGCTGCCCAACCTGCTGATGATGGACTGCGAGCGCCACGCGGCGAACGTGTTCGAGGTGATCGACCTGATCAACCGCGACTACCCGCGCGGCGGGATCGCACAGCCGGGCTTCACCGCCGGCACGTGCCTGCGCAAGGACTTCGCCTTCTCCGAGGAGCGCTCGGCGGCGCCCGGGATGCTGCTGGCGGTCTCGCGCGTGAACGAGTCGGTGCCGCTGTTTCTGCTCGAAGGCGCCAAGCGGCGCCTCGGCGGACTCGCCAACCGCAAGGTCGCGGTGCTCGGACTGGCGTTCAAGGCGGACACCGACGACGAGCGCGACTCGCTCGCGCACAAGCTCATCAGGCTGCTCGAACGCGAGCTCGCGGACGTCGCCGTACACGACCCCCGCGTGGCCACGCCGACGATGTCCTTCGAGGAGGCGCTCGAGGGCGCCGGCGCGGTGATCGTCGCGACCAACCACTCGGAGTTCCGCGAGCCACGCGCGCTCGCGGCGATCGCCGAGCGGGCCGCCGAGGACTGCCTGGTCGTCGACCCGTGGAACTGCTGGGGCGTCGCGCAGGTGTTCGCGTACGCCTCCGAGCTCGTCGCGCTCGCGCCCGCGCAACCCGGTCGATGAGCCGCGTCCTGGTCACCGGCGGCGCGGGCACGATCGGCGCGGCGGTCGTCCGCCGGCTGCTCTCCGACCCCGCGTATGAGGTGCGCGTGTCCGACCAGCGCCCGGCGCCGCAGTGGATGCGCGAGGGCTGCGAGGTCCACACGGGCGACCTGCGCGTCGGCGAGCAGGCGCGCGCGGCGATGCGCGGCTGCAGCCACGTGATCCACCTGGCGGCGATCGTCGGCGGCATCGCCAACTTCCACAAGCTGCCGCACACGCTCACGGAGGTCAACAACGCGCTGTACAACGCGATCGTGCGCGCCGCGCTCGATCTGCAGGTCGAGCGCTTCGTGTACGTGTCCTCCTCGATGGTGTTCGAGCGCGCCGAGCTGTTCCCCACGCCCGAGGAGTACCTGCCGCAATGTCCCGTGCCGGTGTCCGCGTACGGCTTCTCCAAGCTCACCGGCGAGGTGTACTGCCGCGCGGCCCACGACGAGCACGGCCTCCCGTACACCATCTGCCGCCCGTTCAACGCGTACGGCCCCGGCGAGCTGCCCGACGCCGAGCCGGGCATCGCGCACGCGGTCCCCGACCTGATCCGCAAGGTGCTCTCCGGCCAGCGCCCGCTGCAGATCTTCGGCTCGGGCGAGCAGACCCGCACGCTCACCCACGTCGAGGACATCGCCGACGGGATCGTCGCCGCGATGAGCTCGCCGGCGGGGTGCAACGAGGACTTCAACATCTCCGCCGCGCGCGAGCTGAGCGTCAAGGAGATCGCGCGCATCGTCTGGGAAGCCTGCGGCGAGGACCCCGCCGAGCTCGAGCTCGAGCACCTGCCGACGTTCGCCGTCGACGTGCAGCGGCGCTGGCCGGCGGTCGAGAAGGCGCAGCGGCTGCTCGGCTGGCGCGCGCGCATCGAGGTCGAGGACGGGATCGCCGCGACCGTGCGCTGGCTGCGCACGCGCCACGACGCCGGCGCGCTCGAGGACGCCGGCGCGCTCGAGGACGCCGGCGCCAGCCGCAACGGCATCCGCGCGATGCCCTCGCCGCCGGGCGCCCGCAACGGCAGGGCCACGCCGGGCGCCGCCGGATCGCGGCGGCAGGCCACGACGAGCGCCCCCGGATCGCGGCGCCACGCGAGCAAGCCGGCGGGCGATCCGGCGGACGGCCGTCGCGGTCGCTCGCTAGGCTCTCGCGCGCGATGACCGACCGGCGCTCCGCGCTCATAACCGGTGTGACCGGTCAAGACGGCTCCTACCTGGCCGAGCTGCTGCTGGAGCGCGGCTATGAGGTGCACGGCATGGTGCGCCGCGCGTCGACCGAGAAGTTCGATCGGATCGAGCACATCCGCGACCGCATGACCCTGCACCAGGGCGACCTGCTCGACCAGCGCTCGCTCGTCGACGCCCTGCGCGCGTCCAAACCAGCGGAGATTTACAACCTCGCGGCGATGTCGTTCGTGGCGGTCTCCTGGATTCAACCCACGCTCACCGCCGAGTTCACCGGCACGGGCGTCACGCGCATGCTCGAGGCGATGCGCGAAGTCTGCCCCGACGCGCGCTTCTACCAGGCCTCCTCGAGCGAGATGTTCGGGAAGGTGCGTGAGGTGCCCCAGACCGAGACCACGCCGTTCTACCCTCGTTCACCTTACGGCGTCGCGAAGGCGTACGGGCATTTCATTACCGTTAATTATCGTGAGTCTTACGATCTTCACGCTACGTCGGGGATACTTTTCAACCACGAGTGTCTGTCCGAGACAACCCCTCTGCTCGTACGTGAGGACGGGGTGATCGCAGTCAAGACACCGGTGGATCTCGTGCCTCTGGCCAGAAAGGGAGGCCTGGTCCAGAACTTCCTGCCCAGGCACTTCCTCGAGATCTGGGACGGGGAAAGCTGGACCCCTGTCAGCGCAATCACTGCGACGCGCCGGCGACCGGACGACCGCGACCACGAGCTGCTCTCGATCGAGGCGCGCGCGGGCGTCGTACACGCGACCGCACACCACAACATGCTTGGTCAGAACTACGAAAAGATCGAAGCGCGCGAGCTCGAGATAGGCGACGAGTTGGCGCTGGCGTTCGAGATGCCGGCACCGGCCGGCTGGAGCGTCGCCACGCCGGAGATGGCCGAGTTCCTCGGTCTGATGGCGGCTGACGGGTACGTGGCGCGCGACCGGGGTGCGTGTCGCTTCACGAACAACGACGCGCTGTTGCGGGCGCACGTGAGCTCCCTGTGGTCACGGCTGTTCCTCGGGCGCTCCGAGGAATGGTCGTGCGCCTCCGGCTGGGACGAGAGCGCATCGGTCAAGCACGTGAATCTCACCGGCTGCCCGTCCGTCGCACCGTGGCTTCGCGAGCAGCTCTACACCAAGACCGGGCTCAAGCAGGTCCCGCAGGTGATCCTCAACGCCAGTCTCGAGATCCAGGAGGCGTTCCTCGAGGGCTACTACAAGGGCGACGGGCTCAAGCGGGGAAATGGAGCGTCGATCAAGACGAACAGCCCCGTGCTCGCTCAGGGCCTCTGCTGGATGTACCACGCCAACGGACAGCCGGCTTCCGTGTACGTCGAGCAGCGGGCGGACAAGACGTACTACCGGCTCAATCTCGCGTCGGCCGTGCGCGTGGGCGGGAAGGGCCGGCACCTGCGCAAGAACCCCGCGGAGGTGCGGCGGATCGCGCCGGCGACCGTCGGCGACGACGGATGGACGTTCGACATCGAGACGGAGAGCGGGATGTTGTGCGCCGGCGTCGGGCGCATCGTGATCTCCAACTCCCCGCGCCGCGGCCTGGAGTTCGTCACGCGCAAGATCACGTGGCACGCGGCGGCGATCAAGCACGGCCTGGCCAAGGAGCTGCGCCTCGGCAACCTCGACGCGGAGCGCGACTGGGGCTACGCGAAGGACTATGTGGAAGCGATGTGGCTGATGCTCCAGCGCGACAGCCCGGAGGACTACGTGATCGCGACCGGGAAGGCCCATTCGGTGCGCGAATGCTGCGAGGTGGCCTTCGAGGAGGCTGGGCTGGGCGACTTCGAACGCTACGTGACGATCGACCCGGCGTTCGTGCGCCCGGCGGAGGTCGACCACCTGATCGGCGACCCGAGCAAGGCCGGGCGCGACCTCGGCTGGAAGCCGCAGACGAGCTTCGAGCAGCTGATCCGGCTGATGACGCGCGCGGACGTCGAGCTGCTTGCGTGAGCGCTGAGCGCGATGGCCGTGCCGCTGTTCGACACCTCCACGCCGCTCGCGCCGCTGCGTGCGCAGCTGCGCGCGGCGATCGACCGCGTGCTCGACTCCGAGCGCTACATCCTCGGTCCCGAGGTAAGCGCATTCGAGCGTGAGTTCGCCGCGCACTGCGGCGCCGAGCACGCGGTGGGCGTCGCGAACGGGACGGACGCGATCACGATCGCATTGCGCGCGATGGGGGTCGGCGCGGGCGATGAGGTGGTCGTGCCTTCGTTCACGTTCTACGCCTCGGCGGAGGCGATCCCTCCCACGGGCGCGACGCCCGTGTTCTGCGACGTCGACCCCGACACTTTTTGTATTACGGATGAGACGGTTCGCGCGGTGCTCACCCCCCGCACGCGCGCCGTCATCGCGGTGCATCTGTTCGGCAACGTAGCTCCGATCGCGCAGATTCAGGCGCTGGGTGTGCCGGTGCTCGAGGACGCGGCGCAGGCCGCTGGCGCACGCGCGGGCGAGCGGCGGGCTGGAGCGCTCGGCACGGTGGCGACGTTCTCGTTCTTCCCGTCCAAGAACCTCGGCTGCTTCGGCGACGGCGGCATGATCACGACGAGCGAGCAGTCGATCGCCGAACGCGCGCGCACGCTGCGTTTCCACGGCTCCCGCGACAAGGTCAGCTACGAGCTGCTCGGCTACAACTCGCGCCTGGACGAGCTGCAGGCGGCGATCCTGCGCGTGCAGTTGCCGCACCTCGACGACTGGGCCGATGGCCGCCGGCAAGCCGCGCTGCATTACGAGCACGCTGGCCTGGGCGAGCTCGTCGCGCTGCCGCGCGCGAGCGCGGGAGCCTCGCCGGCGTGGCACCTGTACGTGATCGCCGACGCCCACGTCGAGCGCCTGGAAGCCGCGCTCGCGGCGGCCGGCATCGGCCACAAGCCGTACTACCGCACCCCGGTGCACCGGCAGAAGCCGATGCTCGAGTGGGGCGCCGGCGCCGAGCTCCCGGCGACCGAACACGCCGCGCGCACGCACCTCGCGATCCCGATGAGCCCGCTGCTCACGCGCGAGCAAGCGGACGAGGTGGTCGCGGCCGCGGCCGGCGCCCGGCTCAGCGCCGGCGCTCGAGCAGCTCCCGCTCGCTGACCTGCCGCTGCGCCGCAGAGCGCCCGGCTCAGCGCCAGCGCTCGAGCAGCTCCCGCTCGCTGACCTCGCGCACGATGCGCGCGGGCGCGCCCATGACGAGCGCCCGCGGCGGCACGTCGCGCGTGACGATCGCGCCTGCGGCGACGAACGCCTCCTCGCCGATCTCGATCCCGGGCGTCAGGACCGCGCCGGCCCCGACGCGGCAGGCGCGGCGCAGAATCGCCCCGCGCAGCGGCTCGTCGGGCCCGTGGCGGGCCATCGTGTTGTCGTTCGCGGTCAGTGCCCCAGGGCCGACGAACACGTCGTCCTCGACGAGCGTGAACGCCGTCAGGTAGACGTTCGTCTGCACGCGCACCCGCGCGCCGACGCGTACATCGTTGTCCACCACGCTGCCGCGCCCGATCACCGAGCGCTCGCCGATCAGCGAGCGCTCGCGCACGAACGCCTGGTCGCCGACGATCGCCTCGGCGGCGATGCTCGCCGCGGCGAACACCACGGCGCCGGCGCCCACGCTCACCCGCGCCCGCAGCTCGAGCGGCCGCAGCGCCCCGTGCGCGGCCGAATGGCGCGCCAGCCGGGGACGCTTGCCGAGCACCGCGTGGTCCTCGATCGCGCAGCCCTCGCCGATGACCGTGCCCTCGTGCACGACCACGTACGCGCCGAACGACACGTCGGCCGCGACGCGCACGCCGTCCGCGAGCAGCGGGCCGCTCCTCACAGCCGCACGACGTTGGCGGTGCTCGACGCGCGCGTGACGCCGCGCAGGTCGACCACCAGGCGCGCGCGGCGCGCGAGCAGCTCGTGATCGACGCTCGGATGGGCGGTGACGATCAACGCGAGGTCCGCGTCCGCGACCGCGTCCGCGAGCGGCGCGCTCGTGAGCGCGAGCTCCGGCAGGCTGGGGACGTGCGGGTCGTGGTAGCGCACCTGCGCGCCGAGGTCTTTGAGCAGCGAGATGATCTTCAGCGCCGGCGATTCGCGCACGTCGCCGACGCCCGGCTTGTAGCTGACGCCCACGACCGCCACGCGCGCGCCTTTCACCGACATGCCGACGTCGTTGAGCGCGCGCTGCGCCTTGGCCACGCAGTGGTAGGGCATCTGCTGGTTGATCTTGCCCGCGAGCTCGATGAACTCGGTCGTCATGTCGAACTCGCGCGCCCGCCAGCTCAGATAGAACGGATCGACGGGCATGCAGTGGCCGCCCATGCCGGGCCCCGGCTCGAAGCGCATGAACCCGTATGGCTTGGTGGCCGCGGCGTCGACGACCTCCCACACGTCGATCCCCATCCGGTCGGTCAGCATCGCGAGCTCGTTGACCAGCGCGATGTTCACCGAGCGGAAGATGTTCTCGAGCAGCTTCGTCAGCTCCGCCGCCTCGGGGCTCGAGACGACCACGACGTGGTCGCACACCAGCTCGTAGAGCTCTCGGGCGCGCAGCGCGCACGCGGGCGTCAACCCGCCGACCACCTTCGGCACGGTCCGCAGCGTGAAGTCCGTGCGGCCAGGGTCGACGCGCTCGGGCGAGAACGCGAGGTTGAAGTCGCGACCGGCGGCAAGTCCCGACTCCTCCAACAGCGGCGCGACGCGCTCGCGCGTAGTGCCCGGATAGGTGGTCGACTCGAGCACCACCAGCTGGTCTGCGCGCAGCACGCGCGCGAGCGCGCGGGCGGCGTCGATCAGCGGCCCCAGGTCCGGCTCGCGGTTGGCGCTCAACGGGGTCGGGACGCACACGAGCACCGCGTCCACGTCCGCGAGCCCGGCGTAGCGCGTGCTCGCGCGGATGCGCCCGGCGAGCTCGCGCAGCACGTCCGAGGGAACGTCCTCGACGTAGGACTCGCCTTCCTGGACCGCTTGCACCTTGCGCGCGTCGACGTCCACGCCGAGCACGTCGCAGCCCTCCTGCGCGAACGCCACCGCGAGCGGCAACCCGACGTAGCCCAGCCCGATCACGCCGACGGAGGCCATCAGGGCGCCAGTGTAGGCGCTCAGGAGGCGGCGGCCACCGCCTGCAGCGCGCGCACGTCGGCGCGCACCATCCGCTGCACCAGCTCCTCGAAGCCCACGCGCGGCTTCCACCCGAGCCGCTCGCGCGCCTTGGTGGGATCGCCGACGTTCGGGGTGCCCTCCGCGGGCCGCACGAGCGTCTGCTCGACGCGCACGTAGCGTTCGGCGTCGAGGCCGACGCACGCGAACGCCGTCTGCGCGAGCTCGGCGACCGTGTGCGCGACGCCGCTCGCGAGCACGTAGTCGTCGGGGTCGTCCTGCTGGAGCATCAGCCAGGCGCCGTACACGACGTCTCCCGCGAACGACCAGTCACGCACGGCATCCAACGAGCCGAGCGCGAGCTCCTGCTGCAGTCCCAGGCTGATCGCGGCGGCCGCGCGCGTGATCTTGCGGGTCACGAACCGCTGCGGCCGGCGCTCGGACTCGTGGTTGTAGACGATCCCCGAGCTCGCGTGCAGGCCGTCGTGGCGGCGCATCGCGCCGAGCAGCTCGTGCGCCGCGAGCTTCGCGATCGCGTACGGGTTCAGCGGCCTGCAGGGCGTGTCCTCGCGTTGCGGGCTTTCGGGCGCTTCGCCGAAGATCGCGCTCGAGGCGGCCGCGAACACGCGCATCCCGAGATCGATCTCGCGAACGGCTTCCAGGATCGCCGCGCACGAGCCGGCGATCGCCAGCGTGGTCTCGCCCGGGCGCAGCCAGGACTCCGGCACGAACGACGGCGCCGCGAGGTGGTAGATCTCCCGCGGGCGCACGCGCTCGATCGCCGCGCGCAGCGTGTCGGGCTCGAGCAGCTCGCCCTCCACCAGTTTGACGCGGCCGCGCAGGTGCTCGCTCGCGCCGAGCGAGTCCCCGTCACCGCGCCTGACCATGCCCGTCACCGAATAGCCCTTCTCGAGCAGCAGCTCCGCCATGAACGAGCCGTCCTGGCCGCTGATGCCCGTGATCAGTGCGCTCGCGCCGGTGGACACCGGCGCAGCTTACGTGCTGCACCGCTCAAATTGTCCGTTCAAGCGCCCGATCGACCGTCGATCCGTCGTACACCCGCGCGAGCGCGCGCGCCACCGCCTGCGGCGCGCACAGCTCGCGCACGCGCTCGCGGCCGCGGGCGCCCGCCTCGCGATCGCCGGCGAGCCGCCCGATCGCGCGCGCGAGCGCCGCCGCATCGCCCGAGGGCACGAGCGCATCCGCGTCGAGCAGCTCGGGGAGCGCCCCGACGCGGCTGCCCGCGACCGGCAGCCCGACGGCCATCGCCTCCGCCGCGGCCAGCCCGAAGGACTCGCCCGAGCGCGACGGCGCGAGCGCGATCGCCGCCCCCGCGCGCAGCCGCGCGAGCTGCGCGTCCTCGGCGCGACCGACGAAGCGCACCGCGTGCTCATCCGCGCGCGCGGCGAGCGCCGCGCGCTCGGGCCCCTCGCCGGCGACCACCAGGGGCATGCCCGCCAGGCGGCAAGCGTCGATCGCGACGTCCACCCCCTTCTCCGCCGACAGGCGCGAGACGACCAGCGCGTAGGAGCCCGCCGGCGGGTCCGCCGGGGTCGCCGTTACCCGGTCGTCGCGGGCGCGCGGGAGCGCGTCGTCCACGGCGTGCGCGGGCGCCGTCGCTGCCAGCGCGCGCAGCGGCGGAGCGAGCACGTGCACCCGCTCCCAAGGCAGCCGCGCGCCGAGCTCGCGCAGGCGCTCGCGCGCGAACGCGCTCGGCACGATCACGGCATCCGCGTGCGCCGCGAGGCGACGCTGCCACAGCGCGAGCGACGCGCCGTAGGCGAGCGCCTCGGCGTGGCTGCCGCGGCAGTTCAGGCGAACGCCCGCCAGCGTGTTGCGCCCGTGGCAGCGCGTGCACTCGCCACCGCGCGTGAAGCACACGCCGATCGCGCACACCAGGCGGTACTGGTGCAGGTGCAACACGACGCCCGCGCCGGCGGCCCTCGCCGCGGCGAGCGCGCGCCAGCCGAACGACGGCAGCAGGTTGTGCGCGTGCACGACCCGCGCGCCGCTGCCGCGCACCGCGTCCGCGACGTGCGCCGGCTCGAGTCCCCCGCGCAGCAGCCCGATTCCGGCGCGCGCCCGCGCGAGGCTCCCCGGCCCGGCCTGCGGGCGGCGCTCGAGCAGCTGCGCCGGCTCCTGCAGCTGCTCGCGCACGAGCCACAGCAGGTCATCGACCACGCGCTCCTCGCCGCCCGTCGTGCGGTAGCGGTTGTGCAGGAACAGGACCATCCAGGCGTCAAACCTAGACTCTCTGCCAGCCATGGCCCCGCGAGCGTCGATCCTGATCCCCACGCGCGAGCGCCCGTCCTACCTGCAGGTCGCGCTCGCGTCGATCGCTCCGCAGGCGGCGAGCGCAGGGGCGGAGGTGCTGGTGATCGATGACGGCGGCTGCACCCCCGCCGTGCGCGAGCTCGCGGAGCGCTTCGGCGCCCGCTACGAGGCCCACGCGCGCGCGCTCGGGCTGAACGTCGCGCGCAACACCGGCGTCGAGCGCTCGCGTGGAGAGCTCGTGGTGTTCGTCGACGACGACGTCCGGGCGCGCGCCGGCTGGCTGCAGGCGCTGCTCGACGCCGCCGGGCAGAACCCGGAGATCGAGGTCTTCGCGGGTCCGATCCTCGCGCGGCTGGAGGGTCGCCCGCCACACACCTGCGGGCGCGAGCGTCCGCCGATCACCACGCTCGAGCTCGGCGCAAGCGACACCGACGCGGCGCACGCGTGGGGCGCGAACATGGCCATCCGCCGCAGCGCGCTCGAGCGCGTGGGGCCGTTCGACGCGTCGCTCGAGGATGGCGGCGACGAGCAGGAGTGGCAGGAACGCCTGCGCGCGGGCACGCCCGGGGCGAGGATTATGTACGTCGCGGGGGCGTCCGTAGAGCATCGCCGCGCCGGCGCCGACGCGCGCCTGCGCGCGCTCTCGCGCACCGCATACGCGCGCGGCCGCGCCGCCCGGCGCTTCGACGCGCGGCGCGGGCGCGCGCCCTCGCTCGCGCGCGAGCTGGCGACGCTCGCGGGCTGCGCCGGACACGTCGTGCGCCGGCGCTGCCCGGCCGGCCTGACGATGGTCGCGCACAGCGCGGGGCGGCTGCTCGAAGGGGCACGCGAACGCGCCCCGAGCGCCGAGCACGGCGGCGATGACTTCCTGTCCGGCGCGAGCGGCACGGTCGGCGGTCTGGACGCGATCGGTCGCGAGCTGGGCGACGCGGCCCTGGACGCGTGGGAGCTGCTCGGCACCCGGCGGCTGCGGCTGGCGCTCGCCTCTCGTCACGCCCCCTCCCTGCAGCGCGTGCTCGCGCTGTCGGTCCAGCGCCCCGAGCGCCTCGAGCTCTCGCGCGCGATCCGCAGCGAGCTCCTGCGTTCGCGCCACGACGTCGAGCTTCACACGTGCGCCGCCGACGGACGGGGCAAGTTCGAGAACCTCGATCTGCTGCTCGCCGCGCACCCGGCCGACGGACACGACTGGCTGCTCGTGCTCGACGACGACGTGCAGCTCCCGCACGGCTTCCTCGACCGCTTCCTGTTCCTCTGCCAGCGCTTCTCGCTCGCGCTCGCGCAGCCCGCCCACCGCCTGCGCTCGCACGCCGCCTGGGCGGTCACGCGCAGGCGCGCGCGCAGCGTCGTGCGAGAGACCGCGTTCGTGGAGATCGGCCCGGTGACCGCGTTCGCCGCCGCGACCTTCCCCGTGCTGCTGCCGTTCCCCGAGCTGCGCATGGGCTGGGGCCTGGACGTCCACTGGGCGGCGCTCGCGCGCGAGCACGGCTGGCGTTGCGGGATCCTCGACGCGGTCGCCATCCGGCACCTCGCCGCGCCCGCGGCGGCCGCCTACCGTCGCGATCAGGCGATCGCCGAGGCGCGCTCGTTCCTCGCCGGGCGTCCCTACCTGAGCGCGCGAGAGGCCGCGCGCACGCTCACGACCCACCGCAGCTGGTGAGCGCACGGCCGCGAAGGGGACCGCGCGTGGCCGTCGTGGCGGAGTTCTACCCGAGCCGGCGCGATCCAGTCCTGGGCATCTGGGCACACCGCCAAGCGCTCGCCGCGCGCGAGGCGGGGGCCGACGTGCGCGTGCTGGTGCTGCACCGCCTGGTCCCGCCGCGCGCGTCCCTCGCCCCGGCGCCCGGCGGCGCACGCCCGGCGACGCGCCCGCTCGGGCGCCCCCTGATCGGCGCCGGCAGGCAGGCGGCCCGAGCGCTCGCGCAGCTCGTGCGCGAGCCTACGATCCAGACGCGCGACGGGCTGGCCGTCACGTACGTGCCGTACGTCTCGCCGCCGCGCGAGCGCTCCTACCCCGCCTGGGGCGCCTGGGCCGCGCCCACCGTGACGCTCGCGCTGCGCGTGCTCGCGCGCTCCTTCCCCTTCGAGCTGATCCACGCGCACAACGCGGTGCCCGCCGGCGACGCCGTCCGGCGCGCGCGCCTGCAACGCCCGCTCGTGATCTCCGTCCACGGCGGCGACGTGCTGTACACGGCCGCGCGCGACGCCGCGGGCGCGGGCGCCGTCGCCGCCGGGCTGCGCGCGGCCGCGCTGGTGCTCGCCAACAGTCACGGCATCGCCGAGCTCGCGCGCTCCCACGGCGCCGCCCGCACGCGCGTCGTGCACCTCGGCACCGACCTGCCCTCCGCCGAGCGCCCCGCGCGCGGCTCTCGCAGCGGCGAGCGCCCGCCGAGCCTCGTGACGGTCGCGCACCTGGTCGCGCGCAAGCGCCACGCCGACGTCCTGCGCACGCTCGCGGTGCTCGGCGAGCGCCACCCGACCTTGCGCTACGCCGTGATCGGCGACGGACCGGAGCGGATCTCGCTGGAAGGGCTCGCGGCGCGGCTCGGGGTCGGCGCGCGTGTCGACTTCCACGGCCAGCTCGAGCCCCGGGAGGCGATTGAGCTGGCGCGACGCTGCACGCTGTTCGTGATGCCCTCCACGGAGGAGGCCTTCGGCGTCGCCTACATCGAGGCGATGGCCGGCGGGGTGCCCGCGATCGGCTGTCGCGGTGAGCCCGGCCCCGAGGAGATCGCCGCGGCGGGCGACGGCTTCGTGCTCGTGCCGCCCGGGGACATCGAGCGCCTGAGCCAGCGCGTCGACGAGCTGCTGTCCGACCCGCACCGGCTGCGCGAGGCCGGACAGCGCGCACGCGCGACCGTCGCCGCCAACTTCACGTGGGAGCGCTGCGGCGAGCAGACGCTGGCGGCCTACGAGCAGGTGCTGGCGGGCGCGCCTTCGCGCGGGCCGGCGGGCTGAGAGCGGCGCGCGCGTGAGACCAGTCCTGTTCGTGACCGGGCACGCGCCCGCCTACCGCGTGGGAGCGCTCGCGCGCCTGCACGAGCGCGAGCAGCTCGAGCTCGCGCTGTTCGGCGGGCGCATGACGCACGGCGGCGCGGGCGCCCCCGCGCAGCTGCCGTTCCCGCACCGGCACGTGCGACCCGGCGAGCTCTTCTCGCTCGCGGCAAGCGGGCGCTATCGCGCTGTCGTGTGTCCGACCGGCGGGCGCCTCGCGCCGCTCGCCGCCTGGGCGGGGGCGCGGCGCGCGCGCGTGCCGCTGATCCTGTGGGCCTCGCTGTGGGCGCATCCGCGGACCCCCGCGCACGCCCTGACCTACCTGCCGCTGCGACGGCTGTACCGCTCCGCGGACGCCGTCGTCACCTACGGCCCGCACGTCAGCGCGTACGTGCGCGCCGGCGGCGCGCGCAACGTCCACGTCGCCCCGCAGTCGGTCGACAACGACTTCTGGCGCGCGCCCGCGGGCGCGCCCCGCTGCGCGGGCTGGCCGGCCGAGGCGAGCGTCAGGTTTCTGTTCGTTGGCCGGCCTGCCCCGGAGAAGGGGCTCGAGCTGCTGCTCGCCGCGTGGCGTCAGGCGAGCCTGCGTGCGCCGGACGCTGCGCTCGTGATCGCCGGAGTCGGCGACGACGCCGCGCCGCGCGCGCATGACCGGGGCGGCACGCCCCTCACAGCCGAACGCGCGCCGGTCGCCACTGCGCCGGCTGGCCGGGCACAGGTCATCCGCCTCGGCAAACTCGCTCCCGAGCAGCTGCGCGGCGTATACGCGGCGTGCCACGTGCTGGTCGTGCCTTCGCTGGCCACCCGCACCTTTCGCGAGCCGTGGGGGTTGGTTGTCAACGAGGCCATGAACCAGCGGCTTGCAGTGATCGCCAGCGACGCCGTGGGCGCCGCCGCCGGAGGGCTCGTGCGCGATGGCGAGAACGGGCTGATCGTCCCCGCCGGCGACGCGCACACGCTCGCGCGAGCGCTCACGCGCGTGGCCGGCGACGCCGCGCTGCGCTCGCGGATGGCCGCCGCCGGGGCCGGCGACGTGCTCGCGTTCGACCACGACGCGTGGGCCGAGGGCTTCTCGCGCGCGCTGTTCAGCGTCGGTGCCACCCGGGTACGTTGGTAGCGTTGCGCACGCCAGCCATGAGCGTCGCCCTCCCGCAGAGCCGATCGCCCGTCCTGCTGCACCGCCGATTCGTCCGCCGTCGCTGCGCCGCCGTCGCGGCGCTGCTGACAGTCGCGCTGTTCGCCGGCGCGCCGCCGGCGCACGCAGAAAACACCGGCGAAAAGATCATCGAGCGCTGCACTCACGACGAATCGTTCAGCGGCTACACGCAGAGCCAGTACCGCGAAGCGCTCGCCGAGATGGAAGCCGACACCGAAGAGTACGGCGAATGCTCGCAGCGAATCCGCCAGGCGCAGCTCGCCGCAGCCGGCGCCGGCCTCGGCGCGGGGACGGCGGGCGGCGCCGGCGGGTCGGGGGCGCCGGTTGCGACCCTCGCCACCCCCGCCGAGCAACGGGCGCTCGCACACGCGCAGCACGCCGCCCCCGAACCCGTCGCCCTCGGCGGCCGCCTGGTGCGCCCGGGCGTCGTGCGCGTCGACGTCGCCTCCGCGTTCAGCGACCTGCCCAGCCCGCTGCTCGCGACGCTCGCATTCCTGCTCGCGTGTCTGCTGCTGATCGGCGGCGGGGCGCTGCGCAAACGTGTCCGTGGCCGCGCCGACTGAGCTCGCTCCCGCTCCGGCGCCGCAAGCGCGCGGCCCGGCGCCCCCGGCGCGGTCCGGACGCCGGCCGCATGTGCTGCCGCGCGCGTCCGCGAGCCGGCGCCGGCTTTGGGGGCTGACGCTCGCGACCGCCGCAGCCTTTTGCGCGATCACCTTCTACGCCAAGGGCGGCCTGCAGCTCGAATCGACAACCACCGTCGAGATCGCGCTCACGCTCGGCGCAGGGGTGATCGTGGCCGCCGCCGTGCTGCTCGCGCCGCGCGGCGCCCGCGGCTACGGAGCGTGGCCGGCGGGGCTGCTGCTGGCGTTCACCGCGCTCAGCGCGCTGTCGATCGTGTGGTCGGTGCAGCCGGACTACAGCTGGCAGGACGCCGGGCGGCTGCTCGCCTACAGCGGTGTGTTCGCCGCGGGCGTAGCGCTGGTACGCATCCTTCCCGAGCGCTTCCCGGCGATCCTCGGAGGACTCGCGCTCGCGGCGGTAGTCGTGTGCGGCTACTCGCTTGCGAGCAAGGTCTTCCCGGCGAGCCTCGACCCGGCGGACGCCTACGCCCGCCTGAACCAGCCATACGGCTACTGGAACGCCGTCGGCTTGAGCGCCGCGATGGGCGTGATCTGCTGCCTGTGGCTCGGCGCCCGGCGCAGCGGCCACGCGCTCCTGCGCGCGCTCGCGTATCCGGCCGTCGGCCTGCTGCTGAGCACGCTCGTGCTCTCCTACTCGCGCGGCGCGCTCGCCGCGCTCGCGATCGGACTGCTGCTGTGGTTTGGCGCCGTGCCGCTGCGCCTGCGCAGCGCCGCGCTGCTGATCGTCGGGGGGCTCGGCGCCGCGGCGCTCATCGCCTGGGACTTCTCCCAGAACGCGCTCACCGCCGAAGCCGTGCCGCTCGCCGAACGCACGAGCGCCGGGCACCAGCTCGGCGCGCTGCTTCTCGCGATGCTCGTCGCGCTCACGCTCGCCGGCGTCGCGATCGGCTTCATCACCGGTCGCGCCGCCCCCTCCTCGCGGGCCAGGCGCCGCGCGGGCGCGGCCCTGTGCGGGGCGATCGTGCTCGCCGTGCTCGCGCTCGTCGGCGCGCTCGCGCACAGTCAGCGCGGCTTCACGGGGACGATCTCGCACGATCTCGGCGCTCTCACCAACCCGAACGCCAAACCGCCGCCCAACACCGCCGGGCGCCTGACCGCCGTCGCAAGCGTGCGCGCGCGCTACTGGAAGGAGGCGCTGCAGGTCTTCAAAGCCCATCCCGCGCTCGGCGCCGGCGCCGAAGGCTACCGCACCGCCCATCTGCGCTATGAAACCGAGACCCTCCAGGTCAGGCACGCGCACGGGTTCGTCGTGCAGACGCTCGCCGACCTCGGCCTCGCCGGGCTGGCGCTGATGCTCGCGCTGCTGGTCACATGGATGGTCGCCGCCGGGCGCGCGACCCATCCGTTCAACCGCAGCTGGAGGCGCCGCTCGGGCACGGGCCGGCGCGCCTGGCGGGAGCTGCGCGCGGGCGCGCTTCCCCGCTGGCGCCGCCTGCAGGGCGGCGAGCTCAGCCGCTATACGCCCGAGCGGATCGGTCTGCTCGCGATGCTCTGCGTGGTCGTCGTGTTCGGCGCGCACTCCTTCGTCGACTGGACCTGGTACGTCCCCGGCGACGCGTGCGTCGCGCTGCTGTGCGCCGGCTGGCTCGCCGGACGCGGGCCGCTGCTCGCACGCTCCGGCCAAGCCGGCCTCGAGCTGCGCGCCGGCCAAGCCGGCCTCGAGCTGCGCGCCGGATCCGCGCTCGAGCCGGTCGGATTCTCCGGGCGCGCGCGTCAGGCGCACGCGCGGGCCGGCAACATGCGCGTGACGCTCGCCGGCGCCGCGATCGTCGCAGCGCTGCTCGCCGCCTGGTCGCAGTGGCAGCCGCTGCGCTCCGAAGAAGCCACCCAGCAGGCGCTCGCGCTGCTCGCGAGCGACCACCCGCACGACGCGCGCGCTTCGGCCGACAGCGCCGTCTCACGCGATCCGCTGTCTGTCGAAGCGCTGTCCACCCTCGCCAGGGTGCAGCAGGTCTCGGGCGAACCCGCGCGTGCGCGCGCGACGCTCGAACGCGCCGTACGCCTACAGCCTTCCAACTGGCAGACATGGCTGACGCTCGGGCGCTACCAGCTCACGAACGACCCCGCAGCGGCTCTCAGAGAGCTGCAGGCTGCGATCTACCTCGATCCGGAGTCGATCGCGCCGGAAGCGATCGCGAACGGCCAGCGCGAAGCGATCGAAATCCACAATCAGTACATCCAGGCGCTGCAGGCCGCGGCGGCGGCCTCGACCCGAGCCGCGGCGGCGGCCTCAACCCGGGCCGCGGCGGCGGCCTCGACCCGAGCCGCGGCGGCGGCCTCAACCCGGCCCACGCAGCCGGCGCGGCCCGCATCCGCGCGCATCTCCGCGCGCCGGGCGGCCGCGCGACCGCGGGCGCTCGCGCGACTCAGAAGCGCGATCGAACCGCGTGTGCCAGCAACAGCCGGCGCGCGCCAGGCGGTCCGCCGGCTGCGCGAACTCGAACTCGCTCGAACCCGAACCCGTCGATCAGCGCGCTGAGCGTGCCGGCGCTGTAGAAGCGAAGGTGATCGCCCTGGGGGTCGAAACGCGCGGCGAACGCCCGCCGCGAGAGCGCCGCGCGCATCAGCGCCAAGGGCCCCGTCGCGGGCGTGCTGAGCAGCAGGCTGCCCCCCGAGCGCAGCACCCGGCGCACCTCCGAGAGCCACGCGCCGGTGTCGGCTACGTGCTCGATCACCTCGCCCGCCCAGACGGCGTCGAAGCTCGCATCCTCGAGCTCCCGCCACGGTCCTTCGGCGTCGATCAGACGCACGTCCAGCTGCGGCCGGCGAGCGCGCGCGCGGCGCAGCGGCTCCTCCGCGACGTCCACCCCCAGCGGGCGCGCGCCCGCATCGAGCAGCGCCGCCGTGAACCGGCCCTCGCCGCAGCCGACGTCGAGAACGCGTTCACCGGCGCGCACGTGCGCGAGCAGGAAGTCGAGTCGCAGCGCCTCCTGTGAGGGCTCGAGCCCCTCGGGCAGCTCGCGCCACAGGGCTTCGTAGTACGCGCGTGAGGGCATCGAAGGCGCAGGCTAGAGCGTGCAGCCAGGCTGTCACATCTATCCAACCGTCCGCAAAGCGATTAGTGTTGACGCCGATGCACGCTCTCGGGATCTCGCGAAGGTGCGCGCCTGAAACGTGAAGGTCGCGTTCGACAGCCGCCCGGTCAGCGACCCGGAAGGCGTCGGACGCTACTCGCGTTGCCTGCTCGCCGCGCTGCGTGAGACGGCGGCCGGCGAGGATCAGCTCCTGCAGACCGCTCGCCCGTCCGCGCTCGCGCGCACGCGCGGCGCCGACGTGTTCCATTCGCCGTGGATAGACGGAGCGATGCTGCACAGCCCCTGCCCGATGGTCGTCACGCTCCACGACCTCGCGAGCTTCAAGCTTCGCAGCGAGCACCTTCGCGGCGGCCTGCGCCTGCGCCTGCGCCACCTGGCTCTGCAGCGTGCCGCACGCGTGATCGTGCCCACCGAGGCGGTTGCGCGCGACGCGCTCACGCATCTGCGCCTGACGCGCGAGCAGGTGGCGGTCGTGCCCGAGGCGGCCGATGCCGCCATGTATCCGCGCGGCGAGAGCGATCGCGCCGCGGTCCGAGCGCGCTTCGGGCTGCCCGAGCGCTTCCTCGTGTGGGTCGGCGGGCTGCGCCACCCCGACCCCGCCAAGCACCTCGTCAAGCTCGCCGCCGCCGCACGCGAGCTGCCGCTCGTGCTCGTCGGCGCCACGCGCCCGTGGGCGCGCGAGCTGCCGGGCGTGATCCTCACCGAGCAGGTCTCCGACGAGCAGCTGGCCGCGATCTACAGCGCAGCACACGCGCTCGTTCTCACATGCAGCGACGAGGGCTTCGGACTGCCTGCAGTCGAGGCGCTCGCCTGCGGGACTCCCGTGGTCGCGTGCGACTCGCCGGCGCTGCGAGAGGTCCTCGCCGCGCGCGCCACGTTCGTCGCGCCCGGCGACATCGACGGGCTGCTCGCCGCCGCGCACGCCGCCGAGCGGCCCGCTCCGGCGCCGCCCCCATGGAGCTGGGCCGACGCCGCGCGCGCCACCTGGGAGGTTTACGCACGCGCAGCCTCGGGCGCCGGACAGCCGCGCCCAAGCGCGCGCTCGCGTCGCCGTCGCTCGATCGCGGCGCCCGGAATCGACGGCCTCGAAGCTCAGTAAGCCCCGCGGCGCAGACGCCGGGCGCTCGCGCCCGGTCGGCCCCGCGCGGCGAGCGTTTGCGCTCAGTAAGCCCCGCGGCGCGAGAGCACGGCGGGGATCGTCTTCAGCAGGATCGTCAGGTCGAGCGCGAGCGACCAGCTCTCGAGGTAGATGAAGTCCAGGTGCACGAGGTCGTCGAAGTCGAGCTCCGAGCGGCCGGACACCTGCCACAGGCCGGTCAGGCCCGGCAGCACCAGATAGCGCTTGCGGTGCCAGTCCTCGAGCATCGCGAAGTCGCGCTCCGGCAGCGGGCGCGGCCCGACGAGCGACATCTCGCCGCGCAGCACGTTGATCAGCTGGGGCAGCTCGTCGAGCGAGAAGCGACGCAGGAAGTGCCCGACGGGCGTCAGGCGCGGGTCCTCGCGGATCTTGAACAGCGCCCCCGAGGCCTCGTTCAGCCCTTCGAGGTCCGCCTGCGCCTGCTCGGCGTCGCTGTGCATCGTACGGAACTTCAGGCACGCGAACGGGCGCTGGCCGATGCCGCGCCGCAGCGAGCGGTACACGACCGGCCCGCGCGAGCTCAGACGCACCGCGAGCGTGATCGCGAGCAGCAGCGGGCTGAGCACGATCAGCAGCACGCTCGCGCCGACGATGTCGAACGTGCGCTTGAGGGCGAAGTCGATGCCTTCGAAGACCGGCGGGCCGAGTTCGAACAGCGGCACCGACTGCCCGGGGACGAACTCCGCGCGGTGGATCAGGATCTCCATCGTCGACGGTGCGATGCGCACGCGCACGCCGCGCCGGTGGCACTGGTCGACGAGCTCCACCGCGTCGTCCTGCGCGAACTCCGGGTCGGCGATGATCACCTCGTCCACCCGCTCGGCGCCCAGCACCCGCTCGAGGCTCTCGAGCGTGCCGAGCGGGCGCAGCCCGTCGGCCGTCACCGAGCTCGGCGCGAGGAAGCCGACGAGCTCGATCGGCGTGTGGGCGACGTCCGCGAGCGCGCGCGCGACCTCGGCTATGTGGCCGCCGTTGCCGACCAGCAGCGTGCGGCGGCGGTAGCCGGCGGAGCGCAGCAGCAGGGCCGTGACGCGCTCCCACCCGACGCGCAGCGAGGACACATAGAAGATCGCGAACGCCAGCGAACCGTAGAACAGGTAGTAGCTGGAGAAGTGTTCGCCGCTGACCACCGCGAAGATCAGAGCCACGAACGCCACCTGAAACAGCGAGCCGACGATCCGCGAGAGCCCCGGGCGCAGCGCCCGCTGCGCGTACAGGCCCGAGCGCGCGAACAGCAGCGCCGTCAGCAGGTACGCGAACGGCAGGAACTGCTTGGTGCCGTGGTAGGCGTTGGCGGTCTGCACGCGCCCGTGCAGCGCTTCCTTGAGCACGAGCGCCGTGAAGATCGCAAGCGCCACGCCGACGCAGTCGAGCGCAAGCAGCGACGCGACCCGCGCCAGGCGCCAGACCGTCGCCATGCGCAGCAGCAGCGACAGCGCCGGCGGTCGCTTGCGGCGGATGTCGTGATCGGAGCGATCGAGGCGCCACGTGGCCGTCGAGGGCGTCGGGCTCTCCGCCGCTGAGCCCGCGGGACGGCCGCCGTCCGGCGCTCTCAGCGGTGTGAGCGAGCGTGGTGACGTAGGTGCACGCGGGCCGGCTGCTCCGCGCGCGCCGGGCGGCGCCGTCGGCGCGGGCGTGGCGCCGCGCGCGCGCGGTGGCGGGGGTGCTGACGGCGCTGACGTCTCCGACACGCGTGGGCCCATCTCACCGCTCACAACACCGCAGCCTCGCAGACGGTGCGGCCGCGCGGACGCCCGCAAGGCCGTTTGCGCGCGCGCAGCTCCTCAGCCGGGTCCGCCACCGCCCCCTCAGCCGGAACCGCCACCAACCAGCAGCTCGACTCCCGATTGCTCGATCGTGCGCCGCAGACCGTCGCGCAGCGGCACCTGCGGCGCCCACGCGAGCAGCTTGCGCGCGAGGTCGATCTTCGGCTGGCGCTGCTTGGGGTCATCGACGGGCAGCGCCTCGAAGACGATCTCCGAGCTCGAGCCCGTCACGTCCACCACCGTCTCCGCGAGCTCGAGCAGCGTGAACTCGTCCGGATTGCCGATGTTCACAGGATCGTGATACCCGGACTCGGCCAGGGCGATCATGCCCGCGATCAGGTCGCTCACGTAGCAGAAAGAGCGCGTCTGGCTGCCGTCGCCGAACACCGTGATCGGGCGGTCCGCAAGCGCCTGGCGCAGGAACGTCGGGATCGCGCGCCCGTCGTGCGGTCGCATCCGGCTGCCGTATGTATTGCGGCAGGCAACTCCCGTGCCAGCCCAGAAGTTTTCGAGGCTCGGAACCGAGAAGTCGTAGACGAGCGGCGTCGCCTCTAGCTCCCGGATGTGCGTGACCTTGGCCCATACCAGGTCGCCGGTGACGCGTGCGTTCAGACGCTGGCTGACGCCTGTGTCCCATTCGAGCACGTTCCAGGGTGAGACGCGGCCGAGCGTGACCGTCCAGAATGGATACCGGCGCTCACCGGTCTTGTTTCGAAATTTGGTCTCGTACCGTCCAATCGACGGTACGAGCCCGAAACGCGCGAGCGCGACGACGAGGTCGTCCTTCATCTCGTCGCTGACGGTCACGAACGAGTGCCGCACACCCTGCTCCAGTCGTTGCCCCGAGCGCACTCCGTCGCCCTCGCGGTATCCCTCGATGAACCACTTCAGGCGGCTGAGTGGCAGGCCCAGAATCCAGCCGGGGATGCGCTTGCGATTTCCCTCGAATCCAAGGTGGTCCATGAGCCGCAACAGCAGCTTGGAGTGGACGAAGATCGACGCGGCGCGAGCCGAGCTGGCAGGGGCGCATACAACGTGAAGACCCAGCTCCCGTTCGACGATCTCTTGTGCTCTCCGGAGCACGGGCTCCTCGCAGGAGACGGTCAGGAATCCGCCCTTTGGGCCCTCGTACCGAGACCCCTCCGCGACCCACAGGCCGAGCAGCCAAAGCAGCGAATCGGTTATCTCGATGGTGGCCGGCAGCGAGACGGAGTGGCCCGCGTGGTGCTGACGCACGCGTGCGCCGGGCGGCACCTCGTCGACGATGCGTCGCAACACCGGCAATGGCGCACGGTTGGTCCGGCGCATCCTGATGAGCTTCGTCCACGCGCCGTTGCGCCAGTTCGGGCCATTGTTCCGTCGCTGCGAGATGAGGATGCCGAGCAGCTCGCGCCTCTTCTCCCACACGCGCTCGCCCAAGCCCCTCGCCTCGACCGTCAGATCCCACTGATCCGCCTCCGCGTGGCGCCACACGTCCAGCATGCTCACCCGCCGACGGTCGCGCTCGGGGACCTGGATGCGCCGTGCGATCGCCACGTGCTCGCCGACCTGCAGCTGCTCCACGGGGCGCGGCTTAGGCTCGCCGTCGGCGCCGCGCACGAAGATCGAGTGATCGCCGGTGACCTTCACCGAGCGCCCGTAGCGGGTGCGTACCTCGAAGCAGCGCGCCTCGGTGGGGTGCGCGATCAGGTGCGAGGCGGGCGCAGCGACGATGCGCCCGCCGGGCTCGAAGGCCGGCACGGTGTAGCCGTGGAGCGGATATTCCAGCGCCGGGCGCAGGGCAGTGGCCGTCGCGGAGCGCGAGCCCATCGCCGCGCCCGCCGGCACGCGCCTGGGCACGTATCCGGCGGCGAAGGCGTATGGCAGCAGGCGCTCCGCCGCCTGCTCGGCGGTCTCTCGCCGCAGTTCCGTTCCGTCGTCGTAGAGCACCTGCTCGTCGGCGAGAATCGAGTTGAAGATTCGCATGATCGCCGTGTCCACGCCCTGCTGGCGGTGATAGGCCATCGTCAAGGCCTCCGCGTAGCGCTTGGCCTCGTCGTACACGCCGCGTGGGCCGATCGGGTTGACGTGGCCCCAGTAGCTCTCCGCCTGCGGGTGTTCGAGAGGGTCGCCGTACACCTCGCTCGTCGAGGCGATCAGGAAGCGCGCGCGCTTGGCCTTCGCGAGGCCGAGCGTGTGGTGCGTGCCGTACGAGCCGACCTTCAGCGTGTGCAGCGGCAGGCGCAGATAGTCGATCGGCGACGCCGGCGAGGCGAGGTGGTAGACGAAGTCGATCGGCTCCTCCACGAAATACGGCTCGATGATGTCCGTGTTCACGTGCACGAACCGCTCGGGGTCGCGGATGTGCTCGATGTTCGCCAGCGAGCCCGTCTCCAGGTTGTCCACGCAGATCACCCGGTGCCCGCGCTCGAGCAGCGCGTCGCACAGATGCGATCCGAGGAAGCCGGCGCCGCCGGTCACCAGGCAGGTGGCCATCGCCGCGAAGCTTACCTGCGCAAGACGTCCGGGAGGTCGCACGGACCGGCGCGCCCAGCTCCCAGGTCTATGCTTGGCGCATGGCCACCACCGAGGAGCACGCCGCCGGTGGGCGCGGCGCGTCAGCCGAGGGCGCGCGCGGGCAGCCGCACGAGGAGCGTCTGACCGTCGCTCCGATCGTCGGACCGGACGACCCCCGGCGCTTCACCGACTCGGGCATCGAGGTGGCGGAGCTGTACACGCAGCAGGACCTGCCGGCGGAGCTCGACCTCGGCGAGCCGGGCGAGTTCCCGTACACGCGCGGCGTGCACCGCGAGATGTACCGCAAGCAGACGTGGACGATGCGCCAGTACGCCGGCTACGCATCCGCCAAGGAGTCGAACGAGCGCTACCGCTACCTGCTCTCCAAGGGCACCACCGGCCTGTCGATGGCCTTCGACCTGCCCACCCAGCTCGGCCTGGACTCCGACAACCCGCGCTGTCTGGGAGAGGTCGGGCGCACGGGCGTCGCGATCGACACGATCGAGGACATGCGCACCGCCTTCGACGGGATCCCGCTCGATCAGGTGTCCACCTCGATGACCATCAACGCGCCCGCCGCGTGCCTGCTGCTGCTGTACGAGCTCGTCGGCGAGGAGCAGGGCGTGCCGTCGCAGATGCTTCGCGGCACCACCCAGAACGACGTGCTCAAGGAGTACATCGCGCGCGGCAACTACATCTACCCGCCCGGGCCCACCATGCGCCTCACGACCGACCTCTTCCAGTACTGCCACGAGCGCGTGCCCCGCTGGAACACGATCTCGATCTCCGGCTATCACTTCCGCGAGAAGGGCTGCTCGGCCGTCCAGGAGGTCGCGTTCACGCTGTGCTCCGGGATCGCCTACGTGCAGGCCGCGATCGACGCCGGTCTCGCCGTCGACGAGTTCGCGCCGCGGCTCGCGTTCTTCTTCAACGGCCACAACAACGTCTTCCAGGAGGTCGCCAAGTTCCGCGCCGCGCGGCGCATGTGGGCGCACATCATGCGCGAGCGCTTCGCCGCCGGCAACCCCAAGGCGACGATGCTGCGCTTCCACACGCAGACCGGCGGCGTCACGCTCACCGCCCAGCAGCCCGAGAACAACATCGTGCGCGTCGCCCTCCAGGGCTTCGCCGCCGTCTGCGGCGGCACCCAGTCACTGCACACCAACGGCTTCGACGAGGCGCTCGCCCTGCCCTCCGAGCGCGCCGCCAAAATCGCCGTGCGCACCCAGCAGATCCTCGCCCACGAGTCCGGCGCGGCCGACACCGTCGACCCGTTCGCCGGCTCCTACTTCGTCGAGGCGCTCACCGACGAGATCGAGCAGCGAGCCAATGAGCTCATCGCCAAGGTCGATGCGCTCGGCGGCTCCGCCAACGCGATCGAGTTCATCACCGGCGAGATCGACGAGTCCGCGTGGGGCTACCAGGAGCGCTACCGGATCGGGCAGGACATCGTGGTGGGCGTCAACGCCTACCGGGAGGACGATGTCGAGGTCCCGGACCTGCTGCGAGTCGACCCCGAGTCAGAGCGCGAACAGGTGGCGCGCCTGCAGCGCTTCAAGGCCGAGCGCGACCAGGAGCTCGTGCAGCGGCGCCTGGAGGAGCTGCGCGAGGTGGCGCGCGGCAGCGAGAACCTGCTGCCGGCGATCCGTCGGGCGCTTGCGGACCGCTGCTCGCTCGGCGAGGTCTGCGGCGCGATGCAGGACGTGTTCGGCAAGTACGCGCCGACGTTTTGAGACGTCTGAGCACGACCGTCAACAGCGGCCGTGGCGAGAGCCCGCGCTCCGTCCGATCGCGACCGTAGCTTGGCGCCCCGTGGTCAGCCTCCGCCTCGTGCCTTCGGCGATCAGGTTCTCGTGTTCGGTATAAGCAAGGCGCGGTACATCGAGGACTGAGCATGAGCCAGCTTGCCCGCCAATCGCTTCTCTCCGCCATGCGGGACGCCCCGGCCTACCGGACCATTCTGGCCGATCCGCCGTGGCGCTTCCAGAACCGCACGGGCAAGATGGCCCCCGAGCATCTTCGCCTCGCGCGCTACGCGACGATGGACCTCGACGAGATCGAAAGGCTGCCCGTGGCGCAGATGTGCGACGAGCGCGCGCATCTCTACTTGTGGGTGCCCAACGCCCTGCTCGCCGAGGGGATGGCTGTCATGCAGGCGTGGGGCTTTACGTACAAGACAAACCTCGTCTGGTACAAGACGCGCAAGGACGGGGGTCCGGACGGCCGGGGCGTCGGGTTCTACTTCCGCAATGTGACCGAGCTCGTCCTGTTCGGTGTCAAAGGCAAGGACAACCGGACCCTGGCTCGCGGTCGTCGCCAGGTCAACCTCGTGGCCGAGCGCAAGCGAGAGCACTCGCGTAAGCCCGAGCAGCTATATGACATCGTCGAGTCCTGCTCGACGGGCCCCTTCTTGGAGCTATTCGCACGAGCGCAACGAGAGGGCTGGAGTCAGTGGGGAAACGAGCTGGCCGACTATTCCCCCGAGCGGTTCTCGGCCGCTCCTTACGGCGTGGCCCGTAGGGTCGCAACCGCCTGAACGGATCAGGGTGCCGGCCATGAGCACCGAGCCGGTCGCCGCCTCTCTATATGAAGTCGTTCTCGCCGTGCACATCATGGCCGTCGTGCTCGCGTTCGGCGTCACATTCGCCTACCCGATCATGTTCGCCGTCGCCGCCCGCCACGACCCGCGCGGCCTGCCGCTGCTGCACCGCATCGAGTACACGATCGAGCGCGCGCTCATCAATCCCGGGCTGCTGCTGGTCGTGCTCGCAGGCATCTACCTCGCCAGCAAGGGGCACTTCTGGAGCGACTTCTTCGTACAGTGGGGGCTCGGCGCCGCGATCGTCATCGGCGCGCTCGTCGGCGCCGTCATGATCCCCACCGCCAAACGCGCCGAGCTCCTCGCCGCGCGCGACATCGCCGCCGGGGACGGGGACGACGGGGAGATCTCACTCAGCGACGAGTACCGCGCGCTCGTGCGGCGCCTGTCGACGGTCGGCGCGCTGCTCAGCCTGCTCGTGCTCGTCACCATCCTGTTCATGGCGCTGCAGCTCGGCTCCTGACGCGTTCCCCACGCTCGGGCCCGCTCGCTACCCTCATCAGCATGGACAGCGGATACCGCATAGCCGTCGTCGGCGCCACCGGCCAGGTCGGCACGCTGATGCTGCGTCTGCTGCGCGAGCGTGCCTTCCCGGCGCGCGAGGTCGTGGCCTTCGCCTCCGAGCGCTCCGCCGGGCGCGTGCTCGAGGGCGCCGCGCCGAATGGCGGCGAGCTCACGGTGCGGGGCCTCACGGACGAGTCGATCGAGGGCTTCGACCTCGCGCTGCTCTCCGCCGGCGGCTCAACCTCCGAGCAGTGGGCGCCCCGCTTCGTCGCGGCCGGCGCCACGGTCATCGACAACTCCTCCCGCTGGCGCATGCAGGACGACGTGCCGCTCGTCGTCAGCGAGGTCAATCCCGCGGCGCTCGGCTCCCACCGCGGGATCATCGCCAACCCCAACTGCTCGACCATGCAGATGGTCGTCGCGCTCAAGCCGATCCACGAGGAGGCCGGGATCGAGCGGCTGATCATCAGCACCTATCAGGCGGTCTCCGGGACCAGCCGCGCCGCCGTCGAGGAGCTGCTCGAGCAGTCTCATGCGCTGCTGCACCAGCGTGACATCCAGCCGCCCAGCGCGTACGCCCACCAGATCGCGTTCAACGCGCTTCCCCACGCCGGCAAGTTCCCCGCCGGCGAGGATCGCACGGACGAGGAGCTCAAGCTCGTCAACGAGACCCGCAAGATCCTCGGCGACCCCTCGATTCGGATCTCCGCCACGTGCGTGCGCGTGCCCGTCCTAACCAGCCACTCCGAGGCCGTCAACGTGCAGACGCGCCGCGAGCTCTCGCCCGAGCGCGCCCGCCAGGTGCTCGCCGCCGCGCCGGGCGTCAGCGTGATCGACGACCCCGCCGCCGCCCGCTATCCGCTCGCAATCGACGCCTGCGGCAAGGACGGGGTGTTCGTCGGGCGCATTCGCCGCGACCGCAGCCACGAGCGCGCCCTCGACATGTGGATAGTCGCCGACAACCTGCGCAAGGGCGCCGCCACCAACGCCGTGCAGCTCGCCGAGCTGCTGCACCGGCGCGGGCTCGTGCGCGCGCACCGCGAGCCCGCCGCCGCATAGCCCGGCTCATTGGGGTCTGTCCTGGTCGCAGTCCGAGCGCGTGATGTACAGGGCGTCGGAGTCGAATACCGTCGAATCGCCTCGCGCCCCGCCATCGGCGCGAAAAGCGCCGGTCAGCGTCGCCGGCAGCTCGCGGTTGAGCGGTTCGATCAGCACCGGTAGTGCGTGCGTCGGCTCTCGTTCCATCGTGAACCCGCACGCCTGCAGCGGCTCGGCGACGTCACCGGCGCTGCAGAAGAATTCGGCGAACGCCGCGCCCGCGCGCCCGGCGAGAGCGATCACGTCGGACGCCAGCGCGGTCATCGCCGCGGCCTCACCATGCAGCTCGACCATGCGCGCGACCCCGCCGTCGGCGCCGCCGACATCCGCGAGCCTGTGCACCGCCATGCCGCGTACCGAGCCAGCTCGATCCTCAGCCACGCGCACCTCGTACTTGAAGTGGGGGTGCTCCACATACCGCCAGCGCACATACGCCGCGTCCCTCCACGGCCCGATCAGGCGCGGCGCGAGCGTGCGCTCCCACAGTTCGTCCCAGCCCGACGCGTGCGCCTCGCTCCACGTCGAGATTCGCAGCCCGTCGATCAGCGGCGGGGTCTGCGACGGCTCGCCATGCAGTGACGAGCGCTCCCCGAGCAGCGTCGCGAGCGCGTCGTCGGAGATCACCCGCACCCAGCGCGGGATGCTCTCGCGGATCGAGAAGCCGAGCGCCCGGTAGATCGTCAGCGCGGTCTCGTTCGCGCCGGTCGTGCCCACGAAGCCGAACGGCTCCTCGAGCGCGCGTCGCAGCAAGCGCAGCCCCCCGTGGCCCTTCCGCGCCGCAGGCGTCGCGATCCACGTAGTCAGCCAGCCACCGGACGAACGCACCCCGCGCATCCCGAAGGACACGATAATCACACCCAGTGCGCCGACTATCTCCCCTCCAGCTCGCGCCACGAGAAACGACAGCCGCTCCGGGTTGCCCGGGAAGCGATGCTGCCAGCGCAGCAGCTCCTCATCGTACGCCAGGCGATGGCCGCGCCGCCAGTGCTCGTCGATGAACTGCTGCAGCTCCCCGATCTGGTCAGCCGGCAGCCAATCGATCTGTAGTGCGCTCAGCACCGTCATGCAGCTCCTCTACGAACTCGACGATCACGCCGCGCGTATACACGGGGGCGAGGAAGTTGCACAGGAACGCTGCCGCTCCGTGCACCGGCTCGCGCTCGAGCAGGGCGATACCCCGCTCGCCGAGCTGCGCGGTCAGCTCTGCGAGCGAGTCCACCGCGATCGCCACGTGGTGCAAACCGCCGAGCCCTCGATTGAACTCGCGCAGACGCCCGCCGCTCGGCACCACGAACTCGAGCGGGCTGGCCCCGTTTCCCGCCGTGAAGATGCACAGCGCGCGGTAGGCCTCGACATAGCCGCGCTCCTCCTCCACCAATCCCAGCAACCGCATCAGCTCGTCGGCCTGCTCCTTCGACGGAACGACGATGCCGACGTGGTGCAGCCTTCTTGCGCGCTTCGCGCTCACCGGGCGTGCTCGCACAGAAAGTCGTCGATCTTCTCGACGCTCACCAGCTCGAGCATCGCCTCGGCCGGGATGCGCACGCCGAACTCCGTTTCGAGCGCCAGCATCAGCTCGAGCTGGCGAAGCGAGTCCCAGCCGGCGAGCGTCTCCGGATCGGCGTCGTCGGGGATTTCCCAAGGCGCGCACCCGAACACTTCCGCCATCACCTGTTTCAGCCGCTCACGCATCCGCGACAACTCTCGTTCGCACCTCCGCCGGAGACACGGGACGACCGAGCGTTAGGTCGAGGCGGAACGACCCGTCGCCGCTCGGCGCAAAATCGCGCGACGAGTAGAAGTCGGCGGCCTGCCCGTTCTTCGCCGTCGGCTCGAAACGGCCCACCAGCATGCGGGCGCCTCGGGCGCCGGCGCGTTCGGCGAGGAACGCGAGCAGCGCGTCCTCGAGACGGCGCCCGAGGACGCGGCAGCTCATCAGGAATGTGTCGATCTCCGCTCCCTCGTCGGTCAGCCGCAAGATCGCAAGCCCGGTGATCCCGCTGTCTCCGAAGCGGTCGCTCACTGCGAGCGTGAATAGCTCGACGTCGTCCTCGCCCAACATCCGCTCCAGCTCCGCCGTGCTGTAGCGACGCGTCGTCAGGTTGAACTGGTTCGTGCGCTGGCACAGCTGCGCTGCGCGGCCGAGCGATGCATCGCACACCGGCTCGATCGTTGCCTGCTGTTCGAGCGAGGACAGGAACTCCTCGAACGACGACGCCATCGCCGAGAACTCGCGGCGACCGCGCTCGGCCTGATAGGACTGGGCGCGCCCGCGATCGGCGTCGGTCAGCGCTATCCGCCTGAAGCTCGGCATCGATCGCAGCATCGCCGGGCGCTCGACCGGGTCCTCCGCGAGCTCCGGCACGAGCACCTGCGGCAGCGCCCTGCGAACCCACGCGCGCTCGATCGGGTTGTCGTCAAGGAACACGAAGCTACCGAGATCCACACGCAGTTCGTCCGCGAGCTCACGCAGATTCGTCACCTTGTCCTGCCAGTTCACGCGCTCGGCCGACACGTGCTCGCGGCGCAGCACCATCGCCGGATGGCGCTCGAACACCTCGCGCGCGTCCTGCGGGTTGTTCTTGCTGCACAGCGCGAGCACGATGCCGCAGTCGCGTACGCGCAGCAGCTCGCGCTGGAAGTCCCGGAAGGCGAGGCCGACTCCCTCCTCGCCCAGCTCGATCCCGCGCACGCCGACCTCCCCCACGACGCCGCCCCACATCACACCGTCGAGATCGAGCGCCACGACCTTGCACGCGGCGCCGCCAGCAGCCGCCGCGTGGCATGCGATCAGCTCGCCCAGCGCAGCCAGGCCGCCCAGGCCCAAGCGCATTCGCGCCACGTACCACAGCCGCGGATCCTCGACGAAGTCCGCGCCAAGACCGCGCGCGTGCCACTCCCAGTCGAGCACCACCACGCGAGCGCTCAGCCGCCCGAGCGCCCTGACCTCCTCGTGCAGGCGCCTCACGAGCACTTGCCCGCGCTCCGGGGCAAGCGGATCGAGCACGTACTCGAGCGGCGCCGCCGCGGGGCCGACGAGAGCCACATACACGCTCGTCGCCGGCAGGCGCTCGAGCGCGACGCCGATCCAGCCACGCAGCTCCTCGACGCGGTCCGCGACCAGCGCCGCGGCCTCCTGCACGGGCAGCTGTGACGGCGCCAGCGCGAACAGCGGCTCCAGGAGATCCTCCACCGCCAGCACCAGCACCAGCGCACCGGGCGTCTCGCGATATAGGCGAGAGCCCGCCGGCAGCAGCTCCTGCGCAAGTTGGCCGAACGCGCCGACGGAGATGCTTGGCGGACGCAGCCCCGCGCGCTCCAGCGCCTCGGCCACGAACGGGGGCAGCAGATCCACATTGAAGCTGCTCAGCACTGTCATGCGAGGGCCGTCCGAGCTGCCCGCGCGCGCGAGCAGCTCGATTCCTCGCCGGCGCCGCGCCGAGACGTCTCGCGGCGCGAGCTGTTCAAGCATCAGGCTCTACACGCAAACCGGCGCACACCGGCGCGAGTGTAGTTCCGGGCCAAAGCGCCCGCTCGCGCTCGCCAATCGGGTCGACGGACGCTCGGCTACGTCGAACATCCCGCACGCGCCGGTGTCTCTCATTCGTGGCCGATCGCGCTCGCGCAGGCATCCCCGGAAGGACTGACGGGCGATCGCTCGAATCATCCAGCGATGGTCTCCTCGGAGGTTCAGCGCACGCTCGTCAAGTCGCCACCCGAGCTATGGGCCGAGCTCGGCGATCCCGCTTCGCTGGCCCGCCACCTCGGCGAGTTCGGCGAGATCCGCATCATCCGCGCCGAGCCCGAGACGACCGTCGAATGGACGGCCGAGAACATCACCGGCACCGTCTCCATCAAGCCATCCGGTTGGGGAACCAAGGTCACGCTCAGCGTCAGCCGTCAGCTGGACGAGCCGGTGGCCGAGGCCACCGCTCCGGCGCCCCAGCCGGCGTCTGTCGAGCCTGAGGTCGTGGCGGAGCCTGACTCCGTGGCGCAGCCTCGGGTCTCGGCGGAGCCCGAGGCTGCCGCAGCGCCGATAACCGTGCCGGGGCCAGAGCTTGAGGGTGCGGTAGAGCCCAAGGCCGCGGCGGCGCTCGCGTCAACGCAGACGCTCCGGGATCGGGAGCCGCACGCCGGACCCGCTGACACGGAGCAGGCACGTGCGACGGTGCCTTCGTTCGAGGTCGAGCAGGCGACACAGCCGTGCAAGGGCTTCTTCGTCCGTCTGTTCGGGCGTCGTCGCAAGAAAGCGCCGGCCGTTGACGCGCCCGCGCCAGATCGAGCGGATAAGCAAACGTCCGAGAGCGCTTCGCGGCAAGCCAATGCATTCGCAGCGGTCCGCCAGGCGCTTGCGCCGGAGAGCTTCGCAGCCACGCACGCCTTCGCGACGGACTCGCGCGTGCAGCCCACGGATGTCGACCAGGGGGCCCAAGCCTCCGCCGCCCAAGCGCCAGCGCCGGCAAGCACTGAAACGCCGGCGCACGCGAGCACCGAAGCCCCAACTCCCGCTTGCGCGGCTCAGACGGCAGCCGAGCAAGCAGCGACGACGGCCCAGGCCGAGGGCGAGGAGCCCCGGGAGGCCGAGCCAGCCCCGACGGATATCTCCGCCGAGCTGTTGGAAGGCGAGCAGGTGGCGGTCGAGGAGGTCACGGCTGTGCTCACAGCTGTGCTCGACCGCCTCGGGGCGGCACACCACCGCCCGTTCTCGCGCGCTTAGGCCGTGGCGTCGAGCGCACAAGCGCCTGGAAACACTGCGCGCGGATAACATCCTGCGCCCGTGGCGAGCACGCACAACAGGCAGACGGATGCGGCCCTACTCGCGGCCTCGCGCAGCGGGCACCGGAAGCCCGTGCGCCAGAAGGCGCCGGAGACCTACGAGGAGACGCTCGCGCAGCTCGAGGAGCTGCGCGCGGCGGCGCTGCACTCCGCCCCGGAGGCGGAGGAGAAGCAGCACGCGCGCGGCAAGTACACGGCGCGCGAGCGCGTCGAGAAGCTGCTCGACCCCGGCTCCTTCGAGGAGCTCGACACGTTCGTGCGCCATCGCACGTACGACTTCGACATGCAGAAGAACCGGCCGTGGGGCGACGCTGTGGTGACCGGCCACGGCACGATCGACGGGCGCACCGTGTGCGTGTTCAGCCAGGACTTCACCGTGTTCGGCGGCTCGCTCGGCGAGGTGATGGGCGAGAAGATGTGCAAGATCATGGACCTCGCGGCCAAGATCGGCTGCCCGGTGATCGGCATCAACGACTCCGGCGGCGCGCGCATCCAGGAGGGCGTCGTCTCGCTCGGCTCCTACGGCGACGTGTTCCTGCGCAACGTCCGCTGCTCGGGCGTGATCCCGCAGATCAGCCTGGTGATGGGACCGTGCGCGGGCGGCGCCGTGTACTCGCCGGCGATCACCGACTTCATCTTCATGGTCAAGGAGACCTCGCACATGTTCATCACCGGGCCGGACGTGATCAAGACGGTCACCGGCGAGGAGGTCGGCTTCGAGGAGCTCGGCGGAGCGATGTCGCACAACACCAAGTCGGGCGTCGCGCAGTTCGCCTCCGACGACGAGGACGCGTGCCTCGAGGACTGCCGCTACCTGCTGAGCTTCCTGCCCTCGAACAACCTGCAGAGCACGCCCCGCGTGCAGCCGGGCGACGATCCCGAGCGCATGGACCCCGAGCTAGACCACGTCGTCCCGGACAACCCGAACAAGCCGTATGACATGCGCGAGGTCGTCAAGCGGATCGTCGACGACGAGGAGTTCTTCGAGGTGCACGAGCACTACGCGAAGAACATCATCTGCGGCTTCTCGCGCCTGGACGGCTACACGGTCGGCATCGTCGGCAACCAACCGGCGCAGCTCGCCGGCGTGCTCGACATCGACGCGTCCGCCAAGGCCGCGCGCTTCGTGCGCACTTGCGACGCGTTCAACATCCCGCTGCTGACCTTCTGCGACGTGCCCGGCTTCCTGCCCGGCACCGCCCAGGAGTGGGGCGGGATCATCCGCCACGGCGCCAAGCTGCTGTACGCGTTCGCCGAGGCGACCGTGCCGAAGGTCACGATCATCACCCGCAAGGCCTACGGCGGCGCCTACGACGTCATGTCGTCCAAGCACCTCGGCGCGGACTTCAACTTCGCGTGGCCGACCTCCGAGGTGGCGGTCATGGGCCCGGAGGGCGCCGTCAACATCATCTACAGGCGCGACATCGCCGCGAGCCCCACGCCGGACGAGCGCCGCAAGAAGCTCATGGACGACTACAAGGCGCGCTTCGCCAACCCGTACACGGCGGCCGAGCGCGGCTACATCGACGACGTGATCGTCCCGCGCGAGACGCGCCCGCGGCTGATCACCGCGTTGCGTACGCTGCACGGCAAGCGCGAGCCGGGGCCGAAGCGCAAGCACGGGAACATACCGCTGTAGCTGCGCCCTGGGACTGGGCACGCGCTGCGGCTTTGCGCTCCCCCAAGAGCACCACATGTGGCGATCGGTCGGCCCGCTTACGCCTCGCCGCGTCGGCGCCTCAGGAGCAGTTGCGCGCTGGCCGCGAACCGTTCAAGCGGTAGACGGCGAGCGCGGGGTTCTCGAATACGAGCTGGCTGGCGCTCGATGGCTCGGGGGCGCCGCCGCCATGGAGCCTGTCGATCAGCACGTAGTCGACGCCGTCCCGGGCCAGGCGCCGCAGCGCGGAGGGTGACCCGTGCTCGGTCGCTTCGGTCTCCAGCGCATAGCGCGCCGGGTAGGGCTGGGCCACATCGGCGCCCCTGGGCGTGTAGTACCAGCTTTCGAGGAACACCCGCCGTTCGGTGAACGCGGAGTAGTAGAAGTACACCGACTGCGCCGGAGGCGGCCCGGTGCGATGGTTGCTGACCGCCAGCACATCGCAGCGCGAGGTGTGGTTGCGCACCCACACGAGGCCTTGATACAGCACCGTCGTCATGCCATAGTCGGCAGCCGTGTTCACCTGCGCGATCTGCCTGTGCAGCGCCGTCTTGACGGCGCCGACAGCCGCGAGCGTCGCCGGCTTGACGGCACCGAGCACGACCAACAGGGGCACGCAGCAGGCGATCGTGCGTGCGAGCGTCGAAGGGATCGTAATCGCACATCTGCGCATCCATCTGAGAGCAGTCACAAGCACCGTCACGGCGACCAGTCCGTAGGCGAGCACGTACCAGCCATCGCGGACGATGTTGGTGGGCGGGGAGCCGAGCGCCGAGCCGATCAGCGCGAGAGCAAGCGCGAGAGCGAACAACGCGCCGCACGCACGCGCCATGCCGGCCCTGACCGCGCTGGGTAGATCCCCCCATAGCGTGATGAGACCGACGGCTGCGGCGGGCAGCAAGGAGATGTATCCATACACGAGGAACACACCCTCGACCCCTCCGGGGGCCCCGAGTGAGACGTAGGCGAGCACGCCGACCGCGAACATGCAGATACACAGAGCAAGGAACGGCGAGAGAGACTCGCGCCTAAGAAGCAGCCGCAGCACTCCGAGGATCGGCGCGAACAGTAGCGTCGCGACCAGCGGCGCCGCCGCGATCAGCGCGACGATCCATAGCGACGAGTGTCCGAGCAACGACTGCAACCCCGAGCGCGCGCGTTCGAGCGTGTTTGCGTCCGTGAGGAAGTCGAGCGGATGCACACCGAGCGTGCCTGCTGAGCCCCCAGACAGCATGAAGCGGTAGACGACCAAGCTCCCCAGCAGCGTCACCGCCGCGCCGTACATAAGTAGCCTGGCCGGCCGTCCGGTGAACACGCACCACAGCCAGAACAAACCGAGCCCACCGATCACATCGGCAATCGCGAACGCCTTGGCGGCACCGCATCCGAGCGTCAGCAACGCGACCATCGCCAGCGAGCCGCGCGCCTGCGAGGAGCTGGCCGTCAGCCATCGGCGCGGAGCGCCGTCGAGACTGGACGGAGGGGGCGGCGATCCCTCCCCCGAGGTCAACCGCTCCACGGCGGGCGGCCGATCGGCCGGCAGCCATGATTGGACGAGCAACAGCAGCGCGAGCATGAACGTCGCCCCGAACGCAAAGCTCGGGCTGAGCGGAAATTGGTTAAAAGGATTGACGTGCAGCACTTCGATATGCAGCGGATCGAGGTTGATGTCCTCGATGACCAGCAACAGCACGACCGCCACCGGACCCGCCCAGCGCGAGCGACCGGTCGCGCTGCCCAGCGACCAGAGCTGCAGCGCGACGAGCAGGAACATCACGCTCGGAAAGAAGCGCAGGACGATCGTCGCCAGCGGCACGCCCGTCACCTGATTGATCGCGGCCATGTGGATGAACGCGCCGGTGTAGTAGTGCAGCGCATGACCAGACACCCACGGTTCGGTGATCGGCCAGTGGTGCAGGGCCTCGGCAGCGATCGAGATGTCGAACACGTTGTCCACGCCGTAGACCACGCTGCGCGCATGACCCGGGAGCGGCGCGGGCGCGAAGAAAGTAAAGGCGAGCACGAGCAGCGCCACGACGAGCGCCCCGGCGACGAGGAGCGCGTCGCGCCCGTCGCCGCGCCGAATGCCCTCGGGCAGCCACCCCTCGTCTCCGATCGCCGCCACATGGCCGCGTAGGCGCACGAACGCGAGCGGCCCAATCGTGAGGGTTGCGAAGAGCGGCAGGAACGCGAACAGCGGCCTGACGTGAAGCGCGGCGGTGGCGGCGAACGCTCCGACCTCGAGCGCGTACCCACAGGGCCAGCCGACCGCGAGCGTCCTCAGCCATCCGCCCGGCTCGGGGGAAAGAGCAACATAGAGCATGCATCCCGGCAGCACGCAGAAGCCCGCTTCGAAGCCGGCGAAGCGCGCAGCTTCGCCGACGCTCACGTCTGACAGCAGCCAGCACGCGGCGACGGTGACGGCGACGAGCGACCCGGCCAGGACCCACGTGCGAATCGCCGCGTGCTCGCGCAGGCGGCCCACGCGCACGGGGGCCGCCGAGACGCTGCTCACCGCGGCTCCTGCATCCGGTTCGAGACGATCGCCAGGAAATCGTCGTAGTCGCGGATGTAGTCCTCCGGCTCGTAGGGGCGCGATGCGAGCACCAGCAGCAGTGCCTCGGCGGTGTATCGGTACTGCACGCCCCACGTCATCGCCGGCAGATACAGCCCGAGGCTCGGGTCGTCGAGGACGACCTCTTCGCGGTTGCGGCCATCGTCGACCACGACCGCCAGGCTGCCGGCCTGGCATACGAGGAACTGATCACATAAGCGGTGGGCGTGCGCGCCGCGCGCGTCCTTTGACGGGACCTTCATGACCGTGAAGAAGCGCTGCGGCACGAACGGCAGGTGACGCTCGATCTCGCCTGAGACGAGCGAACCGCGCATGTCGTCGGCCTGCGCCAGGCGGTGTAGCGTGACCGCGCCGACGTTCAGCCGCATCGGCCACTCGCCCTCGTTGGTGGCCGGCGATACCTGCGTGGCGCGACCCGTGCTGTGGCGCGCCGTGTCCGCGTAGCCGATGATCCGCGCCGGGTTGCCCGCCACGATCGCGTGCGCGGGCACGTTGCGCGTGATCACGCTGCCGGCGCCGACCATCGCCTGCGCGCCGATC
The DNA here is from genome assembly GCA_035503075.1 of Solirubrobacteraceae bacterium. Taxonomy (GTDB): domain Bacteria; phylum Actinomycetota; class Thermoleophilia; order Solirubrobacterales; family Solirubrobacteraceae; genus Palsa-744. The sequence goes on from DATJTT010000017.1 coordinate 313,253, forward strand.
GTCAGCCCCGGCAGTACGGTGCAGCAAGCTCCGAGCGACGCGCCCTTACACACCACCGTGCGGGGATGGAAGAAGCGTTGGCTCGAGCTGCGCGGGAAGCGGTCGTTGGTGAACGTCGTGTTAGGCCCGATGAACACGTCGTCCTCGATCCTCAGCCCATCCCAGATCGAGACGCCGCGCTTGATCGTCACGCGATCTCCGATCACGACGTCGCTCTCGATGAGCACGTACTGGCCGATCTCGCAGTCTGCACCGATCTGCGCCTCGGCGAGTACGTGCACGAATGGTTGGATGCGTGTGCGCGGCCCGATCAGCTCGCTCTCGCACAGGCTGTACGGGTGCCTGAAGTCCTTGAGCAGCTCGCTGCCAGGTCGTGTCGTCATTGCTGCGGCGAGACTGAGCGCGCGCGACGGAATATGAGGCTCCCGCCGATGAAGTTCAGCGGGGCGGTGACGACCAGCGCGCACAGCGTCGTGACCAGGTGCGAGGCGTGCCAATTGCCTGCGCTCAGCCTCACCACGCTGACCCCGAGCAGGTACACGCACACGTACCAGGCGACGAAGCGTGCGGCGCGGCCGACCGTCAGGTTGGAGCGGAATACAAACGACGCCGACAGCACCGTCGTGAAGACGAGGCCGATCAGGTACACGATCGTGTAGGCGATCGCGATTTGCACTTGGGTCGCGATCACGAGCAGCAGTGCGCCGGTCAGGGCGGTGTTGGCCGCGCCGGTGAGCAGGAAGCGCGCGAAGCTCGCGAGCTCAAGCTGGCGCATCGAAGTCCTCGACGAGCGTCTTGACCGCGCCCGGCCGACGCTTGCTGTTCTCGTACGTGCGCCACACGTAGGACCCGACTACCCCGAGCCCCGACAGCGTCGCCGAGGCGGTGAGGAGCAGTGTGAGCATGATCGGCGTGTAGCCCGGGACGCGCGTGCCGACAACCAGCCACGCAAAGAACACCACGAGCGCGCCGGTCATCGACATCAGCACCCCGATGACGCCGACCGCGAACAGCAGGTTGATCGGCAGGTCGGTGAACGAGTAGATGCTGTCGAGCAGGTAGCGCACCTTCTTGCGCAGCGTCCACGCGCTGCGGCCATGCTCGCGAGGCTGGCGGTCGTAAGGGATCTCCACACGCTGGAAGCCGAGCCAGATGAGCAGCCCTACGAGGCTGCTGTTGGACTCCTCCAGGCCGAGCAGCGCGTCGCGCACCTTCGGCGTGCACGCGAACACGTCGACACCGCCGCACGGCATCTGCGGCTGCACCAAGCGACAGTAGACGGCCCAGAACCACGTCGAGGTCAGCCGCGCGAACCGCGGGTCCTGGCGCGAGCGCCTGACTCCGAGGGCGATGTCGTTGCGCCCGTCCGAGAGCGCCGCGTGCAGATCCGCGAGCAGACTCATCGGCTCCTGCAGGTCGGCGGCCATGACCGCGATGCACTGCCCGGAGGCGAGCTCCAGTCCGGTGCGCACGGCGGCGAACGCGCCGAAGTTGCGCGAATGCCACGCCAGGCGCGCGCGCAGCGAGCTGTTATTGAGCAGCGCACGCAACAGCGCGCCGGAGTCGTCCGGCGAGCCGTCGATCACGAAGATCGCCTCCAGGCGATCGTCCAGCTGCCGCGACGCGAGCTCAAGGCGCCCGACGAGCTCTGCCAGCGTCTCGACGTTGCGATAGACGGGCACGACCACGCTCACCGCCGGCGGGGAGCTGGCAGAAGGCTCGTGCTCGAGCCGGGGATCGACGAGGCTCTGCGTCACGACTCCAGCGTCTGCGCCGCGCTCGACAGCGCGGCGCACACCGCCTCCACCTCTTCGGCCTCGAGCTCGGGAAAGCATGGCAGCGAGAGCACCTCCCGGGTGGCCGCCTCGGTCGCCGGCAGACGCACACCGCGATCACCAACCACGACCTGCTGATGGTCGGCGATCGGATAGTGGACGGCGGTCGCGATGCCGTGCGTTCGCAACTGCTCGACGAGCTCGTCGCGTTGGCGCGAGCGCAGAACGGCGAGATGCGCCACGTAATCCTCCGCATCGCCCTGCGCTTGCCCGCCCCGCGTCTGGCTGTCTCGCTGGCCTCGACCGTCATCATCCGCCTCCCCACCGCCGTGCACAATTTCGACCCCACTCGCGGACAGCGCCTCGGCGTAGCGCGCGACGATCGCACGCCTGCGACGGTTGGCGTCGTCAAGGCGCCCAAGCCGCACGCGCAGGACAGCGGCTTGGATCTCGTCGAGCCGCGAGTTCCTGCCGCCGTCTTCGTGGATCTCGTACTTCGCCCCCCATCCATACTGACGTAGCCTGCGCGCGCGCTGGGCGACATCCTCGTCGGAAGTGACGATCGCGCCGCCGTCGCCGAGCGCGCCAAGATTCTTCGTTGGGTAGAAGCTGAACGCCCCCGCGTCGCCGACCGCCCCGGCGAGCCCGCCTTGCACGCGCGCCCCGGGGGCCTGCGCGCAGTCCTCGAGCAGCTTGACGCCGTGCGCATGGCACAGGTCGCGAATCGCGTGCGCCTGAGCCATCTTGCCGTACAGGTGCGTGACGACGACGACCTTCGTGTGCGGGGTTAGCTCGCGCTCGACCGTCTCGGGGGTCAGCAACAGCTCGCGCTGGTCGATATCGGCGTAGCGCACCTTCAGGCTGCGCCGCCGTGCGGCAGCGGTCGTGTAGCCGCCGGCATTCGCCGCAGTGAGCACCTCGTCTCCGGGAGCGCAGCCGAGCGCGACGAGTGCCAGCTCGAGCGCGTCGGTGCCGTTGGCGACGGTCACGGCATGGTGCGCGCCGAGATACTCGGCGAGCTCGCGCTCGAAGGCGGCTGTCTGCTCGCCGATCAGATACCAGCCGCTGCGCGTGACGCGCACTACGGCATCGAGGAGCTCCTCGTCGATCGCCCTGCCCAGGTCGTTAAACGGGACCGGCTGCGCGCTCGCATCCGCGCCCCCGCGACCCCTGGTCCGCGTCCGAGCCTTCCGTTCACGTGTTGGGTGGTTGTGCGTAAGTTGCAAGGCACCGCGCGCAACGCCGGGGACCGGGCTTTCGCGTGTGTGATGCACGCACCCGAGAGGGCGGGCAACGTACCAGATCGATCTGGGGCGTCCGCGGGACCCTGAGCATCGCGCGTCCACCACTGCGCTGGCGCGTTGAGCGGTGTCTCCGACTGGCACGCTGAGCAGATCGCCGGGAGTTCGATCGTGGTGCGCTCGTGCCACGAAAAACGAGACTCAGACACATATTTCCGTGTCTGTCTTTCGATCGCGGTAGCTCGCGCACCAACGGCGCTGAGAACGCTTGACAGGTCGCGTCGCACCGACATAAACCTCGCCCGCGAATGACTCGCGCGACTCGACCGCCGCTAGTAGCCGTCTCCTTCACCGTGTCCTTCGTCGGAACGCTGGTCGCAGCGCTCGTGCAGGGCCCGAAACCCTTCTACTACGACTCCGGCCTGTACTGGAAACTGGGCAACACGTTCACCGAGGAAGGGCACTTCTCGCTGCTCAACTTCAACAGCTCGGCACGAGGGTACGTACTGCCGCTGATCGACCACGGCCTGCAGGAGCTCGCCGAAGCCCTCGAATGGAACCCGTCATCGACCGCGAAGCTGTTCAACGTCCTCATCTTCGCGCTGCTCGGCGCCGTCCTGGCTCCGAAGCTGGCCGAAATCGCATGGCCAGGTCACCGCTGGGGGCTGATCCGCCGCATGCTGCTCGTTGCCCTGCTAATCGTCTACTGGAGCGGATACCTGAGCTATCCCCTGAGCGACTTCCCGGCACTCACGATGGCGGTGCTCGCGCTCGTCGCGGTCTCACGGTCCGACACGCCCGGCTGGATGCTCGTCGCCGGCTTGGCGTGTGGGCTCGCACTCGACATGCGCGCGTCGTTCCTGCTGCTCGCTCCGATCCTGGCCGCGCTGGTCGCGTGGTCGTGGCTTCGGGAAGACCCGAGCAAGCGCAACGGCGATCGCGTGCCGTTCGCGCGGCGTGCGCTGTGCGCCGGCCTGTTGATCCTCGGCTTCGCGATCGTGTCGCTTCCACAATCGCTGGCGTCGCATCGCCACGGCTACACGTGGAGCTTCGTCCCCGGAGCGACGATCTCGCTCGCGCAGATCTACCTGACCCCCGGCCTACCAACGCAGAGCTATGAAACCTACGTCGGCCCCGGCGAGCCCGGCCCTGAAATGCTCTACGGGGACAGGGACGGCGAAAAGCTCCTCGACACGCAGCCCCACCACGAGATCACCAGCAGCCATCAGTACGTCGACCTGATCGTGAGCCATCCGATCGCCATGACGGCACTGCTCGCGCGCCACATCATCAACGGACTTGATGCGCGCTTCAGCAGCCCGTACATCGAAAACCTCGAACCGGGCTCGCGTGCGTGGCTGCGAATCGCCTGCTTCGTGCTCGTGTTCCTCGCGCTGGTGCGCGCGCTATGGCCGGCCGCACGACGTAAGCTCGCGCCCGCACGCTGGCGCTATCCCGTTGCGCTGTTGCTGTGCACGCTCACCTCGGTGCCAACGCCGATGGAGGCACGCTACATGCTGCCCGTGTACCTAGTCGTGTACATCACAGCCCTCGCGCCCGGCTGGCCGAGCCCGCTCGGAGCACGGGAGGCGGGTCCGCGTCGCTTCCGCACGACCTGCGTACTCGCGACGGCGCTGCTCGCGTTCATGGCAATCGTGTGGCATGTGACGACCGCAGCAGGGGGCCAGCTGCACTTTAGCTGAGCGCAGCCGACGCCTCGTGCGCGACGGCTGATCCTCGCCGACGCCCGGCGATCTCGACGTCATCTGGGAGCGCGTCGCCCGATATGTCTCGGACCGAACGTGACGGCCGGCATCTCGCGGCTCCCGCACACCAGCTACGATGGCGCACCCCAACGTGCGAGCAGAACGTGACCAGCCTGACTTTCGCATCGTCTAGCGCCGCCAGCCCCGAGCAGGCGGCGGCGATCGTCGCGGCGATCGAGCGCTTCACTCGTGACGCCGCGCCGGTCTCGCGCGCCCCCGCCGCCACCGACGGTTGGCATGCGGCCGCCATTCTCGAAGGCGTCTCGAAGGATCCATCGGTCGGGGCGTCGGACGCGTGGCTCGGCGCCGCCGGATAGCGCACCGCTGGCGCGCCGCGCCACGCCCCTCCGGGCCGACCCCTGAAGAAATACCCAAAAGCCGCTAGGCTTTAGGCCAATAGCTTTTCGCCGGCAGACGGCACCCGACGACGGCAGCCCGGACACGAGCGTCCGGATCAGGAGGTTTCGCACCCATGGAGCCAGGTTCCATCTCTGCGCAGCGCGGCACGCTCGAGGACCCGGAGGTCCTGCAGAACGTGCCCGGCCACGTGATCCCGATCCTCGAGCGCGAGTTCGACGACTTCAAGACGGAGGCGACGAAGTTCCTCGATGGCGAGACGCCCGAAGACGAGTTCATCAAGTTCCGTCTCAAGCAGGGCGTGTACGGCCAGCGCCAGCCGGAAGTGCAGATGATCCGCGTGAAGCTGCCGTTCGGCGGCATAACGCCGGAGCAGATGGAGTCCTTCGCGGACGTGATCGAGAAGTACGTGCCGCTGAACAAGGGCCACATCACGACCCGCCAGAACGTCCAGATGCACCACATCCCGTTGCCGGAGGTCGAGAAGGCGATCCGCGAGCTGGCGGAGTCGGGCCTGTCCAGCCGCGAGGGCTGCGGCAACACCGTCAGAAACGTCACCGGCGATCCGTGGGCGGGCGTGGCGGCGGACGAGCTGTTCGACATGACCCCGTACGTCGGCGCATACGTACGCTACTTCGTGCGCCACCCGACGACGCAGGCGATGCCGCGCAAGATCAAGACGGCGTTCGACGGCTCCGAGCAGGGCCGCGCGATCGCGGAGATCCACGACATCGCGTACCGGGCGCGGGTGCGCACGATCGACCCCGCAGATGGGGACCCCACCCGCCCATCCGCCCGCGAGGTGCGCGGCGCGCAGATGCTGGTCGGCGGCGGCACCTCGATCATGCCGCGCACGGCGCCCGTGCTGTACGAGTTCGTGGGCCTCGACGACGGCGAGTACCTGAAGATAGCGGAGGCGGTGTTCAGGATCTTCGACCGTCAGGACTGGCTGCGCGTGAACCGCGCCCGCGCGCGCATCAAGGTGTTCGTCGACAAGTTCGGCATCGACGAGCTGCGCCGCCAGGTCGAGGAGGAGCTGGAAGGCGAGTGGGTCTCAGAACGCGACTTCTCGGTCGAGCACCGTCTGTTCGTGGACGACGAGCGCGAGAGCGCGCCGGCGCCGCGGCGGCAGTACGGCAGCCCGGACGGCGAGGACGCCGAGTTCGAGCGCTTTCGCCAGGCGAACGTGCAGGCGCAGAAGCAAGAGGGCTTCGTGACGGTCGAGGTGAAGGTCACCCGCGGGGACCTCACGCCCGAGCAGTTCCGCGGGCTCGCGCGGATCGTTCGCACCTACGCGGGCGGCTACGCGCGCACGACCGTCCAGCAGAACCTGCTGCTGCGCTGGGTGCGCCACGAGAGCTCATACGACGTGTGGCGCGCCCTGTGCGAGCTCGGCCTGGGCGACGCGGGCACGCGCGAGATCAGCGACGTGGTCTCGTGCCCGGGCACGGATTCGTGCAAGCTCGGGATCACGAGCTCGATGGGCCTGAACCAGGCGGTTCAGGAGCGCGTGGAGCAAATGCGCATCAGCGATCCGCTGACGCGCGAGATCCACATCAAGATGAGCGGCTGCCCGAACGGCTGCGCCCAGCACCACGTGGCTGACATCGGCTTCTACGGCGCGTCCATAAAAGTTGGCGAGCACCAGATCCCGGCGTACATCCCGCACGTCGGCGGCGTGTATGAAGGCGCGCCGGTGGCGTTCGGCCAGCGGCTGAAGCTGCGCCTGCCGGCCAAGCGCGTGCCCGAGGCGGTCGAGCGCTGGATCCGCCACTACGAGGACAGCCGCGAGGAGGGCGAGCCGTGGGGCGCGTTCACCAAGCGGGTGGGCACGGGCGAGCTGGAAGGGCTGGTGAAGGACCTGTCGATGCCGGTCGACTTCGGGCTGGAGACGATGAATCAGTTCATCGACTGGAACAGGAACGTCCCGTTCGAAGTGCAGCGGGGCGAGGGCGAGTGCGCGGTGTAGGCGCGCGGACCAGGGATGGCAGCGAGGGAACGGACTTCAAGGCGATGACGAAACGAGACGACCACAACAGATGCATCCACTAGAGACCGATATCGAGCGAGTGAGCACAAACATCGATCCAGCGCTGAGCCTCACGCACACGCTGCGGGAGGCCGCGCGGCACGGCGAGCGCGCGGTGCTGCTGTGCTCCTTCCAGAAGGAGGAGTCGGTGCTGCTGGACGAGCTGCTGCGCCTCAACGAAGACATGACCCCCACCGCCCCCGGCAAGGCGGTGCGGATCGTGACGATCGACACCGGAGTGCTGTTCGAGGAGACGCTGCAGACGTGGCGCGCGTTCGAGGAGCGCTTCGGCGTGGAGATCGAGGTGCAGGACGCGAGCAACCCGGACAGTCCGTGGAGTGGGCCCGAGCACTGCTGCTCGGCGGCGAAGGTCGCGGCGCTCGAGAGCGCGCTCACCGGCGCGGCGGGCTGGATCACGGGCATCCGCCGCGAGCAGGGACCGACGCGGGCGAGCACCGAGCTGATCGAACGCGACCACAAACGCGGCCTGTGGAAGTACAACCCGCTGGCGCACTGGACCGACAAGGACCTGTGGCGGCGCATCTACGAGCGCGACCTCCCGTACAACCCGCTGCACGACCAGGGCTACGAGTCGATCGGCTGCGCCCCGTGCACGCAGCCGGGCGCCGGCCGCGAGGGCCGCTGGGCGGGCACCGCCAAGACCGAGTGCGGACTGCACGTGGAGGTAATCGAGCCGTGACCCTCCCCCGGACACGCACGGCGGTGCGCCCGTGAGCGTCGCGACGCGCCCCCAGCTGAGCCACCTGCGTGCGCTGGAGTCGGAGGCGATCCACGTGATGCGCGAGGTGGCGGCGGAATTCGAGCGGCCGGTGCTGCTGTTCAGCGGCGGCAAGGACTCGATCGTGCTGTTGCGCCTGGCGGAGAAGGCGTTCAGGCCGGCGCCGTTCCCGTTCCCGCTGATGCACGTGGACACGGGGCACAACTTCCCCGAGGTGATCGAGTACCGCGACCGGCGCGTGGCGGAGCTGGGCGAGCACTTGATCGTGGCGAGCGTGCAGGAGTCGATCGACAAGGGCCGCGTGGTCGAGGAGACGGGCCCGCGCGCGTCGCGCAACAAGCTGCAGACGGTGACGCTGCTGGACGCGCTCGCGGAGCACGGCTTCGATGCGGCGTTCGGCGGCGCGCGCCGCGACGAGGAGCGCGCGCGGGCGAAGGAGCGCGTGTTCTCGTTCCGCGACGACTTCGGCCAGTGGGACCCGAAGAACCAGCGTCCGGAGCTGTGGAACCTGTACAACGGGCGCATCCACCGCGGCGAGCACGTGCGCGTGTTTCCGCTGTCGAACTGGACGGAGCTGGACGTTTGGGAGTACATCGATCAGGAGCGCCTGGAGGTGCCGTCGATCTACTTCGCGCACGAGCGCCAGGTGTTCGAGCGCGACGGGATGCTGTACGCGTGGCGCGAAGGCACCGAGCTGATCGACGGCGAGGAGCTGTTCACGGAGACCGTCCGCTATCGCACGGTCGGCGACATGAGCTGCACCGGCGGCGTGCGCTCGCTGGCGGGCACGCTCGAGGAGGTCGTGCTGGAGATCGCCGCGACCCGCATCACCGAGCGCGGCGAGACGCGCGCCGACGACCGCGTGTCGGAGGCGGCGATGGAGGACCGCAAGAAGGCCGGCTACTTCTAGTGACGCTGGATCTACTCCGCTTCACGACGGCGGGCTCGGTGGATGACGGCAAGAGCACGCTGATCGGGCGCCTGCTGTTCGACTCAAAGCAGGTCTTCGAGGACCAGCTGGAGCAGGTGGCGCAGGCGAGCGAGCGCCGCGGCGGCGAGGGCACGCTGGACCTGGCGCTGCTGACCGACGGGCTGCGCGCGGAGCGCGAGCAGGGGATCACGATCGACGTCGCCTACCGCTACTTCGCGACCGCGCGGCGGCGGTTCATCATCGCCGACTGTCCCGGCCATCGCCAGTACACGCGCAACATGGTCACCGGCGCGTCGACGGCGGACGTGGCGGTGGTCCTGATCGACGCGCGCAGGGGCGTGCTCGAGCAGTCAAAGCGCCACGCGTTCCTGAGCGCGCTGCTGGGCATCCCGCAGATGGTGGTGGCGGTCAACAAGATGGACCTGGTCGACTATTCGCAAAGTCGCTACGAGGAGCTGGTCGGGGAGTTCGAGGCGTTCGCGCGCAAGCTGCGCGGCGGCAAGAACCCGCGGCGCACCGAGACCTCCTACATCCCGATGTCGGCGTTGAACGGCGACAACGTCGTCGAGCTCTCGGCGGCGATGCCGTGGTATGAGGGGCCGCCGCTGCTGGAGTTGCTCGAGCAGGTGGAGGTCGCGTACGACCACCCCGACGAGAAGCCCGCGCGCTTTCCCGTGCAATGGGTGATCCGCCCGACGGCGACGCTCGCAGCCGCGGCTGCGCAGCGAGCGGGCGCCGCAGCGGCCGCCGGCTCAAACGGCGGCGGCGCGCTGGCCCCGGCGGGCGCCGGCGATGTGGAGGTCGACTATCGCGGCTACTCGGGGCAGCTCGCGAGCGGCGCGCTGCGGGTGGGCGATGAGGTCGCGGTGCTCCCCTCCGGGGCGCGCACGCGGATCGCGGGCATCGACACCTACGATGGCGCGCTGGATGAGGCGACTGCGCCGATGTCGCTGACGCTGCGCCTAGAGGACGAGCTCGACGTCTCGCGCGGCGAGCTGATCTGCCATCCACAGGAGGCGCCGACGGTGGCGCGCGAGCTGACCGCGGACGTGTGCTGGATGGCGGAGCAGCCGCTGCGGCCGGGCTCGCGCTACGCGCTCAAGCACATGACGCGCGCGGCGACCGCGATCGTGGACGCGATCGAGGACATCCTCGACGTGCACACGCTCGAGCGCGTGGCCGCGCCGGAGGAGCTCGAGCTCAACGACATCGCCCGCGTGCGCCTGCGCACGAGCGCGCCGCTCGCCTTCGACCCGTACACGAGCAACCGCCGCACCGGCAGCTTCATCCTGATCGACGAGTCGAGCAACGGCACGGTCGGCGCGGGCATGATCGCGCAGGCAGGTTGCTAGGCGAGCTTCCGCCGGACATCGAGCTGCTCGTCCGCCTGGCAGCAGACTAATGATCATCGCGCCGGTTGGAAACAACCGCCCCGCAGGGCTGGCATTTCGCGCACGCGGCGGTAACTTGAGGCGATCGTGATGAGCGACAGGCGGTCGCCATGGCAAGCGAGGCATTGAAAAACACAGATGGTGCGCCCTTCGCCGGCACGCGACGGCGAGTCGATCGCGAGCGTCACTACAAGCTTGCACAGCTGCGCGTAGCGGGGCGTGAGCCGTTCCCCGACGTGAGTCTGCCGTCGAGATCGTTGGCGACAGAGATCCACGCGTCGCACGATCCGCATCTGCTCGACGGCGGCGAGCATGAGCAGTGGCGATATCTGGTGGCCGGTCGTCTCGTCGCCCGCCGCAAGCATCGCCACGCCACCTTCCTCGACCTGAGGGATCGGTCGGGCGTGATCGAGCTATGCGTCAAACGCGACCGCTTGGGCGAGACGCAGTGCTCGCAGCTCGTCAGCTCGGATCTCGGCGACATCGTCTCGGCTGAGGGCACGGTATACGTGACCGACAATCACACATTGACGCTGTCGGTCACGTCCTCACAGCTGCTGGCGAAGGCATTGCGCTGGCCTCCGGCCATGTCCACTCTTCGCGGCTCCGCAGTCATGGACGACCGGGCCGGGCATGGTCAGACAACGGCGGCGGACACACGACACCGACAGCGCGAGCTGGAGCTGCTCGCAAGCGAATGGACGCGAGGCCTGTTCGAAGTGCGATCGTCGGCGACAAAAGCGATTCGTCACTGGCTGGGGAAACACGAGTTCGTCGAGGTCGAAGCGCCTGTGCTCGAGCGGCGTACCGGCGGACCGCCGGTGATCGCGCCGACCGCTGCTGGCACACCCCCCACGCTGCCGCTGGCGGTCTCCGGCCCCGATCGTCCGAGCCGGGGACTGGTGTTGCGAAGATCGAGCCGGGCCTATATGAGAGCCTGCCTGCTGAGTGGACTAGAGCGTGTGTACGAGCTGGGCAAGCGCTTCCCCAGCGACCAGCGCGGGTGCTGCGAGGTGACGATGCTCGAATGGGCAGCGGCCTACATCGACTGCCGGGAGGCGGCCTGTCAAGCGGAAGCGCTGATCGTGCACACGGCAGCGGCGATCGTGCCGGAGGTGCGCTTGCGGCGCGATGGGCAGACAATCGACCTACGCGGCCCGTGGCGAAGCACGTCGCTGCGCGAGTGCATCCTAGAGAGCTGCGGCGTCGACATCCTGGCCGCCGACGCTGCGACGCTCGCGTCGCGCCTCGCGCACGCCGCGGGCGCGACGAGATCCACGCGACACCGCTCGCCCACCGCGGGAACTGGCGAGGACAGCTGGGCGAGCGTCGTGCTGGCGCTCTACGCGACGTTCGTCGAGCCTAAGCTGATCGAACCCACGATCGTGTACGGGTTCCCGGTGACGGGCCGAGCGCTGGTGAGGAAGCACCCGCTCGACGAGCGGCTGGCGGCTGACTTCCGCGTGGTCGCCGGCGCGGTCGAGCTGGCCGCCGGCAACGGCGAGCTCAACGATCCCCACGAGCGATGGGCGCGCGCTCAGCGGCAGTCAACTGCGCGCGATAGCGGCACGCCGCTTGCATGCCCCGAGCACGAACTGCGGTTGCTCGAATATGGCCTCTGTCCGGCCGCGAGCTTCGAGCTGCACGTGGACCGCTTGCTCATGTTGCTCACCGCAAGCGCGACGACACGAGATGTGATCCCGTTTCCGGCGTTCGCGAGCGGCAGTCCACGCGCTTGAAGCTACTTATGGCGCTGGGCGGCCGGCGGCGGCTGCTGGGGAGTCGGGGTCGTTCGGTGGACGCTCGCCGCTGGACGCCTGTCCGCCGGGGGAGCGCCGGCTACCGTGGGTAGGGCGATTCTGGACTGTGCCGAATTAAGCACGGTACATATACATCCTGCAAATCTTATTTCTTTCACTTCACTTGCACCGGGGAGGTTTCTTCTAGGTTCGGCGCCGTAAAAGGATCCTCTTCGAGGCTCCCGGTGCATTCTGCTCTAGCTTCTTCACCTCTACTACCAAATCTACCTCTCATTGTCCATCTCGTGGAACCTCTGAATGTATCTTGCACCGGTGTCTCAAAAAGGCTCTATCGACTATCCAGTCAGCGGATTCTTCCCGCGTACGCAAAGCTTGCAAGAGCCCGCCCAGAGCCAGTGAAATCAAGGAACTGACCGAGGCTACTCTCATTCGTGGCATAGCTTCAACTTCTCCCTACCGGTAATCAGCCGGCTGATAGGTTTAGGTTTCGATCTTTTTCGCTCGACAGAGCGAGCACGCCCGACGGGAATCGAACCCGTATCTGCGGCTTAGAAGGCCGCTGCTCTTCAAACCCGGCCGCCACAGTAGCTTGTAAACCGAATGTCCCGAAGAGGGCGCTTAGTCGCCGGCTTGCGAGATCGCGAACCGAGGGCTCGCGCAATCGTGACCGGTTGGATGACTAACACTCGGCGCTCACCACCGCTTTGTGAGGATCCTTGACCACTTGAGCTACGGGCGCAGGCAGATCTGACGACCTCCTCGTGCGTGAACAAGTGATAGATGACCGGTGTCGTGCGCCCGCGGGAGATCGCGATGGCGCACCTCCGGCTCGCCCACGGTGAAGCCAAGGCTTCTGAGAACACGCCACAGCATCGCCATGGCGGCGGGCCCGGGCTCGGGGCTGATCAGACACGCCTCGCAGAGGCCGAGCAGGTAGCTCGCCAGGCTCTCAGTGTCAAGCGTGGCTATGCTGCGCGATAGGGAACGTCGGTACAACTGTGACTGCACCACCGCCGTGCGTGCTACCGGCGGCGCGGCGCGACGTGACTCGCTTGTGTGCTGAGCCCGGCACCAGGCCTCTGCGATCGTCCAGCCGGCGCCCTGACGGCCGGCGGAAACGTGACGGTCGGCGAAGAACGCGAACGACTGAGTGAAGGGCGAGCAGAGGAAGCTACCTCGCACGACCATGTCGGCGACCTGCGCTGGCGTGACCGCGCCTTTGGCGAGCTCCTGCAGGGCTAACGCGCCTGGGCTGGCGGCGATCCCGTCGAGCAGATCCTCGATCCACGTGACCTCGCCGGCGCTCGATCCCATCTTCTGTCCGCCTACGGTCACCGATCCGTGGTAGATCCATCGCAGGCGCTCGCCCGAGCCGTGACGCAGCGCGTCCAGCGCTTCGCCGATGGCCGTCGCAGCGGGCTGCCACTCGACGCCCACCACCTCGATGAAGTCGACCTCCGCGTCGAGCTCTTCGAGGATCAGGTCGTAGAGTCCGAGCAGGCGCGCGTACTCGGTGGGGACACCGTCCTTGCGCAGCAGCACCATCGTCGTGTACTCCGAGCGGCCGGTCCGATAGACCGCTGCACCGGTCGGCTCGCGCTCGAACAGGCCCCTGCGCAGCCCGTCCTCGACGAGCTCGAGCGCTCGCTCGATGGCCAGCGACTCGTAGTCGTAGCGATCGATGCTCACCCCCAATCGCGCGAGCGTGCGACGATGACCACGCATGACCCACTCGCGCATGCGATGCCACAGTGCGCGCTCGGCGGGCGCGCCCTGTAGCCAGAGTTGCATGATCGCATCCGCGCAGTCGCCGCGTACCTCGCGCTCCTCCGCGTTGGGCTCGCTCGCCTCGCCCATTCCGTCCGGCTGCACTGGCTCCCTGGGGCAGTCGCGGGAGCAGCGCTCGACGAAGCGATCGCCCGCAAGACCGGCTCTCTCCGGCGTCTGTCCGTCGTGGCACGAGAGGTAGCCAGCCATCGCTTCGCAGACCCGGCGGCCGATGTCGCCGACGAGGCTGTGCCGCTGCACGCTGCCCCCGGCGGCAGTCAGGGTCGACGCGAGCGCCTCACCGAGCACGATGTTGCGCAGATGACCGACGTGCAGCGCCTTGTTAGTGTTGGCTCCGACGAAGCTCACCATGAAGCGACGACCGTCGAGCATCTCCGAGCTCTGCATATCGGCGACCCCATCCGCTGCGAGGCGTCGCTCGAGCTGCGCTAGGGTCGTGTCGTCGAATCGCAGTGCGACCGCCGATTTGCGGCGTTGCGCGGCTGCGACCGCCGGATGCCGTCGCAGGGCTGCGATCATCGCCGCACCGGCGGGCGAGCGCAGCCACAGGCGATCGGCGAACAGCAGACGCAGGTCAGCATCGTGATTTTCGCTGCGGCGCGGCTCGATTGACACGCACTGCTCCAGCGCACCGTGCTCGGCGATCACCGCTTCGCATTCTCCCAGCAGATCCGACACGTGAGCAGACTACCTGGGAGACGTACACGTAGTCCAATAATGAGAAACGATTTGACAAGTGCGGTGTTGGAGACACGCAGCATAATCCAAACCGCTTCACAAGGAAGCTAACACCAGTGGGGACCGCGCGGCATTCCCGCTCGGTGAGTGGTGTAGCGTTGGTAATGTCGATGACCGAGCTGGACTTCGCGTGCGAGCACCAAACGAGTCGGGATTCAGAGCGCAGCTCTGAATCGCTCGAGGCTCGCTGGCGTGAGACGTGGCGGGCCGAGCGATCCTTTGCCGCGCCGGAGCAGCACGATGATCGCGTGCCTGCGTACGTGTTCATCGACTGCGCTCTCGCGGTCGGCGAGCACGAGCTCAGCCAGATTCGCGGTTGCACGATCGCCGACGCCTGCGCGCGCTTCCTGCGCGCGCGAGGCCGGGCCGTGTTGTTCTCGCTCGGTTTCGACGCGTTCGGGCAGATCGCCGAAGACGAGTCGCTGCGATCAGCCGTCGCGCCGCACGAGTGGGCACAGGGCTGCTACCGGCAAACGCTCAGCCGGCTCGAGGCACTCGGATGCTCCTGCGACTGGGAGCGAGCGTTTCTCTCCTCTGCGCCCGAGCTCTACCGTTGGTCACAGTGGCTGTTCCTCACGTTGCTCGAGCGTGGCCAGGTCTATCCGCGGGGGATCGACTGGCTGATGCGAATCGAGCCGCCCCCGGACGACGATGAGCGGTCGCCGGCGCTCGCGGGTTGGGACGAGGCAGCGATCGCCCTGCAGCGGGAGGCGATCGGTCGCGTCGAGGGAGTCGAGTTGCAGGCCGGCACGTTCGCCAGCGGCGGTTTGACCGTGTTCACTCCGCACGCGCAGGCGATCGCGGACACGCGGTTCGTGGCGATCTCGCCAGCTCACCCGGAGATCGACCGCTTCACCACAGACCCCACGATCGCAGAGCGGGTCGCTGCCCTGGGTGAACTCGACCCGCATTGCGAGGGCGGTCGCGCCGAGGTGGTCCCCGTGGTCGTGATCGAGGAGCTGGCGACGGTGCCATCCGTAGCGGGAATGCTGCCGATCGTGATCTCGCCGCTAGTCGACGCGCGCTTCGGAGCGACCGCAGTGCTGGGAGTGCCGGAGCTCGACCCGATCGACCGCGCGATCGCCGAGTGCCTGCCCCCGTCCACGGGCACGACGTGGAAGGTGTCCGCGTCGCGGACGGCAATTCAGCCGGCGGTGCGCTACCGGGCACACGACGTGGTGATCTCTAGCCCACGCGCGTGGGGGCCGCCGATACCCGTGATCGATTGTCCCCGCTGCGGAAAGGTGCCCGTGCCGGTCGATGACCTGCCGGTGCGTCTGCCCGACGATCTGAAGCCAGCCGACGGCAGCGGCACTTCGCTCGCCGAGCGCAGCGACTTCCAGCAGTGCGCGTGTAGCGCCTGCGGAGGCGCGGCCGCACGTGAGACGGCGACGATCGACTGCTTGACGGCGATGTGGATGTGGATGCCGATCTGCGTCCCTCCCGAGCGACGTCTGAGCGCGATGATGAGCGACCGCGAATACGAGCGCTGGCTGCCCGTGCAGCAGGTCGTATCGAACCTGGCCAGCGGCGCGGGCATGCTCGAACGACGCGTGCTCGCCGGGATACTGCAGGGCATCGCCGAGCTGCCGCCGTTGCCGGGCCGTGATCTGTTTTCCAGAGTGCTGTTGCATGGCGACGTTCGCATCCAAGCGGACGCCCCCGGCGAGCATGCGGACAGGATGGCTGACGTGGACGCCCTGCTCACACAAGCAGGCAGCGACGCGGTGCGCCTGACGATGCTCCATGCGGCCTCGCCCGGCCGGACCTTCAGCTGGAACGACGAGCGCCTGCGCTACTGCCAGCGTTTCCTGCAGCGGCTGTATCGCTACGCGCGACCGCGACTGCACGAGTGGTCGCAGCACTCCGATCGCAATCCTGATCCGGCGGACATCGACGCGTCGGATCAGCTGCGCAGGCGCCTGGCGCACTGGTGCGCCGTCGCGTGCGAAAAGCTCACCGCGCAGCTCGAGACCTTGCAATTGCAGCGAGCAGTGCACAACACGATCCGCCTGGCGACGCGCATCGAGGACTTCGAGTCGAGGGCCCTGGAGCAGCGCGGCGAGCTCGACGAGCTCGACCAGCAGGCGATCGTGGCTGCGCTGTTGGTGCTGGTGAGGCTCATGGCGCCGCTAGCGCCGTTCATCGCAGAGGAGCTGTGGTCATGTACCGCGAGCGCGGCGCGAGTCAGCGACGCGGGCTGGCCGACGTACTCGCGGCCTCGGCGCTCCCCCTCGGAGCCCCTCCCCTCCACTCCTCGCCCGTAGACCCGCGGACCCGCGGCCGACGCCCTGACGTGCATCCGGACGGCGCGAAACAGCGGTTTACGCCGGCTCCTGTACCCGCCTAAGCGCGTCGAGCTCCAACAGGTACGGCGCGACGAACCCCGCGTAGGCAGCCTTGCGCTCCTCGTCGAGATCCCTCCAGCCTGTGATCGAGCCGCGACAGCCGGGCGCGCCACAGAGGCACACTGACGGAAAATGGGTGATCGTGTCATTGCGCGTGGCGTAGTCCCAAGTGAGCTCCTCGCCCACCGCGATGCCCTGCAGCGCGATAAAGTCATACCCGCCGCTGTCGTTACGACGTACGCCACAGTTTGGCTCGCACGAGTGATTGAGCATCGGGCCGATGCCATCCTCGATGACCCACTCGTTGATCCCCACCTGATTGGGATGCTTGTCGTTGACGGTCACCGGTCGACCAACGACGCCCGGGACCACGAGATCGCCTGCGCTGAAAGGAGCGGTCGCGAACACGCCGTTTCCCTTGGCAGTGCCTGTAGCACGAACCTCACAGCCAAAGGGCACGTCTATCGCCGGTGAACTAATATGCTCTCCCGGAGTTAGCATCTCGCGACTGCTCCCGTCGTTAGTTCCGTTAATCGATGCTCGACGGTAGCATGGGTCCTCATTCGTCGCAAGCGCGACCCGCTTGGCGGAGTGTCGATAACCGTCTCGCAGCAGGCCAACAGGCGGTCGCCAGTCGCCGCAAATCATTGGTAAGACACCTATTTCCGCGTCTCGACGGCACGAGCTTCTCGGCATCCCTAGCGTTCCTCAGTCGGAGACATGTCAGCAAATATGGGCGTGCCGCATGCTGAGTAGTCGGAGACAGTAACGCTACATTACTTGACCTCTTCACAGTATCGAGAGATCATTCTTGTGCCTGCCTATCGCAGGCCCCACGTGTTGGGGGAACTAGAGAGCTGGTGATGCCCTAGTGTCCTGTCTGGTTGATTCGTTGGCAGTATCGTCTGATGGAGTCGAGGATCTGCTCGGCGGTCTTGGTCCACACGTAAGGGCGCGGGTTTTCGTTCCAGGTTTCGATCCATTGGCGGATGTCGGCGTTCATCGTGCGGACGGATTTGTGCGCGCCGCGGCGAAGGAGCTTGGTGGTCAGCTCGCCGAACCAGCGCTCGACGAGGTTGATCCAGGAGCTGCTGGTTGGGGTGAAGTGCAGATGAAACCGTGGGTGCTGAGCTAGCCAGTGCCGGACCTTCGGGGTCTTGTGGCTGGAAGCGTTGTCGAGCACGAGGTGCACGGCCAGGTGGGCCGGCACGTTGGCGTCGATCGTCTTGAGGAACTTCAGGAACTCGACCGCCCGGTGGCGCTGGTGCAGCGAACCAAGCACCTCTCCGCTCTGCACGTTCAGCGCGGCGTACAGGCTGGAGGTCCCGTGTCGCTCATAGTCGTGCGTCGCACGCTCGGGCGTGCCCGGGAGCAGCGGCAGGATCGGCGCGGTACGGTCGAGTGCCTGGATCTGGGAGTAGGGTCGGCCTGGGGCGCGGTGTCGGCTTCTCAGCCGGTCCGTTTCCCCAGGCCGCCGACCGAACCGGACGTGCACGTTCCCGCGCATCCGGCTCTCCACAGGTATGCCGGTGGTGCTCATCTGATGGTCAGGCGTCGTTGCAGGCGGTCGAGGGGGAGACCGGGATCTGTTTGCGGTAGGTACCCGGCTTCCCACGGTGTCGGGATGTGGTTGCCTCGGTAGCGGTAGCGAGTTGTGCTCACGCTGCCGGGGTTAAACAGCACCGTCTTGCCGTCTGTCGGCCACCACCCCGGAAGGTAGCGGCGTCGCAGCCAGCGCCAGTTCGTCTTGGGGTGCTTGCGTCGCAGCCATCTAACGACCCGCTGCCAGGTATAGGCGCGCAGGTAGTTGAACGTCCGCGAGGACACCCCCGATCGGAAGTAGGCGCACCAGCCTCTGAGCACCGGGTTGAGTCGGTGGATCAACTGGTCGAGCGTCTGCTGATGGTCGGTCTGGGTGATCGCCTTGACCTTCGCCTTCACGGCCGCAAGCGACCGCTTTGACGGGTAGGTGTAGACGTACCGGCGACCGTCACTCCCTTGGTGGCGTTGAATTCGCCAACCGAGGAAGTCGATGCCCTCGTCGATATGAGCGACCCCGGTCTTCTCCTTTGACAGCGCGAGCCCGAGCGGACGGATTGCCTGCTCGGTATCGGCGATCAGCGCCTCGGCGTGCCGCCGCTCACCAGCCACGCAGATGACGAAATCATCGGCGTAGCGGGTCGTTCGGTAGTTCGGCTTGCCGTGGCGTCTGCGCGCCGCGCGCTGCACCTGATCGCCCATCTGCTGCCACGCTCGAACGAAATGCTCGTCGAGCGCGCTCAGCGCGATGTTGGCCATCAGGGGCGAGAGAATCCCGCCCTGCGGTGTGCCTGTCAGCTGCGCTTCGAGATCACCGTGCTCGGTCATGATCCCGGCCTTCAGGAACGCCTTGACGAGCGCCAGCACGCGTTTGTCTGCGACCCGCCGTCGCACCCGTTCCAGAATGGCCGAGTGGTCAAGCTCATCGAAACACGCTTCGATGTCTGCCTCCACAATCCACTCATAAGAGCGGCTCGTGAGGTAGTGCACCTCAGCGATCGCGTCCTGCGCCCGGCGTCCCGGCCGAAACCCATAGGAGCATGGCTTAAAATCGACCTCGAAGATCGGCTCCAGCACCAGCTTGACCGCCGCTTGCACGACCCGATCGCGGATTGTTGCGATTCCCAATCGGCGGAGCTTCCCGCCGCGCTTGGGGATCATCCGCTCCCGGACCGGCAGTGGTCGGTAGCTCCCGGATCGTAGCTCCTCACGAAGCTCCGCCAGGAGCTGCTGCACGCCCAACCTATGCTCGACGTAGTAGGCGGTATCGCCGTCCACGCCAGCTGAGCGCGACCCACGGTTCGCTCTGACCCGTTGCCACGCGACCTGCAACGTGGCTGGATCACAGACGAGGTTATGGAGGTCGGTGAACCTCCGGTCCTGATCATCTTGAGCCCACTTGTTGAGCTTGCTCTGGATCTCGAGTACCCGCGCCTGAGCCGACCTGGCCTCAAGCAACGGCGCGTCGCTATTCAACAACGACCTCCTCGCACTCCAGCCGCAAACCCAAAACCTGCTGCCTCCCTTCGCCATGCGGCCGGCTTTCCCGGCCTCGGACTACTACGGAGGCTCCGCCCCCACCCGGTGGCATCAGCCGACGCTGAGCCTTCCCTGCCCCCAATAGAGGGTGAGGGGACCACCGGCGGGTTCCCACGTTCACTGCCGATCGATCGACGGGATAGACGACCAGCTTCTCCCCTGCGGGCCTGCCGCGACGACAAGCGCAGTCACTCGCCGCGAGACCCCGCCACGGCGTTACCGCCGTCGTCAGGGACCGGGTCCCCCGGAGAATCTCGGGGTTCCCACGCACCGCATAATCAGCCCAAATCCACCGGGTTAGAGCCGACCGCGTCGCTTGAGGGGATTCAATCACTGGTTCACTCTCGTTTCGCCGCTCCGTCTCGCTTGCCGCACCCGCGAAGTCCGGTAGTCCCTCCGCGTCACGGCTTTGTCAGGGCCGCTTCCCACCCTCCCCCGCAGCTCCGGGATCAGGCTACCCTCAGCTACCACCAGGCCGCTGCGGCAGCCCAGCGGCGGGGTCTCTCACCCCGCTCGATCCGACAGCGCCTCGTGGCGCACCTTCTCGTCCACGCAGAGCACAACGGCGCGCTCGGGCGGGTTCAGGTACAGGCCGCAGATGTCGTGGACCTTCTCGATGAACAGCGGGTCCTTGGAGAGCTTCCAGGTCTCCTGCCGGTGCGGCGCAAGCCCGAACGCGTGCCAGATCCGCATCACCGCGTCCGGGGTCATCCCCGTCTCCCTGGCCATCGAGCGAGTCGACCAATGCGTCGCGTCCTTCGGCGCGCTCTCCAACGTCTTGGTCACGACCCGCTCGACCTGCTCGTCGGTGATCGTCCGCGGTTTGCCGGGCCGCGGCTCATCCGCGAGCCCTTCAAGCCGACGCTGCGCGAACCGATTACGCCACTTCGTGACGGTCGGGCGCGAAACCCCAAGCGCTTCGGCGATCTCGCCGTTAGACCACAACCCCTCTGCGGCCATCAACACGATCCGCGCCCTCAGCGCAAGCGCCTGAGCGCTCGTGCGACGCCGCGTCCAGCCCTCCAGCACCGACCGCTCGTCGTCAGTCAACTCGATTGAAACAGCAGAAGGAATAGGCATGACCACCACCTACCCTAACCGCAAACGAATTAAACCAGCGAGACACTAGCACTACGCCAGGCGCGGACAGTCGCCCACGCATTCGGCGAGCGATAGCCCTAACCAGCACCGAGCCTTGGCGAGGTGCTGCAGAGCACTCCGACCGAGGGGAGAGGCAGTACAGCATGATTAAGAAAGTTCACGTGGCGGCAATGGCGACCTGCTGCGCGCTCTCGCGACGGGCGCGGCCGCCGCCGCGGCCGCTGCAAACACCGTATGGCTGGTCAACGGGGAAGTGGCAGCGAGCCAAACGCCTGCTGTATCTACTAACGTTGGCACATTTCGGATTGAAGACATGAAAGAGGAAGCCGCAGTCGAATGCGCGAGCGAAATCATCCAAGATGAGGGTTGGGCTGGTCCAGATTCCGAAGACGAAACCACATCTCTGAGTTTTGAAGCGCCCACTGAAAATTGCAAACCGGTGGCGAAAGCGTTAAACGAGGAAGCCAAAGAAGTAACCAATAAATGTGAGAAGTGGAAGGAGCGCATGCGATCGATCCGCCATGGTCAACATTACTTGAAGCAGTAACGGCAAAAACATGGACCGGCTCAAAGAACCGTCCAAAGGCCAGCCCGGCTATGTGGTCAAGTGCAAATCGTCCATTCTTACGGTCGAAGATGAATGCAAGGCGAAAGAAGCCGCCGACGATGAGCGCGTCACGGTTGAAAATTTAGAAGGCGCGTCTGGGGAACCACCGACAGTCACCGTGGCCTTCCCCGAAGAACGGAACGCAAGGCGGAATGGGCGGACTGCTCGCTCGGTGGCGCCGAAAGCGGCTTAATTATCGGCCAGCAGACGATATACGGAGGCGTTGAAGCAGGGGAAGAAGCAGCGGTGGGAGGAGGCGCGGTAAGACTGGCCAGCCTCACCAGAATAATGCTAATGAGTTTTAGCGCGCCAAGCGGGAGAAGCATGGAACAAGCCGTCAAATTCAAAGCTGAAGTTGAAATTGAAGTCGAGGAAGTCGACGTGGCCGGGGTCCCTAGAACATACAGAGCTATCTTCAAAGAAGTAGCCGGAAGCAGCACATGCACTGCGAGACTAGTACTAAGAACTGGAAGAGAATGTGAAGTAAGAGTCAGGTTTGAACCGGCTGCCAGACGTGTGACATATCCGGCAACCAGAGTTGTGAGCGAGTGACCGGCGGTGTCCTCGTAAGACGGGAGGGACCAAAGCTTTGCATGGTCCCTCCCGCGTCTCGGGTAGTAAAGAGACATTTGTCGCCAACCAGGCGAGATCGCGGTCCGTACGCCCGCGCGTGGCGAGTCTGGGCGCGTACAGCGAGCTCGACCGCGACGCGCTCGGAACGCGTGGACTGCGTGGCGCTGCAGGACACGGGGGCGGTCGGGCTGGGCGCGCGGTGCGTGCCATCCGCCCCGCCCGTCGAAACGCATCCGGGCGCAGGCGGGGCCGCTCGTGCAGGAAGCCTTCCAAGCACAACACCACGGCGAGCGCCGAACGACCTGATCATACGCGGCAGCTTCGTAAACGAACGCTGCGGCGACGGGCAAGCGCTCGCTCGCCGCGCCGCTGCGCCCGGCTCGCAACGCCCGCCGGGCGGCCGTCTAGGCGGCGCTCGCTAAGCTTCCGCGGCCGATGTTCAGCAAGGTCCTGATCGCCAATCGCGGCGAGATCGCGGTCCGCATCGCCCGCGCGCTCGACGAGCTGGGCGTGGCGAGCGTCGCCGTGTACTCCGAGCTCGACCGCGACGCGCCGCACGTCAGTCGCGCGGGCGAGGCGTACAACCTCGGCGACGGCCCCGCCTCCGAGAACTACCTGAGCATCGAGAAGATCCTCGATGCCGCGCGGCGCTCGGGCGCCGAGGCGATCCACCCCGGCTACGGCTTCCTCGCGGAGAATGCGCCATTCGCACAGGCCTGCAAGGACGCCGGCGTCGTTTTCATAGGCCCGCCAGCGAGCGCGATCGAGGCGATGGGCTCGAAGACGCGCGCGCGCGAGCTGATGCAAGCGGCGGGCGTGCCGATCGTGCCCGGGACGACCGAGCCCGTCGCCACCGTCGCCGACGCGCTGCGCATCGCCAAGGAGCAGATCGGCTTCCCCGTCGCGGTCAAGGCCGCGGGCGGCGGCGGCGGCAAGGGCTTTCGCGTGGCCCTCGCCGAGGATGAGCTCGAGGGGGCATTCGAGGGCTCGAGTCGCGAAGGCGAGAAGTTCTTCTCGGACCCCACTGTGTACCTCGAGCGCTACCTGCACGACCCGCGTCACGTGGAGGTGCAGGTGCTGGCGGACACCTTCGGCAACGTCATCCACCTGGGCGAGCGCGACTGCTCGATCCAGCGTCGCCACCAGAAGGTCATCGAGGAGTCGCCCGCGCCCGCGTGGGTCGTGGACCCGCAGATGCGCGAGCGCATCGGCAAGATCGGCGTGGAGGCGGCGAAGGCCGTCGACTACGTCGGCGCCGGCACGATCGAGGGCCTCTTCTCGGCCGGCGAAGACAAGGAGCCCGAGTACTTCTTCCTGGAGATGAACACGCGCGTGCAGGTCGAGCACTGCGTCACCGAGATGACCACCGGCGTGGACATCGTCAAGGAGGGCATCAAAGCCGCCGCCGGCGAGGAACTCTCCTACGCTCAGGTCGACATCGAGCTGCGCGGCCACGCGATCGAGTGCCGCATCAACGCCGAGGACGCCTCCAAGAACTTCGCCCCGGCCCCCGGCAAGATCGGCGTCTACCGCGAGCCAACAGGTCCCGGCGTGCGCGTCGATTCCGGCGTCAAGGAAAACGGCGAGGTCTCGCCGATGTACGACCCGATGGTCGCCAAGCTGATCGTGTGGGACGCCGACCGCGAGCAGGCCACCGCCCGCATGCTGCGCGCGCTCGGCGAATACGAGATCGGCGAGCTGAGGACGCTGATCCCCTTCCACAAGGCGCTGCTCGCCACCGAGCAGTGGGCGAGGGGCGAGACCTGCCGTGACCTGCTCGAGGACAGGCAGTGGCTGAAGACGCTCGCGTTCCCGCCCCCGCCCCCGCCTGCCGATGCGGAGGATGAGGCCGAGAAGCTCGAGCAGACGTACTCGGTTGAGGTCTCCGGCAAGCGCTTCGACGTGCGCGTCATCGGCCCGCCGTTCGCCGGCTCTGGCGGCGGCACAACCGGCGCCAACGGCACCGCGCCGACCGCCGCGCGCAAGCCGCCGAAACGCGCTGAGCGGAAGTCCTCGAGCGGGGGCGGGCCGGACACGCTGGCATCGCCGCTGCAAGGCAACATGTGGAAGGTGCTCGTCAAGCAGGGCGACGCCGTGCAGGAGGGCCAGCTGCTGTGCATCATCGAGGCGATGAAGATGGAGAACGAGATCACCGCCCACAAGTCCGGCACGATCGTCGAGCTGCCGATCACCGAGGGCGCACCGATCCAGGCGGGCGCGCCGATCGCGACGATCGTCTCAGCCGACGGTGGCTAGCGCCGCCACGTTCTCGGCGTGGGTGCGCCGCTGCTTGCGCGAGCTGCGAGCCGCCGGCAGCTCGGCGCGCGCGCCATGGCGGCGCAGCTCGCCCAGGTACGCGACGTCCTCCTCGAGCACCGCGAGCGCCCGCGCGCCGTCGATCACCGGCCCGTGGCCGGGCACGACGTGCTCGACGTCCGCGAGCAGCGCCCGCAGGCGCTCGAGCGTCGCCAGATACGCGTCGAGCGTGTCGCCTGCGCCCAGGGTTGGGATCTCGACCGGGGAGACGTAGTCGCCGGCGACGAGCACGCGCGCCCATGGGATCCAGATCGCCATCCCGTCAAGCGTGTGGCCGTCGGCGGCGTGCAGCTCGAGCTCGGCGTCGCCCAGCTCGCAGCGTCCGGGAACCGGCAGCGCCTGCACCGAGCCGAGCGTGAGCGGGCGCGGCCGCTCGATCAGCAGCTCTTCGTCGAAGCCGCGCAGCTCGCGCTGTGCCTCTCCGGGAGAGGCGCGCAGCCGCGCGGCCGTGCTCTCGGCGCAGCCGAGCGCAACTTGCGGAAACGCGAGACGGCCCAGCAGGTGATCCCAATCGCCGTGGGTGGCTAGCAGCCCGTTCGGCCGTGGGAAGCGCGCCTGCTCGAGCAGCGCCGGGAGCGCGTCGAGCTCGTCCGGGAGCACCGGCGAGTCGATCACGAACACCTCTGCCCGCGGCGAGGTCTCCCCGTCCTCGCCCGCCCCCGAGCTAGCCGGCGTCGGCTCGCTCGCTTCAGCGCTCGCGTCCCCGCCGGCGCCGCGCACGATCACGCAGTTGACGTACAGCACAGCGCTCGTCACGACGATCACGTCCGGATGCAGCGAGACGGCGCGCACCGGCCGATCGGCCCAGGCCGGTCAGCTCGCGCCGAGCAGCTTGGCGGCCTCTTTGAGGTTGGGCACCTCGGCCGCGGGCTTCTTCTGGGAGGAGTCGAGCGTCTCCTTGTTGCGGTTGACCCAGATCACGGGCACGCGCGCTTTGACGCATGGCACGACGTCGTGGTAGTGGCTCGCCGCTACGTGCACCCACCCGCGCTTGCCGCCCATGCGCCTGGCGCACTCGGTGAAGTGCGGCGGTTCGGGCTTGTAGGAGCGCACCTGCTGGGCGGTGACCACGAGATCGAAGTCGATCGGGATGTGGCGGCGCGTCTGGCCGAGGAGCTTGTCGTCGATGTTCGACAGCAGGCCGAGCTTGTATTTCTTGGCGAGCTTCACCAGCTGCGTGTTGGTCTCCTTGAACGGCTGCCAGCGTTGGACGGAGTCCGGCAGAAACCCCGATCGTGAGGGCTCGAGCGACCAGTCCAGGCGTTTTGCGATCTCGATCGCCGTGCGGCGCAGGACCTCCGCATACAGCTCGTAGGAGCCGCTCTCGATTTCGCGCGAGATCTCGTGGAACATCGGGATCAGCACGTTGCGGTCGATCTCCAGGCCGTCGCGAGCGGCCTCTTTGGAGAACGCTTCGTAGATCCCGCTCTCCCAGTCGATCAGCGTCCCGTAGACGTCGAATGTCACGAACGTGATGTTCTTCGGGATCGGCATTGCCGCGGCATTATGCCCTGCGCGCGCTCGGCCACGCCGTCAGATGCCCCTCGAACGAGCCTCGTGCACGAGATCGCCCATCTTCCGTTAGAGTCCCGCGCCGCATGGATCTGCTGGAGTATCAGGGCAAGCAGCTGTTCGCCCGTCACGGGCTGCGCGTCTCGACCGGCAAGGCCGTAAGCACCGTCGAGGACGCCGTCAAAGCCGCCAACGAGATCGGGTATCCGGTCGTCGTCAAGGCCCAGGTGCTGATCGGCGGGCGCGGCAAGGCGGGCGGCGTGAAGCTCGCGGACAACGAACACGAGGCGCGCGAGCACGCCTCGAACATCCTCGGCATGGAAATCGGCGGGCACGTCGTGCGCACGCTGTGGATCGAGCACGCCTCGGACATCGCCTCCGAGTACTACGCCTCGATATTGCTCGACCGGCAGGCCAAGCAGCCGTTGGTGATGTTCAGCGTCGAGGGAGGGGTGGACATCGAAGAGGTCGCCGAGAAGACGCCCGAGAAGCTGATCCGCCACCACGTCGACGCCCTGCAGGGCCTCACGCGCGAGGAGGCCGCGAAGATCGCCGCCGACGGCGGCGCGGAAGCCGACGTAGTCGACGGCGTGGCCGACGCGCTCGTCGCGCTGTACGAGGTCTGGCTGCAAGAGGACGCGACGCTCGCAGAGATCAACCCGCTGATCGTCACCCCGGACAGGGAGGTCAGGGCGCTCGACGCGAAGGTCTCGCTCGACGGCAACGCCCTCTACCGCCACCCCGAGAACCAGGGCCTCTCGGACAGCGAGAACGAAGACCCGATCGAGCGGCGCGCCAAGGAAGAGGGCGTCCAGTACGTCAAGCTCGACGGCGACATCGGCATCCTCGGCAACGGCGCCGGGTTGGTGATGTCCACGCTCGACGTCGTCGCCCGGGCCGGCGGCTCGCCCGCGAACTTCCTCGACGCCGGCGGCGGCTCGGACGCCGAGAAGATCAAGCAGGCGGTCGACCTGCTGCTCGCCAATCCCGCCGTCAAGGCCGTCCTGTTCAACATCTTCGGCGGCATCACCCGCGGTGACGAGGTCGCGCGCGGCCTGATCGCGGCGTTCGAGGAGATCAAGCCGTCCGTCCCGTTCGTCGTGCGTCTCGACGGCACCAACGACGTCGAGGGCCGCCGCCTGCTGCACGAGGCCGCGTTGCCGAACGTGCACCCGGCGAAGACCATGAACGAGGCCGCCGAGATGGTCGTCGCGCTCGCCGCGGGCGAGCCCGTGGGGGCGACGGCGTGAGCGTGACAGTCCGAAGAAGCGCTCGCGTGAGCATCGTCGCGCGGTCCGCCGGAGCGTCGGCGTGAGCGTCGTCGCGCAGTCCGCCGGAGCGTCGGCGTGAGCGTTCTCGTCGACGAGCGCACCCGCCTGTGCGTCGCGGGCATCACCGGGCGCGAGGGTCGCTTCCACACGCTCAACAACCGCAATTACGGCACCAACGTCGTCGGCGGCGTGACCCCGGGCAAGGGCGGCCAGGACGTCGAGGGCATCCCCGTGTTCGACAAGTGGGAGCAGGCGGTCGCGCAGGCGCAGCCGAACACCGCGATGATCTTCGTGCCGCCGCGCTTTGCCGCGGACGCGATCCTCGAGGCGGCCGCCGCGGGCGTCGAGCTCGTGATCACGATCACCGAGGGCATCCCCGCGCACGATGAGCTGCGCGTGTACAACCTGCTCAAGCGGGATTACCCGCGCACGCGGCTGATCGGCCCGAACTGCCCGGGGATCCTCTCCCCGGGCAAGGCCAACGTCGGCATCATCCCCGCCGCGTTCTTCAAGGCGGGCAGCGTCGGCGTGGTCTCGCGCTCGGGCACGCTCACCTACCAGATCGGCAACGAGATCGCCCAGGCGGGCGTCGGCTGCAGCACGATCGTCGGCATCGGCGGCGACCCCGTGCCCGGCTCCTCGTTCGTGGACGTGCTCGAGCTGTTCGAGGGCGATGCCGAGACCGAGCTGGTGGTCCTCGCCGGCGAGATCGGCGGCTCGGCCGAGGAGGAGGCGGCGCAGTACATCGCCGAGCACATGTCAAAGCCGGTAGTCGCATACATCGCCGGCTTCACCGCGCCGGCCGGCAAGCAGATGGGGCACGCGGGCGCGATCGTTTCGGGCAACGCCGGCACCGCCGCCGCCAAGGCCCAGGCGCTCGAAGCCAAGGGCGTGCGCGTCGGACGCACGCCGACTGAAACGGCCAGCATCGCCGTCGAGGTGCTCAACGGCGCCTCGCTCGCCGCGCCCTGACCGGGTCGACTCTCACCCGCCGCGCGCGACCGGTCAGCCCAAGCTCGCGAGTCGAGTTCCAAGGGTCCGGGCCTCCCACAGCCGGCTCAGAAACAAACGGTCTCGAAATCTTGCGAGGCGCGAGGTTGGAGGCTACGGTCGCTCGATGGCGACGGGGATTCCGATGGCCGGACCGATGCTGCGCGTCAAGCCGTGGCGGCGCACCGCTCTGCCGTGGTGGACAGCCCAGGCATGGGGGGCGATCGGGGTCACGGCGCTGTTCCTCGGCATCACCTTCTGGTGGCTCACGCAAGACCGCTCGATCCCGATCTTCGACGCCGGCCGCCACCTCAGCTTTGCGTTCCTGATCCTCGAAGAACTGCGCGCGGGCCACCTCGAGCACGCGCTGACGCTGTCGATCCCGTATCCCCCGTTCGCGTACCTGGTGGGCGACATCGGGATCTTGTTCGGCGGCATCGCGGTAGCGCCGCCGATCATCGCCGAGAACCTCGTGTTCGTGCCGCTGCTCGCGCTCGGCTGCTACCACGTGGCCCGGCTGGCGTTCAACCGCACCGCCGGGCTGCTCGCGGTCGTCTTCGCGCTCGGCTCACCGCTGGTCACCGCTCAGTTCCACGTGTTCATGACCGACGCACCCGAGACGGCGATGGTGGCGGTGTCGCTGTGGGCGATCCTCGCCACCGACGGCTTCTCCCGGGTGGGCGTCTGCGCCCTGGCCGGCGTGGCGGTCGGCCTGGGCATGCTGACCAAGGAGCCGTTCGTGTTCTATGCCGCGGGGCCGGTGCTCGTCACCGCGATCCGCGGGCGCGCGAAGGCATGGCGGGGACTGCTCGTGTTCGTGGTCGTGGCAGGGGGCATCGCCCTGCCCTGGTACACGCACGAGCTGGCGGAAATCACCTCGCTCGGATCCTCCTCGATCACCGAAGTCAACAATCACGCGCGCCCCTCCGCGGTCGCACCGCCGCGGCTTTCGATCTACAACCTCGGCTGGTATTTCTGGAACGTCGCGAACGTCCAGCTGTATGCCGTGCTGTGGGCGTGCTTCGTCGTGGGCTGGCTGTGGACGCTCGCGGGATTCGTGCGTCGCCGGCCGGTCAGTCGCTTTGCGCCCGAGCTGGTGATCGGCTCGTTCGTGGCCTGGCTTGCGATCACGGAGACCTATCTCCACGACGGGCGCTACGGGATGCCGCTGCTCGTGTATCTGGCGGCCTTCGGTGTCGGCTGGATCACGAGGTTGCCCCGGTGGGGGCGAATGGCGGCGGTGGCCGCGGTGGTGCTCGCGGCGGCCGCCAACGTCGCGGGGACGAGCTTCGGCCTGGGCGCGAAGGTGAGCTTGGATCTGAACGGAACGCGTTCGGGCGACGAACAGGCCCTCGGCTTCCTGACGCTTTACTCGAACACCGGCTTCCTCGTCTCCGGGCCGCAGCGAGACGGCGACATCCTCGCCACGCTCGAAGCGTTGCGGCAGCGCGGCGTCAGGGCGATCGTCCTCGAACCGGCGGCGATAGGCAAGCCGGCATTCTCCGCGGCGGGGATGTTCGCGCTCGACGACATCGCGGGACTCGCCACCGTGTCCGAAGCGCGAGTGTCGCCCACGGGCCTCACCCGGGAATACGCAGTGCTGCGCAACGCGCCGATCCAGGCCGGAGAAGCGCCGCCGTGCGTCAGGCTGGACAACGGCACGGGCGTGTGGATCAGGCTCGGCGACCCGTACGCTCCCGGCGCGCGCGACTACTGCCCGTTGCGCCACCCGAGCTTCTACGGCTGATCGGGCGCAAGCGCGCGTAGCGCTCCCGGCATGCGGGACAACGCGGAGCTGGGCAGGCGTGGAATCGCAGCGCCCGCGCCGCTCGATCACGGCTACCCTTCGCCGGCATGGATCAGGAGGTCGCGAGAACGCTCGGCGAGCTGGAGCGAAAGCTCGAGGAGCTCGAGCGAACGCTGCACGCGATGACCGGCGTCGCCGACGCGACGCGCCCGGCCGCGGGGCTCGAGGCGTCATCCGCACAAATCGACGTGCTCCCCGGCGATGACCGGGCGAACGGAGCAGACGAGCAAACCGCTGGCGCTCGGCCGACCGTCCTCACAGACCGTCGGCACGAGACGGCCGCGAGCGCTCCCAGCCCGGGCTGGAGCAGGATCGTGGACGAGAGCGTCGAGCGAGAGCGCTCGCCTGCGACGGAGCCTGCACCCGTCGCGCGGCCGCCGGCAACGCCAGGACAGCCGGCGCCGGAGGAGCTTGGACGGCCACCGCTCACAGGCCCGCCGCCGGCAGCCCGCGAGCAACCGCCGCGACCGCCACAGGGGCTTGGACAGCCACCGACCGAGCGGACGCCTCCGCCGCCGATGCGGCGGCTCGTCACCTCCGCGCAAACGCCGCTGAGCGCGCCGCTTGCACCGCCCGCGGCCCAGCCGCCGGCGAGGGCTTCGCAGCGGGCGCGCGCGCCCAGGGCGCACGCGCCGGCGGAGCTGCTTCGGTTTCGCGAGCGGCTCGAGCAGGCGGCCCGCGAGCTCACCCACGACTACGACGAACTGCTCGGACGCCTAAGCTACGCCGCTGTGCCGAGCACCCCCGGACCCACGATCTCCTTCGCGCGCGGCGCTCCGTCGCTTGACATCGTCGACGTCGACGGCTTGCGCGAGGCGGCCGCGCGCGCGTTCGAGAGCGACCCCGGGGGGACGACCGCGTATGGCACCGCAGTCGGCTATCCGCGCTTGCGCAGCTGGATCGCCGACCGCCATGGAGTGGAGCCCGAGCGGGTGCTCGTGACCAACGGCTCGATGCAGGCCGACGCGTTCCTGTTCGAGGCGCTCGTGCGCGCGGGCGACGAGGTGATCGTGGAGCGCCCCACCTACGACCGTACGCTGCTCTCGCTGCGCCAGCGCGGAGCGCGCGTACACGCCGTGCAGCTGCAGCCCGACGGCATCGACACCGACGCCCTCGCCGAGCTGCTGTCGAGCTCCGGCGCGGGGGCGCGGCCGACGCTCGCGCACATCATCCCCAACTTCCAGAACCCCGCCGGCTACACCCTCTCCTACGAGAAGCGCACGCGGCTGCTCGAGCTCGCCGCCGAGCACGGCTTTCTCATCTTCGAGGACGACCCGTACGTCGAGCTGCGCTTCAGCGGCGAGCGGCTGCCGACGATGCTCTCGATCGACCCCGAGCGGGTGGTGTACGCGTCGTCGTTCTCGAAGACCGTCTGCCCGGGCATCCGCGTCGGCTATCTCGTCGGACCCGCGGAACTGATCTCATCGATCGCGCAGCTCGCGACTAACACGTACATCTCCCCCAACATGGTCGCCCAGTCGATCGTGTACGAGTTCTGCGCCTCCGGCGCGATCGAACGCTCGATCGAGACCGTCAAGGCGGCGCTCGAGCAGCGTGCGCAAACGCTCGCGAACGCGCTGCGCAGCGAGCTCGCCGACGCCGAGTTCGTCGTCCCGCAGGGCGGCTACTTCATGTGGGTGACGCTGCCCGAGGGCACCGACGTGGCCGCCCTCTACCAGGCCGCCGCCGAACGCGGCGTGGCGTTCGTCAAGGGCAGCGACTTCCTGCTCGAGGGCGGCGAGAACACGCTGCGCCTCGCCTACTCCGGGGTCACGCCCGAGCAGATCGAGACCGGCGTCGCGCGCCTCGCCGAGGCGTATCGTTCGCTTTAGCGGAACTCGCCGGTCACTGGCAGGGAGGTGAAAGAGATCGACGCATACGATCTGGACAGCTTCGTGGACGTCGACACCAGCGTCGGGAATGTGGAATGCTCTCGCGATGGCCCCACTTGCAACCATGCCCCCGCTCTCTCTCGGCCCGGCGGTGCTCATGCCGTTTGGCAAGCAGTGGGCGAAGAAGAATGCGCTCAGCCGGACGCCACCGTTTTCATCCAACGACCTGGGTAATCAGGTTGACAAATGCGTAGCTGACTCACTCGCCGCGATGCTCGGCGGCATCCACACCGTCAAGGCGAGCAGCAAGAAGGCTACCCGGCTCTACCCGCCGCACCCCGACTGCGTGGAGACGGCTCCCGTCACGATCGTCGGTGGGATTCGTAAGCAGAACTTCGACGTCGCATATCGACCCGACGGGGTTCGGTTCGCTTTTGACAGCAAGACGCTAAATGACCGAAAGAGCGTTGGAAAGAACTGGCAAAACATGGTCAACGATCTCGCGACCGAGGCAGCAACCGTCCATACGCGGTTCCCGATGGCCGTTGTCGCCTTTCTCGTTCTCATCCCCGAGCCCGCCGTAGCCGGGGCGCTCGATCCGATCACGTGGCGTCTGGCCGGACTGGGAGGACGCGCCGACGAGCATGGGCCTGCGCATGTGGCTGAGGCGATGAGCTTCGCGCTCTGGTACCCCGCCACGGGCAAACTGTCAAAATCCCTCCCCGACCCACTGGCCCACCCGCAACTGCGAATCGAGAACTTCTCAGCACAGGTGGAGCTGGCATACCGGACGCGCTACGCCGGCACGCCTCCTCACTAGCCGGACCTGCGCCCTCGTGCAAGACGACGGTCTCGCAATCGCAGCCACACTCGCCGAAGCTCCGTGAGCAACTCAGGTTCCACGTGTCCGAGGAGCTTCGCGTCCACGTGATCCAGCGCCGCTTCGAGGGCGCCTTCACGCAGCAGCCGGTCCACCCGAGCCACATCGCTTTTCGCCAGCGGCTTCGGGTCGGGAAACGGCAGCGCCTCGGCCTCTCGCGGCTCAAGCTCGAGCACCCCTCCGCCATAGCTGCGTCCGACGACCTCCGAAAAGGCGAATGTCGCCGTATTGATGGACGCAGCGGCAAGCTTCTCCGGCGCCAGTCCATTGGTCATTCGGACACGGTGGATTGTGTCAGTCGACGTCGCCGCTGTGAGGTTGGCGATGATACGAGGATGGTCGTGTATCTGGCGGAACAGAAAAGCGTCCGGTGTCCACTGTGACGGCACAACCCACCAACGCCGTCGAATTGAACACTTATAGCCCTCGTGCACTCCATCGCTCTCGCCGGCAGCGATGTACCGCGCGAGCATGTCGTCGCTGCCGGGCTCGCTCGTGTCGCTCAACGCCAACAGCTCACACGGAGCATCCTCTTCACGGAGCCTCGCCAGATCGGAGTCCGCGAAGCGAACGCCGCGCAGGTGCGCCGAGCGACTAACCAACGGCACGAGATGCCGCTGGACGCCGCGCTCGATAGCAGTTGAGGGTCGCATTACGAAGAATTGGTTGCGGCCCGTCACGACCCCCACGTCGACGTCCGCGAGCTCGCCCAGGCGTCCGAGCAGCTCACCGTCTCGCACCGAGCGAAGCGCTGAGATGCCCCTCGCGTCGAGGAAGTACTTGGTCCACTTCTCGGTCTCGTGCCGCAACGCGGGGGCGTGCGGGATCGCCCTCAGCTCAGCCGCGTTCGGCAGGACATCGAAGTCCTCGACCTCCACGACCCTCATCCGGGCAGGTCCTTCCCCGCATATGCCGAGGAGCAGGACAACCTCTTGCAGAACTTCGTCGAAGACGAGGCGCCTGAACGTCACGACGGTGAGCTCAGAAAAATGATCCACCAGGAAGGCGCGGAGCTCCGCCGCATAGTTCACCTGCATCAGCTCAGCCGGGACAACCATCCCCATGCGACCGTCGCGGCATAGCGAGAGCGCGCCGGCAACCACGAACGGCACCCAAGCATTTGTCAGCTTTGTGGGACGCATGCCAACCTCTCGCATCACCGCGAACGCACGCTCGCGCGCCGGTTCGGTCCAGCTCCCGTAGCGAATGAACGGCGGATTGCCCGCCACCCCATGCCACGCACCCCACTGCCCGGCGGAGAACCACGAGAAGAAGTCGTCGACGACGACACAAGCGCCCGGCGCCGCCGCCTGCGCCTTCGCTGCCTCGGCCTCGTTCAGCTCGATTCCCACGACGTGACCAGCGAGCCGTTCGAGAGCCGCGAGAACTACGCCATCTCCGCAGCTAGGCTCGAGCTGCTTTGTTCCCGCCTCCCCCACCCACGTAGCCAAAAAGTCCGCGATCTTCGCCGGCGTGTAATAGCCGCCCCGCAGCTTCTCCAGGGACGGGGCGGCCTTCGACGCGAAAACCGTCATGACTCATATTCAATCGTTTGCTCCGGACGTCCGTCCACGGCATCGCGGTCCGTCCGGAGCTCGACCATGGGC
Organism: Solirubrobacteraceae bacterium; assembly: GCA_035503075.1. Classification (GTDB taxonomy): domain Bacteria; phylum Actinomycetota; class Thermoleophilia; order Solirubrobacterales; family Solirubrobacteraceae; genus Palsa-744. Next base: position 347,690 of record DATJTT010000017.1, read on the forward strand.
CTGGCGAGCTTCGCGGAGCGCTCTATCTGCCGTAGCGCTGGCCCAGGACGAGCTGCTCGGGCAGCGCGGTGCGCGGCGGCGGCGAGGGGTCTGCGATCACGGACACCGTCTCCGCGACGCTCGCCGTCAGGCCGATGCGCTGGCCGTCGAGCGTGTTCAGCTCGACGTGCTCGGGGCCGCGCTCCGCCATCACAGCCTCCAGGCCGGGCTCCACGCCCGAGGCTTTCAGGTAGTGCAGGAGGTCCTCGGCCTCGTTCTCGAAGCGCAGCACGCGCACCGACGCGCCGACCTCGACGTCCGCCAGCGGCACGCCCGCCAGGCGCGCGCCCGCCACGATCGGATGGCCGTGCGGACACGTCTTCGCGTCGCCGATCGCCGCCAGCATACGCTCCTCGAGCACCGGCGACATCGCGTGCTCCAGGCGCTCGGCCTCCTCGTGCACCTCGTCCCACGGGACGCCCAGGACGTCCGTCAGGAAGCGCTCGATCAGGCGGTGGCGGCGGACGATGCCCTCGGCGTGGTCCGCGCCGCTCGGCGTGAACGCGATCGCGCGGTCCGAGCCGCGCGTGATATAGCCGTCGCGCTCGAGGCGGCCGAGCATCTCGTGCACGGTCGGCTGCGAGAGCTGCATCGCGCGCGCGACGTTCGCTCCGGTCATCGCCAGCCCCGCCTCCTGCAGCCAGAACAGGCTCTGCAGGTACTCCTCCTCGGCGACCGTCGCGGTCTCAGTCATCGCAGCTGATCATAAGTGCACTCGTGCGGCGGCTTGTCCTCGCGCCAGCGCCGCAGCTTCGCGCCGTGGCGGATGCGCCCGGCCGAGACGTGGTCGAAGTCGATCTCCACCACCAGCTCCGGGCGCAAGCCGATCCACTCGAGGTCCTTGCCCGCGCTCCAGCGACTGGGGTCCGCCGAGCCGCGCTCGCCCGTCTCATACGGCGCGAAGAAGCCCACCAGCCGGCGCTTGTCCGCCGCGCTCAAGCCCGAGCAGTGGCCCACGACGCGCAGCGTCGCGCCGTCGTACAAACCGAGGATCAGCGCGCCGACCGTGCCCGGCTCCTTGCCCGGACGCCAGCCGACCAGCACCGCGTCGATCGTGCGCACGCGCTTGACCTTCACCATCCCCTTGCGCTCCCCCGGCAGATACGGCGCCGAGCGCTGCTTCGCGATCGCCCCCTCCGCGTGCTCCAGCCACCGCCGCGCCTGCGCCGCCGTGCCCACCGTCGGCATCAGCTCGACCGGCGCGTCCGCGAAGCTCTCGCCGTCCGCCAGCCCCTCGCCGGCGAGCAGCCGCCGCAGGGCCGCGCGCCGCGCCACGAACGGGCGCTCGAGCAGCGACTCGCGCCCGCTCGCCAGCAGATCGAAGACGACATAGCGCGCCGGCGTCTCGCTCGCCAAACGCTCGATCCGCGACGCCGCCGGATGGATGCGCTGGCCGAGCGCGTCGAAGTCCTCGCGGCCATCCGGCGAGCGCACGACGATCTCCCCATCTAGAACGTATTCACCCGCCGGGAACGCCAGCTCCGGGAAGTAGCGCCCGAGCGGCTTGCCGTTGCGTGACTGCAGGAACACCTCATCGCCGTCCACGAACGCCACGCAGCGAAAGCCGTCGAGCTTGACCTCGTAGCAGTAGTCATCGCCCTCCGGCAGCTCCCTGCGCGAGAGCGCCAGCTGCGGCTGCACGGGCGGCGTCAGCGGCAGGCTCAAGCGTCCCCCCGCGGCCTGCGCGCACGGCTCGGCTGCACGCGCTTGGGCTCGCCCTTGTGCTTGCGAAAGTGCGGCGGCCAGGGGGCGTCGCCGAGGCCCTCGCGCTCATCGCGCGCCGCCAGCTCGAGCAGGCCGTCCAGACGACCGGGGTGCTCGTCGATGCTCGCCGACGGGTCGCCGCGCTCGCGCAACCGCGCCGGGACCGTCCGCAGCGTCAGCTCCGCCGGCTCCACGTCGGGCACCTCCCGCCACTCGAGCGGGCACGACACGCGCGCGTCCGCCACCGCTCGCACCGAGTACGCCGAGGCCACCGTGCGGTCGCGCGCGTTCTGGTTGTAGTCGATGAACACCCCCACGCGTTCCTCCTTCCACCAGCGGCTCGTCGCGCGGCCCGGCATCCGCCGCTCGACCTCGCGTGCGAGCGCCAGCGCCGCGCGGCGCACTTCTTCGAAGCCGTGCTCCGGCACGATCCGCACGAACACGTGGATGCCGCGCGAGCCCGACGTCTTCGGGAAGCCGCGCAGCTCGTGCTGCTCGAGCACCTCGCGCACCCCCAGCGCCACCTCGCGCACCTCCGAGAACGGGACGTCCGGCCCCGGGTCCAAATCGACGCGCAGCTCATCCGGGTGGTCGACGTCCGCGCGGCGAACCGGCCACGGGTTCCAGTCGATCACGCCCAGGTTCACGCCCCACACCAGGTGCGCCGCGTCGTTCGGCACCAGCTCACGCGCGTGACGGCCGCTCGGGAACGTCACCGTCGCCGTCTGCAGCCACTCGGGCGCGCCGTCCGGCACGCGCTTCTGGAAGAACGGCTCGCCCGCCACCCCGTCCACCCAGCGCTTCATCACCGTCGGGCGCTCGCGCAGCCCGCGCACCACCTCCCGCTCGCACTCCACGTAGTAGCTCACCAGGTCCAGCTTCGTCAGCCCCGCGTCCGGGAAGAACACCTTTTGCGGGTTGCTCACGCGCAGCTCGTGCCCGCACAGCTCCATCACCACCGGTTGCGCCTTCGCGCCCGCCATTGCTGGAAGGATGCCCGATCGTGCCCCGCACGAGCCGCCGCACCCTCACCGGCGGGCCGCCGCCCGTTCTACACACCCGCGTCGCGACCCCCGTCCGCGCGTGCTGATCCCGCGACGCCTGCTCATCGCCGCCGGCACGTTCGGCGCGCCGCTGCCCGCCGGCGCCGTCGCCCGCGCGCTCGCCCGCGGCGTGCGCGCCGCCGGCCGGCCCGAGCCCGACCTGTGCCCGCTCGCGCTCGCCGGCCAAGCGCCCGAGGACGTGCGCGCGCTGCTGCACGAGCTCGACTTCGACGCGCGCATGCGCGGCGCGCGCGCGCTCGTCGTCGCGTGCCAGCGCCTGCACGAGCGCGCGCTCGCCGGCAGCGTCACGTTCGAGATCGCCACCCGCGCCCGCCAGGGCGGCGTGCCCGCGTACGCCGTCACCGCGCACGACCGGCTCGACCCGTTCGACGCGCGCATCCTCGACCTGCAGCTCATTCTCCAGGCGCGCAGCGCCGGGGCGCTCACCGGCGCCGGAAGGACGCTCGCCGAGCTCGCCTGAGCCCGCCGAGTAGGCTCGCGCCTTCACATGAACCTGCCCGAGCCAAGCCCGAGCCCGCCCCCGCGCGCCGCGCGCGCGCGCACGCTGCCCACGCCCGGAGCCAGGCGCGCGACGGTCATCGGCGCGGGATCGTTCGGCACCGCGCTCGCCGTGCTGCTCGCTCGCGGCGGGCTGCGCACGACCCTGCAGACGCGCACCGCCGAGCAGGCCGCCATGATCGAGCGCGAGCGCCAGAACCACCGCTACCTCCCCGGCGTCGAGCTCCCCGCGCAGCTGCGCCTCGAGCCGCCGTCCGCGGTGCTCTCGCGGGCGGACTACGTGTTCCTCGCCGTGCCCTGCAACGGCATGCGCGAAGTGGTCGAGCGGCTCGGCGCCGCCGGCCTCGGCAGGCGCACCGCGATCGTGTCCGTCGCCAAGGGGCTCGTGCCACCGCACGGGACGCCACCGACGCGGGTCCTCGCCGAGCGCTTCGGCCCCGAGCGCGTCGCGTGCGTCGGCGGGCCGGCGCACGCGCAGGAGATGGTGCACGCGGGCGCCGCGCTCGTCGCCGCGTCGGCCGACGAGGACCTCGCGCGCGCGCTCGCGCACGTGTTCACCCGCGCGGGCGTCGTCTGCGAGCTCTCCAACGACCCGATCGGCGTCGAGCTCGCCGGCGCCGCCAAGAACGCCGCCGCGCTCGCCGCCGGCGCCACCGAGGCGCAGGGCATGAACGCCGCCGGCGCCGCCGCCGGGCACATCTTCGCCGAGGTCTGGCGCCACGCCGAGCAGCTCGGCGCGCGGCCCGAGTCGATGATCGGGCTCGCCGGCACCGGCGACCTCGTCGCCACCGTGCTCGCGCGCGAGAGCCGCAACCGGCGGGCCGGCGAGCTGCTCGCCGCGGGCGTGCGCGCCGCGGACATCCCCGCCCACATCGGGCAGGCCGTCGAGTCGCTCGAGTCCGTCCCGCTGCTCGCGCACGCGCTCGCCGCCGCCGGCCTCGGCGCGCCCGTCACCGGCGCGCTCGGGCGCTTGATCTCCGGGGAGCTGCCGCTCGATGACTGGGTCGCGCTCGTACGCGCCACCGTGCCGCCCGCCGCGCTCTGGCGCCGGCGGCCAAAACCCGGCTTCTGGCGGCGCGCGTGGCAGCGGCTCGGCCGCCGCTAGCCGCGCGGCGGGCAGCGGCTCGTCCGCCGGTAGCCGCGCGGCGGGCAGCGGCTCGTCCGCCGGTAGCCGCGCGCGCGTATATCTATAGTATCTAGGCCGGTAAATACCATAGAGCACGCTGCGTGCGAAAGGAGAACCCCATGCCCCGACGTCCAGGGGAAGTCGATTTCACGAAGGGCCTGTCGCTCGAGCCCGAGGAGTTCTGGGAGCAGCAGGCCAAGCGCGAAAAGCTGCTCAAGATGGAAGACATGATCCGCCCGGCACGCACCACGCCGATCGCCGTGCGCTTCGACCAGTTCACGCTCACCCGCCTGCGCGCGCTCGCCGCCGCGCGCAACACCGGCTACCAGACCCTCCTCAAGGAGTTCGTCATCGAGCGCTTGTACGAGGAGGAGAAGCGCGAGGGAATCATCTGACCGCCGTGCGCGACCCGCGCAAGAAATGCGCGATCGCGTCCGCCACGAGCTCGTCGAGCTGCTCGACCTCGACGATGCCCGCGCTCACCAGCGCCGCGATCCCCTGGATCGTCGCGAACAACACCACGCCGACGCCCTCCGACGATCCCGCTTCGAGGGAGCCCTCGGCCTGCCCCTGTTCGATCAGCTCGAGCATCACCGAGAACGCCCGCTCGGCGGCCTCGGCGAGCAAGCCCGAGTGCTCCCCCCGCTTGCCCGCGAACATCAGCTCGAGCAGCGCCGCGTCGCGCGTCGCGAAGCGCACATACGCGGCCGCCGTCGCCTGCAGTCGAGCCTGGAAGTCCTCGCCCGCGCCGTCCACCGCGTCGCGCAGCTCCGCGCCCAAGCGCGCGAAACCCGCCTCGGCGAGCGCATCCAACAGCGCCTTGCGATCCGCGAAGTGCCTCCGCGGAGCGCTGTGGCTCACGCCCTCCTCGCGCGCGAGCTCGCGCAGCGAGAGCGCCTGAACGCCGCGCTCGCGCACCGTACGCTCGGCCTGCGCGAGCAGCGCCGTGCGCAGGTTGCCGTGGTGGTAACGGCGCTCGTTCATGGGTCTCGCGGCGTCATCGGTCTTGCACGCTCGGCGTCATCGGTCTTGCACGCTACAACACGAAGTTGTCGTTGACACCATTGTTGTCGTAGTCTACATTGTTGCCCATGACTACTTTGAGGCGACCCAGCTCCCCGACTTGACCGGCCGCAGCGTGATCGTCACCGGCGCCGACAGCGGAATCGGCCGCGCCGCCGCGTCTGCGCCATCGACCTCGACGACCTCAACTGGGAGCGCAGGCGCTACAGCGCGTGGCGCGCCCGCTATGCCGCGACCAACCTGCAGTTCCACAGCGGTCGCCGGGCGCTGGATCTGCTCAGCGTCGTCGGCAATCGCGTGATCGCACAGGACGAGCGCGCCGGCGCGCTGCCGACGCTCTACGCGGCGCTCGCCGACGTCCCCGGCGACAGCTATGCGGGACCCGACGGGCGGATGGAAATGCGCGGCGAGCCAAAGCTCGTCGGACGCTCCGAGGCCGCCGAGGACACCGACGTCGCCCGCCCGCGGAACGTTGGTCGTGGTAGCGCCTTCGACGTTGGGGTCGGGTCAGGCCCGCTGCTGTGCGTAGTAGGCGCGGACCATCCTCGCGCGACCGGTCTCATCGAGCTCAACGGCATCAATCTCCAGGCTGTTGTTCTCGCGGCGATAGAGCAACGCGTACCCTCCCGGGGTCGTCATCAGCGCCTCCTCTGAGAACCGCAACTCGGGAGCGAGCTCAAGGCCCCTTTTCAGAAGTGCTGACGCAGCTCGGTCGGGCCGCGCAGCCGGCCGTCGGATCGCTTCCAACGTGTCACGACGGTGGGTCCGACGAAATCCACATCCTCTGCGTAGCAGTCCATGATGGCGTCAAGATCGCGCGCGTTCCAGGCGGCCTGCCAACGATCAGCATGCTCACGCGCGTCCATGGAGGGGATTATCTCAATAGCCTGCAATGGCGCTCGTCGACACTCCCCTTTTGCCTTCCGGGCCCTCGCTGTTGTTGCTCCTGCGGGGAGTCGTCGCCGAGTTCCAAGGCGACCGGGACATCCTCACGCTCCGTCACCAACAGCAAAATTGTCGGATAGGACCGGCCGAGCATCAGCCAAGCGCGACCGGCAGCGGCAAACTGTAGGTCGCGAAGCCGTGCCTCGAACGTGTGCTCTCTCTGACGGTGCTGGTGAGCCGGTAGATCCCGGCCTTCGCCGCGGCGGGAACCTCGATGCTCACGTGAAAGCTGCCGTTTGCCGCCGGCTTGAAAGTGAGGACGCGGGCCGTGTGGCCGCATTCGAGCTGCTGTTCGACGGTGACTCGCGCAATCGGCTTGGTGAGCGGCGGTAGCACCCGGCCCGTGAGCGAAACGGCACCACCGGAGAACGTTGGGTTCTCGAGCTGGAGACGTCTGTTCAGCTTGAGGTTCAGCGAGCGCTGCCCGCTGGACTCGGCCATGTAGCGGGCGCTGTTGCTGTCGCGGATGCTCGCCGGCGGCAGCGGCGCGGTGGTGGCGAATTGGTCGTGTGAGTCGACCTTGGCGGTGGCCACCTGCTTGCTCGAGTCGAAGATGATCTTGACTTTCTTGCCGTCGAGGCTCTCGGCGGCGCTCCCGTTCAGCTCCACGCGTCCGCCGCGGATCAGCACATCATTGAGAACGAGCTCGCGTTTGCTGCAACCGAGCAACAGTTCTTCGACCTTCTCGGGCGTAGTGGCAATGCCACTGGGCGATGGTGAGCCGCCGGTCGTTGGTGAGCTCGTCGACGAACTCGTGGATGTCCGCTGTTCTGATGTCGACTGTTCCGAGGACGACGGGACGAACTCGAATGCGCCGATGTCGCAACGCCCGCCGGAGGGCTGCGGGCGTGCGACGCCACGCTGGTCGGTCGCCGGACAGCCGGCGTTTTCGCCGGCTTCGATCGCGGGGCTCCCTTCAAGGAGCGCCTGCGTCTGCGTGGGCCCACCGTTGGACTGCAGAGGACCGAGGAGGGGGTTCGCACCGATCAGGTCGCCCAACGCTGGGTTCAGGCCACACTCACTGGGGGTCGTGCTCTCGAGGTTGTGGCCCGCGGAGATCACGTTCGCCGTGCAGTTTGGGCCGCTGGCGGCCGCGCCGGCTGAGACGATCGTGTTCTTCAGCGTGACCGGACCCGGGCTGGCGTCGATGTTGCCGCCCGCACCGGACGCTCCGATGACCGCGTTTCCGTCGACGGTGTCGTTGAGGAGTGTCGCCGGGAGAGTGTCATTTAGACCACCGCCTCCAACGCCGGCTCCCGAGACAGCGCCGATGGACCCGCCGACGCTGTTGCCCTCTATGGTGTCGTTCGTCAGCGTCGCCGCGCCTCCGCCGAACGCTTCGATCGCACCGCCGAAGGCTTCGCCGCTTGCTTCGCCTCCTCCGGTGCTCCCGCCGGCCTGGTTGCCATTGAACGTACTCGCGGTGATCGTGAGGGTTGCGTGTTCGCCCTCTCCGGAGAACTCGAGCGCCCCACCGTCGGCCTGGGCGCTCGAGGTGCCATCGCCGCCGTTTCCTCCCGCGCTGTTGGCGCTGAACGAGCTTTCGGTGATCGTCAGCGTGGCGCCTTCGAACTCGACCGCCCCGCCGTCGCCCTGCGCGCTTGCTTCGCCATCACCACCGTTTCCACCCGCCCTGTTCGCGCTGAACGAGCTGTCGGTGATCGTCAGCGTGGCGCCTTCGAACTCGACCGCCCCGCCGTCGCCCTGGGCGCTCGAGGTGCCATCGCCGCCGCTCCCCCCCGCGCTGTTTGCGCTGAACGAGCTGTCGGTGATCGCGAGCGTGCCGCCTTCGAACTCGATCGCCCCGCCGTCGCCCTGCGCGCTGGAGCTGCCTTCACCACCGTTTCCACCAGCGGTGTTGCTGGTGAAGGCGCTGGTCATGACGGTCAACGTGCCGGTCGCTTCGAACGCGATCGCGCCGCCCGCGCCCCGGCCGCTCAAGGCGCTCGTCGTACCTTCACCGCCCGCGCGGTTGTCCACGAACGTGCTGGCCATCACCGTCAACGACGCAGTGCCGGGGCTGACGTCGGGGTCGAAATCGATCGCGCCGCCGAGCGCGCTCGAAGCACCTTCGGCAAGCGTCAACCCCGAGAGTGACACCGAGATCGACGAGAACGTTCCAGTGATTTCAAAGATCCGGCTTTTGTGGTCCGCATCGATCTTTAGCAGCGACGCACCAGGTCCAATGATCGTCAAGTTCTTTTCGACAGCGATCGCGCCGCTGGTCAGCGAGATGGTGCCGGTCACTCCGGATTCGAACTCGACCGTGTCCCCCGACCCGGCGGCTGCAATTACCGCCCGCAAAGAGCCGGCTCCGGAATCATTGAGGTTGGTAACCATGTCGGTCGCTGCCGACGCGGCCGCTGGCGAACCCAAAGCGCACACCGCCACCAGCACCAGACCAACACCCGAACCAAACATCCCATTCCGCAACCGCATCAGGACTCCCGCCCCCGACAGGCCCCAAGGCTGACTCCGGGCCGCTTAACGTGCCCGGAAACGTACCAGAGGTCACAAGCGCAAGGCAGACGCGACCTCGGCCAGACGAACACGAAGGGCGGGCAGTGAGCCAGACCGGTTCGCCGGAGGCCACTGAGCCGACACGACCGCTTCGGCGCGGAGCAGACCGCCGAGGTGTCTCGCACCTCTAGCCCTCGTTGTCGTAGGGCACGTCGGCCGACAGACGCTCGAAGTCCTCCGTGGACGCGGCCTTAGTTCCTCGCTGCGCGTGCAGCTCCGGTGGCGCCAAGATCGTGATGGCGGCCGGGATGGCGCTGATCGGCGCGGGCGTGCTGTGGGCGACCCAGGCGCCCGTCCACGGACACTTCCTCGCGAACCTCGCCGGCCCGTTCGTCATCGCCGGCGCCGGCACCGCGTTCGCGTTCATCCCGATCTCGATCGCCGCGCTC